>NZ_JABXKH010000145.1 GCF_017115105.1 Nostoc sp. NMS2
ATTGGGTGAGAAGCCCACACTGTACTGCTTGCAGTCAGTGTGGGAGTATGTCACTTCTGATTAGCTGTAGAATCCAGAACCTCTTGCAGACGGCTTCTAAACTCCCCTTTGGGATGACCTCCTTTTACTTCACCCACAATCTGAAATTCCCCTTCTGGAGAATTGCAGATGATGTAAGTAGGCCATCCCATTTCTGATTTATCGGGATACTGAGTTAATAAAATCTTGCGATACTTGCGGTAAGCAGTCGTATCCTGCATTTTCACATCAATAAATTCTAAACCCAGTTCTTCAGCCACCTTTTTGTCGTAAAAAGACATTTTGTGGCAGATGCCGCACTCTTCTGAAGAGAACTTAATTACAGCTAAACTCATGGGTTGGCTACTCTTTGATTATTCTAAGCAAAGTTTTTTAGCATAATGCCATGAAATATTACCATATCGCTGGTTATTAGTGTCAACTTAAAGCTGAAACCCTTATCCAGGGTATTTTCGTGCTTCTTTTTCTATGTTTTTTGGTAGGTAGAGCTTTTAGTACACTCTGATTCGGAAGCTGAAAGTAGCGATCGCTAGCAGACAAATAGTTAAACGCCAAAATATAGAAAAAAAATTAAGAATGTGATTAAATATCATAGCAATCATTTTGATGTGGCATCTCTAGCTCACAATAAAAAGAAAGCGATTCAGGAATTGAGTGAGCAGGTTATGCTCTATCCTGGCAGCAGTAACAACAAGAGTAGTGGTGCATTCTAGTTACATCAGCAGAAAATGCTGGGGCGATGTCTAAGACAAGCTGCTACGTGTTTACACAAAAACCCCCGATGAGCGTTAGCCAACCAGGGGAGTTAGTTATCAGGGTGCATCTACCAATTAAATGTTCTCAAGTTAAACACCATATTCCGGATAATTTGGATAAAGGCTAGTTATTTTTTAAAATAAAAAACCCCCAGATGATGTTAGTCTACTAGGGGAGTTAGTTATCAGGGTGCATCTACCAATTAAGTGTTCTCAGGTTTAACACCATACTCCGGATAATTTGGATAAAGGCTAATTATTTTTTAAAATAAAAAACCCCCAGATGATGTTAGTCTACTAGGGGAGTTAGTTATCAGGGTGCATCTACCAATTAAGTGTTCTCAGGTTTAACACCATACTCCGGATAATTTGGATAAAGGCTAATTATTTTTTAAAATAAAAAACCCCCAGATGATGTTAGTCTACTAGGGGAGTTAGTTATCAGGGTGCATCTACCATTAATGTTTTCTAGGGACAGCGAGTATCTTCCGGGGAAAATGGCAAAAATCAGGGTTAATGGCCATGTCTAGGACGGGCTACGCTTACTTAACTAGAAAAAAACCCCCAGTGGGTGTTAGCCGACCAGGGGAGTGAGTTATCAGGGTGCATCTATTAATCATCTTTTCTAAAGTAAATGGGTCGCTACCGGATAAAATAGCAGAGGTTGAAGTTATTGTTTGCTCACCAGAAAAAAACCTCAAAGAGTGTTAGCCAAACAGAGGGGTTAGTTATCAGGCATTGGTGTCAACTGAAGCTAAAATCCTTCAGAATCTCGTTTATCTGTAAATGATACTCATTGGGCTACTGGCGCGAATTCAGAAGGTGGTAGCCTATATGAGGATTAAAAGCAGAGATTCTTAAAGAGCAATCTACCGAATAAATTGGCGATCGCCAGAAAAAAATCCTCAATGGGTGTTAGGGAACTAGGGGAGCTAGTTATCAGGGTGAATCTACCAATTAAATAACCAGTTTGCCTTAAAAATTTGATGCGTCAGAAATGATTGCTGCTTGCTTCCTTCATAAAAAAACCCCCGGTGGGTGTTAGCCAACCAGGGGAGCTAGTTATCAGGGTGCATCTACCAATTAAGTGTTCTAGGTTTAACCACCATGCTCCGGATAAATTTACTAGAAAGGCAATACTACTCTTTCTAAGATACAAGGTTGGGTTGAAGGTCGTGAAACCCAACAAAGTCCTGAAAATGTTGGGTTTCGTTCCTCAACCCAACCTACCCTGGATTGATTTTTTAGGCAAAACCTACGCAGTATTGATTAGAAAGATGTGTCAACGAAACTCTAGTAGAGATTAAAGGACTTCTAAATAAAAAACATCCCAAATTATTCTTGTGAGATGGGTGTCTCACCCGTCCCATATTTAGGGCGGGCAGGATGCCCACCCCACAAGATGGATAATTTATTTCTTGGAAGTCCCTAACTGAATTAGGGGAGTTAAAAATCAAGGGACATCTATCTAGTAATCAAGTATTCTAGGATTAAGCACTATTTTTTGGTGAAGAATATCTGCGTTAAAAGTTGCTGTTGTTTGCCAAAATTGAAAAAAACCCCCAGTGGGTGTTAGCCAACTAGGGGAGTTGAAGATCAAGGTGCATCTACCAATTAAGTGTTCTAGATCCAAGTAATCCGATCCGGATAAAGTTGTAAAGGCAGAAAAAGCAAAACAACACCGAATCAGAAACATTCAGGGGTGGGATGCATCTAAGTTATCAGAGGGAGCAAATCGACTTGAAACTTTCGCGTTTCAAACCAGATTTAGGAGGCGGACAGGAGAAGTTGTGACCCAGGAATTTCACATTTCCGTAACCCCAGTAGGGCAAAATGACTACTTGGTGCGGACGGAACAAGTCGCGCCTGGGGTCCCATTGGCAGAAGAATTGGTGACTTGGCCTATAGCTGATTGGTTGATAGCTGCTGGGCATTTGATGAATGACCCGTTGAAGTCGGTGTTGCAGGGAGATCAATTTACATCTGGTGGGCACGAAAGCAATATCGCCAGAAACTCTGTAAACTTGGTGGCGTTGGGTCAACAATTTTATAACGCCTTATTTCAAGGCACTCTCAGAGATAGTTGGATTACTGCTCAAGGGATTGCCCAGAACCACCAACAAGTACTACGCTTACGCTTGGGGCTAAAGGACACTAGGTTAGCTCGTCTGCCTTGGGAAGTGATGCACGCAGGCGATCGCCCCCTGGCTACTGGGCCTTATGTGGCTTTTTCTCGCTTCCAAAGTGGGATTTTGGGGGGTTCTCCTTTGCGATCCCTGCGGGGGGCTACGCCTACGCACAATACTTTCACATCACGAGAACAAGGTAGTGTGAAAGTATTGATGGTAATTGCTTCTCCCTCAGATCAAGTGCGTCTTGACTTACAGAAACAGGAAGCGATCAAACTGCAAGCGGAACTTCACCGTCAAACATCACGACTTACTGAAGGTAACAATCGGTTCCCAGAAATTGAACTTACTGTATTAGACCAACCAGGACGGGAAGAACTGACGCAAGCTTTAGAACAAGGCAGATACCAAGTTCTCCACTACTCTGGTCATAGTAACTTAGGCGGCAATGGCGGAGAAATTTATCTTGTTAGTCGCAGAACTGGCTTAACGGAAATCTTGAGTGGAGACGATCTGGCGGGTTTGCTCGTCAACAATAATATTCAAATGGCAGTGTTTAATTCCTGCTTGGGGGCGTACACAGCTGCATCCGATCCTTCTGGAGATACGGGTGAACGTAATTTGGCAGAAAGTCTGGTGAAGCGCGGAATTAGAAGCGTTTTGGCTATGTCAGAACGCATTCCTGATGAAGTGGCACTGACACTTACGCAATTGTTTTACCGCAACTTGAGTCAGGGATATCCAGTAGATTTGTGCGTTAGTCGGGTACGCCAAGGATTAATTTCTGCTTATGGTTCTCACCAGATGTACTGGGCATTACCGATTTTATATCTCCAGCCAGAATCTGACGGTTTTCTCAGTGAAGAAATTGAGGTATCCGAAAGTACAGACTCACGGAACCAGTATAGTTCACCTTTAGGAATAACTTCCACGATGTATTCTGCGATGTCTACGACGGGCTACGCCAACGCAGATGATAGCGATATGCCTTTAGGAATGGAAGAAATGATTCCTGCTGGTTTGGCGCATGACTCTTCTGGGTTGGACTGGCTGGGTGAGGATACTTGGGGCGATCTCGTTGATGAAATTGAGTATGATGACCCAAGTTATGAAGAAGATTCTGCGATAGTTTCGGATTTGTTTCGTCAGCTAGATAACCAAAAAGCTGCAACTGAACTGGATCGAGAAATTCCAGAAAATAATTTTCAGCAAAGCCAGGTTTCAGAAGAAATGACTTCTCTAGAAGAAGAAGGAGATTTGTGGGGAGAAGTCCCAGCACCACCTCCAATTACTGGTAAATTTGAAGGAAATCGGCAAAATTCTGAGTTTTCGCGTTCGCAACCATCCCTACCAAGACATCGTACCCAACGCCGCAAGTTGTGGCCAATTGTGGGTATTGTGGGGATCAGTGCGTTAGCAGCTGCGATCGGTTTAAATTGGTGGTGGCAAAATCGATCCCAGCAGGCAACTCTGCCTAACATCCCAGTAATTCCCACTGAGTCTTCACTCATTCAAAAGCAGCAAAATATCGATTTACAGACAGCAGCCACTGGAATTGTCACCGCCACCGCCACAGAAAAATTGAGCCAGGGCGATTTACAACGTGGGTTGTTGGCTGTAGAAGAATTACTCAATCGTGGCGCACTAGCTGCGGCGGAAACTGCCCTTAAACTCGTTCCAAGTAAGCAAGTTGACGATCCATCTGTCAACTTTTATAAGGGACGATTAGCTTGGCAGTCTATTGAGACTGGAGACAATAACTATAGCGTCGATGATGCCCGCCGTTACTGGGAAACTGCTGCAAAAGCTAAACCAGAATCGCTTTTGTATAATAACGCTTTAGGATTTGCCTACTACGCAGAAGGCAATCTAAATCGAGCCAATGACTCTTGGTTCAAGGCTTTGAATTTAGCTCTCAAAGAACAAAATACAAATTCAAAGACAGCAGTTCCTGAAGATGCTTTAACTTCATACGCTGGTTTGGCTCTTGGATTGTATAAATCTGCACTTAGTCAATCTAGTGGTAAGCAGACACAGTATCTTAATGAAGCGATCAAGTTGCGGCAAACCGTTCTCAAGTCTGATTCAGTCAATTTCCAGGTTGATAAATTAGCTAAAAATTGGCTGTGGACAGAAAAGGCGATTGCAGATTGGCGATCGCTCCTTCAGGAAAAAGGTGAAGAACAGTAAGATGTTGGAGTGGAGCGATCGCTCTGTTGATTCACGCTGGCGATCGCTGTAATGGTTGTCTTTGCATCTGAAATAGGCTTGGGCTTATCTGAATTCTCGGATGCTGGGACTCCATAAAAGAATAGAAGTAATACAAGCACAAACGCTGCAAATGCCCCTGTAGCTTTAATATTAGTTTTACTCAAAGAGTATGTGTGCTTCTAAATTTCTCCAGCCCGAAAAATCTGTTCAGCAGTTAAATTAAACTCTGGGAACGCTAGCGACTGAATGCGATCGCTTCCCCTAAATTGCCTAACTTGATACTCGCCTTCAATTAGTTGGTAAATTGAGATTGTTGGTTGTTTAGGATTGCCGATAAAGCGCCTACCACCTAAACCTAGATAGTCTACAATCCAATATTCAGGTATTCCGATTTCTTCGTATTTACCTGCTTTGGTAAAATAGTCGTCTCGCCAGTTGGTACTTACCACTTCAATTACTAAAGGAATTGATGCCGCTTGGCTTATAGTAGATTCTTTTTTCCACAGAGGTTCATTTACTAAATTAGAGTTTAGAGTTATTCAACAAAAGTACATCTGGTGAGTAAGCTGCTTCACTCTGAGTCGGTTTAATAAAAGCTGTTTTGGGGATGAAATAAGGTAGTTTTAAACGTTTGTATTCTGTAACTATTTCCCCAACTAAAAATCCAATAATCTGTTCATGATCGCCTGTGGGAGGAGCCATTTCAACAATTACTCCGTCATGCAGTTCATAGCGTCGTTGTGAGTTTTCTGGATACCAAGCGATAAATTCATCAAATGTTACTAGTTTGCGTAAGGTTTGCGTCATACTTTCCTCTTGCTTTAGCGTTAAGTAAAACCTCAATCTGTGAATGCAATACACTTTGACCTCTCTCCAAACCTCTCTCCTAAAAGGAGAGAGGCTTTGAATATTACTCCCCTTCCCTTGTAGGGAAGGGGTTGGGGGTTAGGTCTATACTTGCACTCAACCCAGAAGCGCTATATATAAAAATTTAAACCTTAGCCACCTAAATTACGCGACTTCTCCAGCCTGAAAAATCTGTTCAGCAGTTAAATTTAACTCTGGGAACGCTAGCGACTGAATGCGGTCATTTCCCCTAAATTGCCTAACTTGATACTCACCTTCAATTAATTGGTAAATAGAGATTGTTGGTTGTTTAGGATTGCCAATAAAGCGCCTACCACCTGAACCTAGATAGTCTACAATCCAATATTCAGGAATGCCCAAAGACTCGTAATCTTCTAGCTTTAAAGCATAATCATCACTCCAGTTGGTTGAAACAACTTCTACAACCAACTTGACGGAAGTACCCTGCGTGATGATGGATTCTTTTTTCCAGCGTGGTTCATCCCTAACAGCTTGTCTATCAATAACGATGACATCTGGTTCATAACCGGAATCAGTGTTAACTGACTTGATGACGCATTCTTTAGGGATAAAGCAAGAGATGGACAAACGGGTGATTTCAATAAACAAAGAACCATTGATGAATCCAGCTATCTCTGAGTGCTTCCCTGTTGGCTTCGGCATTTCAACAATTACCCCATCATGTAGTTCATAACGCCTGTCTGAAGATTCGGGATACCAGGCGATAAATTCATCAAATGTTACTTGTTTGGCTAAGGCTTGAGTCATCGGTTCCTCTTGCTTTATGTCAAATATTGATGCTTTTTTTGAGAGAAAACTAAGAAATTATATGTTTTTAAACATTTGGAATGCCCCTTGTTGGAAGATATTCTTGCCAGGTATTTTTATCAGAATACTATTGTCTACCTGCTGCTATCAAACGCTGATGCACTAAATACTGAAATTGATAGAGATAAGCGGCAACAATTACTCTGATTATAGTTGGGACTATCAGCAGAGATTGCGCTTGAGTTTTAAATAAAGTGAACACACTCAATAAGTCAGGAGATGGCGAGAAAAGCATTATAAGACCAAATGCTATTACCGATGAGAGAATATTGACCAACCAGCCATATAAGCCTTCCCACCAACTTATAAAACTAGGAAAAACTCCTGTTGCTAGCTCTGTTTCTGGTAGTCTACTCTCAGGAAAGAAGCTATCTAAAAATCGATGCAGCCAATGGTGAAAAAATGCCAATAGCACAATCGGAAAAAGTTGGGCGAGTAAACTAAATAAATACGCTAACTTGACAAAAATAGGCTGGGGTAGGAAGTGAGCTAGGATGGAAATAATTATCCAAAGATAGACGATCGCATACTGGAAACCAATCATCAACAAAATCAGAGCGATCGCATTTACCCAAAACCGGGGAGTAGGAATCCAAGATGGCCAACTTTGCATAAATTTTTCTCTAGTGTATGAAAAGCTTTAATCGTAGATGAATTGAAAGATTTTGGTAAATTTTTACTATTCTATAATTTCCTGGGGGTAAAAATGGAAACGAAGAAATTGCGAACGCATATTGGCACAGATGGGATATTGCACATTCAGACACCCACTGATTATAAAGATACATCTGTAGAAGTAGTGGTAGTTGTGCAGCCGTTAGATAAAACAGACCTTGCATTATGCGATGACACTGTACTGCAATATAACGCTTGGGGAAAGCCGACGACAAAAAAATTGATTCAAGAAGCAATTGCCAAAATGCAACAACTGCGGCGAGAAGTAGCTTTAGATAAAACCTCAATCCGCGAAATGCTTGAAGAGGGGCGAAGATTTTAATGCAGTTTGTTTTAGATTGTTCTGTAGCAATTAGCTGGTGTTTGGTGGATGAAAACGATGATTATGCTAATGCCATACTCGCAATGATGCCATATTCTGAAGCTTTTGTACCAGGAATTTGGTCGCTGGAGATTGCTAATACCCTTGTCGTGGCTGAACGACGTAACCGTATAACACAGGAACAATCTGAGCAAGCTATTTCTTTGTTACAGTCACTGTTAATTCAGGTTGATTTAGTTACGGATGCAAAGGCGTTGGATGCAACCTTGAAGCTAGCACGACAGGAAGGTTTAGCAGCTTATGACGCAGCTTATTGAGAATTGGCGTTGCGGTTACAATTGCCGTTAACAACTCTTGATACTCGGTTAGCAGAGGCGGCGACTCGTTGCGGTGTGGGGTTAGTCGTTGTTAACGAGGAAACATGAACTCAAGGCTGAGTTGGGGCTTTTTCACCCCTTCCCAATATGAAACCGAAACCGGGGAATTACGTTCCCTGTGAAAATCAGGGAACGAGAAAAACATGAAAATTTAAACTTTAGCCGCAGCAACACTTGGTAAACTTACTTTCAACCGCTTTAACATCGCTTCCCGCGCTTGTATAGCAAGATTATCATCTAAAGGTTTTAAGGTAATTTCCTGTTGATACTTTAGCCGCAATGCTGTTTGAATTAACCAATCGGCGACAAAGGGATTTTTCGGTAATAAAGGGCCGTGGGAATAAGTAGCGATCGCATTCTGATAAAATGCTCCCTCAGTCCCATCTTCACCATTATTTCCCAAACCGTACACCACTCGCCCCAAAGCTTCCACTTTCCCCAACTTGGTGCGTCCACCGTGATTTTCAAAGCCTACCAAATATGGTGTAGTACCTGTCATCTCTTTTAAATCTTGCGCCAGACGGGAAGCTGTCACTTCAATTACCAAGTTACCAATACAGCGCTTAGTATTTTCACCAGGATGGACGGAAACTAAATCGAGTATTCCTAAACCATCAATCCGTTGTCCCAAGCCTGGTTCATAATAATGTCCCAGCAGTTGGGGTGAACCACAGGTAAAGACACCTGGTGTGCCATTTTCGATTTTTTCGCGCATTGCATCAGCTTTTGCACCTTGCAAATCACGCATGACAATTTCTTGCTGACGGTCTTGTGCGCCACCACCAACTATGACATCTACAGTTTTAATATCTGCGGCTGTAGCATTTTGGTCTAGGGGTAACACTTTAACATCGTATCCCCGCCACTGAGCGCGACGTTCTATAGTAATTACATTACCGCGATCGCCATAAGTACTCATCAGCGTCGGATAAAGCCAGCCTATTGTTAATTCCAAATTTTGAGAACTCATATTCATAATTCGTAATTCGTAATACTTCGACTTCGCTCAGTACAAGTTCGTAATTCGTAATTAAATTGGGCGTTGGGAACTGGGGAATGGGAAAAATTTCTCTAATTTCTACTCCCCACTGCCCAATTTAAAGAATTTTCCGACCAGTCAGAACTTCTCGCACTTCTAGCATGGCTGAGTAGGTGGGCAGAATGTGCAGAGTTTCATTCTCTGGTGTATGCTCTAATGCAGTTGCGATCGCTTGTCGCAAATCTTCTTCCACAATTAAATTTAAGTTACTCTCAGGGGACTTTTGGCTGTAACGTAGACGTAGTGCCATATCGTAGACGCGATCGCCACTCACTACTAAAGTCCCGCCGCGTTCGACTAATTTCTCGGTATCCACGTCCCAAATCCAGGATACATCAGTGCCATCGGGCGTGCGATCGTTCAATACTAGCAGTGTGGTTTTATCTGTGCTTTGAGTAACTACGCGAATGGTTTCATTCGTTCCCACAGGATTTTTTGATAACAATATCCTCACTCGTTTACCGTTAATTACTAAATCTTCTGCACGACCAAAGGCAGCTTGAAAATTGTTAATAGTATCCCTAATTGTTGCTTCATCAACTCCTAGCTCAATAGCCGCAGTAGCAGCAGCTAAAGTATTATATTTGTTGTACAAACCAACCAGAATTTGCGACCATTCATTACTTTCTAGAGTCGGTTTACTTTTAGTAAAACCACACTTGGGACAAGTGAAATCTCCCAGATGAGACAAATAGACACCCTTGTAATCTAGAGAATGTCCACATTTGGGACAATAGATAGAATCAACAGCGTGAGGAATAGCTTCTAGATAATGTTCTGGTTCATTTAAGCCAAAGAATAACACCCGTTGCGGTAACTGCTGACCGAGGTTAGATAAAGTTGGATCGTCAGCATTAGGAATTACGACCGTTTCTGTTGGTAGGGTAGAAATAACTTTTGTCCAACGCTTACTAATTGTATCTACTTCGCCGTACCTATCAAGCTGGTCGCGGAACAAGTTTAAACAGAGAATGATTCGCGGCTGGAGTGGCGCTAATACTTTCGGTACAATATTTTCATCAACTTCCAAAATGGCGTAATCAGTATTTAGCGTACCTAGTAAGTTGGTGCTTTCTAACAGCGCCGTCATCAAGCCATTTTCCAGATTTGCACCTGTAGAATTATGAGTGACGCGATAACCCTTACGTTCTAGGATTGTACATAAAAGCAGCGCTGTAGTTGTTTTGCCGTTAGTACCAGCAATTAAAATCACACCGTTTTTAACTTGCTGACTCAATAATTGTAAAAGTCGGGGTTCAATGCGACGAGCAATCGAGCCTGGTAATACACTAGCAGCACCCAGACGCAGCGATCGCACTATAAACGTCACACTTTTTGCCACTGACACCGCGAAACCCAATCGCAGCCTATCTATAAATTGAATTTTGTTTCCCACATCGGTATCCTAGTCTTCTGGCGTTGCTAATTGAAAGTATTTAATTGCAAATTTAATATGCGTGAGTTTAGCGAATCCTGACTGAAAAAGCCAGCCTTAAAATTAAGATGCAGGAAATGAGGCAGGGGGCAGGGGCAGGGGGCAAGGGGCAGGGGGTAGGGGAGAGTTAGAATCTCGTTCATCCACCTCGGAACTGGATTAATCCACCTTAGAACTGCATTAATCTACCTCAGAACTCCGTTCATCTACCTCATCCACTTACAAGAGATAATCTCAGTAGGCGTTATCTTAAAAAATAGTGTGTGGGCGTAATTACATATCCAGCCCAGTTTGCCGAATTCAGCACAAACTCACGACAAGTAGTAGCTTGCAAGGTTCCTTTTGATGAATAGCACAAAATTTCTTTTTTTACATAAACAAATTACTGGCTGGCAAAGGTGGTTGTCCAAATGCCTGTTGTTGCTGGTAAGTCTTTTCATTATAAGTACGCAACCTGCATACGCTGGTCTCGATAATGATTTATATGATGGCAACATCTTCGTTGTTTATGCTGGCAACGGTTCATTGGTTCCTCCCAGACAGACACTCGCACAAACTTTAGCGAAACATAAACCGATATTTTTGGCTTTTTATTTAGATGACAGCAGTGATTCTAAAAGATATGCCATTTCTATCTCACGGGTACAGGAATTCTACGGTCAGGTAGCAGAGATTATGCCGATTAATGTAGATACTATCCCGTCTAAAGAAACTTACGACCCTACAGAACCAGGATATTACTATTCTGGGGCTGTTCCTCAAGTCATGGTGTTTAATAAAGCAGGCGAGGTAGTTTTGAATAAAAAAGGTCAAGTACCTTTTGAAGAAATAGACGATCAATTTCGCAAAATCTTTGATTTATTACCACGCACGGAAACAGCACAGCTAAAGCGACGAGCTTTTAATGAGTTCAGTAGTGAGTTAGCCAGATAAGTTATGGGGTAGACCAAATTGGTCTGCCCTAGTTTTTCGTGCTATCTGTTACTACATTTCTGCCGATGGCAAAGCATAATATAGTGATCAGCTTTGATTATTGAACTGACTTGCGTAGGTTGGGAGTAGGGAGTGGGGAGATGTGGTTCGACTTCGCTCACCAACCGGGAGTGGGGGGAGTAAGGTGAGCAGGGGAGGCAGGGGAGGAAGAACTATTGACCAATGACCAATGACCAATGACTAATGACCAATGACCAATGACTAATGACCAATGACTAACTAGAGTAGAGTGTATTCTGATGTCAAAGGTTTACACGACCCAGGAGCTAATTCAAGTTTTGGCAGCCGAACGCCAGGCTTGCCTCAACGGAAAACGCCTAAAGTTAGAGATAACAGTCTCTGGCAATCCCGTAATTGACCAGTTTATCAAGACTGATGGGCTGCAACAATTCACAGCTTATCAAGATTTCAAAGCTGCAATTCACGATTATCAAAAAGAAAATCAAGTTTCAGGCATTATCTGGCGGGAGGTGACAGTTAAGGGTAAAAACTTGAACTATCCCGAAGTAAATACTGATTTAATAGCTCTTGCTAGTGACTTAGAGATATTAAAAGCTGCTAAAAATTCCATTGTGGAATTTTGGTATGAAGTCTCTATGAGGATGGATTTATACTTGAGTTTTAATAATAGTAAACAATACCAACAAATTGTCACATCTGATGTAGAAAGAATTGTTCAGAGAACAGAGTGGGCAAGTTTGTGTAAGTGGGAAAATTCAAGTTTTTTGGAAATGATTTTGCAGCTAGGATGGGGTAAACCTGAAGAAGCTTACTATAAACGAGGAAGACCGGGATCGGGTAGTGAATATATCCATGCAGTCAATCCTGGTAATCGCCCCATTGGGTAATTCGTAATTCGTAATTCGTAATTCGTAATTCGTAATTCGTAGTTTACATTAGGAAAGTTAGTCTTTAATTAGGGGGACAAGCCGGGGTAAAGATGTCTAAATTAGTCTTGCTCGTAAATAAGGTTAAGAGGATGTTTTAAAAGTAGTTAGCTGTGACTTTAATCGAATTAATCCCCCCTTGGTAAGGGGGGAAACAAGATTTATGCTCCCAAGCACATTTATATGTAGGGTAAAAATTACGAATTACGAATTACGAATTACGAATTATTTTATTGATCGCTGTAGCTAAATCTACTGGATCTACGGGTTTAGGTAGGTGTTTTTGAAATCCTACTGCCATTGCTTGGTTGTAGTTAATTTCTCCAGCATAAGCTGTTAATGCGATCGCAGGAATTTGCCCGCCTTGCTCTGGTGGTAATTTTCTCACCTCGCGCAGTAGCATGTAGCCATCCATTAAGGGCATTCCAATATCGCTTAACAGAATATCTGGTTTGGATTGGGCTAGTGTTTCTAGTGCTTCGGCTGCTGATTCAACTGCGGTTACAGTCGCGCCATATTGTTCTAGGGCAAAGCTAAAAAATTCTCGCACATCGGCTTGATCGTCTACAAGCAGGATTTGGACTCCAGCAAGTAATGTGTCGTCATTACTAAGTTCTGCTTGAGAAGCCTCATCACTGCTGACTCGCAACTCAGAATTTTTCAGCAAAGGTAGTCTGACTGTAAAAGTAGCCCCTTGCCCTTCCCCCAGACTCTCTGCCTGAACCGTACCACCGTGAAGTTCTACTAAATGGCGCACAATTGCCAGCCCTAATCCCAGTCCGCCAAATACTCTGGTTGTCTTAGCATCTGCTTGTCGGAAGTAATCAAAGACGTAGGGCAAAAATTCCGGGATGATTCCCTTACCTGTATCAATCACCTGAATTTGAGCATCTAACCCAACTTGCTCTAGACGGACTTCTACAACTCCTTCTGTGGGTGTGAATTTAACGGCATTGGAGAGGAGATTCCACATCACTTGTTGTAAGCGATCGCTATCGCCGAGAACTTTGCCGATATCATTACTTAATACCGTTTGAATTTGAATTGATTTGGCTTCCGCTGCTAAACGCACTGTTTCTAGTGCAGATGCGATCGCTATTTTCAAATCCACTGCATAAAGATTTAACCTCACCTTACCTTGTAAAATCCGCGAAACATCAAGTAAATCTCCAATCAATTGGGTTTGTAACTTGGCATTCCGCTCGATTGTTTCCAATGCCCGGATTTTCGTGGGTTCGTCGAACTTGCGGGTTCTGAGTAGCTTTGCCCACCCTAAAATCGGATTCAAGGGAGTTCGCAGTTCATGGGAAAGGACAGCGAGAAATTCATCTTTGATGCGGTTCGCTGTCTCAGCTTGGGCCCTGGCAGTCTTTTCGGCTTCGTAAAGTTGAGCGCGAGCGATCGCTTGGGCACACTGCTGTCCCAGTGTCAACATAAATCCCCGGTCTTCTTCGTTAAATATTTGTTCAGTGGTAAAGCTTAATCCCAGTGCCCCAATTATTTTGCCTTCTGCTATCAAGGGAATGGAAGCCCAAGAATTATTCCCTATAACAGTCACAACATTTGCTAAGTCTGGATATCTAGCAATCATGGCTGCTAAATTTTCTAAAAAAATCGGCTGCCCAGTTCTGACTGTTTCTGCTATTTGGTTAGATGATGTGATGGGAAAAGTTGCCCAAGTATTTATGAGTGTTTGCGGATAGCCAATTGCTTGCACAACTTTTAGGGTAGTATCCCCCTCAGTAAGTAAGACAACGGAACCACCAGTTGCTTGCAAGGCGGTAATGCCTTGGTTCACCACAACATCGGCTACCTGTTGGGGAGTTAAGGCTTCCGAGAAGGCAGCAGTTATTCTTTGTAAAAGGATGGTGCGATTCACAGACCTTTCAGCGGCCTGTTTTGCCTGTTGAGTTTCTTGGTAGAGTCTGGCGTTGTCGATGGCTATGGCCGCCCGACGAGCAATATCTTCAGCTAAAGCCAAGTCTGTTTGTTGGTAATACCGGCCTGACTCGGCTGTGAAAAAAGAGATTGCTCCAAATAATTGCCCACGGGAACGAACTGGAATCACCATGAGAGAACGAATACCCAGACTTTGCAGTAATTGCAGATGTTCGTTATCTTCAGCCATCTGTAAAAGATGAGAGTTAGATAATTCGGGATAAAAGACAGATATACCTAGCCGTAGCTGCTGTACAAGCTGTTTGGCTCTATTTTGGGGTGGATAGCGCCGTCGGATTTCGTCTAAAGTATTTAGTTTTGTGGGATCGGCAATTGCGATCGCAATTTGTTTACTTGACCAATCTTGCTGGAAAACGTCTACAATACACCAATCAGCTAAGGTAGGAACTGCCAGATTAGCCACACTTTCTAAGGCAATTTCATAATCTAATGAGGCAGCGAGTAAGGTGCTGGCCTCGACTAAAAACTGTTGTGTTGTTTCAACTCGTTTGCGTTCACTAATATCCTCAATAATGCCTAACGCATACTTTGGTTGTCCGTTAGTATCCCAAACTGCTGATGAAGTTAGGTTTACCCAAACTATAGAACCATCTTTGCGGATGTAGCGCTTCTCTAGGGAATAACCACTAATTTCTTTTGCTAAAACTCGCCGAGCATTTTCCCAATCAACTGCTAAGTCGTCAGGATGGATAATTTCCTGGAAGTTCATTTGCATTAACTCTTCATGGCTGTATCCAGTAATTTCGCACAGAGCAGGATTAATTTGCAGAAATTGTCCATCCAACGCAACTAGAGTAATGCCCACAGCTGCTTGGTTGAACATTGTTCTGAACCTTTCTTCGCTTTCTCGCAAAGCCACTTCTGTTTGCTTTGCTGCTGTCACATCTGCCAAAATAATTCCAATTCCTACTGTTTCACCCATTGCGTTGTTGACTGGGTAATAGTTGCCTAGCCAGTAGCCGTAACGTCTTGGTTGTTCCCTTGTCACACCGCTAATTTCTACATTCAGCAGTGGTTCTCCAGTATCCAAAACGTGTTGTAACTGTTGCTCCAACTCAACCGCCATGGCTGGCAACACTTCCTCAAATTTTTGTCCTAGATGTTCTTCTATAGTCAAACCGTTAATGTCAGCGAAAACTTGATTAATTCGGATATATCGCAGTTCCCGATCCAAAAAGCATACGGCAACGGGAGCGGCTTCTAGCAGCGCATCTAGAAGAGATAGAGATTCGGCGTAATGGAGTAAAGCCTGCTGGATATCTCGATAAAGTCGGGCATTTTCCATTGCTAAGGCTGCACGGTGGGTAATATCTGTTGCTAAAGTTAGGTCAGTGCGATCGTAACGACGGTTTGATTGCGTGCTGATAAAGCTGATACACCCAAGAACTCGCCCTTGTGCGATTAGGGGCACAATCATCACAGACTTCATCCCCAATTGCCGGACAAGTTCTAAGTGTTCTTGATTCTGAGTGCTTGCCACTAATAACGAGTCAGATATTTCTGAGATTAATTCGCTTTGCCCGGTTTGCAGTACTTTAGTAATTGCACTTGCACCCTTGTAATCTGTAACATACTCCTGAAGTTTACGCGCCAACTCCGCTTTGGATGGGTCTGCATAGGCAATAGGTAGGCGGCGAATGGAACCATCTTCATTTAAGATGTCAACGCTACACCAATCAGCTAGCTGGGGAACTGAGATTTTGGCAATTTGTTCTAAGGTTTCTTCATAATCTAGAGAAGTAGATAGAACGCTACTAACTTGCACGATATAGCGGAGTCTTTCTTCAGCTTGCTTGCGCTCAGTAATACTCACAGCCGCACAAGTAATACCATAAATATTATCGTCTGTATCTTTCAGTGGTTCAACCAGCAAATCATAGTAACGATCTTCTTTGCAAGTTGTCAGATAAACCTCTTCACGGGTTGAAACACCAGTCTCTATTACCTTCAGCTTAATTGCCTTCAATTGCTCTGCTACTGAAGCCGGAAATAATTCATCATCAGACTTACCTAAAATTTCCTCAGAAGTATCTAAACCTTGAGGATTATGAATCCACTGATATCGCAAATCTCGATCTTGTTGAAAGACTATAATATCTGAACTGCTTAACGCTAATCGAAATCGCTCCTCATTAAATTTTAGCTGTTGTAGATTTTTATCACCCTGTTTTTTAGCAGTCTTTAATGCCTCACATAAGATACTAAAGAGCAATCCTTGTAATGCAAACAACCCAATTCGCACAGAATTAGATAGGTCAAAACTCAGCTCATAAGCTGGCGGGAGAAAGAAGTAATTGCTCAGTAATGCAGACAAGAAAGTTGCTAATAGCCCTGATTTTAAACCACCATACCAAGCACTCACCATTACAGCGCTAAAAAACAGCAAGAAAGGAGTTCCACTCATGCTTAACCAGGGGTCTAGCATCAACATTAACACTAATGCAAATGTGACAATTAATACAACAATGCCATAACGCAGTAACTGGGAATAATGAATATGGGGCATGAAAATGTCTGAGAACAACCAATACTTATTGCATAGGCTCTACATACCCTAAGCTAGTTTTCAAGTTTTAGTAATTTATCTCTAGATAGATTTTTTTGAGTTTTAAAAACCTCTTTTGCTAGAGGTTAATTATTAATTTATATAGTATACGAAGGCAGAATTTGTCATGGATATTCTATATCCATAACATTGATTTGCCGATTATAAATACTCAATTTCAAGCAATACAGTGGGTCAAGTTTATAACAAATGCCAAAATAAAGATAATTTTAAATATCCCAGATATCCTCTGGTTTCATCTCCAACACCAAATCTGATTATCCTGAATGTTGTTGTTAGTAAGGTTAGTTTTGTAAGACTGTTTGCACCCATGCTTCTTTTTGAATTTAGGAAAACCTACACTCTGATGAACTTAGGCGTAGGTTGGGTTGAGGAACGAAACCCAACACCAACAATCTCTGATTTTGTTGGGTTTCACTTCGTTCAACCCAACCTACGAATATTTTATTTTTTCGGAGTAATAAAAGAGCGTTAGGAGAGTTATTCCCAATGTAGTCAATCGGTTCCCACAAAAGTTCCAAATTGCAGCTTGTTGCTAAAACTTTGCTAGAGTCAAGAGTATGTTCCGAATCTGGTCGATTACATAATCCAGTAACAGAATAATTTGTATCAAAGGCACGAATGCTGAGATTCACTGCTGAATTCTCTTGGCTAAAAGAATAAAGACGGAAGCGATTAATACTTTTTTGTTCAAGATAAATATTCTCTATTCCAGTTACAGGGTTAGTATTGGTCAATTCCACACTACAACTTGACCTTTTTTTAATTAAAATTTAAAAATTAGTGAAGAAGAATAATTTTTAATTAATTAATTTTGGGTACAAGCCCCCACTGATTGCAATTTTTAATTAATAATTTTTAATTTTTAATTGGAGCGAAGCGACTTGACATCCTTCAGTACTGCTACCAATTTTTCAATATGTGCTGCTTCATGAGTTGCCATTACAGATATTCTAATTCGACTTGTAGGCACTGTAGGGGGACGAATTGCTGGGGCAAAAATGCCAGCATCTTTTAGCTGTTTTCCAGCTTTGAGGGCATCTGTGGCATTAGGCAATTGAAAACATAATATGGGTGATTCAGAAGGCAGCAATTTTAAGTTAGGCAACTGTTGCAGCAAAGTTTTCAAGTAATGTATATTCCCCCACAATCGGGCACGGTGTTGCGGTTCTTGTTGCACTATCTTGATTGCTGCTAAGGCCGCTGCTGTATCAGCAGGTGAAAGCCCAGTGGTATAAATCCAACTGGGGGCGCGGTTTTGCAAAAAGTCAATTAAGGCGCTACTTCCGGCTACATACCCGCCTAAACTACCCAAAGCTTTACTCAAGGTGCCAATTTGAATTAATTGCTTTCCTGTACATCCAAAATGCTCAACACACCCAGCGCCAGTTGTTCCTAGTACCCCAGTGGCATGAGCTTCATCGACTAGCAGCATACAGCCAAATTCGTCAGCCAGATCCAACAGTGCGGGCAACGGACATAAATCGCCGTCCATGCTGAAGACAGTATCAGTCAGAATCAAACAGCGTCGGTAATTTTGCCTCTGCTGATTCAGCTGGGTTTTTAGTACTGCTATATCACAGTGCGGGTATTCCACAACTGTCGCACCGCTAAGAATCGCTCCATTTTTCAGACTGGAATGATTGTATTGGTCAGAGAAAATTAAATCACGCTTGCCCACAAGAGCGGTAATTGCACCCAAATTAGCTAGATACCCGGAACTAAATACCAAGGCATCTTCTGTTTGTTTGGTAGATGCGATCGCCTTTTCTAACTCCCTGTGCAATTCTCGATGTCCACTGAGTAATCTAGAACCAGTACTACCAGTGCCAAATTCTGCGATCGCAGCAGTCGCAGCTGCCATCAACCGCTCATCCCCAGCCAATCCCAAATAGTCATTGCTGGCAAAATTAATTACCTCTTGCCCAGCTAAAACCACCGTTGCACCCGGACGACCGTTGATAGGTTGTACCGAACGATACCAGTCTGCCCGATGAATTGTTGCTAAGGACTGTTCTAGCCAGGCATAAGGGTTGGTGGGCATGGGGCAGGGGGCATGGGGAGTGGGGCAGGGGGCAGGGGGCAGGGGGGAGATGGGGGAGATGGGGGAGATAATAACTAATGACTAATGACTAATGACTAATGACTAATGACTAATGACCAATGACTAATGACTAATGACTAATGACTAATGACAATTAAACTTGTTCGCTACTGAGATGAGCGATCGCTTGTTTAATCCAATCTTCGACGTAGGCATCTTTGGGTAGGCCGATATCTTCACTTACCACATGCAGGGCATGACTGACTTCATGGGCAGTATATCCCAAGGCGAAGAGGGTCATTTGTACCTCTTCGAGAATTCCTGGTGCTGGCCCGCCTGTGGCGACGAAGAACCCGGCTGATTTGCGCCACTCGACTAATTTGCTTTTCAATTCCAAACAGATGCGCTCTGCGATTTTTTTACCGACACCGGGAGCCTGAATTAAGATTTGTGTATTGCCAGCGATAATTGCTTGGACTAAATCTGGTAGTTCCAGAGTGTCCAGGAGGGCGATCGCTAAGGCTGCACCAATTCCTGTGACAGTCAGCAAGTGGCGAAATAAATCGCGTTCGGCTGGGGAAGCAAAGCCATATAGAAACGGCACTTCTTCCCGAATTTGCAAATGGGTAAAAATTTGCGCCACTCCTCCCGACTCTGGTAACTGGTTTCCTAGCCGTTGGGGAACTTGCAAATCATACCCCAAGCCATTCACTTCCAGAGTCAGAATCACGCGATTAGCGCCAATTGTTTGGATACCAGCGACTATACCTTTTAGATAACTAATCATTACAAGAGACCAAAATAATTTAAGCCTTCAATAATTCCACCTGCACAAAAACATGAAGCCAGGTAGCGGTGTGTAGCGGGATACTCATCGTGCCATTGGAGTAACTCTTTTCGGGCATTCCCCACAATGATTCCCCGTTCGTTGCCTACAGCAAATAAAGCAATATCATTACCCGAATCACCACAGACAACTGTTTGTTCTGCTGCAAATTTCCACTTCTGACGTAAAAACTGCATTGCCTGACCTTTATCGCTGCTATGGGGTACAATGTCAAGGTCAATACCGCTACTGTAGATTAACTTTACATTTAATTTAAATTTCTGCAACTCTACTTCAAGTTGTGGTAGAACATTCGCAGATACTTCTTGCTCTAAAAAAAAACTCACTTTGAAGGGACGCTGTTCTGAATCTGGTTGCCGAACTAACTCACGGTATTTTCGGGTAATAGATAATACAGTTTCCCGTTCCCATCCCGGAGAAAGGATTTCTGACCAATCTGAGTCTGGAGTATCAGTACCATCAAGATAAATTTCTGTACCTACAGAAAGGACGAGTGCATCTGGTTCCAAGAGATTTTTTTGAGTTTTGAGTTCTTTGTAAAGTACAGGCGATCGCCCGGTAGAATAAACAATCTTAGTGCCGTATTCTTGGCGATGTCTCTTCAGCAGTTGATTTAGTTCTGGTAAAGCACTGTCATCGCCGACGGTGCGATACACGAGGGTGTCATCTAAGTCGGTTACAAACAGAAATGGTTTCATGATTAGAACTCTTGCAAAATTTCGTTATTCTACCGTGTGAAGGGACTTTTGCAAGAAGTTTGCTTGCTAAAAACAAAACAAGTTGAAAACTTGCGCTTACCGCTAATCCTTGCAGGCTAAGTGGGCTTTAAACCCGTTTTTCCAGTAACAACGTGAGTTTGACAGACCTCTCCCTCCCAGCCTCCCTCTCCTAAAAGGCGAGGGAGGAGTAACGAGAAAATAGGGTTTTTGCTCCCCTCTCCTCGTAGGAAAGGGGCTGGGGGAGAGGTCAAAATAGCACTCGTCGAACTCACGTCAGTAACAAATAGATTTATAAGTTCATTATAATGATTGCTGCAAATGCTTAAACGTTTCTTATATATGGAAGAGCATTTGTTGCAAAGTATTAAACATTTGCAACAACTAATTATACATTTGCTGCAAATGCTTAAGCGTTTCTTATATATGGAAGAGCGTTTGTTGCAAAGTATTAAGCATTTGCAACAACTAATTATACATTTGCTGCAAATGCTTAAGCGTTTCTTATATATGGAAGAGCGTTTGTTGCAAAGTATTAAGCATTTGCAACAACTAATTATACATTTGCTGCAAATGCTTAAGCGTTTCTTATATATGGAAGAGCGTTTGCAACAAATGCTCAAATTTTGGCAACTAATGTTTAAATTTGAGCGATGTCGAAAGAGACTTAGCACCAAAAAACAATGTAGAGACTTAGTTCTACGTCTGTTTCGCTTAATGCACTACGATAAAATCAATTTAACGGGTCGCGGAAATCCCCATCTTCAAGGTATTCCTAAGATGGGGATTGTGAGCGGGTGACGAGTCACCAAAATTTTCTGGTAAGCTAAATAGTATCTTGACCATCAATGCCATAAGCGAAAACCAAGCTAACAGGTATATGTTGCAAGAAGAAGATTTGGGTCTTGGGAACCAGGACTCCTGCCCTTGGAGGGAATGTCAGACTTTCTAGTACTACGGAGTTCTGGAGGCTATTCCCGATGAATTGGGAAGCTCCGTCCGTCTTACGGCGGAGTAGTCCACCCACCTCTACTGTCTGCGATCGTGGTCAACACTTCTCCACAACATTCGACTCCAACTGATTCTACCTTCGACATTCCGCCTCTTGAGAGTGGCGATCGCCTCATTCGTCCAGAGTTTGAGCGTCGCTATAATGCCATGCCCAACCTCAAGAAAGCTGAATTAATTGAAGGAGTCGTTTACATGGCATCACCTTTGCGCTTTGAACCCCACGCCGAACCACATGGTAATTTAATGATTTGGCTGGGAAATTACAAAGTAGCTACGCCTGGTGTCAGATTAGGTGATAATCCAACTGTGCGGCTAGATTTAGATAATGAACCTCAACCTGATGCCATTTTGTTAATTGATGCAGCGTGTGGCGGCTCATCTCATTTGGGTACTGATGGTTATGTGGAAGGTGCGCCCGAATTAGTAGCAGAAGTTGCCGCCAGCAGTGCTAGCAAAGATTTGTATGATAAAAAACGTGCCTATCGTCGCAATGGCATTCAGGAATATATTGTTTGGCAAGTTTTTGAGCGGACTGTTAGTTGGTTCAGCTTGCAAAATGGTGAATACGTATCACTGATACCAAATGCGTCAGGCATAATTCAAAGTCAAGTCTTTCCAGGATTGTGGCTTGATGTATCAGCATTAGTTGCGGGAAATATGCAACAAGTTTTAGCAGTGTTGCAGAAAGGGCTAAGTTCAGCAGAACATCAGACGTTTATTCAGAAAATAAGTATTTAATAAAGAGTTAAGGCAATACGGTTCGGTTAAGGTTTTTTGATGAAAATACTAGATCGCAAAGACGCGATAAATTGCTGATTATTGTAGAGACGGCGATTCATCGCGTCTCTTGACTTCCAAGATATATTTATGTAGGTTGGGTGGAGTGAAACGTAACCCAACATTATCACCAAATTTTATGTTGGGTTACGCTATCGCTGCACCCAACCTACAAAACTACAGGTTTCAAGATAGACGTGGTTTAGTCTGCGCCAGTGCCACCACAGCTTGAACTAACTCTTCTGGATCGAGGGGCTTGGTAACGTGCCGTTGATAGCCACTGGTTATAGCTCGCTGGGAATCCTCAACTCTGGCATAAGCAGTCAAAGCGATCGCTGGAATTTGTCCGCCTTTTTCGGGAGTTAAAGTTCGGATCTGTTGAATCAGGGAATAACCATCGACTTCAGGCATTCCAATATCACTGACTAACACATCGGGTTGAAAGGACTCCAGGTTTGCCAACACTTCTGTGGCAGAAGCTACAGTCAAGACTTTAGCTCCGTATTCAGCAAGCAATACTGTTAATAGCTCACGGGCATCGGGGTCATCATCCACTGCCAGGATTCTAATTCCTGTGAGTTCGAGTCCTGGTTGTGGCAACTCATCTGTCTGCTTGATTTCTGGTTGAAGACTCAGCAGTGGCAACTGGACTGTAAAGGTAGCTCCCAACCCTTCACCAGGACTGTCAGCCGTGATGGTGCCGCCGTGAGCCTCAACTAACTGACGGACGATCGCTAATCCCAATCCTAACCCGCCATACTTGCGAGTAATTGAGACATCTTCTTGACGGAATGACTCAAAAATGTATGGGAGAAAGTCAGGGTTAATGCCAATGCCCGTGTCACTGACGATAATGTATGCCTGCTCATCTACTTGCTCTAATCGGATTTCAACCCGTCCTCCCTTGGGGGTAAACTTGATAGCATTGGAAAGTAAATTCCAAACGATTTGTTGCAGGCGGTTGGAATCTCCAGAGACTTGCCCAATATTCGGCAGTAACGGATGCAACGTAATTGATTTGGCAATGGCTGCTGTACTTACCGTATCGATCGCAGATTCAATAATAAATGCCAGATTTACAGGTGCAGCATTGATGCTGAGTTTGCCGCGCAAAATCTTGGCAACATCCAGCAAGTCATCAATCAGTTGAGTTTGCAGTTTAGCGTTGCGTTCAATTGTGGCTAAGGCTTCAGCCGTTTTGGTTTCATTAAATTTGCGGGTTTGCAGCAGTTTTGTCCAGCCGAGAATCGGGTTGAGAGGCGATCGCAATTCATGGGAGAGAACGGCAAGAAACTCATCTTTGATGCGGTTGGCACGTTCGGCTTCTGCTCTTGCCGCTTGCTCTAGCTGGAATAACCGATCGCGTTCAGCCTCCAGTTGTTTTTGCGCTTCGATATCAGTTGCACTGCCAAACCATTTGACAATTTGACCTTGCTTATTCTTTTGCGGAATTGCTTGGTGTAGATGCCAGCGATATACACCATCTGCCCGCCGCATCCGACCTTCGGCTTGATAATAAGTACCCTGTTGTACTGCCTCACTCCACTGTTGAACCAGAATAAGTATATCTTCTGGATGCACGACCTCTTTCCAGCCGATTGTGTGGGCTTGTTCCAGTTTTAATCCTGTGAATTCCGACCAACGTTGATTGACATCGAGTAACGCTCCTTCAGGGTTGGCTGTCCAGACTAATTGTGGGATTAATTCTGCCAAGCACCGATAGCGTTCTTCACTTTGCCGTAATTCCTCCTCTACCTGTTTGCGCTCGGTGATGTCACGCGAAATCAATAAGATTCGTTCTATTTGCCCGGAAGCATCCAGAATCGGGCTAACGACGACTTCCCACCATTTCGGAGTACCTTTGATGGTGGGGCAGTATCCGCGAAAAATTCTGACTTCACCTGTTTTAGCGGCAGCGAGTGCCTGTTCTGCCTGTTGCCGATAGCTGCCTTCCCAGAAACAGACCCATTCAGTATTGAGATAGGAATTTAAGTCGTCAATTTCCATCAAACACAGCCCGCCTGTATTCATGTACAGGAGCCGCCCATCCAGGCTTAATACCTTGATACAGTCAGAACTGCTTTCTAAAATGCGGTTCTTAAATTCTTCACTCTGGCGTAGGGCTTCTTCGGTTTGTTGGCGAGCGGTAATATCTCGCCAGGTGGCAACAAATCCATCTCCAAATTTAGCCACGCGGATATCAAATGCTCTAACTAAGCGTTGTTCTCCGTACTCATCCTCATAAACTAGGCTGTCTTTAATCAGCGCCTGCCCTGTTTCTACTACCTGACAGTATTCATCAAACAATTCACTGTGACGATGCCCTGGTAGTAATTCACACAACCCCCGCCCAGTCTGCTGCTCATAAGTCATTTGATTGTTGACACAAGCCGCATCATTGACATATTCAGTTATAAAATCGACAATCTGTCCCTGCTCATTCCTCGCAGCCCGGTATACTCCAAAACAATCCAGCATATTTTCAACCGACGTGCGGAAGCGTTCTTCGC
The DNA here is from genome assembly GCF_017115105.1 of Nostoc sp. NMS2. GTDB lineage: Bacteria > Cyanobacteriota > Cyanobacteriia > Cyanobacteriales > Nostocaceae > Nostoc. The sequence goes on from NZ_JABXKH010000145.1 coordinate 24,988, forward strand.
TCTTTCGCAAAGCAAGCTCTGCCTGTTTGCGTAAGCGAAGCTCTTCGTAAATATCGGTGACATCATAATGGATGCCTGCCATTCGCAGGGGATTGCCATGTCGATCGCGCGAAACCACTTTTCCGTAGTTGGCAATCCATTTCCAATCCCCAGACTTGGTTAACATCCGATATTCAAATTTGTAAGACACCGAATCGTCCTGAAGATGTCCATTCAACCGTTCCATCACCCAAACTTTATCGTCAGGATGAATTAGTCGCTCCCAGCTGCTAAAGTCATCCCGTAACTCTCCTTTCTCATATCCCAGCATTTCCAGCCATCGGGAACTTAAATAATCTTCATTGGTAACAATGTTCCAATCCCATAGACCGCCACCAGAACCTTCTAGTGCCATTTGCAGGCGTTCTTCACTGTCTCGCAGGGCTTGCTCTACCTGTTTGCGTTCGCTGATGTCTTCGGCAATACCTGTAAACCGATAAATCTCTCCTGTTTCATCTCGAAGCCCAAAACAGCGATCGTGAACCCAACGAATACTGCCATCGGGTAAGATAATGCGGTATTCTTCATCAAATTGACCGGCGACAGCTTTTTCTGCAAACGCTTTCTGGATCGATTCTCGATCCTCTGGGTGAATCCGATCGACCCATGCTTGTTGTCCTTGATACAATTCCTGTGGGTTCAATCCCCACAGTTTTTTATATGCAGGACTGACATAGCTAACTCGGTTTTGGGACACTTCTCTAATCCAGAACACCGCATCAATATTTTCTGCGAGTTGGCGGAAACGTTCTTCACTATCTCGCAGAATTTCGGCTGATCGTTTGCGTTCAGTGATATCTAATTCAATACCCGCCATCTGAATCGGTTGCCCGTGTTGGTCGTAGAAAACCTTGCCCTGACTTAGTGCCCACCGAATTGTCCCGTTGGGATATACTACTCGAAATTCAATGTCATAGTCTTCTTTGGTGGCGATCGCACTATCTACTGCTGCTAGTAAGCGATCGCGATCGTCTTGGTGCAACCGCGCTACAAACATCTTGAATGAGCCATCAAATTCTCCTGGCTCCAATCCAAATAAGGCTTCCAAGTTATCTGACAAGGAAATTTTTCCCGTTTGGATGTTCCAGTTCCACGTTCCCATCCGAGAAGCTGACAGGGCCAATCGCAGCCGTTCTTCACTCTGCCGTAATTCTACTTCTACCCGTCTGCGCTCAGTCAGTTCATTCTGTGCCTGCTGATAGAGTTCCGCCTGTCGAATTGCAATGCCAACTTGAATCGCTAGTTCTTTGAGCAAGTCAATCTCTAAGGGCTGCCACCTTCGAGCCACTGCACAGTTATGAGCAATTAGCAACCCCCAAAAGTGACCATCGTCAATAATCGGCACTACCAGATTAGCTTTCACTTGAAACTGAGCCAAGAATTCAACGTGGCAGGGGTCGATACTGCTATCCTGAATATCAAATATCGCCGTTACGTAACCCTGACGATAGCGTTGGATATAATTTTCGACAAGAGCGGGATCGTAGCTGATGGTTTCTAGTGGATTCCATGCAAGGTAGTTCTCAGCGAGGCAGGGATCGTGGATAGTGGAAGAAAGAAGCGATCGCCACTCTGTGCCAACTGATTCTGCCACTACTGTACCATCCCCGTCAGGATTTAACCGAAAAACCATGACTCTATCTGTGTGGAGAAACTGCCGCACCTCGGCTACAGTTGTCTGAAGAATTTCATCCAGATTCAGGGATTGGTGAATTTGCTGGGTAATCTGCGCGACTACGCGCTCTCGTTCAATTCGCTGTTGCAGTTGGGTGCGTAGCTGTACTGTTTCAATCACCCCATTGACTGCTATTTGCAGCCCTTGTGGGGTAATTTGCTCTTTGACAATATAATCTTGTGCGCCCGCTTTCATCGCCTGAACTGCGATCGCTTCATTGCCCTGCCCTGTGACGAAAATCACAGGTAGACAGGGCTGTTGGGTGGTGAATTGCAATTTAGCCAGAAATTCCAGTCCGTCTAGATCGGGCAGCCGATAATCAAGTAAAATGGCATCTGGCTGGTGTTGCTGCCAAAGTTCTAACCCTTGCTGTCCCAGGGTAGCTTCTAGGATAGTGTAAGAATATTCGCGATCGCGCAACAAATACCGCCGATATAGTTCTCGATCTTCTGGGGAATCATCGATAATTAAGAGGGTGCGCCGTTGCTGAGACATCGTGAATTAATTGAGCGGATAGAGTTCAAGCCCACATTCCGCAGGTTATAATAGAAAAATTGCTATTTTGGAAATAGCGCTAAGATCCTCATCTATGTAAGGATTTTACCATGCCCTCTGTTTTATGACTTTAGGAAAAGTCTATGGTAAAAGGGCGATTACATCAATGCCACCATACATAATACAAACTAAATGCGCTCGCTATTATCTAAAGCGAATGCATTAACATTGTCGGGTATTGCCAAAATTAATCCGCTACGAATTAATGAAATGCTGTACTAAGTAGTTGTTTGCGCTCGCGTTCATCACCTGAACTGCGATGATAGTGTTGTATAAATACTAGGAAATAGCGAAAAATTCTACAAAAAGCAAAGACAAACTTTTGGAAGAACTCTAGGTAGAATACATAAACCTCACCTTTTTCTTCAAAATCATGGGCAATATTTTTGGTCATTTATTTCGCATTAGTACTTTTGGCGAGTCTCACGGCGGCGGTGTGGGTGTTGTGATTGATGGTTGTCCTCCACAACTAGAAATTTCGGCAGAAGAAATTCAGGTAGAACTAGATAGAAGGCGGCCGGGACAAAGTAAAATTACGACTCCTCGCAAAGAAGCTGATACCTGCGAGATTCTATCAGGAATATTTGAAGGCAAAACGCTAGGAACGCCCATAACAATTTTGGTACGCAATCAAGATACTCGTCCCCAAGATTACGACGAGATGGCACAGAAGTATCGGCCTTCTCACGCGGATGCAACCTATGATGCAAAATATGGCATTCGTAATTGGCAAGGTGGGGGTAGGTCGTCAGCGCGTGAGACAATTGGGAGAGTAGCAGCAGGTGCGATCGCTAAAAAAATTCTTCGTCAAGTTGCCAATGTCGAAATTATTGCTTACGTTAAGCGCATCAAAGACTTGGAAGGCGTAGTCGATCCAAATACTGTCACCTTAGAGCAAGTAGAAAGCAATATCGTTCGCTGTCCCGATGCTGAATGCGGCGATCGCATGATTGAATTAATTGAGCAAATAGGTAGACAAGGCGATTCTATCGGCGGTGTCGTAGAATGTGTGGCACGAAATGTACCAAAAGGTTTGGGCGAACCAGTATTTGATAAATTAGAAGCTGATATCGCTAAGGGTGTCATGTCTCTCCCTGCTAGCAAAGGCTTTGAAATTGGTTCCGGTTTTGCGGGAACGCTACTAACAGGAATTGAGCATAACGATGAATTTTATATCGATCAAAATGGTGAAATTCGTACAGTAACAAACCGTTCAGGCGGTATCCAAGGCGGGATTTCCAACGGAGAAAATATCATTTTGCGAGTTGCATTTAAACCGACAGCAACAATTAGAAAAGAGCAGAAGACTGTAACTCGTGAGGGCGAAGAAACCCTATTAGCTGCAAAAGGACGACACGATCCTTGCGTATTACCACGTGCAGTTCCAATGGTTGAGGCAATGGTGGCATTGGTACTGTGTGACCATTTGTTACGGCATCATGGTCAGTGCAAAGTCTTGTAGGCGATGAATCGACTCATCGTTGAATTAGGAGAGACGCGATGAATCGCGTCTGTACAAAAATTGGAAATATGAGGGAATAATTAATTCCCCATGCCCAATTCCCGATTCCCTAATTCCAATCCTGTTCATCTTTTTTGCCGCGACTTTTGTAAATACCGCCCAAATCGTGAATTTTGCGAGTTTTCTCAAAAAGCTCAATTTCGGTCAAACCCCACTGCTGCAAAACTTTATCTAGGTCTTTTTGAATGTCTCTTGCGCCTGGAAAGCCTTGATAACGCATTCGCAGTCTGGCTAATTCTGCTAAGTTATAGTCTGTCGCCTCTTGAGCGAGTAAGATATCAATAAGGGGGCGATCGCGGTTATAAAGAGGGTGCTGTTGGTCTTTACCAGCCCTTGGTTCAGTCATAGTGAGTCCTGAGTGTTGTTAGAGGATAGCTAGGGTTTAGCCCCTTCTGAGTCCTGAATTCTAAGTTTAGCGAGAGCAGAGGAGCAGAAAAGGCAAAACAAAATCATCTTCTCCACTGAAAAACTAATTGTAAAATTGAGAACTCTTGTACAGACGCGATTCATCGCGTCTCTCCCAACTCCTCTTAGACGGCTAGTACACCTGATGTCTTACGGCTCTCACCACTGCCACTTAACTTTAAATAAAGTTACATTAGTCCTTAAGAAAATACAAAAAACTTTAGATGAGGGTGAATTTTATCTCACCCAAAGTCCAAGCAGCGAGGGAGCAAGAACCCATTATGTTTGAACACTTCACTTCCGAAGCCATTAGAGTAATTATGTTAGCTCAGGAAGAAGCACGTCGCCTGGGACACAATTTCGTAGGAACTGAACAAATTCTCCTGGGTTTGATGGGAGAAGGAACTGGGGTTGCTGCTAAAGTGCTGGCCGAGTTAGGCGTTACCCTCAAAGACGCACGTCGTGAGGTAGAAAAAATTATTGGTAGGGGTTCTGGCTTTGTACCACCAGAAATTCCTTTCACTCCCAAGGTGAAAAGCCTCTTTGAGCAATCTTTTAAAGAAGCTCATAGCCTGGGACAGAATTACATCAACACTGAACATTTACTCTTAGGATTAACCGAGGCTGGTGAAGGTGTCGCCGCCAAAGTCCTGCAAAATCTAGGAGTTGATTTTAAGAGTGTTCGTAGTGCCATAGTTCGCCGTTTGGGTGAAAATGCACCGGCTTTCGCTGGTAGTGGTAGTCAAAAGCGCACCCAACCACTAACGATGGAAGAATACGGCAGAAATTTGACCAAATTAGCGCAAGAAGGCAGACTAGACCCCGTAGTTGGTCGTGAGAAGGAAATTGAGCGGGCAATCCAAATTCTCGGTCGCCGCACTAAGAATAATCCCGTCTTGATTGGAGAACCAGGAGTTGGAAAAACTGCGATCGCAGAAGGTCTAGCTCAACGTATTATCAATCAAGATGTTCCCGAAACCTTACAAGACAAGCAAGTTATCAGCCTCGATATGGGGTCATTGGTAGCTGGAACTCGTTTCCGTGGCGATTTTGAAGAACGCATCAAAAAAGTCGTAGAAGAAGTTCGCACTGTCGGCAACATCATTCTGGTAATTGACGAAATTCACACCTTGGTCGGCGCTGGTGGTACAGAAGGTGGTTTGGATGCAGCCAACATCCTCAAACCTGCCTTAGCACGGGGTGAACTCCAGTGCATCGGCGCAACTACCCTTGATGAGTATCGGAAGCACATCGAGCGCGATGCCGCCCTAGAGCGTCGTTTCCAACCAATTATGGTTGGTGAACCCTCGGTAGAGGAAACCGTACAAATTCTTTACGGTTTGCGCGGCGCTTATGAACAGCACCACAAAGTCACAATTTTGGATGCGGCACTTGTCGCAGCCGCAGAATTATCAGACCGCTATATTAGCGATCGCTTCTTGCCCGATAAGGCAATAGACTTAATTGATGAAGCTGGTTCTCGCGTTCGTCTGCGAAACTCTCAAAGTTCTCCCAATAAAGAACTCAAGCGTGAACTCGCTGGCGTTACCAAAGAAAAAGAAGCAGCAGTCAGAGTCCAAGATTTTGACAAAGCTACACAACTGCGCGACCAAGAGTTAAAACTCGCAGAACAACTGCAAGCAACATTTACACCAAACGAGCAACCTGTCAACTGCACCGTCGTTGACGAAGAAGACATCGCTCAAATTGTTGCTTCTTGGACTGGCGTACCAGTCAACAAACTGACTGAATCTGAGTCAGAATTGCTTCTCCACCTAGAAGACACTCTGCATCAACGCCTCATCGGACAAGAGCAAGCAGTCTCAGCTGTATCTCGCGGTATCCGTCGCGCCCGTGTCGGCTTGAAAAATCCCAATCGTCCCATTGCTAGCTTTATCTTCTCTGGCCCTACCGGAGTTGGTAAAACAGAATTGGCGAAAGCATTAGCTGCCTACTTCTTCGGGGCGGAAGACTCGATGATTCGGCTAGATATGTCCGAATACATGGAAAGTCACACCGTGTCCAAGCTAATTGGTTCGCCTCCTGGTTATGTGGGATACGACGAAGGCGGACAACTTACAGAAGCCGTGCGGCGGAAACCTTACACAGTGTTGCTATTCGACGAAATCGAAAAAGCGCACCCCGATGTATTCAATATGCTGCTGCAAATCTTGGATGACGGTCATCTTACCGATGCCAAAGGTCGGAAAGTGGACTTCAAGAACACGCTGATAATTTTGACTTCCAACATCGGTTCCAAGGTGATTGAAAAAGGTGGTAGTGGTTTAGGCTTTGATTTCGACACTCAAGCCGACGCTAGTTATAACCGCATCCGCACCTTGGTAAATGAGGAATTGAAAGCTTACTTCCGTCCAGAGTTCCTGAACCGTCTTGATGAAATTATCGTCTTCACCCAACTTTCTAGGGATGAAGTGAAGCAAATCGCTGAGATTATGCTTCGTGAAGTTTCTAAACGCTTGACAGAAAAAGGAATTATTCTTGAAGTTAGCGATCGCTTCAAAGAACTTGTAGTACAAGAAGGTTATAACCCCAGCTACGGCGCTAGACCGTTACGTCGGGCAATTATGCGCCTTTTAGAAGATTCTCTTGCTGAAGCAATGCTGTCTGGTCAAATTACAGATGGAGACACAGCGTTTATCGATGTTGATGATGACTCTCAGGTGAGAGTACAAAAATCAGAAAAACGAGAATTGCTCTTAGCAAATGTTGGCTAATTTTATACCCGATCACTTTTTGCTGTAATATTTGAGAAATACTCTAGCCTCTCATCTAAGTAGAGGCATAAGCAGGGGCATCTCCGACAAACATAAAGTGAAATGGTATTATTTCTTACCCCTGGTAGATATACTGGGGGCTTTTTTATGCAATTTTATCGAACAGAATTCAGGAATCAGAATTCAGAATGGGCTAAACCCTAGCTAATCGCTAACAGAATAATGCCTCCGGCACGCTCCGCGAACAGAGTGAATTCTGTACAACTGGATGCCGTAGCCTTGAAGATACGACAGTCCCAACTGTTAAGCCTGATTTTAATGCAATACAGTTCAGTTAAGCATTTTTTTCTTTCTTTTCTTCCTTCGCGCCCTTCGCGTCCTTTGCGGTTCGTTAAAAAAATTCACTTTGACAAAGAGTAAAGCTTTAACTGAACCGTATTGGATTTTAATGCAGATTCAATTACAGGCATCGACCTCGGTTTAAAAGAGTTTTTGACAACTTCTGAGGATGATACTGTTTCAATCCCTCAACCCTATCGTAAGTCTCAGAAGCGATTAGGAGTTATTCAAAAACGTGTTTCACGTCGCAGGAAATAGGCGTAGCCCGCACTTCGACTTCGCTCAGTGACCGTTGTAGACATCGCCTAGCCGTTTTGATTGAGTTCCAAACTCAAAATTTGAGGGTCAAAGGCTCAACCTTTACTCTCAGAAGCTCAAATAAAGATTCTTAACCATAAGCCACTGCTTTGAAATCTTCCTATGCAAATAAGATTTATACTCCCAAGAGAGGAGATTTCCAAATGCAGACAAAGTAGAATCTAAAATATACTTCACAAACTGTTTATGCAATGGGCTAATTTTCTAGCCAAAGAAGCTGCTAATCATAGCTTATCCCTAAAGCAAACGGCAGCTTTTGTAGAGTATTTTCAGACTGAAAACTTAGGTAAAAGTGAAGCGAAACTTGCTAGCGAATTAAACGTTGATATTGCTGCTTTCAAAAAGTTGGTAGATGAAGTATATAAGAAGTTTGCCCAAAACTATCCTGAGTTAGCAATTTCCAGCAATCGGGACAAAATACAAAAGTTACAAGCTTACCTGACAGCAAAATATAATAGCGAATTGAATATCCTCAAACCATTAGCGGCGATGAAATTATTAAAAACGCTAGTGGTTCGGGAAAGACTGCAAAAAGAACCTTGGATTGCGAGAAGAATTTGTAAATTTTTAGGATATTTGCCTTTAGCGTTAGAGTTAGTAGGGCGATATCTGGATAAGATGCCAGATTTGTCTCTGGAAACACTACTGAAGCGGCTAGAGAAAAAGCGAGTGGAACATGAAAATGTGGTCAATGATAACTCATTGATGCCTTATAAAGACAGTGTAGCTGAAGCTTTTGAGTTGAGTTGGGAACAGTTGGATGAAAATGCACAAAGCTTTGGCTGTTTGCTAAGTTTGTGTGCCTTGGCTGACATTCCCTTATCTATTGGGGCGATAGAAGATGACAAAAAACAAGAACTTTGGGAGAAAGCCATAGCCGACTTACTAGAATTACATTTACTACAACAGCAAAGTCAAGGAATTTATCGTTTAAATCCACTGATTCGACAACTTTTCCAAATGAAGTTGGATAAGTCAAATGAGGCGGATAAAACAAAAACTAAATTTGCAGCGATGATGTTAGAGGTAGCAAAGCTAATTCCGCAACAGCTTATCCCTGAAGATATTGTCAATCTCACTCCACATATCCCGCACATAACAGAAGTTGCAACCCACCTATCCCAGTATGTGGGCGATGAAAATCTCATCACTCTGTTTACCAAATTAGCCTATTTTTATCAAAGTCAAAGACTCTATCAGCAAGCAGAATCTTGGTTGCAACAGTGTGTAGAACTGACTAAAAATCGCTTTGGTTTAGAACATCCCGATGTCGCCACTAGCCTGAACAATTTAGCGCAACTTTACGATTTTACAGGACGTTACAGCGAAGCTGAACCGCTATATCAGCAAGCTTTAGAACTCAGAAAACGCCTGCTGGGAGAGGAACATACCGATGTTGCCACTACCTTGAACTATTTAGCATTACTTTATGAATCTACAGGACGCTACAGAGAAGCCGAACCTTTGTATCAGCAAGCTTTAAAACTGTGGAAACGCTTAGTAGGAGAAGAACATCCCCATGTTGCCACTACCCTGAACAATTTAGCAGCATTGTACTGTTATACAGGACGCTATAGCAAAGCCGAACCCTTGCTGAAGAAATCTTTAGAACTGAGAAAACGCCTGCTAGGAGACAACCATCTTGATGTCGCCACTAGCCTGAATAATTTAGCGCAACTCTACGAATCTACAAGACGCTACAGCAAAGCCGAACCTCTGTACCTGCAAGCTTTAGAACTGAGTAAACGCCTACTGGGAGAGGAAGATGCCGATGTCGCCATTAGCCTGAACAATCTCGCAGCCCTCTACCGTCAGACAAGACGCTACAAGAAAGCCAAACCCTTATTTGAGCAAGCTTTAAAAATTTGTGAACGGACTTTAGGTGTAAGTCATCCTACTACGATGACGATTCGGGCAAATTATGCCAGCTTTTTAAGAGAAGCATATCACTAGCGATCCTGGGCGTAATTCGTAATTCGTAATTCGTAATTCGTAATTCGTAATTCGTTAAAAAAATATCCCCCTCTCCACTAGCGAAGAAGGGGTTAGGATTTACTTACATCCTAAAGATTTGCGAGTTTCCACACCAGTTTTAGAATTTACACCACTTGCCTTAACACAAAGCTTTTTCACTTGTATCCCATCTAATATTGCATTCGTAAAATCGGTACCGGTGACATCCACGCCATCAAAAGTAGAACGTAGCATCATCGCATCAGTCAACACCGCATCACTAAAATCAGCATCCTTAAACCTTGTTAGATAAGCTATGCCTTCACTAAAATTAGCACCATGCAAATTTACTCCCTCAAATAGGGTACCGTTAAACACGCCACCACGTAAGTCAGCATTGCTAAAATTAGTATTCTCTAATTTGAGATTGGTAAACTCAGTACCAACTAAACTTTGACCAGAGTAATCCTTACCCTTGAGTTCATCATTACCCATAGAACGGGTAATACTGGAAGAACTTGCAGCTTCCGCCGATAGGGGAAACAAAAAAAGAACCATAGCTAAAACAAAGCTAGCTAACAGTCGCCAATATTTCATAATCTCTTCTTAATAAATCTCAACACTTCTACTATTAACTATTAAAGCTTACAGAAGGGGACAAGGGAGAAGAAGGAGTGGGGAGCAGGGGGCAGGGGGAAAATTCCTCTCCTCTGCACCCTTCCCCCTGCCCCTCTGCCTCTTCTGCCCAATGCCCCAATTCGATACACAAGACTGTAAAACCAGAAAGCATCTCGTAGGATGATATATGTTGAGGTGCGATCGCAAAATTACCTGTGGCTAATCAAGAAGACAACGCCCAATCTCTGGCGCGAACCCCTTTATATCAAGTGGGTGTAGAACTCAAAGCCCGCTTTACCAGCTTTGGTGGCTGGGAAATGCCTGTGCAATTTAGTGGCATTAGCCGCGAACACGAGGCTGTAAGAAATACAGCCGGGATGTTCGATATTTCCCACATGGGTAAATTTACCCTCCAAGGTAAAAATCTCATTTCCCAACTCCAGCCTCTAGTGCCTTCAGACTTGAGTCGATTGCAACCTGGTCAAGCGCAATACACCGTATTATTAAATCCCCAAGCGGGAATTATTGACGACATCATTGTTTATTACCAAGGTGAAGACACCACTGGTATACAAAAGGCATTTATCATCGTCAATGCAGCAACCTCCAGTAAAGATAAAGCATGGCTTTTGCAACATCTTGACCTGGATAAAGTGCAATTCCAAGACCTTTCACCAGAAAAAGCCTTAATTGCCGTGCAAGGGCCAAAAGCGATTAAATATCTCCAGCCTTTAGTACAAGAAGACTTACAACCAATCAAAGCCTTCGGACATTTAAAAGCAACCCTACTAGGCAAACCCGCCTTCTTGGCCCGCACAGGTTACACCGGAGAAGATGGCTTTGAGGTGATGGTAGACCCCGATGTGGGGGTAAAATTGTGGCAAAATCTCCATAAAGCTGGTGTTATCCCCTGTGGACTTGGGGCGAGAGACACACTGCGCCTAGAAGCGGCAATGGCACTTTACGGACAAGATATCGACGATACCACCACACCCTTAGAAGCAGGTTTGGGGTGGCTAGTCCACTTAGATACCAAAGGTGATTTTATCGGACGGGAAGTTTTAGCACAACAAAAAGCCTCTGGAATGCAGCGTCGATTGGTGGGTTTACAAACTCAAGGACGCAACATTGCCCGTCATGGCTACCAAGTGTTATCCGCAGGTCAAGTTGTGGGAGAAGTTTCCAGTGGCACTCTATCGCCTACACTGGGTTATCCTATTGCTTTAGCTTACGTTCCTACCCAATTAGCAGCCGTTGGTCAGCAGCTAGAAGTCGAAATTCGCGGCAAAGCTTATCCAGCAGTTGTAGTTAAACGTCCTTTTTATCGGTCAAAAAATCGTGCCGCCAACTAACAAGCGCCGAGGTTTTTAAGGAATAATGTGTTGTGAGTTACTCAATCTACAGTAAGGTTCATTACTAGATATGGTTTGGATGACTGCTGGGGCAATAATTTTTTTGACAAGGGAGAGGAAGTGATATGTCTTTTGAATATCCTCAAGATTTTAGATACCTCGATTCTCATGAATACGTGCGAATAGATGGCGAAATTGCCACCATTGGCATTACTGAGTTTGCCGTACATGAATTGGGTGATATCGTCTTTTTGGAACTGCCAGAAATTGGTGACGCTCTTACCAGAGGAGAAAACTTTGGCACAATTGAATCAGTAAAAGCCGTTGAAGAACTCAATTCACCAGTCACAGGAACTGTTATAGAACGCAATGAAGCCTTAATTAATTCTCCTGAAGAAGTTTCAGAAGACCCCTATGGAGAAGGATGGTTTTTGAAAGTGCGCGTCAATGACCCTGGTGAAGTTGAAGATGCCTTGACAGCAGATGAGTATCGCGCTCAGGTGGAAGGGGAGTAGGGAGTGGGGCATGGGGCATGGAGCATGGGGCATTGGGCATGGGGCATGGGGCATGGGGCATGGGGCATTGGGCATGGGGCATGGGGCATGGGGCATTGGGCAGAGGGGCGGGGGGCAGGGGGAAAACTCTTCTCCCTTGCTCCCTGCTCCCTGCTTTCTCATGTCCCCCTGCTCCCCCATCTCCCCCTGCTCCCCCACTCCCCACTCCACTCGAAGATAAGTCATGAAATTTAGATGAATTGAAAAGTTACACTTACTTCTTATGAGTATTTATTGCAAAATATGAAATAGTACCATCTGGAGAGTAATTTGTGGTATTGAACGCCCCTATTCTGAAATCGAATGAGCAGCAAGTGCTGAACCAAAAAAGTCAAAAGTTAAGTAGTTTTGCGCCAAGACACATCGGCCCTAACTCCGACGACATCCAGCTTATGCTTAAGGTTTTGGGATTTACCAGCCTGGATGCCCTAATTGACAAAACAGTTCCCCAGACAATCCGGCTGAAGCAACCGCTAAAGTTACCAGAAGCCGAAAGTGAGTATGCAGCACTGGCATCCTTAAAAAAAGTTGCTGCCAAAAATCAGGTTTTCCGCTCATACATCGGTATGGGATATTACGACACTATTACCCCACCTGTGATTGGGCGTAACATTCTAGAAAACCCCGGTTGGTATACTGCTTACACTCCTTATCAGCCAGAAATTGCCCAAGGGCGACTGGAAGCGCTGCTAAATTTCCAAACCTTGATTATTGACCTCACAGGTTTGGAAATCGCCAATGCTTCGTTACTGGATGAAGCCACAGCCGCAGCTGAAGCAATGAGTCTAAGCTATGGTGTTTGTAAAAATCAGGCAAATGCTTATTTCGTCTCTCGTGATTGTCATCCCCAAACTATTGACGTGTTGCAAACACGGGCTAAACCATTAGGGATTAAGATCATTGTTGGCGATCATGAAACATTTGATTTTGATCGAGCAATTTTTGGGGCTGTTCTGCAATACCCCGCAAGTGATGGCACTATTTACGACTACCGCGCTTTTATAGAAAAAGCCCATGCTAAGGGTGCATTGGTGACGGTAGCAGCAGATCCTTTAAGTTTAACTTTGCTGACCCCTCCTGGGGAATTTGGCGCTGATATTGCTGTCGGTAGTACCCAGCGCTTTGGAATTCCGTTGGGGTTTGGGGGGCCTCATGCGGCATACTTTGCTACCAAGGAAGAGTATAAGCGGCTGGTTCCAGGGCGAATTGTGGGAGTATCAAAAGATGCTCAAGGTAAACCTGCATTGCGTCTGGCTTTGCAAACCCGCGAACAGCACATCCGCCGTGAAAAAGCTACTAGTAATATCTGTACTGCACAGGTGCTACTGGCGGTGATGGCGAGTATGTACGCCGTCTATCATGGGCCAGATGGATTAAAGCAAATTGCCGAAAACATCCACTCTTTGACGGTGTTGCTGGCACAAGGACTAAAACGTTTAGGTTACAGCGTCGTTTCCGAATCTTTCTTTGATACGCTGCGAGTAGAACTGGGAACACACAATTTAGAAGATATTCTGGCAGCTAGCGAACAACTTCAAATTAACCTGCGGGTTTTTGATGCAACTACTGTTGGTATCTCACTAGATGAAACAACTAAATCAGAAGACTTAATCGACCTCTGGCAGATTTTCGCTGGTACAGATGATTTACCCTTTACTTTAGAAGAATTAACTTCTGCTTCTCTTCCCCATCTCTCTCTCTCCCGTACCACTACATATCTCACCCATCCTGTATTTAACCGCTATCACTCAGAAACTGAATTGTTGCGCTATCTACATAAGCTAGAAGCTAAGGACTTGTCGCTAACAACATCAATGATTCCTTTGGGTTCTTGCACAATGAAGTTGAATGCAACAGCAGAGATGATTCCGGTAAGTTGGGAGGAATTTGGCAAGATTCATCCATTTGCCCCTGCGTCGCAAACTCAAGGTTATCAAATCCTGTTTAACCAACTTGAGGCATGGTTAGCTGAAATTACCGGATTTGCGGGAATTTCTCTGCAACCAAATGCTGGTTCTCAGGGTGAGTATGCTGGACTTTTAGTAATTCGCCAATATCACGAAAATCGGGGTGAAGCACACCGGAATGTTTGTTTAATTCCTACCTCAGCACACGGGACAAATCCAGCGAGTGCGGTGATGTGCGGGATGAAGGTGGTGGCTGTTGCCTGTGACTCACAAGGTAATATTGACGTTGATGACCTGAAGGCGAAGGTAGAAAAACACAGCAATGAACTAGCCGCCTTAATGGTGACATATCCCTCAACTCACGGTGTTTTTGAGGAACCAATTCAGGAAATCTGCGCTGTTGTCCATAGTCACGGTGGACAAGTTTACATGGATGGGGCAAATATGAACGCCCAAGTAGGGATTTGCCGTCCTGGGGATATTGGTGCGGATGTCTGCCATTTAAACTTGCATAAAACCTTCTGTATTCCTCATGGTGGCGGTGGCCCTGGTATGGGCCCCATTGGTGTTGCGTCTCATCTTGTGCCATTTTTGCCCGGACATCCTGTTGTCGGGAGTGGGGAAGAAATCTCTAATTCCCGACGTATTGGTGCTGTGGCGGCTGCACCTTGGGGTAGTGCGAGTATTCTGGTGATTTCTTGGATGTACATCGCCATGATGGGTGCAGATGGTTTAACGGAAGCAACTAAGGTGGCGATTCTTAATGCTAACTATATTGCCAAGAAACTGGAATCGTACTATCCGGTTTTGTATCAGGGGAAAAATGGTCTAGTTGCCCATGAATGTATTTTAGATTTGCGATCGCTCAAAAAATCAGCTGCGATCGAAATTGATGATGTTGCCAAGCGTCTCATGGATTACGGTTTCCATGCACCGACTGTCTCCTGGCCTGTAGGAGGTACAATCATGGTGGAACCTACAGAAAGTGAATCTAAACAAGAGTTGGATCGTTTCTGTGATGCGTTGATTGCTATTCGCCAAGAAATTGCCGAAATAGAATCAGGTAAGGTGGATATCCAAGATAATCTTTTAAAGAACGCACCCCACACTGCTGAAAGTTTGATTACTGGAGAATGGCAACATCCCTATTCTCGTGAACAAGCTGCTTATCCTGCACTTTGGACTCGTGAATATAAATTCTGGCCTGCTGTTGGCCGCATTGATGCAGCCTTTGGCGATCGGAATTTTGTTTGTTCTTGTCTGCCAATGGATGGTTATTCTTCATAAAACCATACAGTTTAGTTAACTTGATCCCTCCAACTCTCTTTTTAAGAGAGTTGGAGGGATTTTTTTTAGATAAACTTTCTTTCTCGCCCCTTCAGTGAACTATTACAACAACTTGTCCAATGTAATTGGCAAATCCCGAATCCGCTTACCTGTGGCATGATAAATCGCATTTGCGATCGCCGCCGCTACCCCAGTTATTCCAATTTCCCCCACACCCCGCACGCCCAACACACTAATATGCGGGTCGGGTTTATCGGTGAAAAGTACCTCGATTTCGCCAACATCGGCATTAACAGGCACATGACAATCTACCAAATTACGCATGACGAAACGACCATTATTTGGATCGAGTACCGTCTCCTCCATTAATGCCATCCCAATCCCAAAAATTACCCCGCCCACAATCTGACTGCGGGCAGTTTTGTGATTCAAAATTCGTCCATGCCCATAACTCCACTGTCGTCTTGCAAAAAAGTTTTATGAGAAGAATTCAGAACTCAGGAGTCAGAATGGGCTAAACCTTAGCTATCCGCTAACAGCATGAATTCTGTACGAGTGGGTGATGAATATTGGTTAAAACCGTACTTCGTCCCGCTACGCTAACGCCCGAAGTTAAGCGAAAGTAAAATAAATATTTTTCGTAATCAAAACTCTATCCCGCAAGTGGCGTAGAGTATTCTGAATTCTGACTCCTGTTTTATGATATGAAATAATCGACATTTCCAATGCTGCCAGTATGACCTTTAGTCACTTCCACCCCAAGTCCAGGCAGGATTGCCATTGTTTAAACTGTTGTTTAGCACGACTAGAGGATAATTATTCGGATCGGAGCCACCAGCCAAATCTAAGATAAAATAAACCTTACCTTTAACAAAGTGCATCCGTAAATAATTAAGGTGTTCAGAGTAGGCTTGTCCATCAACCTTAGTCATTCCAGCAGATGCAAAGCATTTGGCATATCTCGGCTTGAGTGTCCCAACCCATGTAACGCTAAAGCTATTACTGGCTTGAACAGAGATGTTACTGGCATAGGCACTCAGGTTAACAGAGCCATTTGTTGAAAAACTGCCTTCTTGATAAGGATGGGGTTTTTCAGTGACAATCACTTTGTCTGGACAGCTTTGTTTTTGCTCGTTTTCACTATAAACTTTTAGCTCAATGTTTTGTGATTGATTTTGTGCTTGGACACGCCAGTTGGACAACAGAGGCAGTAAAGCAATACTTGTGCTTATAATCAATATCATTGGTCTAAAGGAAATCATACTCATACCCGAACAAATATTGAATTTGATGTAGTATTAGATTTTACTAATTAATCGGCGAGATTCAAGTCAGTGTAATTACTTTCTTTCTGTCAAGGGTAGAAACATAGTTCTATGTGACTATATTTGTTTGACTCTGGCAACCTATTTATTAACTACCGATCCCGATCTAACCATGCGTAATGACGGACTTACCTTTATCGAGGAAAGGCGATCGGATAAAAGTAATATTGATTATTAACATAGATCCGTTCAGATATCCAGATCATATTGTCATGAGCGCGATCGCTGCGGTGATTTTTGGTGCAATACTCTGGCTGGGACAGACTGAGATGAAACCAAGAGTTTTTGCGCTCATCAATACAGTAGTTGGAATTTCTGTCTTCTCTGTGCTGGTGTGGTTCAATGATGCACCCTCAGCAGAATATGTGCCCGCCCAATGGCATGACAAAATCATGCATGTCTGCCTCGATTTGGGCGATCGCCTCTTGATGGGGTCTGACATTTTCAAAATTCTGTAGATGCGATCGCTCCTCTCCCCTCCCACAATCGCAAAAAGCTAGCCTTTCACCTCCAAGGTAATCTCTTTTGGGCTAGCGAGTCACCAATGACCATGAAAATTGCAAATCCCTCAAAGCGTGGGCTAGAGAGGGATTTTTGGGTATTGGGTGTTAGGGATTGGGTTGCTAGTTTAAATTATTTGCTTTCTCAACGGCTCCCTTTAACTCTTCAAAGGTAATACTGCCGTCTTTGTCTGAATCATAATTTACTAGCAATTCCTGGGGACTAGTGGTATTTGTTTCTGATGAAATAATTGCACTTAAGCCAGGACTTAAAAAAAGATCATTAATGGATACTTTGCCATCTTGATCGCTATCTAAGGTATTAAAAAGAGATTGAAGCTCTTGCTCGGTTGTCATAAGTTTCTATCTGAAGAACTGTTTTTCAACTTAATATCTCATTAATCTCTGATTAATCTCTCAAAATTAAATAAACTTGTATCTTTAGACGTAGAAGGGTATCCGCCGAGATAACGGCAAAATGGGACACGATGTAAACAAATGTTGCGTAACGTAGTTTAGTGGTTTACGAACTTGCCCAAAAATGGTGTTTAGATATTCAAATTTTTGCACAATAAAATCAACTTTCCACGCTATTAAGTCAACGGGGAGGAACTTTTCTATTTGATCAAAACAGAATATATGCGTCAGTCGCCAGAATAATGCCTCCGGCACGCTCTTCGCGTTCAGAATGAATTCTGTGCGACTGGCGGATGAATAAATGGGTTTAAGACCCCCACAAAACAAGAAAATTTGGTGGTCTACAATGAGTGGCGGGTCTGAATCCCCCACTCATTGATTCTGACCGGAGGCGGAGCGTCTCCGGCTCCGCTCCTGTTAGCGGATAGCTAGGGTTTAGCCCATTCTGGCTTCTGAATATTGTTTCCAATTGTTTTCCCACAGGTGCGCTTTATTGCCCGGAAAGATTACAACATTACGGCGGGAGCAATGCGATTTTGTGAGATGACCCCACCTGGAGAGCGATCGCATCAGTACTTTCCATCTTCGGCATTCGTAAATCCACCACCCTTTTTTAGAACTAAACCTCATCTAAGTTGAGAACCGTAGTTTTCGCCCTCACCCTAAATCCCTCTCCCAGATATGGGAGAGGGACTTTGAAATTCTAGCTCCCCGAATCCCAAATATGGGGGATAGGTTGGGGGATGAGGGCAAATCCTTTTCATCAAAGAAGAACTACAGGTTTCAAGATAGACATGGTTTGATGCAGCTCAAAAATGCTAAGGGTGCGAAAGCTTTAATTCCAAAATATCTGCATAAGGATTAATTTTTCTCAATACCGGAAGCTACATTTGGTCTTGATCCGCCAGACAACTTATATATTTTGTAAATCGGACAGGATGCTTAACCTACAATAATAGTGCTATATATTTGTAGTTAAAAATTTTAATAAACCACGAAGGCTTAAAAAATCACAAAGCCGGACTTTTGCAATACAAACGTATTTGATGAGTAAATCCATTGTTTCAACAAAACGGCTCGGCAGCCAGTTAATCCTCTGGTTGCTTGAAGAAGACCGACGAGAGAAGGAAGGGCCTTATCAAAAGGAAGAAGCACATCGTCAGCATCCTTGGTGGCAGGTAATGTGCTTAACTGGTGTAGATTATTTCTCCACCCTTGGCTATCAACCTGGGATTGCAGCACTGGCTGCTGGCGCTCTCTCTCCTATCGCTACCCTGATTCTAGTTTTGCTGACGCTCTTTGGAGCATTGCCAATCTATCGGCGGATTGCTGCCGAAAGCCCTCATGGTGAAGGGTCGATCGCAATGTTAGAGCGTTTGCTCCCTTGGTGGCAAGGTAAATTACTTGTGCTGTGTTTACTTGGCTTTGTGGCAACCGACTTTATTATTACCATTACGCTGTCGGCTGCTGATGCTACAGCCCATATCATCGAAAATCCGCTTACCCCAGATTGGTTTCACGGTCAGACGATCGCAATCACTCTAATATTAGTTGCATTACTAGGCGGAGTTTTCTTAAGAGGTTTCCGAGAAGCAATTGGGATTGCAGTAGTCTTGGTAGCAGCTTATCTGCTGTTAAATTTCATTGTCGTTAGCGTCGGTCTGTACCAGATTTTAACTCACCCAGGAGCGATCGCTGACTGGCATACTGCACTTTTTGCCCGTCATTCCAATCCTTTTATCTTACTCGGTATAGCTCTTTTGATATTTCCCAAGCTAGCACTGGGATTATCAGGCTTTGAGACTGGCGTAACCGTTATGCCCCTTGTCCAAGGTAGCAGCAGTGACACTCCCGAATATTCCCGAGGGCGAATTCGGAATACACGCAAGCTGCTCACCAGTGCTGCTCTGATTATGAGCTTCTTTTTGCTCACCACTAGCTTTATAACCACTTTACTGATTCCAGTCGCAGAATTTGCATCCGGGGGCAAAGCTAACGGACGGGCCCTTGCTTATTTAGCACATCTGCATCTAGGCAATGGCTTTGGCACAATTTACGATCTAAGTACCATTTCTATTTTGTGGTTTGCAGGTGCATCTGCAATGGCAGGGCTGCTGAATATTGTGCCTCGCTACCTACCACGTTATGGCATGGCCCCCAATTGGGCACGAGTAACGCGACCTTTGGTGTTAGTCTACACAGCGATCGCATTTGTTGTCACAATTATCTTCAGGGCAAACGTGGAAGCCCAAGGTGGGGCTTATGCAACTGGTGTGCTTGTATTAATTACCTCAGCAGCCTTTGCCGTCACCTTATCAGCCCACCGTCACCGAGAGAAGCGGGCAAGACTGGTTTTTGCCATTATTACACTGTTATTTTTATATACCACTGTTGTTAACATCATCGAAAGACCAGAAGGGATTAGGATTGCTGGGTTTTTCATCGGTGCGATCATTTTTACTTCCCTGGTTTCTCGTGTTTGGCGTTCAACGGAACTACGAGCAGAGCGAATCGAAGTTGACGAACTTGCTGGTCAATTCCTTGCTGAAGAGAGCCAAGGAGCAATCCGACTGATTGCAAATCGGTTGAATAAGGGTGATGTCTTAGAGTATTTTATGAAAGAAAAAGAGGTACGCGAGGATAACCATATTCCACACAACGATCCAATTCTTTTTCTAGAGATTAAGGTATCCGATGCTTCCGAGTTTGCAGATGTGATCAAAGTAAGAGGGGTGCAAGTTGGTGATTATCGCATCTTGCGGGCTGAGAGTGCAGCAGTCCCGAATGCGATCGCAGCTTTACTGCTGTATATTCGTGACCATACAGGTAAGATTCCCCATGCTTACTTCGGCTGGGTTGAGGGCAACCCAATACAATACTTACTGCGTTTTATCTTGTTTGGAGAGGGTGATATTGCTGTAGTCACCCGTGAAGTACTCCGGCGGGCTGAAAAGAATCCCCAGAAGCGACCTGGCGTTCATGTCGGAGGTTGAGTAAGCATTATGACATATATCACCGCAAAAACCCTTACATTGGTAGATTTTCTCTCTCAATACCGAGATAATCCCCGCTATGAATTGGCTGATGGAGAACTAATTGACAAGAGTATGAGTATTTGGGATGCAACGCCGAATAGCCCATCGTAGACATCGCCTCTATGAAAGTTATTAATATGCAATTTTGGCAGCGATAAGCCGTAATTTCACTGGGGCGATCGCTTAAACTTAGTGGTTGAAGTCGTTAGTGCGATCGCAGAAATTAGCAGTACACGATATCTAAATGCTTTATCTATAGCTAGACTTAAGCTAATAGAAGGATTTGTAGCTAGACTTAAGCTAATAGATTAAGTTAGAAAAACAACAGGGCTAGATGATACAAATCACTGTTGAGGTATCTGAGGAGCTAGGACAGCAATTACAGCAGTTCCAAGACCGCTTACAAGAGATAGTAGAACGCGGTCTCCAAGAATTGTTAAGCGAACAGTCTGGCAATTTTCTTGATGAGAAGGAGATTATTGGGTTGTTAGCAAGTCAGCCTACACCAGAACAAATTTTGGAAATTCGACCATCACCGGAATTCCAGACTCGTGTCAGTGATTTGCTAGCACAGAGTAAAGTAGGAACACTTTCAGCGAAAGGTGAAGCTGAACTAGAACGCTATCTGACGATAGAACATCTTGTCCGTATGGCAAAAGCTCATGCATTCGAGCAATTACGCCAAAACCCATGACTTATGTGTCAGCCCACTTGCGGAAACTCATAATTGAACGAGCCAACCAAAGGTGTGAGTACTGCTTATTTCCTGGAAGTGCTGCACTATTTAGCTTTGAGATGGAACATATTATTGCCGAAAAACATCGCGGCACTACTGAAGCAGAGAATCTAGCTCTTGCCTGCCCATACTGTAATCGTGCAAAGGGTACTGATTTGGGGTCAATCGATCCTGAAACAGGAAAACTAACACCCTTTTTCAATCCAAGGACTCAAAAATGGAGTGATCACTTTCAGATGAATGGAGCAGAGATCGCACCATTGACAGCAGAAGGGCGAGTAACTGTTGTAATTCTCCAATTTAATCAATCAGAGCGGTTAGAAGAACGCAAGAGGTTGATTTCAGCAGGTCAGTATTCTTAGGCTCACTGTTCATCCTCACGCCACTAAGCTATTTACTTGACTTGCGTAGACGCTGCATCGGCGAGTCAAAAGGCATCGTAATCTAGCAGATTTATGAATGTAGCAATCGCTTAAACTGTCAGTGGAAGTAGTCTCTCTATAATCTAGCCATGTTCTTGTCTACAATTTTTTGTACATTCCTTTTGACTAACTTGAGTACAACTTTGGACATGGGAAACAACATTTGGCTTCATTTTTACTGACTTTAAACCTGCTGGCTTTCTTATTTCACACGGTCTTACATCTAGTTGACCTATCTTACCAACAGATTCGCTCTCTTTTGGGCACTCGCAAACGTTTCTTCAATGATTTGCGAACCTTAACTACCTACTTTATTTTTGACTCGTGGCGGCATTTGATTTCTTTTATGTTAGATGAATTTGACCCCATCCGTCCAGCCAATTCCTCTTAGAGAGCCAAATTTAGAATTGCTGTAAAGAAAAACCACCAGTTTTACACCAGTGGTTTTGATTTTTTACTATTCTCTAAAGTTTTAAACTTAATTCAACACGCCCTTTTTCTTTTAGTTCGTCTAAAACGTCAGAGGTAATATTTATTACTCGTTTTACTTCAGCATCAACTGTGATCAAAAAAGTCTTATCACCTCTCTTAGTGTAAGTCTTAATTTCCATAAGGCTACGCTCATTATCTAAGATAAGATGGCTGCTAAGAACTATATCACCTCTGGCTTTCATATCTCCTTGTATCCGTCTCACATCTTCTTCAATTAGCTCAAAATTCAACACTTCTTCTTGAACACATACTAAATCAGAAGTTTCTTTCAATCCCTCCTCTACTGCGTCTGCGAGTTTCTTAGGGATGCTCGTGACATTGTTGAATAGTTTACCAAACTTATCTTGAAGGCTTTCTTGTTTATCCATTGTTAATTATGTGTATATTGATAAACTGGTACATTAGGATTTGCCGATAGTTCAGACATAGCGTTTTCAGGAACATCATAGGGAGATATTTCTTCATCTTGATATCTCTTAAAATATTTACCTGTCGCAAAATTCCTGACAATGACTTCTATTTTTTTGTAAACACGAGTTCCCTTTTTTACAAGAAACACTGTAGCATTTGAAGCAACTTCAATCGCTCTGTTTAAACCATCAATTATGTAGCCTAGTATTCGAGTAGCCCATACCTTGATTTCATCCCAGAAATAACCAACAGCATATCCAGCAACAAAGCTTCCTATAATTATTGCCCAAGAAATTGGATCAATTGGCATAAAATTCTTTCTCCATAATGTTTTTATCAGATCCATTCACAGTAGTTTCAGTTATCACAGTAGTTTCGGCTAACACTGTTTTTTTACTATGCCTTAGTTTGACTTCTGTATACTTTTGAATTTCTTCTTTTACTAAAGCCTCATTAATGCTTTTTACCTTTCCAGTTAACAATTGTAAACCTAATTTAATAGTGATATTTTTGATATCACCACCACAAAGCCCATTACTAATATTAGCTAAATGCTCATAACTTACTTCTTTGGGTACATTTTCAGATAAGTGAAACCTCCATAGATGTTCTCTCATTACTAAATCTGGAGCTAAAAACTCTATATTGAAAAGAATTCTTCTCAAAAAAGCCTCATCATAGTTATCAAAAAGATTTGTGGCAAACACAATAATCCCGTTGAATTTATCTAAGAGAGTGAGCAAAGTACTTTTTGCTGAATTCACACCATGATCGGCTGCTTGTGATAGATTGGAGATTCTTCTACTGAGGACAGCATCAGCTTCATCAAAGAATAGTAAGCTTTTTGTTTCTTCTGCCGTTTTGAAAACTGATGCTAAGTTATCAGATGTTCCTCCTACGAAAGAAGATTCAAGCTCACCATAGTTAGCTTTAATAATTGACATTCCAAATTTATAAGCAATTGCCTCAGCCGTTATGCTTTTACCTGTACCTGGTACGCCAAAAAAGTTAACGCTCAAAGCACTTCCTGTTTTCAGAAAGCGATTAAATTGCCAATGATTCAAAAGTTTCTCTCTGTTTTGTGTGTAAGCAACCATCTGGTCAATTTGGTCAAGTGTGCTTTTAGATAGTGCTATTTCTTCAAGAGTCCACTTAGGTTGCTCTACTAAAATCTGTGCTTTTTCTTGCTTGTTTGATCTGTCTCTATCTTTGACGATTGTGTAATCCATATTAATACCTTATTACAGTCAACAAATTTGTCATTTACAAAGCAAAATCAAGCCTCTTGAACGCATCTTACCGACTAGGACTTACGCATTGACAAAAATCTGATTATGTAATTCAGACTTATGTGCTGCCCTTCCTTCTTTAATTAAGTGCAAGCAAAATCAACTTATGCATGAGTGAGATAGAAATGGGAAATTCTTGCTCCATCTAACTATTGCAGAACCGCACGGAAGTTGGCGCTAGAGTTTTATTCACACAAGAGTTGATTTGTAAAGTAGGGAATTGCAATCGCCACTATCACCCAATTTAATTAGTGCGATCGCCCCCCATGCATCTGTACAAACCAAAACTAAGTGAATATACTAAGCCTAGAAAACTAGCTCAACTTTGTCACTAGCTGAATGTTGGGTTTTAAACCTATCAAAATGTGAGGTAAAGAAAATGCGACTACAGCCTGACAATCCCCCGATTCAGTGCGGTGACTAGGGCTTGAGTGCGATCGCTAACGTTCAATTTGCCGAAAATATTATTGGTATGAAATCTGACAGTACTCTCAGCGATATTGAGGACATTGCTAATCTGCTGGTTATTCTTGCCCTTGGCGATCAGGCGCAGCACTTCTAATTCGCGATCGCTCAATTCCTCACTACCCATCCGCTCGGCTAGCTTGGCTGCTATAGTGGGCGGAATATACCTTTGACCTTTATGAACAGTGCGAATCGCATCCAAGAGTTCGTTCGGTTCTGCGCCCTTGAGGAGATAGCCCTTTGCACCCGCCCGTAATCCCCGATAGATGTCTTCATCGCCATCAAAGGTAGTCAACACAACGATTCGGGCGTGTTTAAACTTAGCACAGATGGCTGCGATCCCATCAGCACCTTCCATCTTAGGCATTCGCAAATCCATTAGTGCCACATCGGGTTGATGTTGGTGGAAAAGTTCTAACGCTTCTCGCCCGTCGCCAGCATGGCCAATTACAGTCATGTCTGGCTCACATTGAAGAAACATTGTTAAAGCTTGTCCCAAGATGGGATGATCGTCAGCAATCAGGATGCGAATAACATTGGATTGGCTCATGATCGTTTACTCTCGGTGTTGTGAGGCAGCATTTGTAGCTAAGTTAAATGATTGCGTTCGCGGAGTGTGTCCTAGACAAGCCGAAGCATCTAAAACTCAGACTTGGATTGAATTTGCTGTCAAATGCAACTAAATAGGGCGTTGCTAATTAGTGAGATGAATTTTGATTTCGTCCATTCGCTGTCAGGCGTTCCCGCAGGGTAGGCGCAAAAGCTCAAAGAATCTAGGTTTACCCTTGGCTAAAAATCTTAATTCATCAGGCATTTATGCAACGCCCTAAATAGATATCCACAAAAAACGAGAATTTTACGCAAATTACACTAATTTTTATCTGGTTTAGCAAATAAATCCATCAGCTTGGCTATAAATCATTAATCTCCCCCTGCTTGCGTGCTATTTCTTCATGTTTCCTCCCATTGACCAATACAATAACTTCTGTTCCCTGTCCTAGCGAACTCTGAATTGTTAGTTTTGCCCCGATGCGTTCAGCCCGTTCGCTCATGACTAAAAGCCCAAAGCTGTTGATAACAGACACACTCCCCATATCAAACCCTTGTCCATCATCTTTAATCCGCAAGCTGCACTGGCTTTCTTGATACGCCAGTTCAATTTGGATTTCTCCAGCTTGGGCATACTTAAAGGCATTGGTTAATGCTTCTTGCCCAATGCGGAGTAGGTTATTTTCAACATCTGGAGATAAGGGGTATATCTCGCCTATTAATTGGCAGACAATATGTGTATTGGTAGGGGAAAACATCTGAGTGGTGAAGCGATTGAGAGCATTAAAAATGTCGCCGTCTTCTAATAATTGAGAGCGCAATGCTTTTATCGAACGGCGTGCTTCAGTTAGCCCAGAATCAGCTAAGTCTCGCCCTGCTTTGATTAATGTCTGTGCTACTTCTATATCTGTTGTCAGTTTTCGTGAGGCGGTGTCTAAGTGGACAATAACAACGGTGAAGGCTTGTGCTAAAGTATCGTGAATTTCTTGTGCCAAGCGGTTACGTTCTGCCAATACGGTTGCTTCTTCAGCCTGCTTACGACTAGTGATATCCTGTATTGCAGCCATCCTGATGGTACGCCCACGATATGACATGACTCTGGCTCTGATCTCAGCCGGAAATGTGCTTCCATCCTTACGGAGACAAACGGTTTCATAAATTGCTTCATCTCCAGAGCGAATCTTCTGCATCACCTGTTCCCGGTATTCAGGAGCAATAAAATCTATGACACGCATACCAAGCAACTCAGAAAGTTCATAACCAAACATCTCAGCACAGGTTTGGTTAGTGTCTAAAAGTATGCCTTGTTCGGTAATAGCGATCGCTTCAAATGTTGCCTCTGCCAATAGCCGAAATCGCGTCTCACTTTCTAGAAGTGCTTGCTCTACCTGCTTGCGTTCAGCGATTTCTCGTTGTAGTTCCAGGGTACGTTCACTAACCTGTTGCTCTAAAATCGAATTATAATCAGCTAGGATCTTCTCTGCTTTTTTGCGTTCGGTAATATCAATACAAACGGTGAGCGCATATATTACTTTCCCCGATTCATCAAAAATTGGGGTGCTTAAAACTTCTACAGGGATAGTTTTATTCGGGTGGCGGAACTCAAGATTATCAACATGGACAGTTTTACCAGCTAAAGAATATACAATTGGCAGTTCATCAGCAGGGCATAACTGGTCAGTTCCAGCTAAATAAATTTGATAATATTCTGCTACTTTTTCGTATTCGATAGATGGTAATAACTCTACG
Source organism: Nostoc sp. NMS2 (assembly GCF_017115105.1). Taxonomy (GTDB): domain Bacteria; phylum Cyanobacteriota; class Cyanobacteriia; order Cyanobacteriales; family Nostocaceae; genus Nostoc. Next base: position 51,637 of record NZ_JABXKH010000145.1, read on the forward strand.
TTGACTAACTGTTGTGAAGCTCGATTAGTATAGTAGAGTAGCCTACTACTATCATCTATTGAAACACTCACAGGTATAGCGTCAAGAAATTGTTTCAGGCGGGTTTCACTTTGCAATAAAGCTTTGTTTAAATCCTGCATTTCCGAAAATTTTTCTTGGAGTTGATCCGCCATGCTATTAATAGTCAGCACTTTTCTTGGCATAACATATATGAATTTTATGTACTAGTAAAAATCATTTTTGCATAATCTAGTTCTAAAAAATGCATATAAAAAGATTAACCCTAAAACATCTCTCTTAAGATAGATGCTTATTTTATATTTTAATAAATAGAAATTATATAACTACAAGAGAATCAAAACAATTTCCGCAATCATCTACAACCAAAAGCTATAATTTTTTCAAAAAATTATAGCTTTCCGTATCTCCTCAGATTTCCTGTGGATTTTCCAACTAGCGTTAAAGGATTGTTAACAAATTAATCTTCTTAAGATGGGTTATTTCTTATGTTCGCCGATTAACTAACGTAGCGCTAGCTTGGTCAACAGGCATCAGCACAACTTCATTAATATTGACATGAGGCGATCGCGTCACGCAGAAAAATATCACATCAGCCACATCATCTGCTGTCAGGGGGGTAACTCCCTGGTAGACTGTTTTAGCGCGTTCAGTATTTCCATGAAACCGCACCTCGCTAAATTCCGTTTCCACCATACCAGGATCAACGGAAGTTACACGTACCCGCGTTCCCAACAAGTCTTGTTTTAAACCTTCAGAAATTGCTCTCACAGCAGCTTTGGTAGCACAGTAGACATTGCCACCGGGATAGGTTTGATGTCCAGCAATGGAACCTAAATTTACCACATGACCGCGATCGCGACTCACCATTCCCGGAACAACATAACGGGAAACATAAAGTAAACCCTTAACGTTAGTATCAATCATGTCTTCCCAGTCTTGAAAGCTGCCTTCATGCAACTTGTCTAAACCACGACTTAGACCAGCATTGTTAATGAGAATGTCGATGTCAGACCAGGCAGACGGTAGAGTAGAAATGGCAGATTCGACAGCGTTGCGATCGCGCACATCTAGCTGTAATAAATGGATTTCAGTACCAAATTCTTTAATGAGAGCATCTGCTAGCTGCTGCAAACGTTCTAGCCGCCGTGCCGCTAGGATTAGTTTTGCACCCGCACCAGCGAAGATTCTCGCACAAGCAGTACCAATACCACTACTTGCGCCAGTAATCAAAATGATTTGATTTTGTAGGGAAGTCATTGTTAGTCAAAAGTCAAGAGTCCAGTGTTAATTTAAATACAAAGTTTAGCAATTTAGCAAGTTACTGAGTACAAACATATTTTCTCAGCTATTAATATTTATTTTTTTCTTGGACGTAACTCAAAAGCTAAATCGAAGCGGTAAAACACACATCAAACTCTGCAAAGAAATTCATCTGTCCGAGAATCAAAGGAGCTTCTCTTGATTCTGTCCATGCAAACGCGAGAAGGACGGGTGAAAATTCAGCAACTGTAGCTGATAGAACTAAGCCGCGTGCTTCCAGACAAGCCAGATTTCCGCTTAACTGGACTGGGACTGTCTGTTCTTCCCAGGCTGCTCCTAGTTGCAGACCGATTTCGTAAGGCAAAACATTGACGCTTGCACCTGTATCTAGCAAAGCCATAACTTCTACAGAGCAGGTTTTGTAGGTTAACGTCAGTGGGAGGTACGGCATGGTGCTAGAAAGACCAAGGCTATTGCTTCGCTCGATGAAAGGAAATCTCTTACCCTCAAGCATCGCCCTCTTTTCTCGCTGCCTCAAGAAGGTTTGATAATGTTTGGCTAGCTTCATATGCCTCGTGAGGAGACCATACAACCGCGACCGTTGATGCCAGTTCTTTGAGCAGTAAATCTTCTGGATTTATAATATTTGTAGACTCTGTAGACTCTAAATTACAGCCATCTTCTTTCGCTACTGCTAGCAGCAGAAAATGAATTAGGCGTAATTTGTCTTGGTGTGATAATTGCTCGACAGTAGGTAGCAGTTCATTTAGAGACATATCGCTACTCGTGAAAGGCTTTAATAAGTAGGTTGGCGCAATTAAAGCTAACTGGCAAGGGCTGTCATTTGTCTTTTGTCATTAGTAAGGATTTTAAGCCTGTTTACGTTTCATAACATAATTTGGTTTATTTCTACCAACTTACTTATAACTCCAGATTATCTCAAGCAAATGTCAGAAATTAAAGGTAACGACCATCCAGATTTTTAGTACGCTAGCGGTAGCGTAGCGCACTAACTCTTACCTATTTCTTCACCACTTGTAGGCGTTGAGTTACCATCGTCATCCCATTACCTCGCAGGATGACAGCAGAAACCCATTGGCTACCAGGGGTGGATGGTGCTTGTCCCGTTTTAAACAGTCCACCGGATGTTAATAATTGCAAATCTACGGGTGTGGGGTTGAGAAATTTCTCTGGTTGGATGGTTTCCTCTAGCGCCGTTCCTAGGAGAAAATCATCCCCAAGTGGCTCTTGGACGATCGCATCAAAATTGTACTTCTGACCAACTAGTACCTGTTGTGGTAACTTAATATCAATTTTGGGTGGCTTGCTGCCAGAGGTAAGTAGGGTGCGTTCTGCCAAAATGTCTTGGCGGACAATTTTACCGCTTTCAATGCGCTGACGCGATTTAATCGTGGCATTGAGAGCCAAATTATTCGCACTACTGGAGGGTAAGCCAGTTATCTTCGTTTCTGTTTCGGCAATAATCCCATTGCCTTCCGATTTTGAAGATAGCAGTTTGGTACTGTATTGTAATTTAGGATATCGTTGCCAAAGTGAAACCAAAGACTTTTCTAGGGTTTGGAGGTTTAATCCATCCCCATGAGTGAAAGAGGGGCTGTAGAATTGCAACACCCCTTTGACATCACCCTTGCTGGCAGCTGCATCGACTTGTGTCAACAGGCTTTTTAGATTGCTTGGTGCATTTTGAACTGTACCAGCTTGTGCTAATTGCTGTGGTGTCGTTGCTTGAGTGCGTTGCCAACCACTTGTTAAACCAAGGGTTAGCAGGAACGAAACCAGCCAAATACTGGCTGGAAATTTGAGTTGGCGTTTCGCGAAAGCAGTAATAATTTGAGTCATTGGCAAGAGTTTACTGATTTGATGAGAGAAAGTCAGGAAATTGTTTTATCTTAGTTAAGCTAGACGCTAAACGGTAGAGGTTTGATGGCAAACGCACCGATACGATTATTAATAGCTGCCAGTGGGACTGGTGGACACTTGTTTCCAGCGATCGCACTGGCAGAAAAACTTCCAGATTATCAAATCGAATGGCTGGGAGTACCCAATCGGCTAGAAAGTCAACTTGTCCCTAAAGAGTATCCCTTGAATACTATTGCAGTTGAAGGGTTTCAGCAAGGGTTTGGACTCTCCTCGATTCGCATTTTGGCTAAACTCGCTGGTTCGATTATAGAAGTCAGACGAATTCTGAAGCAGGGAAATTTTCAAGGGGTGTTTACCACAGGGGGTTACATTGCCGGACCAGCCGTCATTGCGGCACGTTCCCTCGGTTTACCCGTGGTTTTTCACGAATCTAACGCCTTACCAGGTAAAGTAACTCGCTTTTTTGGCCCTTGGTGTAGTGCGGTAGCTTTGGGATTTGAAGTAGCTGCTAAGTATTTGCCTCGTGCTAAAAATGTCTGTGTTGGTACTCCCGTAAGAGCGCAATTTCTTAATGGGGCAATTAATTCACCCCTGGATTTAGCCATTCCAGAGGGTGTACCCTTAATTGTCGTCTTTGGTGGTAGCCAAGGTGCAGTTGCGGTTAATAAGTTGGTGCGCGAATCTGCAAAGGCTTGGTTTGATGCTGGTGCTTATGTAGTACATTTAACTGGCGATCGCGATCCAGAAGCGGATAGTCTCAAACATCCACAGTACATAGCCTTACCTTTTTACAACAATATGGCAGCGTTGTTGCAACGAGCAACTCTTGCCATTAGTCGTTCTGGTGCAGGTAGCTTGACAGAATTGGCAGTGTGTGGAACGCCAGCGATTTTGATTCCTTACCCCTTTGCCGCAGAAGACCATCAATCTTACAATGCAGACGTATTTACTTCATCTGGTGCGGCGTTAACACTGAAACAATCGGAGTTGACGACACAAATATTGCAAAGTAATGTGTTGAATTTGTTGCAGTCACCGCAAGAGCTAGCAAAGATGGGTGAAAACGCTCATGCGATCGCAGTTCCCGATAGTGCCGAGAAATTGGCGCAATTAGTGCGTGAGGTGGTAGAAACATAACATTGATTATTTAGTATTAGAAACTTACTTTCCAAGTTATGAATATCTTATCCAGCCCAAAATTTCGCTTCACAATAGGTTGTGCTGCCTTATTATTTGTCAGTTTAGCCAGTAGCCATCTATATAGTCAGTCAAAAACTAAACAGCTAGCCCAACAAAATCAGCCCTTTACTCAACCAGAAAATTCTGCCCCACTTCCATCACAGATTTCTCTCACCGCAAATTTTCAAAATCCTTTTGTTGCTCAACAAATATCTGATGAAATTATAGATAAGCAAAATTTGCTAGCTGCATCTGCACCCTATCCAGTTGTCGATGAGTTCAAAAAATATAAATTTAGTATTAATGGCAGCCAAGTTGTTAGCCCAGCAAAACTGCCAAGTAGTAAGGTTAACTTCAATCAAGGAGATTTATTAACTGTTCTCGTTAATACTAGAAAATATTTTCAAGATTACTCTTCAGAAGACCCAGATATTCTCCGTACAGGAATGCTTGCGACTCAAGGAGTAACTGTGCCAGATGTTCTCAACACTTTGAATTTCATGATTGCTGTCTTAAAGGAGGATATTGCTAACAATCGAACTACTCGTTTGCAAGATCCTAACTTTATCAATACCAATTTTCGGGTTATTAAATGGTCTGCCTATAACCCAAAGAATAAACAGCAAAAGCAATTACGAATTACCAAATATGCTGTCTTTACTCATCCCGGTTCTAAGAAGAAAACCTCTACTTTTAATATACCAATTTATAGCTTAAAAGAAAACGCTAATAACGACAAATTCTATACAAGATACACCAAACAGGATGTTTTATCAGGTATTTATGAACCCGGCGGTAAAGAATTTGGAAAAGTTACCACTCTCGCTTATCTAACCAGAAATGGTTTAGAAGAAGCAATTATGGAAGGAACAATCCTGATTAATTTTACAGATGGTTATAAGGCATTTTTTAATGTAGATAGAAATAATGGAATGTCTTATATTCGCGGATTGAAGGCAACAGCACAAAAGCGTTATTGGTATTTTAGAGAAGTTGATGCTATTAAAGGCTATGGATATAAGATAGATGCCAAAATTTCTATCAAACCCGGAGTCACTTTTGCCGGAGATGTTTTAAATATTGGTTTAGGTAAAGTGGTTGTGATTGAGCATACTCAAGGTGGTCGCAAACATCTGCGAATGGGAGTAATTGCTGATACAGGGGGAGCCTTTTTACCCAATCTTTATCAGCTAGATTTTTTGGCAGGTGTATTTAATAATAAAAAAGAATTTGGTCAAAATATCAGCCAATTACCTGACTATGCTACAGCATATTTTTTAGTCAAAAAGTAAGGTAATTCAGAACAATAGATTATTGAGTAACGATAGTCTTGAAAGCCCTAGATCGCAAAGACACGATAAATCGCCGTTTACAATAATCAGTCCTTTGTAGAGACGGTGATTTATCGCGTCTCCTGCCTTAACCGAACCGTATTGATACCGCAACTACAGCTAATTTAAAGGTTAAAATCATAAATTACGAATTATTTAACTTGGTTAATTCAAATAGGATAAATATGTATTTGCCCAAATCGCAGCTTGAGTGCGATCGCGCAGATTCAATGTGTTTAAAATATTTGTTACATGATTTTTTACCGTCCCCTCAGAAATATAGAGTTCTTGAGCAATTTCTCGGTTACTAGCACCTGTAGCAATTAACCGCAAAACCTCTTTTTCTCTAGGAGTAAGTTCAGTTAAAGTAGATGGTACAGGTGTTGACTGGATTGGTGTACCATTAGAAAACTGAGTTAACAGCTTTTTAACTATACCTGGGCCTAATTGAGTATATCCTTTATAAACAGCACGAATCGCAACAGCTAATTCTTCTGAGGGTGTATCTTTTAATAAATAACCCATTGCCCCATTTTGCAACGCGGCTGATACATATTCATCGTCATCAAAAGTCGTCAGTACTAAAATTTTAGTTTTGGGAAAACGTTTTTGAATTTCTTTGGTCGCTGCAACTCCATCCATAATAGGCATTCTGATATCTAACAATACTACATCTGGTTGGAATTCAGCAACCAAATTAATCGCCTGTTCACCGTTTTCTGCTTCTCCCACAATCTCTAAATCTGGTTCTAATTCTAATAACGCTCTTAATCCTTGACGAATTAAACCTTGGTCATCTACTAACAATACTTTAATCATCATCTCAACCTCATTAAGGGGATATTAACTGTAATTTTGCAACCAGAACCAGGAGCGCTGTTAATATTAAACTCGCCTCCAAGTGCTAAAGTGCGATCGCGCATACTATGAAGCCCAAAACCAGTAGTATTTTGCCCTAAATCAAAACCTCTACCATTATCCTGAATTATCAATCGTAAATTTCCTCTTGCCGTAGCAAGTTCCAGTTTAATCTCGGTTGCATAAGCATATTTAGTTATATTTGTCAAAGATTCTTGAGTAATCCGGTAAATAGCAGTGTTGATTTCAGGTGGTAGAGAATATTCGAGGTTAATTTGATAAATTGGTAAAATGCCATTGGAGCGATGAAAATTTTCTAAAAGACTAGCGATCGCCCGTTCTAAAGATTGTTCTTGTAAGGGATTAGAACGCATAGTAGAAACAGATTGACGGACATCTTTTAGTGCTTTTGAACCTAATTCCTTTGCTGTTGCTAGAAATGTTTCAGCCTTACCCGGGTTAGATTGCCATAGTTTTAAAGCAGTTTCTAATTGCAGATTTAAAGCAGTGAGAGAATGTCCTAATGAATCATGAATTTCACGAGCAATGCGGTTACGTTCTTCTAAGGTAGCTTGATTTTCAATTCGCATGGCATATTCACGGAGTTTTTCATTAGCGATCGCTAGCTTTTCTCGACTGTGCCGTTCAGATAATACTGCATTCATCATTAACAACACAAAAACCAAACTCAAGCCAAATACTAGCGACGAATTCAAGATAAGAAATCGAAATTTTTCTTGTGCTTGTGGTGATGTTTGTAGATTGAATAGTTGGTATTTTAATTGTGTCGTCAATAGAAATAATACAAAGGATAGAGATGTAACAAATAAACGGCCAGGTAAATTAAATACTAGACAACTACGAGTAACCAAAATTATGTAAAGAAAAGGGAATAGACGAGAAAATCTTTCACCAAATAATCCAGTTATTAAAATTAATAAAACTTCAATAACTGTATATATCACTTTATATATCTGGTTACTTCTGGGTAATCTTAAGCCCATTAATGCAAAAAGAATCAAGCTATAAATTGATAGTTCAGGTAATAAATCACAGATTGATAAATCTGGAAATAAACCACAGATTGTTAGTTCTGGAGGTTTAGGACGAAATCGTCGTAATGGAGGTGGTATCACTGCTGTCAATGCAGTTATTGCTAGTAGTATCCACTCCAGATAAAGCAGAGATGGAAAAGGATGTTTCTTAATTTTAATTGGATGATTCATTGTTGCTTGGCTCAAGTGATGAATTAGAGTCTCTCCTAACTCCTGTACAGACGCGATTAATCGCGTCTCTCCTAACTCCTCATTATTTATTGTTAATCAAATTTATCAAAATTCAATCATGACTAAAGTCATGGGTATAACCATGACTTTCTCCTCATGTAATTAGTAAAGATAAGTTCTTATGATAGTGACAACCAACCAGGAAAAACCCACAAGAAATGAAACTCAAAGCATTATCGCTAGTCGCTGGGGCTATCGCTCTAACTTTAACTGCAACCTCCTTTGCTGTTGATGCTCAAACAGCCTCTCCTTCACCCGTTTTACTAGCACAAACTCCACAAAAAGAAAGGGGGCCTTGGAAAAACTTGGGTTTGACAGATACCCAAAAAAGCCAAATTCAGACAATTCGCCGCGATAGCCGCGCCAAATTTGAAGCAGTTTTGACCCCAGAACAAAAGGCAAAATTAGAAGCAGCTAAACAAGCGCGTCAGGCTCAGGGCCAAACAGGTCAAGGTGAACGGCAAGCAGGTCAACGTCAACGTAAGGGTAATTTTGCTGACTTAAATCTGACTGAAGCACAGAAAACCCAAATGCGACAAATTCGGGAATCTGAGAAACAACAGATTCAAGCAATCTTAACCCCTGAACAGCGCCAAAAATTAGAGCAATATCGTCAAAATGCTCCTTCGCGTCGTCAACAAGGCAACCCTCAATAATGAATGATCTTTTAAAAAATAAAAGCGTACCAACGCGGTTGTCATTCTCAACTTGACCCAGATACTTGGCAACCAAAATTACTATGGCACTTACCGTTGACTGATGTTCAGTCCTTATTTTCCATAGTCAGAAATTAACAAGCTTCTTGCAGAAGATGCGGAAAGGGGAAAAACTTTATCCCCTTTCCCTTTCCCTATTTTAAGACTAGTAACGCTTCGCGTAATTCGTAATTCGTAATTCGTAATTCGTAATTCGTAATTACCGTTGCGTAAGGGTTTTAGACATTTCAAATGGTCTGTTTATTTCCGCCGTACTGTACTAGCCCTTTCAAGATGGATAACAATTTTGGACAATAAATTTCTTTTTAACGAACTTTGGGGGTTTAAGTCCCCTGTCTCTACAGACAGCGCGTTTTGGGTCGGGGTCTGTCTTGCAAAGTTGCTCCTCTTGGGGAGACCCCAAGACCGCAATGCAGCGCTAAATCCCCGTCACAAAACTTAATTACGAATTACGAATTACGAATTACGAA
>NZ_JABXKH010000041.1 GCF_017115105.1 Nostoc sp. NMS2
CGTAATTCGTAATTCGTAATTCGTAATTCGTAATTCGTAATTCGTAATTCGTAATAGAGCCTCCCGCACGCTCCGCGTTAAGCGAAGCTACGCCGCAGGCTTTACGTAATTTGTAATGGGCTACGCCCCGCTACGCTAACTTAATTAAGTTTTATGGGGATTTTAACCCACCGTAAAACTTGTAAATGCCCAGGCTCAATCTTTCGCTGAGAGGATATTTGAAAAGTCCTCTTCTCGGTAGCAAAATGTTTTAGATCCCCCTAAATCCCCCTTAAAAAGGGGGACTTTGATTCGGTTTCCCCCCTTTTTAAGGGGGCTAGGGGGGATCAATAAGTGCAAAGATACAGCCAACCACTTTTCAAACAACCTCTGAGACAGCAAACTATTACTAGCCTAAAATCTAGGAGAAATAGTGCGAAAAATTCCCCTAGAATGGAATTAGATTAATGCGAACTACCTTTGTATTTTAATGGCAACGTAAAAACAGGAAATTATTATCCATGAGACCAAATCCTATTCCCCCACAACCCGGTCAAGAGTCAGTTTGGGATTATCCGCGTCCGGCTCGTTTAGAAGATAGCAACAAATTAATTCGGATAATTGTTAATAATATTGTTTTAGCAGAAACAAGTAAAGCTAAAAGAGTCATAGAAACTAGCCATCCTCCTTCTTATTACATTCCTTCAGAAGATATTAAACTAGAATATCTGATAGAAACACCTAAAAAAACTTGGTGCGAATGGAAAGGCAAGTGTCAATATTATGATATAAGCATCGGTGATAAGTATATAAATAACGCTGCTTGGCGATATTTTGACCCCACATCTGATTTTGTAACGATTCAAGAATACTATGCTTTTTACCCTAGTTTAATGGATGCTTGCTATGTAAATGATGAGCTAGTTATGTCTCAACCTGGTGATTTTTACGGAGGATGGATTACCTCTGATATTGTCGGGCCATTTAAAGGTAGTGCAGGAACAATGGGGTGGTAATTTTTGACATAGAATTAATTTAAACTTATCAATCTAAAGTACTAGACGACTTCATGACAATATGCTCCAAAGAAGCTATAGGGAACATAATTCCTGGCTTCTTTGTAGGAGGATTTAGTGTGTTGAATAATCTGTCCCAAAATCCTTGAATCCCATAGTTTCTCTTGAAACAACTGTGGTGAAGATCGTGAAAATCTGATGGAACAAAAAATATTGATAAAGAACTATGACCTTCTAGGTTGTAAGCATTACCTATAATAGTCCAAGCACATAGTTGGGTGATATCATACCCAAATATAAAGATAGGCAACAGGTCTGTAATAGTAACAATAATATATTCAGTCAAACTCTTATGTCCAGCAACAAAACTTGATGAGTCGGCAAACTCATGATGTTTTAAATGTATTTTCTGTAAAAATTTTCTGTGAAGTAGCGAATGGGAAATGTAAAAACAGAAATCAGCAACAATTATTCTCATCAAAAACCATCCAAGGTTTGAGAGCAAACTATTTCCTCTATTTACCTCTGGTGCTAGGTAGAGGATAATTAAAGCTGCTATGAAACTTTTGATTTCCCCAGTAATGATGCCTTTGGCAGTAAAGGAAGGAAATGGTTGTTTTTTGACTTTTTTAACTCTGGCAGTTAGTTTATCTCTCAAATTATCATTGTTTTTAATTACCTTTTCGATGAAAAGACCAATGCTATAAAATGAAACAGAACCAACAAGCCAGTACAACAGTACCTGAGTTATAAAGTTGAGTTCTATATTGTGCAATAGCCAATAAAATATTTGCTGAACAATGGTGCAAGTAATAGCAATTTTTAGATAAAATTCAACCTCGAAACAGAAATTAAAAAAATTTTTCATAGCTGTATCCTTGTAGTAAGTAGTTATGAAATCAAGGTCTTTTGGCAAGTATAGATTATTTCTTTTTTGATTTCACAAGATTATAAATATTTCTCAATTGTATGGAATACAGACCTAACAAGAACAGCCCCTTTCCTGCTAGAGTTGGGGAGTAAGCCTCGAAGCCTCTCTTATTTTAGGTAAGAGGAATGGAAGTGATGGTCAAAATAATTGCATACATAGACGATGCGTAGCGGCTTACCGCAGGGTACGAGAGGCCCTATGTTGCAAAGGTATCCATTACAGAGCGATCGCACGAAGCGCCCACCGGAGGCGATCGCAAAAATTTTCACTCTACTAACATTTGTAATTATTTTATCCCTATCTACTTACTGACAGAATTTTTCTGACTAGAAGATTTTTAGTGATTACAAATTTTAAACATAACGCAGCGAATGATACAATTTGGATTGGATTAATGCGAATTTCTTTTACCTTTTAATTGCAATGTGGAAAAAGACATGAAATTACCAAAATCAGATTAGTATAACTTCCCTAACTAAAAATCCCAAATTCAGAAGGCGCTGACTGGATGCAAGAAAACCAACATTCTCTACGCGATCGCATTCTCTATGGATGTAAAGAAACATTATTCAAGCAATTAGTTTGATGCAAATTGACAATACCTTGCGTTTCAAAGGAATAATGCTGCTTATCCTTGTTAATGTAATTAGCGCTACAACTTTTCCATTGACTAAAGACATCGTTAGTAGCCTTCCACCAAGTGCATTGATTGCTACACGTTTTGTCATAGCAGCAGCGGTTTTTACTGTAAATTTACGTAATATTAACGCACTTTTACTTCGTGATGGTACAGTACTAGGGCTTTTCCTTTTCTTTTTCTTAGCTATAGAAACAATTGCACTTAAGACTATACCAGCAAACCGGGCTGCATTCATTGGTAGTTTGAACGCACTCATCGTCCCGCTACTAGCATGGCTGAGTGGTCAGCGCGTACCGTTGAGAACTTTCCTAGCTGCTGGAGTAGCTGTGATTGGTATTGGCGTGATGTTTTGGGAAGGGGGAGAACTAGGAATTGGCGATCTGTTAATGTTCGTTGATGCTTTTGTCTATGCAGGCTACATAATTTTCCTAGACCGAGTTGCATCTCGTCACCCCACCTTAACGCTTACCAGTGTTCAACTTTTGTTCATTGCGGTGCTAGGTCTGCTCTGGAATAATACACAAATTCTGAACCAATTTGAGGTAATCCACCAGCACTGGGGAGTGATTGTCTACTTAGGGTTGTTGGCGACGGCTGCTGTCATCTGGCTTCAAACATTAGCACAGCAATGGGTTTCAGCTGAAGAAACAGCTTTACTTTATACACTTGAGCCATTGTTCGCCACAATTTTCTCGTTTTGGCTACTTGGAGAGCATCTGGGAATACGCGGTCTAATTGGCGCGATTCTTGTCTTAGTTGCTCTGCTTCTAAGTCAAAGCCCTCAAAAGATTGAGCCGGAAGCAAAAGTTGAGGTACAGAGCGGTTAACGGGCTTTTACCTCGAAAGTGAAATCTAACTAAGCCAAGTTTGAAACTTGGAAACCGCAAGAAATTTAAACATAGTGGGTCTTTATCTATGAATACAATAGAGTCGATTTCAGCTGTAAAGCTCAATTTTCATGTGACGATTCAGGAAACAACAAAAGGAAGAGGAGTATTTGCTACGAAAAAATTTGCCCAAGGGGAAACCGTCGTAGTGGGTATCCCAATTGAAGAAGTTCCCCAACGAACAATTTATTCCTTTCAAATGGATTTTAATTTGTATGTCAACCTAGATGAGCCTGCTATCGTAATTAACCATTCTTGCGATCCAAATACTGGTGTAAGGAACAATCAGTTTGGGGGATATGACTTCGTTGCTTTGGGCGATATCGAAGCAGGTAAGGAGATTACCTGGGACTACGAAACCACTGAATATGAATCAATTGCTGTCTCCCGGTGCTTGTGCAAATCTCTATCCTGTCGAGGGAAAACATTAGGATTCAAATTCCGCGAACAGATGTTGCGCGATACTTATGGAGAATATATTGCAGATTATCTCAAAACCCAAAGCAAATAATGTTTGGTAAGTAAGTTGGCGCAATTAAAGCTAACTGGCAAGGGCTGTCATTGGTCATTAGTAAGGACTTTAAGCCTGTTTATGTTTCGTAACATAATTTGGTTTATTTCTGCCCACTTACTTAATGCATCTATCTATGCATTGTAAATAAGGGACTGACAAATAAAAAAACATCCCAAATTTTCTTGTGGAATGGGCATCCTGCCCGTCCCATATTCAGGGCGGGCAGGATGCCCACCCCACAAGATGGATAATTTATTTTTTGTCAGTCCCTAACATCTATAGGGGCATGAAAAATAATTTTGCGTAATTTCAAAATCATTGTATAGACGTTGCATTGCAACGTCTATACATTCAGATCCTTGTTTGGCTTAAGCTTTTTTCAACCAGCTAAACATAGCGCGTAAATCTTTGCCGACTGCCTCAATTTTGTGTTCAGCTTCTTTGCGACGCAAGGCGGTAAATCCTGGTTTACCAGCTTGGTTTTCTAGAACGAATTCCCGCGCAAATTGTCCAGATTGAATTTCGCTGAGAATCTTCTGCATTTCAGCTTTGGTTTGTTCGGTAACAATCCTCGGCCCACGAGTATAATCGCCATATTCAGCAGTGTTAGAAATGCTGTCGCGCATTTTGGCTAAACCGCCTTCTACAACCAAGTCAACGATCAGCTTGACTTCATGCAGACATTCAAAATAAGCCAATTCTGGTTGATAACCAGCTTCTACCAAAGTTTCAAATCCGGCTTTGATTAAAGCACTCAAACCACCGCACAATACCGCTTGTTCGCCAAATAAATCTGTTTCGGTTTCTTCACGGAAAGTGGTTTCGAGAACACCAGCGCGAGTACCACCGATACCTTTAGCATAAGACATGGCGCGATCGCGTGCCTGACCACTGGCATCTTGATAAACTGCAAACAGCGCTGGTACACCTTCACCACCTTCATAAGTCCGCCGTACCAAATGCCCCGGCCCTTTGGGTGCTACCATTACCACATCTACGTTAGCCGGTGGTACAACTTGCCCAAAGTGAATATTGAACCCGTGGGCAAAAGCTAACACATTCCCTTCTTCTAAATTGGGTTCAATCTCGTTTTTGTAAATCGTTTTTTGGACTTCATCAGGTAACAAAATCATGATAAAGTCAGCAGCATTGGCTGCATCTGCAACATTTTTCACAGTTAACCCAGCAGCTTCAGCTTTTGCTACTGACTTACTACCCGGATATAGCCCGACAATCACATTCAAACCACTATCTTTGAGATTGAGAGCGTGGGCATGACCTTGAGAACCATAGCCGATGATAGCAATAGTTTTTCCAGCCAAAAGGTCTAAATTGGCATCTTCGTCATAATACATCCGGGCCATAGAAGCATCTCCTGTCAGCAAGCATGGTCATTAATTGGCAGGCTTACGATTGTACCTCAAATTGAGTACCCACATATGAACTGTTAACCGGATTTCTCACAATATTGCTCAAAGCCTTATAAAACCTAGAATCAGAAGTTTCACGTTTAAATGGAGTTAGTAAATTGAAGTAATCATTCATCAAGTCAGACTACCAATGCTCTCCCAAGATAAACCAAATCCAAAAGATTCACCGCAAGGATCGTGCGAAACACGTCGTCAAAACATTCTGCCCACTGCCCCATTACCAGAATCTATTAGTAAAAATATCGAGACTATCATCGCATTGCACAGACGTTCCGAAAAAGACGTACCACAACACCAGCGAGTTGTAGAAACGGTAACTGCTTTTTTTGGTCGTCCTGCATTCCTGTATAGCATCCTGCTTGGGATTATTCTGTGGATAACACCCAATGTCTTACCACGACGTTTGGGCATACCAAGATTTGATCCTCTTCCATTTTCTTGGTTACAATTTTCACTGACTACGGGTTCATTGTTGGTGACAACAGGGGTATTGATTAAACAAGAGCGACAAGAAAAGTTAGCAGAGCAACGGGCGCAGCTTAGTCTTCAACTCAACCTGCTCTCTGAGCAAAAAATCGCTAAACTCATCGCTTTGCTTGAGGAATTACGCCAGGATATTCCTAGTGTCAAAAATCGCTCTGACCCGGAGGCTGAAATGATGAAGTCCCCTACTGATCCGCACGCAATTATAGATGTATTAGAAGAGACTTTAGCATCTGAGTTAGCAAGTTTCTCTCAGCAAAAAGCATCAATTGAAGAATAATTGGATTTTGGACAAAACTTTATGCCTGTTACATAAATCGCAACAATACAGGCTTTTAGTTTTACTTCAGTAATACTGGGGTTAACTTCATCCATCTAGGGGTAGATTATGTACGCTTCAGCTAAATTGCCGCGCACATCTGTTTTATTTGCGAGTACGTTATTAGGAGGGTTGATTTTCACCAGTTGCGCCTCTTCCCATCAGTTAGCAAATAAGCAGTTACCTCCAATGGCAGCTGATAGTGCGGCAAATCCAGCATCTGCACCTGCTCGTGAAAGCAGTCTTTCCCAAAAGGTGGAAGCTGCACCAATAGCCCGTTCTCGTCCCCAACTCATCAAAAAGGCAGCAATCTCTTTGACTGTCAACTCTGTAGATAAGACTATTGATGCTGTTTCACAAATTATCAATCAACAGCAAGGGGATTTAATCGGGTTGAAACAACAACAACCCAAAAACGACAACCCGCGTTACACAGCAACAATCCAATTGCGGATACCAGAGAATCGGCTAGAACCTACGTTAGAAGAAATAGCTAAATTAGGCACTGTTAATAGTCGTAATATCACTGCCGAAGATGTGGGCGATCGCCTGGTGGATTTCCAAGCCAGATTAACCAATTTACAAAAGACTGAAGCCAATTTGCAAAAAATTATGGATCGGGCTGGTTCTGTTAGAGATGTGCTTAGTGTTGCCCAAGAATTAAGTAATGTCAGACAAACCATAGAACAAATTGATGCCCAACTGAAAAACCTCAAAAATCAAGTTGCATATTCCACAATTACGCTGAACCTAGAAGCAGCAGTTTCTACCACCAGTCCACAACCTGCCTTTGGTTTGCAAGTTCAGGAAACTTGGAACAATTCTACCCACTCTTTGAGTGCATTTTCTGTTGGCTTACTCAAGCTGGGTATTTGGTTAATTGTTTACAGCCCCTATTTGTTAATTTTTGCTGCTCTTATCTACGGCTTTAACCGTTGGCGACGAAATCATTCACCACGTTTGACACAAACACCAGAATCAACTCGTTCTGACTAACACTTGCATAAATTCTACATCTACCTTTGATAAATCTACACAGATAAAGAGGGATTGAAATATTCCAAACTCTTATTGTCTGTACCTTTCTCTTAAAAAATTTTGTTTATCCTGTAGTTTCGATTACTTTAATACTTTTTCAAATGTAAAGAGCAATACAAAATATATGATGACAATTTTGATACAAATCTGTTAAGAATAGTTACAATAGTCGGCATACACGATAACATTTCTTATGGTAAATTCACTTGACAATAATCCACCCCATCAAGTAGTTATTGTTGGCGGTGGCTTTGGTGGACTTTATGCAGCAAAAACACTTGCCAAAGCGGCAGTAAACGTTACTCTGATTGATAAACGTAACTTTCATCTATTTCAACCCCTTTTATATCAAGTCGCCACCGGTGCTTTATCTCCTGCTGATATTTCCTCACCGTTGCGTTCTGTCCTCAGCAAGAGCAAGAATACAAAAGTGCTGCTGGGAGAGGTGAATAATATTGATCCAGAAGCCAAACAAGTAACTGTGGGCGACGAAGCAATAGCCTACGACACGTTAATTGTTGCCACAGGTGCGAAGCATTCCTACTTTGGCAAAGATAACTGGGAAGAATTTGCCCCAGGCTTGAAAACAGTAGAAGATGCCATAGAAATGCGTAGCCGGATTTTTACGGCATTTGAAGCCGCAGAAAAAGAAACCGATCCAGAAAAACGCCGGGCTTGGTTAACTTTTGTAATTGTTGGTGGTGGCCCAACTGGTGTAGAATTGGCGGGCGCGATCGCAGAATTGGCAAATCAAACCCTCAAAGAAGATTTCCGCAACATCGACACCTCAGAAGCCAAGATTTTGCTATTAGAAGGGTTGGATCGGATTCTGCCACCCTTTGCACCAGAGTTATCACAAGAAGCGGAAGCATCCCTGACACGCTTGGGGGTGGTTGTCCAGACAAAAACACTGGTAACGAATATTGAAAATAATGTAGTTACCCTCAAACAAGGTGAAGAAGTTAAAGAAATTGCCTCAAAAACGGTATTATGGGCAGCAGGTGTGAAAGCTTCGGCAATGGGAAAAGTGCTAGCAGAACGCACAGATGCTGAATGCGATCGCGCTGGACGAATTATCGTTGAACCTGACTTGAGTATTAAAGGACATCCCAATATTTTTGTAATTGGCGACTTAGCAAATTTTTCTCATCAAAATGGTAAACCCCTACCTGGTGTTGCACCTGTAGCGAAGCAGCAAGGTGAATATGTAGCAGAACTAGTCCAAAAGCGGCTTGTAGGTAACAATTTGCCACCCTTTGCTTATACCGATCATGGTAGTTTAGCGATGATTGGGCACAATTCTGCTGTGGTAGACTTGGGCTTTATGAAGCTGAAAGGTTTCTTTGCATGGCTGTTTTGGCTGGTGATTCACATCTACTTCTTAATTGAATTTAACAACAAATTAGTAGTCATAATTCAGTGGGGATGGAATTACTTTACCCGTAATCGCGGAGCAAGATTGATTACAGGTCAAGAATCAATCACGCAGTTCGGAATTAGCGATCGCACCAGTTATTCAACCGATAATAAACAGCCGGTAAATGTCTAAATTGGGCATTTGTCATTAGTCATTGGTCATTTGTCATTAGTTATTAGTTATTCTCTCCCCCTGCTTCCCCTGCCTCCCCTGCTCCCCCATCTCCCCATCTCCCCACTCCCCGCCCTCATAAATAAGCAGTAAGCTGTTTGAGGGCGTTTTTTTATAATTTAGTATGGCAACTATTAACGACAACTACCTGAAACTGAAAGCGGGTTATCTGTTTCCAGAGATTGCTCGGCGGGTGAATGCCTTTGCAGAAGCGAACAGTAATGCTAAAATCATCCGGCTGGGCATTGGTGATGTTACAGAACCTCTGCCGGAGGCTTGCCGCACAGCTATGATAAAAGCTGTAGAAGAGATGAGCGATCGCAATACCTTCAAAGGCTACGGGCCAGAGCAAGGCTACGCTTGGTTACGAGATAAAATTGCTACTCACGATTTCCAAGCACGGGGAGCCGATATAGATGCTTCCGAAATCTTTATCTCCGATGGTTCCAAGTGCGACACCGGCAATATTCTGGAAATCTTTGGTCATGACAACATAATTGCCGTTACTGACCCAGTTTATCCCGTGTATGTAGACACTAACGTTATGGTGGGAAATACGGGGGATGCGAACGATAAAGGTGAGTTTGAAGGCTTAGTTTATCTACCAATTACGGCTGATAACAACTTCATTGCAGAGATTCCCTCAAAGAAAGTCGATTTAATTTATCTCTGCTTTCCCAATAATCCCACTGGCGCAACTGCAACCAAGGAATATCTCAAAGCATGGGTGGACTATGCTAAAGCCAATGGCTCGATTATTTTCTTTGATGCAGCCTACGAAGCTTATATTACCGATCCATCGATTCCCCACTCAATTTATGAAATTGAAGGTGCAAGAGAAGTTGCGATCGAATTTCGGTCTTTTTCCAAGAATGCAGGTTTCACAGGAACTCGTTGCGCCTTAACCGTTGTACCGAAGACACTCACAGGAAAAGCAGCCGATGGTTCCGATGTCGAACTGTGGAAACTCTGGAATCGCCGCCAGTCTACCAAATTTAATGGCGTTTCTTACATCGTCCAACGGGGAGCCGAAGCGGTTTACTCTGAAGAAGGACAGGCACAAATCAAGGGATTGGTTAGTTTTTATCTAGAAAACGCCAAAATTATCCGTGAAAAACTCACAGCCGCCGGATTATCAGTTTATGGAGGCGTGAATGCACCTTACGTTTGGGTGAAAACTCCTAATGGTTTGTCCAGTTGGGAATTCTTTGATAAGTTGCTGCAAACTGTCAACGTTGTGGGGACACCTGGTTCTGGCTTTGGTGCTGCGGGTGAAGGTTACTTCCGCATTTCGGCTTTTAACAGCCGGGAGAATGTCGAAGAAGCGATGAAGCGGATTACCGAGAAGTTTAAGGTGTAGGCGATCGCTTTTGTTAAACTCATTCTATTAATCTAAAGGTTACGGTGGGCTGGATAATCCACCGCAACCTGATAGATAATTATTTCAACTCAGATTACTCATATTCTGGTTATGACTGCTGCCATCCCCATTTTCAAACCTGTTAGCCAGATGCAGTTAGCACCTGGTAGCACGGTGACTATTCCTGATGTTAGCTGGGAAGAATTTGAATCTATTCTACAAGAATTGGGAGAAAAAAGAACTACACGAATTGCCTACAGCCACAGTAGTTTAGAACTTATGGCTCCTTTACCAGAACATGAAATTCCTAAAGATTTAATTTCTGATATTGTGAAAATATTGCTAAAGGCTAAAAATATCAGATACCAACCTTTTGGTTCCACTACTTTTAAACGGCAAGGAGTAGCAGGAGTTGAACCTGATGCTTGCTTTTATATTCAGAATTATCAACAAATGATTGGTCATCGTCGCTTACAACCTGATGATCCGCCGCCAGATTTAGCGATTGAGACTGATGTTACATCAAGAACGACTCTCGATGCTTATGAAGCAATTGGAGTCCCAGAATTATGGGTTTACGACAGTGGAAACCTTTCTATTTATTTACTGAAAGAGGGGAAATACATAAAATCTAATACCAGTCCTAATTTTGAGGATATAGCTATTACTCAGATTATCCCTGCCGCCGTGGAACGTAGTTGGCAAGTAGGAAGTTTTCAAGCTTTAGAAGAATTGGAAGCAATGATTTAGTAAATAAAATAGGTAGTAGGAGGTGCGATCGCTTTACGTTGTGCTTGCCAAATTAGCGTTTTGGGTATGTTTGGCAAAATTAGTTTCTGGCTCTGAATACATCGCAAATAACTCACTAAAAACCTCTTCTCCATTAATCTCTCCACTACTAACAAATCGTTCTACCTCAACCGAGCCATCCTCAAAAAATTCCACTTCCCATCGTTCACCAGCCACTGCCACATTCACCATAATCGTTTCATCTCGATGATGAGCTAAAGTGTAACTAATTCTCTCTTGTTCCAATTGATTTAGAAAGGTAACTAGTTTGCCAAATCCATGATTCTTCATTTGTCAAATTATCCATTAATTACATCGATAAATTATTCCTGATAATTACTTCCTCATTCTTTACTATCATCAGGTAAATCAACTTTTTCTCGCCCATAATTAGCTAAAGTCATTCCTTCTTCTAAATATACAGCAGAGTATTTACTCAACCCAATACGCTGTGCCGAGTAAATTCCAGAATGACCTGAAAATAAATAGCTAACTACACAGCCAATAGCAATAAATACTCCTGATTCCAGACCAAATAATTCAATTCCCATTAAAGTTGATGCTATAGGTGTATTTGCTGCACCCGCAAACACACCCACAAATCCCATTCCTGCTAATAATGGTATGGGTAATGCTAAAAACAACGACAAAGCATTACCTAAAGTTGCACCGATAAAAAACAAAGGTGTCACTTCTCCTCCTTTAAAACCTGCTCCTAAAGTTAGAGCAGTCAGACCTAATTTTGCTACAAAATCCCAAGGAGGTAGTTGAGTGAAAAAAGAATCAACGATAGTAGGGATACCAAGCCCAATGTATTTGGTTGTTCCACTTAACCTAACAATTACTGCTATCATCGCACCGCCTATAAAAGGACGCATTGGAGGATAAGATATTTGTGCTTTAAAGAAGTGACTAATTTGGTGAGTTACTTTAGCAAAGAATCTTGCTACAATTCCAAAGATTGCACCTGCAATAATGGCAGAAATCAATCCCCAAATTGTAAGCGTCGGTATAAAAGGGGCGTGTCGGTATGCTGTATGATACAAACCCAATAGTAAGGTTACTTGATTCCCAACGATCGCAGCAATCAAAGAAGGAAAAAGAGCATCATAGTGAATCTTCCCAATAGCTAAAACTTCTAGTCCAAATACGGTTCCAGCTAAGGGAGTACCGAAAACTGAAGCAAATCCTCCACTGATACCCGCCGTTAATAATATTCGCCGATTGGCTCCTTTAAAATGTAATATTTTAGTTAACTGGTCTGCTAAAGAAGCACCCATTTGTAATGCTGTACCTTCACGACCGGCTGAACCTCCAAAGAAATGTGTAAGGTCTGTTCCTAGCAAAACAAGAGGAGCCATCCGAAAGGGAATAACACTTTTTGGGTTATGGATTTCTTCAAGTAAAAGGTTATTTCCACCTTCTACAGTCCGACCAAACTGATGATAAATCCAACCACTCAAGAAGCCACCAAGGGGAAGTAAGGCGATGATCCAGCGATGCGATTCTCGCCAATCTGTTGCCCATTCTAATGATGCCAAAAGAGCCGCAGAAGCCGTTCCAGCAAGAATGCCAACCACAATGGAAATAGGCAACCACCTAATTAGGTGTGGTAATGCAATAAACGGTTCAAATTGACGAAATTTTTTCATGAATACACTGGCGAACATCCCATGACTCCTTGAGGCGCGATTTGTAGACTTACACTTTCTACAGGAGAGTCAGGTGATACATTTAATCAAGCCCTACTCTCCCGCATTCAGCGAAGAAAGTAGGAGCCATCAGCCTTTCAGTGATGATTTTGAGGACTGAAAAGGCGGTTTTGGCGAGCTCCATCGCCATTGATTTAAGGATACCATTTTTGCTTTTAGTGGAATTAATATTTGTTTCTTTGAGAAACTAACAACAAGACAGATGCCAATGCAAACAAGCTCCCAGCAATAAATGTCGCCTCTGCTCCCAGTGTTTGCCACAACCCACCAGCTAGCAAACTCGCAGGTAAAAGTGCTAATCCCACAGCTAAGTTGAGGAATCCAAAAGCAGTGCCGCGCAGATTTGCAGGTATACTATTTGCCACTAGCGCTAACAGCAATCCTTGACTCATGCCCAGATGTAGTCCATAAAGGGCAAACAATCCCCAGGCTTGCCAAGGTGCTTGTACGAAGGCGAAGCCCAGATATACTAAAGCGTATAAGAGCAATCCACCTACCAATAGTCCAAATCTACCTAAGCGATCGGAAAGTATTCCTATTGGGTAGGCGCTGAATGAGTAGGCAATGTTCATCACCACTAATGTCAACGGGATGAGTGAGGCAGAAATCCCTATTTGCCCGGCTCGTAGCAACAAAAAGGCATCGCTAGAGTTTCCTAAATTGAATAGTAGCGCCACTGCTACGAGTACCCAATATTTTTGACCCAAACTGCGTAAAGCTTGCCATTGCAGAGGATTGCTTCGGTTAACTTGAGTTTGCTTTGCTCTCGGTTCTCGCACTCCTGCTATTAATAAAGCCACCGCCAAGAAACCAGGGATGAGTGCTAGCCAAAAAACGAGGCGGAAGTTGTTTTTGGAAGCAGTCATCAGGGCAAATGCTGCCAAAGGCCCCAAGAATGCTCCGATGGTATCGAGAGATTGACGCAATCCGTAAGCTGCACCGCGTACATCTGGATTAGTGGAATCGGCAACCAAGGCATCACGAGGTGCTACCCGAATCCCTTTACCAATGCGATCGCCAAATCGAGCTATTAACACCCCAGTTGGACTGGTAGCTACAGCAAATAGTGGTTTAACAAAGGTAGATAAGCCGTAGCCAAACACCGCTAATCCCTTGCGATGTCCCAGATAATCACTCAACGCTCCCGAAAAGATTTTTAAAACTGAAGCTGTTGCTTCTGCAATGCCTTCGATGATGCCCACAGTCAACACATTCGCCCCTAAAACTGATACCAAAAATAAGGGCAATACAGAATGAATCATCTCAGAGCTAATATCTGTCAGCAGACTGACAAATCCCAACACCCAGACAGTGCGGGGAATTGTCTGGAAAAATTTGTTTTGTAGTTGCATATTTCCTGTTTACCTGACTGGCAGTTACTATTCAACAGCAGATAGACCAAGAGTATCAAGAGTTTTTGGAGCAATGTCGGGATTTGCATAGCGAATTGAACGAGGAACGGATTAAACTCAATACAGTTCAATTAAGGCTAAAACTCTTTGCCAAAGTCAATTTTTTTAACGAACCGCAAAGGACGCAAAGAGAAGAAAGAAATACTTAACCCAAGCGTATTGGATATAGACTCATAAACTTATTTTTTGGAAATCACTAATGGCGTAGTCGTAGCCCAAACTAGGCATCGCACTTGTAATTTCTATCTGGAATAAACAATTTATTCCTATAGATAGATAACAAAAATAAATAAATTAGTATTCGTAAAACTTAAGTAGGAAAACCGTACTTCTCTGATAGGTTTTCTGTACCATAGAGCTAAGTTTAGCTGGATACAATCAAAGCGTGGCTTATATTAATGCTGTTTTTCAGAAAATGTATACAGCATTAGCAGGAGAGCGAAAATATGATAAATCAATTGAAAACGGCTGCTTTACTAGCTGCATTAAGTGGACTTTTAATCGCAATTAGTTACTGGATAATTGGCGGTTCTAGTGGCTTGATTATCGGAATTGGTTTGGCAGCAGTAACAAACCTATTTTCCTGGTATCAATCAGATAAGATTGCTTTGGCAGTATACCAGGCCCAGCCTGTGAGTGAAGGAGAAGCACCAGAACTTTATCGCATGGTGCAGAGATTAAGCGATCGCGCTAACATTCCCATGCCTAGAGTTTACATTGTCCTAAGTCAAGGTGCTAACGCCTTCGCTACAGGGCGCGATCCCGAACACGCTGCTGTGGCTGTCACCGAAGGAATTTTAAATATATTGCCAGATGATGAACTCGAAGCCGTTATCGCCCACGAACTCACCCACATTATTAATCGTGACACCCTCACACAAGCGGTTGCTGCAACTGTTGCTGGTGCTATCTCATTCCTCGCGCAAATGGTGAGTTACAGCTTATGGTTTGGCGGTGGTTCACGAGATAACAACAGAGGTAGTAATCCAATGGGTGTTTTGTTAACAGTAATACTTGCGCCAGTAGCGGCAACGATTATTCAGCTAGCAATTTCGCGCACACGAGAATTCTCTGCTGATGCAGGTTCTGCTAGATTAACTGGTAATCCCCGCGCCTTAGCCAGGGCATTACAACGCTTAGAAGCTTCAGCAAAACAGATCCCTTTAAATGCCAATCCAGCTTATGAACCGTTATTAATTATCAATTCTATCTCTGGACAGTTTTTGGGTAATCTATTCTCTAGTCATCCTGCTACAGAGGCGCGAGTTGCAGCATTATTAAAATTAGAGCAACAACTACCAACAAAAGTTTATTAATTTGTCATTTGTCATTCGTCGTTTGTCATTTATGAAATTAAAAATGACTAATGATTATCAGTATAGGGTGCAATTTTCATCCAAGAGTAAGCTTTGCAATTAAGGATGTTTTAACTATGAATGCTAACAACATCGAATCTTTTGAAAGCACAGTCATTGAATCTACAGAATCTATAGTAATTGTAGAAATTAGTTCTCAAACCGACGAATTAGTAGAAACAGAAATGGCTAACGAAAGTGATGAAGTGAAGCGCGAAACCAAAGCGCTGATTGAGGCACTAAAAAGACGCGCTCAAGCTGAAGCTGATTCAGCAGGTACTCTCACACGTGAAACCTATTTGAAAGCTGTGCGACAAGCACGCGAATTGGTTGAAGGCAGAAAACTCATGGAACGCGATCGCTTAGAGGACTCTTGGGCGGTAATTCAGGATGAAGCTGAGAGAAACTGGTACTTATTTATGAAAGACTTAGTAGACTTCAATTTTCGCCTGCAAAAGGCGGCTATTGCTGCTTGGGAAACCTTCAATAACCCTTACTCTCGTTAGTTCGCTGAACCTCTCTCTGTCTTGAACTAAAGTTCAAATCTCTCCCTCTCCGAGTCGGCTACCGTGTATACACAAGTCGAATTACCCCCCTTAATCCCCCCGATGCATTGGTGGGAAACCGGAAAATCTAGTTCCCTCCCCTTTATAAGGCTATGGTGTACACACATCTTTGTATAAAACCAAAATCGTTGAAGATCCCCCTAAATCCACGCCACTTGCTTCACTACAGCGCTTCTCTGCGAGACGCTTTGCGTTAAGCGAAGCTATGCCGAAGGCTTTACGCGCATCCTGCGGCGGGGGAGACCCCAAAACCGCAGTGGCTCCCCGATAAATTGGGGGGCAAAAGCTTTTCAAAGTCCCCCAATTTATCGGGGGGTTGGGGGGATCAAAAGCCTGTGGCGCAACACTAGCAGACTTGTGTGTACACCGTAGGCTTGCGGGGAGGGGGCTATAAAGTACCTCATTATGATTAGGAAAAGCTATATAATTCTTATGAACTAGATAATACTCCTACAATACTCGTCAATTCCATAATTTTTTCAAACTGGAAATTATCAGCTAAATTCTTAATAAAATTCCTCAATTTAGCATTTTCTGAAGGAATTTGTTCAATCAATTCTAAAATTAAGTCATCACTACATTGGGCTGCGGCAGTATACACCTGTTTCACCCATTCAGGCGACATTTCAGATAATAGAGGGACTAAATCTGTCAGCTTCAATATTGATTCTGTTATTTGTTGTTTTGCATTTTTTATCTGATAGTTATCTTCTTGATAAATATATTGAACTTCTAAATATTCGCCCAATTTTTCTAATAATTCTTCTTCACGAAAAGGCTTGTTAATATAATCATCGCAACCAGCTTTAATTGTTGCTTCTCGCTGTTCCTCAAAGGCGTTAGCGGTTAAGGCGATAATAATGGTCTTGCGATTTTTGATTGAGGTTTCTTCTCTAGCTTTAATAATTTTTGTTGCTTCGTAGCCGTCCATAATCGGCATCCGCATATCCATAAAAATTAGGTGTGGTTGCCATTCTTGCCAAAGTGCGATCGCTTCGATGCCATTTGTCGCTTCCTGGACTGCAAAACCGATAGATGTCAGAATTTTTACTAGTACTAAACGGCTGTCTGTGGAGTCATCAACCACCAAGATACAGAATTCGTTTTGATCGGGCGCTAAACTCAGAACTTGTCGTCTAATTTGTTGGATCTGGATTTCGCTGGCTGCGGCTAGACCAATTTGAATATCAAAGGCAAATTGACTTCCCTCGCCAATAATGCTGGTAACACCAATATTTCCCCCCATTAGTTCCACATATTTGCGACTAATTGCTAAACCTAGTCCTGTTCCCTGTTGCGATTTTCTACCGGTTTCAGTTTGTCCAAAAGCTTCAAACAGCAAGTTAATTTCCTGTGGCGCAATACCGCGACCAGTGTCTTGTACCTCGAACAAGAGATGAGGGGGACTGAGGACTGGGGATTGGGGATTAATTATTCTCCTCTGCTCTCGCTCCTCCCCTGCTCCTCTGCCTCCCTGCTCCCCCTGCTCCCCTGCTCCCCTGCTCCCCAGTCCCCAGTCCCCAGTCCCCATCGCCACTCGTAATATCACTCTTCCACTATCGGTAAATTTGATTGCATTTCCCAAGAGGTTAAGCAATACTTGACGCAGTTTACTTTCATCAGCTTGGATGTACTGCGGAAGGTGAGATGTATATTCAAAGATTAATTCTAATCCTTTGGAGGTGGCGCGGAAACGCAACATCTCTTCGAGGTTTTCTAAGAGGCGAATTAAGTCAAAACTGTTGAGATTTAATGTTATTCTGCCGGCTTCGATTTTAGACATTTCCAGAATGTCGTTGATTAAGTTGAGGAGATGTTCGCCAGCACGATTGATGATTGCTAGATTTTGCTGATGTTCAGTAGATAAAGCACGATCGTGGCTCATGATTTGAGTAAAACCGAGGATGGCGTTGAGTGGGGTACGTAGTTCGTGGCTCATGTTGGCGAGGAATTCGCTTTTGGCGCGGTTGGCAGCATCAGCTGTGATTACAGCTTCTTGCAATGCTTGTGATTGCCTTTGAGTTTGCGCCAGTAATTGTGCCTGCTGTAAAGCCACACCTAACTGATTGCCAATTTGAACTACGATGTTGATTTCTCCTGGTTTCCATTGGCGGGAATCGGAATTTTGATAACTCGCTAGTAATCCCCAAATCTGACTACCATATAAAATCGGGACAATAATATAAGCTTTTGCTTGAAAGCGTTCTAAGAGGCTGATGTAAGCAGGATGAAATTCAGCGTTGTAAATGTCTGGGACGCAGCGAAAACTTGCGTCTTGTGTGTAAATGCCGCCTTGGGTTCCTTGCAGATCATCATCTTGCACCTGATTAGCCGTGCTATTCAAAATTTTTGCTAGGCAACGTCCCTCTTCTAAGACACCTTCTGTGAGATTAGGATCATTGTTATGTTCTTCTATCAGAGAAATCCAACCATTACCTACAGACTCAGAGACAAATTCGCCACTCCATTGGGGATTGAAACGATAGACGACAACCCGATCGCAATTGAGTACTTGCCGTAATTCTTGGGTTGTCGCTGCAAATATAGTCTCTAAATCCAATGTTTGGCGCATCCTTTGAATCACTTGGGCGATCGCTTTTTCCCGTTCTGCACTCTCACGCAGGGCTTCTTCTGCAAATTTTCTCTCGGTAATATCTGTAATCGTACCGATGTAACCTTTAATTTCTCCATCATCTCGAAATTCTGGCAAAGCCTGACAAATTACCCAAACTACTGTACCATCATCACGCAAAAAACGATGTTCGTACTTATACATCGTTTTAGCCACTCTTGCTTGATGCCATATTAACAATAGCTGCTCACGATCGTCTGGATGTACGGCTTTTGTCCAACCTGTTCCCAGAGAATTTTCTAAACTGCATCCACTAATTTGACTCCAGCGTTGATTAAAATATAAGGCATTGCCATTCACATCAGTGTGAAATATACAAGCTGGTGAGGCTTCTGCTAGAAGTTGATATCGCTGCCGACCTGCTTGTAAAGCTAATTCTGCCAGTTTAGCATCGTTAATGTCTGCCCAATAACCAACACATTCTATAGGGTTTCCAGCTTCGTCACAAATTAACCTCATCTTTTCGTAAAACCAGTGATAAGTTCCGTCAGCGTGTAACCACCGATATTCGTAGGAACTGTACTCTTGCTCAACCAGTTGGGAAAATTTTTCTGAAATCAGTTCAATATCTTCTGGGTGGACGTGATGCAGCCAGAAACTAGGATTTTCGAGAAATTCCTGGGCTTCGTAACCAACCATTGCCTTAACGTTCTTACTAATAAAGGTAGTGCTAAAATTGCCTAATGTTTTTTTGCTGCTATAGATCACCACAGGGCTAGAAGTAAGCAGATATTGAAGGCGTTCGTTGGCTAAACGTAGTTCTTGTTCGACATGTTTGCGATCGCGTAGCGCGGCTTGCCGTTCGCGCAAGGCTGCTTGCAATTCGCTAATTTCTACTAAAACTGTGCCCACACCAGAGGGGCGATCGTCCTCACCAGGAATCGGAAAATAAGAAGCTAAGAAGTGGCGGATAATATCTGGTTGTTTAACTGATGCGGCGCTTAATTCTTGATTGAGAATGGGTTGACCAGTCAACAGAATCTGTTGATAAATTGGTTCCACTAGGGGGGCCACTTGAGGTAAGACTTCATGAATAGTCTTGCCAATATGAGCTTCCTGGGGTAGTCCATTAATCTCCGCCAGTGGTTGGTTGATTTGCACAAATCGTAATTGCTTATCTACAATATTCATGCCGACGGGAGCGCTACTAAAAAAGGCATTGAGGCGGGCTTCTCTGAGTGCTAGTTCTTGTTCTAGGGTTTTGCGCTCAATCAACCCACCTAACTGAGCAGCAACAGCATTTACTAGCAAGAGCAAACGTCTATCTACCAATACCGAACTACGTTTAAAAAACACTAAAACAGCTAAGACTTGGTTTCCAGCCAGTATGGGAACACCAAAACTAGCTTTTAATCCTACCTTGACTGCTTGTTGCGATCGCAAAAAAATCGGCTCTGTAACTTCCGAAACATCTTCTATCCATTCTGGTTCCTGATTCTGCCAAACTCTTCCTGGTAGTCCCTCTCCCAGAGAAAATTTCACAATTTGGCTTTGGCAGCAAAATTCTTCTAAATTGCTTTGTTCGCCATACCAGCCCAGACTGTGTTCTAAAATAGTACTATCTTCATTCGGTATCCATGCTTCACCAAAATCCCAGCCAATAGTATGACAAATTAAGCGCAACACCAGTGCTAAAGAGCTATTGACATCATTGGCGCGAGTGATGGCTTGGGTTGTCAACAGTAACAAACGGCTTTCATTTTCTGCCTGCTTGCGTTCAGTAATATCTTTCGCTGTGCCCAGTACGTAACATTTCCCATCAATCTCGATCATTTCTGCACTCAACAACGTTGTCCTGATTTCTCCTGAACAAGTGCAGACATCAATCTCGTAGTTACGGATGGCTTTAGTTTTTTGCAACATCTGAGTGAGAAAATTATATTCTTCTGGATTCACCCAAATATTCAATTCTTGATCGGTGCGATCGATAACCTGAGAACGAGAATAACCAAAAAACCGACAAAAACTGTCATTAACTTCGATGTAGCGTTTGTTAGGAACAGTAATTAAGGCAATGGGATCGGGAGACGACCGAAAAGCTGATGCTAACTTTTCTTCAGAAGCCCTTCGCGCGGCTTCGGCGCGTTGGCGTTCTTTTGCCTCCAGCACCAAAGATACTAAATTGCCCAGAGAACGAGCGAAATTTTGGTCTTCTAGTGTCCAATGATGAGCAACTCCCACTGCCTCTAAACGTAAAACTCCTACGGTCTTTCCCTCCTGCCTAACGGGTGTATCGAGTATAGAGGTAATATTTAATCTTGAGTAAGATAGAGAAAATTCTCTAATTCTGGGATCGGTATGGGCATCATCTGCGGCGATTGGTTGATCTTGTTGCAAAGCTGTAAAATAAGCTGGATAGTCTGCCTCTGATAAGGAAAATCCTTCGCTATGTTGATTGCGACTGCCCTCAAATAGGTCAAAACACTCGATTTTCAAGCCTGTTTCGTCATACAACCAAACACTGGCTCGTTCCATTCCAATATTTTTGACAGCTGTTTCTGTAATTTTACTCAAAGCTGCTTTCAAGTCACCCTGATAAAGGATCTGATTTTGTGCCAGTTGGGTTAGCACTAGGTTATGATTGCGGAGCTTAATCGCGCTTGCTTGGAGTAATTTTTCTACACCTCGTCGCTGTGTAATATTACTAGCAGTGCCTGTCATGCCTATGACTAAACCCTCTTCGTTGCGTAATGCGATCGCATTAAACATTAAATAAAGTAAAGTACCATCTTTAGCTACACAGGTAGTTTCATGCTGAAATATTGACTTTCCCTGGAAAACACGCTCAAAGGCTACTTTATCTTTAGCAACTTGCTGAGGCGAGATAAAATCAGTCAAGGCACGCCCGATCATCTCGTGGGGTTCATAGCCATAAATCTGCTTGACTGCCGGGTTAACAAAGGTAATTAGTCCATCAATATCTACCGACCAGATCATATCCTGGGATGTCTCCACCAGGTGGCGATACTGACTTTCACTCTTCTTAAGGGCAGCTTCGACTAAAAGGCGTTCGTTTTGGTAAACTTCTTTACAAAAGGCTTTATTAAGGCTAGCAGGAATTTCTTTGAAAATTTCTTCTATCTGTTGGTTCCGAAGATTTAACTCAACAGCAACCCGTTGACGTTCTTTAATCTCCTCTTGCAGTTGGGTATTTTGTTCTTTTAACTGTTTTTTGAGCCTTTGGAGAGTCAGTTTATTTTGTATGCTTAATAAAACTTCTTTAGCTTGGAATGGTTGAGTAATATAGTCAACATCGGCTAAATCATAAACGTTTACTTCTTCAGATAATTCATCTGAAACACCAAAAAAAATTATCGGAATCTCTTGAGTTTTCTGATGAGATTTTAAATTTTGATAAACCTCATAACCATCAATATTTGAAATGAGAACGTTTAGTAAAATCAAATCAGGAGGAAAAGCCAGCGCCGTATTGATTGCCAATTCTCCAGAAAGGGCCCTTTGCACCTGATAACCTTGGTTGTGAAGGATGTCTGATAAAAAATGTAAATTCTCTAGCTTATCATCAACTAATAAAATTCTGATTTTTTGAGCATCCATATCAGTTACTAAGCTAATTTTCAATCAGGAATAAATTGTTGAATCAAACCGAACATGAAATTAGAAAGCAAAACCTTATTAAAAGATTGTCAATAGAATGATCGTTGCTTAACACCATACTTCACCGTAGAGTATGGGTGTGTCAAGTTAAGGCAAATCCCTCTTTAACTGGGGATAGAACTCTGTAAAAACAACAATTATACTGTAATACAGAAGTAACTTTTATACAAAAACTATTTGGAAGTGATTATACTATGGCTTCACCTCAATTCTGCATCAGGATTCTAAAATACATGAATGAGCGCCTTGTATGTGATACCAAACAAAACCGCACGACTAAACACTCCCCTTTCCAAGCGGCTACGGTGTACACACAAGTCTTTGAGAGTTGCCTCACATTTAGATCCCCCTAACACGGTGTACACCGTAGGCGTGCGGGGAGGGGCATTGGTGTCAACTTAAGTCAGAAAGCTTATTCCACGGTCATTTTACCCCACACGCCAGATGCTCCACTACAGCGCTTCTCTGCGAGACGCTTTGCGAACGCGCATCCTGCGGCGGGGGAGACCCCTGTTCCCGCACTGGCTCCCCTTAATCCCCTCCCCGTTCACGGGGAGGGGAGATTTTGTCGCTAGACAAAAGCGGGGTGGGGTTCCGACGACTTAATTGGTAATTGAGTAGGCTTAATATAACGTCATTGCGAGGGTTTCACGTTAAGTTGACACCAATAGCTTTTCGGCCCACCCCGCAAGATTGGGTAATTATATTAGTTGGAAGTCCCTTTGCGGATTGTGGCTCAATCTGGTGATGATGAAGATGCAGAAGATCCAGTAATGATGCGGCTGTTTCTCGATTTTGCTATGACAGAAACGCTCAAAAATAACACGCTGCAACCTTATACAACTGAAATGTCTGAGGTTGCCCACGAACAAATTGCAGGTGTGGAATTAGACAATGAGTCATTACGAAGATGGCTAATTTTGTCAGGTGAACTACCCTAACTTACCGAGTACGGTTGAAGTTGGGGCTTCTGTAATCATAGGGGAGTGCCTAAACTTAGACTTTCGCCCAAGAGTAGGACTTACCTCTCCTCCTACAGTAGAGACG
Source organism: Nostoc sp. NMS2 (assembly GCF_017115105.1). GTDB lineage: Bacteria > Cyanobacteriota > Cyanobacteriia > Cyanobacteriales > Nostocaceae > Nostoc. The sequence continues at coordinate 23,317 of NZ_JABXKH010000041.1, forward strand.
GCTGAACCTTCCGCCTTTATCGTTCTGATACCCTCTGCTCTTATGTTCTGCGCGGCATTTTCATCACGCGAATGATGAGTATTGCAATGAGGACAAGTCCATTCACGGATATCCAATGGCATCTCACCTATTTGATAGAAACAATTAGAACAGAGTTTTGAACTGGGGAACCATCTATCAATCTCAACTAACTTCGCACCTCTGCGTTCTAGCTTGTAGGCTAAGAAGTTGGTGAATGTTCCCCATCCTGCATCAGATATTGATTTCGCCAATTTATGATTACGAACCATGCCTTTGACATGAAGATTTTCTATTATGACAGCTTGACTATCGCTGACCAACTTATAACTAAGTTTATGTAGAAAATCGTGCCGCGAATTACTAACTCGTTCGTACACCTTGGCAACAACTTTTCTATACCTATTCCTTGATTTACTCCCTTTTTGTTTACGTGCTAATTTTTGCTGCTTACGTTTGAGGTTTTTCTCATGTTTGGCAAGGTGCTTGGGATTATCGTATTTGGAAACATGAACACCGTCAGTGACGACAGCAAAGTGTTTCAAACCTAGATCAATCCCATATATTTTACCTTCTGAAATAACCGGATTTTCGCCTTCAATCTCAGTCAGGATAGATGCAAGGTATTTGCCAGAGGGCGTTTTGCTTACAGTAACAGTCTTAACTTTCCCCTCAATCGCTCTATGTATTTTGGCTTTGACTATCCCGATATTTCCAGGGAGTAAGACAAATCCATCTACAATCTTGACGTTTTGAGGATACTGGATAGACTGTTTGCCATGCTTAGATTTGAACTTAGGAAATCCAGCACGTTTCTCAAAAAAGTTTTTGTAGGCTGTGGTCAAATTGAGCGTTGTAGTCTGTAAAACCTGGCTGTAACAATCAGATAACCACACCGTATCTTCAGCTTTTTTGAGTACAGGAAGAAATGCGTTGAGCGCAACACGGCTAAGTCCCTTGCCCGTCTCCTTATAAGTCTCAATAGATTTATTCAGAGCATAATTCCACCACCATCTAGCACACCCAAAAGTTTGTGCTAGTTGTATTTCTTGCTCAAGTGACGGATATAAACGGACTTGTACAACCTTGTGTAACACTCAACATTACCTCCTTGATGTGTTACTTTATCATGAATATAGATTGTGGTAAAGTAGCAAAATAAAATAATTGGTGGCATCTCTTGCACCCCACTCCAAAATCCACCTGCGGTTGATATTAGTCGGAGGTGCTTTCGTCGTCACCCAGCAATAATCCCCGCCCTGTAGAGGGACGGGGAATTCCGCCGAATTTGTTAAAAGAACAAGAGAGTTGCCAACTAGTTGAAATCTTGTTGACCTTTATGCTTAAAATTGCACAAGAGGTTTTTTTAGCATCTACTAAAAGCTAAAGTTGACCCTTTGCAGGACTCCCATAAGCAATGCTGACTGAAATTTTTCCTTTTTCCTTTGAGTTCAACACGATCGCGATCGCAGGAGCGAGTTTGTGGTCATTGGCGCTATATATAGGTTTTTCCCCAGTTAATCAATGGGTAATCGAACAACTCAACCGCTGGTTTAACTTTGCCGAGCGATCGCTTTATACTAGCCAGACAGAATTTGAAAAGACTCGCAAGGGCAGAGAATCCCAAAATGCTTTCTACGCCTCATTATTTAGCATCGCGCCTTTTTTAGTAGTTGGTGCTTTATGCAACTGGGGTCTGGAAATTAGTTTAGGTGAGAGTTGGGGAATCAGTACAGGAATATTAGCTTGTATGGGTGCCGGCATTTATGAACTTGGGCGCAGGGATGGAGAATCTTCAGATTAAGGGGGATGAGGGGGATTAGGAAGATGTTGCTCCCATTACTCCCTCATCCCCCCTACTCCTTCTACTTCCCAATTTCCTCGCCAACAATCTGTGCTATTTTCTGCGCTGCTCCCCCTTCACCGCGAATGTTTTGTAACTTTGTTCGCATCTCATCCAATTTTTCTGGATGAGTTAAAAACTCTACAACCATTTCCCCAATTTCTGGCGGTTGAATTTTCCCCATAAGTTCGGGCACTATCTCTTCTTGTGCCCAGATATTGGGCCATGCTAATAAACCTTTGCGTCTCACGAATCTTAGGAATAACCAATTAATCACATTAGCAAAGGGTGTACCTACCCCTGGCAGATTTGCCAACAACCCAGGTAAACCATCCCAAGAACGCATGGCATCAAGTTGCTGGGTTGGTAGTAAAACAATCATTGGCACTGCTAAAGCACCAAGTTCGGCAGTGTTTGCCCCCACTGTAGTTAAGCAGATGCAACACTGGGATAATAAGTGATATGCAGGGTTTTCTTGACACAGTTCCACAGTTAAACCTGTTGCTGTTTTGAGCAATGCTTTGCCTCTATTGTCCTCTGAAACAATTAAGGAAGCACCACCAAAACCAAAGATTTCAGCAATAGAATTCTTTTGAGGATTGGCAAAACTAGCTAAAGTTTGTAAATCCAAAGTTGGGGCTACAGGAATCACAAATTTAGTTTGGGGTCTTTTCGCATGAACGTATTCGGCAATACTTAAAGTTAATGGTACTCCTTGAGCTAATTTTGCTGCTTTTGATCCGGGGAGTAGACCAATTAATTCAGTCATTAGTCCTTTGTCGTTGGACAAATGACCAATACTTCGACTTACCTCGACTTCGCTCGGCACAAGTCGCTCAGTACAAGTGACTGATGACGAATGACTACTAGCTTCTACCATCAAATCACCTACAACGGTGAATTTGTGAGCATATTTTTGGGGGACGCGGGCAGCAACTTCGGGTTTCATCACGCCAAAACGATCAATCCAGTTATGCCATCTGGCTGACCATTCGGCGTAAACCACTGTGCGATATCCGAGCTTTTTGCCTATGACTACGGGGAAAATTTGATCGCCACCGAGAAAAACAACGACACCGCGACTTCTCCAGTCCCAATTATTAAAAGTTTTACCCCAGAGCAAAAATTGCCAAAAATGCTCTGCTGCCTGGACTCTATCTACTTCTGGGTAAGAAAGTGCGATCGCAGCTTCTTTACCACTAGCATTTGAGCAAGGTGATAATATTACACTGATCCTCACTTGATTTCGGTCATCGCCGAATTGTTGCCGCAACGCCCTTACTACTGGTAGCACCCAGGTTGTTACTTCACCAGGGCCATTTGATAGGATGAGAATATCTACTTGAGTCATTAGTTAATGGTCAAGAGTTAGGGGTCATTAGTCAAGAGGCATCCTTGTCACAAGCGTTAATCTACCACACTGAGCAATAGTGAATTTTAAGATAATATTTTCAACCGAAGCTAGTACAGCACTTAATTTCTGAATTCAGAATATCTGAATTTTTCTTCAAAAACAACTCATTTCTATACTGATTCCTTTGGCAACAATTCTGATGCTACTTCACTCTTAACTACATTCTCAGAATCACCAGATTTAGAAAAACCATCTGCTGCATCTTTGATAAAACCAGCTATAGGTACCGCGATTAGCAAACCTAAAACTCCACCAACATTGGTTCCTACAAGTAAAGCAATTAATACCCATATTGGTCTAAGTCCAGTAAATCTGCCTAAAAGCCGTGGTGCGATCGCCTGATCGATTAACTGGTCAATGACAAAAGCTACCGCCAAAACCTTCACTGCTAGCCAAAAATCATGCGTGGCTAATATTAAAGTTATTACAACAAGACTGACAACATCACCAAAGGGAATTAAGCTCAAAAGCCCCACTCCCAAACCAAAGAGTAAAGCAAACTGCACTTGAAAAGCTAAAAACATTAATGTTTCTGAAACTCCCATTAGCAAAGCCAAAGTTCCTTGCCCAATCAAGTAATTTTGGAAGTTTTGCTGAATAGACTGTTTTACTTGTTGGGCAAAATTACCTGGTAACTTCTTAAATGTCCATTCCCAAATTATCGGGCCATCCAACAATAGATAAAAAGTCAGCACTACTATAATTAATGCATCAGAAACACTATCAATCGTATCTACAATAATGCTTAAAAGTTTATCTGTAATGAACTCTAATTCATTAGGTAATTGGTCAGTAAATTGTGTTAGTAGCTGACTTAAATTTACATTTAATTTGTGCCTAAAAAACCAATCATTTAAAACTTGAAGTTTTTCTTCGCTAGAATCAATCCATTGAGGAAGAATTTTCACCATCTCATGAGATTGCTCTAAAACAATGGGAACTAAAGTGATACCCAGAGCAACAATAATTATCAATGCTGAGATAAAAACTAATGATACTGCATAGCCACGTTTTACTCCTCGCTTTTGGAGAATGGCAACAGGATAGTTTAAAACGAATGCAAGCAAAGTAGCTAAGACAAGAATTGTGACGACGGGTTGAAAATTTTTAACAAGCAAAAATGCTAGCCAACCATTGAGAAAAATTAGAGGAAATAGCAGCGTAAAAATTAACCATTTAACCAGTTGATTGAGTGATAAATTCATAATTAATTTAAAAAACAAAATTATTCTAGTTACTAGATTCAACCGAGTAATTAAATATGCTCAAGAGGAAGTAGACAATAAAAATCTTCCCCCACTCCCCACTCCCTATTTCCCCATTATTCCAATTACTAACTTTCAGCAAAAGCTAAAAACTGCTCCTCATTTATTCGCCCTGCTTGATACAGAGTATTAGTAATTTCCGAAATAGTTAAAACCGCATGGCTGCGATAACCATTTTGCTGTAACCTATCTTTCACACCCTGTTCATGGTCGATCAATACCACAATATCATTAACATTTAGTCCTGCTGATTGTAACTTTCCTGCTCCTTCCATAACACTTTTGCCACTAATAAGAATATCGTCAACTACTACAACTGTTTCACCAGGATGAAAGTTACCCTCAATAACTTTGCGCGTTCCGTGCGCTTTCACCTCTTTACGGGGGAAAATCATTGGACAATGAAGGCGCAAAGCTAAACCAGTGGCAGTAGGCAAAGAACCATAAGGAATACCTGCTAACCTATCAAAATTGAGATTCTTTAAAATATCCTCATAAGCAGTGAGAACTTGATTAAAAACTTGGGGATTGGAAATAATTTTGCGTAAGTCGATGTAATAAGGAAATATCGCTCCTGATGCTTGGATAAAGCTGCCAAACATAATACAGTCAATGTCATAAAGTTGTAAAATCAAATCCTGGTGAGGGTGCTGATTTAGGAAACAAACATCAGGAAACCACACAGAACATGTAGAATTTTCGTGAATAATTTCAGTTTTTAGTTGATTAATTTCTGCACGTAAAGCCTTGACTTCCTCAGATAATTGTGTGTTTCCCAACATATCTTGAGGAACAGGAATCAGCAAACCATCACCGTTAGCATTCAACCCTGCTTCTAAAATTTGTTTTAGATTTCCACCTTTCGCCCAGATACTACGTGCCATAATAATCCGTTCAGGTGCGATCGCTCGAATCAGGGCTAAAACTTCAGCATTTGTAGTTCCCACTTCTAAACCCAATTGTTCTGGAGTTCCCCAGGTTTTTGATTCCTTTACCACCTGTAAATAAAGGGGTGACTCATTTGTAGGATATTGCTGTAAAGCTTCTGCACCTGGATTAGAAGTACAGCATAAGATAAATACCGCTTTCTCAGGATAGACCAAAAAAGGTGCTACATGATCTTGTCCTGTATAGGGACTAAGAGTGATTGCATCCACCTGCCATTCTGCAAACACAGTTTGGGCAAAAATGGTACTAGTATTTAAGTCACTGTGTTTGGCATCTAAGATAACCGAGATATGGGGTGGAATTGCTGCTAAAATTTTGTACAGCAGTTCTAAACCAGGAATACCTAACGCTTCGTAGAAGCCAAGTGTCGGTTTATAAGCACAAACGTAATCAGCAGTTTCCGCAATAATGAATTTTAACCACTTTTCCAAACCAGCGATGAGTTCCTCAGATTCATAACGCACAGGCATCATCTCTGGATTTGGATCAAGTCCTACAAATAGTAAGCTTTGATTTTGTAAGATATTACGATTCAATTTATCAAAAAAGTTCATTTTTTTTAAAGAGTCATTAGTTATTGGTCATTAGTCATTAGTCATTAGTCATTATTATTGCCTGCGTCTCTCTATCTCCATGACCATAGTTTATTTAAGTAAGTTGGCGCAAAAAAAACCAAGTATTTTACGAAACTTAAATACGCTTAAACCTCATCTAAGTTGAGAACCGTAGTTTTCGCCCTCACCCTAAATCCCTCTCCCATATCTGGGAGAGGGACTTTGAAATTCTAGCTCCCCGAATCCCAGATATGGGGGATAGGTTGGGGGATGAGGGCAAATCCTTACTAATGACCAATACTTCGACTACGCTCAGTACAAGTGACAAATGACCAATGACCGCCTTTGCGAGTTATCTTTAATTGCGCCAACCTACTGACTAAAACATTGATTCTGTTAATTCAGTACCACCAGCTTTTTGCCCTAATTGAGAGTGAATTACTGCAAATAAGATAACCATCGGCACTGAGGCAAAGTGAACAATTCGCAATGCTTGCCAATTGCCAAACAAATCCACAATCCAGGGAAATTGAGCAGGTTTATACATTCCTATTCCTGTAAATAACGCCAGCAGCAAGATCGGAATAATTGCTGTATACGCAATCCGATGCCAAGCATAAATTAAGCGTTTGGAATTTTGACTTTTTTGTAATGCTTTGAAATCATTCGCACCGACAAACCGATGTCGCCAGCGTCGGGTAATTAAAACGTAAATTCCATACCACAAGAGATTTAGCGAGAATAGCCACATTGCTGCGAAATGCCAGTGTCTACCGCCTGCAAGCCAACCTCCTAACGTAAATATCGGAGGAATGTGCAAACCTGCACGTCCCCCAAAAACAGGGTTGGCGTTGTAAATTTGTAGTCCACTGGTGAGCATGATAAACAGACTGATGATGTTACACCAGTGAAAAATTTTGGCTGCGATCGCTTGAGTGGGTGGCTTTCGAGTTTGAGAGGGGGTCACGTCGCTTTGCTCCGAATTCAAAATTCAAAACTACCATAAATAAATTTAGCTGCTCTGTTTTTCTTTTCTCTGTGTACTCTGCGCCTCTGTGGTTTAAAAGCAATTTATTGAACCGCAGAGGCACAGAGTACGCAGAGATTTTATGAGTTAATTGGTGGTAGTAGGTTGGACAAATCGCTTAATTTCACCACACGCAATATAAGATTTTCCATCAGGTGCTGTTTTGACTTCATCAACGACATAAAGCATTCCTTCCTCACGAACCGATCGCGGAAAACGCATATTCCAATCTGGTTCATAGCCGTCGGAAACCACTCTAGCGCGTAGCTTGCTGCCATCTTTGACACACTGAACAAGAATGCCGTCTTTTACAGCATCAGTTGTGGGAAGGTCGGTGGCACTGGCAGGGCCTTTAGAGGCTTTGCCTGTGTTAGCGATATAGGATTGTCTAGGGGCAACGAAGATATCTGCTTCACCAGGTTGAGCAAAACGAGTGATATTGCCACCTACACGGTAGAAAGTGCGATCGCTTGAGAGTTCCAGCCCTTCAACAACATATCTTGCTCCCTCAGCCCGAATACTCCGGGGAAACTGGACATTCTTGGTTGCATCATAGCCTTCAGATATGACTTTGACCCGTAGTTTACCACCTTCACGAATGCAATACAGTTCAACACCTGAGCCAACTTCATTGACAACAGGCATTGCGTATACTTCATCACCAGCAGTCACACCGCGCCCTACCAGATCGTTACGATTGCGGTTCATTGTCTGGTAAGACTGATCTCGCAATTCTTTACGTCCGGCATTACCTAGAGCTTTTTGGGCGATTCGACCTGCAAAATACTCCAGCTGATCGATCTCTTCAGCAATTTCAAAATTCTCGTTTAACCCTTTATCCCGCAAATCTTTCACCAGGGTACGCAGGGTTTCTTCTGCTTCCTGGTGTCTGCCATGTTCAGCTAAGTCGAGAGCAGTCTCTTTAGCCTTAGCGATGGTGAGGCGGCTCAGTTCAAGAGTGATATAGCTTGTAGAGGCAAAAGCTGCTTCCTCAATAGTGCCAACTTTGGCGATGATATCTGCTGTGCCTGAAACGTTTTGAATGAGGTCATTTTGGACAACATCGGCGCTGTAATGCAGTTTCATCACAGGTAACTCACCAACTTGAGCGCTTGATATCACCAAACTTAAGCCGAGAAGTTTGTCTTCACCCTCATAAAGCTCTCCCAAGGTGATGACAGCTTGACCAGCGTCATTCTGGCTAACTTTAGCAAGACTTAAGGTATCAACAAGACTGACACCTTCAGCCAACTCAAGTGTCACTGTGAGGTTTTGTCCTACTACTGCTCTCAGACTGTCTAGCTCAATACTAAACACTTCAGTTGCTTCATCGATGCTTTGAATGAAGTAGAAGTTGCCCGTAGCAGCCCTTGCCATACCAATCAGCAGGTCTTCATTAAAACCCTGAGCAAAACCTAATGTAGTTGTGGTGATACCTTCTTCAGCTTTTTGCCCTGATGTCGCCGTTAGTACCTTGGGGTCTTGAATGCCCATATTGGCGTGACCATCGGTAAGCAAGAGAACCCGGTTGATTTTTTGCGGATCAAGTCGCGTTTTGACGTGTTCACAGCCTTTGAGCCATCCTCCCGATAAGTTGGTAATACCGCCTGCTCTCACTTTGCGGATAGAATCTTTGAGTGTGGCTTTGTTAGTTACAGCTTGGGGTGGCACAACGCTGTCTACTTCATCGTCGTAAACAACTACTGAGAGAATGTCATCTGGCTCAAGTTGATCTACCACAGACTCAGCAGCTTTGAGTGCATGATGTAAGGCAGCGCCTGCCATAGAGCCGGAACGGTCAATTACCAGAGAAAGGTTAAGGTTCCGTCGGGGAGATTCAGCTATGTCAGGACGAAAACGTAGCAGAATATTAGTCTTTAATGAAGATCCGGCGGGGAGAATAGACTGGTCAAATTCGTAACTTGTCTTAATCATTTTTTATATCCCTCAAAATTGTCTGTTATGAGCTACAAACCCTATAGTGTAAGGATAGGAAGTGCTTTATTTAGTTTACCCAGAAATCAGTTTATTCAGTGTATGAATGAAGTTTAATGTAAGATTTATAGCTGTTAAATTTAGCCAGTGTTAGCAAAGCTCGTCGTAGACATCGCTTTTTTGGAAGAAATTTACGATTTACTGATTTTTCCCTGGTACTAAAAGGCGATCGCACTGGTCACAATTGCGAGAAACTGAAAGCAGATCAATTAGGAAAGGAGAACCTAATGAGTTGGACTAAAGTTCTTGCAGTCGAAGCACTTTCCCCAGGTGCGCGAGAAGTGGTGAAAGTTGGCAACCGGAAAATTCTGCTTTTGAATCACGAAAATCAGCTTTATGCTGTAGATAACACCTGTCCTCACTTAAAATTACCTCTGAAAAGTGGTAAAATAAAAGATGGGACAATTGTTTGTTCTTTCCATCACAGTGCTTTTGACCTGCGGACTGGTGAGGTACAAGACTGGTGTTCTTGGCCACCTGGTGTAGGTAAGGTACTCTCATTGGTTTCACAACCAAAGGCGTTGCCAGTGTTTCCTCTTCGTGTGGAAGAAGGTAGTATCTGGGTTGATGTACAAGAGGAATAGCACCCTCTCTCGATTTACTGCCATTGGGCAAACATCAGAAGTTGCCAGTAGGCTACAAAATGTTACCTAAACTTTTTGCAGCAATTTGCCTATTCATTTTTGAGTGACAATAGAAATATCAGAAACGGAGGATTGACAAAAAACAACCTCCGTTTCTATAGCCTTCTCAATGCCTCAATTGAATCTCAAGAATTTTATTGATCGCTACACCTTCATAAAATAGTTTTATCTTGCTCATTGGTCAGAAATCCCCTTAGACTAATTTCCATTTATTTCAATTATTTGAATTATTTTTTTGTTTGCAATACGCACAAAAGGCCATTGTTAATGATTAGTATAATTACACCAGTTTATAACGGTGAGAAATTTATAGAATCTTGCCTTCAAGTTGTCATTGACCAAAACTGTTTAGAAGTGGAGCATATCATTGTCGATGGAGGTTCAAGCGACAAGACAGTAGACATTATTAAGGATAAAGCCAATCAATATCCCCACATCCGTTGGATTAGTGAAAAAGACAAAGGACAATCTGACGCTCTCAATAAAGGAATTGCTATGGCACGAGGAGAGATTATCGGTGTTTTAAATGTTGATGATTTTTATGAAGTAAATGTTCTTAATCGCATTTGTGAGATTTTCCCAACTTTACCAGAACCTAGCTTGATTGTTGGCAACTGTAATATTATTAATCAGAAAGATCGGTTAAATTCTATTAATAAACCTAGACAATTAAGAACAATAGATTTACTGTTAGAAAGGCGAGTTAATGATGATGCAATTATCGATGCTTCTTTTCCAGTAAATCCATCTGCTTACTTCTATCATAAATCATTGCATCAGAAAATCGGACTCTATAAAGTAGAAGATCATTATTCAATGGATATAGATTTCCTTTTAAAAGCTGTTTGTTCATCTCATGTTAAGTATTTCAATGAAACTTGGGGTAACTTTAGATATTATCCAGGAAGTAAAACATTTAATGATTTTGCAACAGGAAGCGGTTTAGCGCGAATTGAACAATTATTCAATGATTATATTAAAACACTATCTTTGATGGAGCAATGGCAGATTTGGTTAGCTCGAAATATAAATTTTACCTTCTTAAAAATCTTTTATTTTTCCAAGCATCCAGAACGATTGCCTGAATCTATTAAGCAGCGATTAACTAAACAGGACTTACGCAAAAAATAGCCCAAACCTTGATTTTCTTCTTAGGGCAATCACTCCAGATTTTGCAGCCCCATCGCAATTTTACTATGCTTCTCAATTTGCCCCATCACTTGTTTAGCTCGTTGAATCACCACTGCTGGTAAACCCGCCAATCTTCCCGCCTCAATACCGTAAGACTTATCAGCACCTCCTGGTTGGACTTGGTGCAAAAAGATAATTTGGTCGGGTAATTCTTTTACCGTCACTTGATAATTAGCCACATTCGGTACAATGCTAGCCAGTTCATTTAATTCATGGTAATGAGTCGCAAAAATCGTTCGCGCCCGAATATCCACTGCGATATATTCTGCCACCGCCCAAGCGATGGAAAGACCATCAAATGTTGCTGTTCCCCGGCCAATTTCATCTAATAATACCAGCGACCTAGATGTGGCATGGTTGAGAATATTCGCCGTTTCATTCATTTCCACCATGAAGGTAGATTGACCAGTTGCAAGATCGTCTACTGCCCCTACACGGGTGAAAATGCGATCGCATATTCCCAATTTGGCCAACCTAGCTGGTACAAAACTACCAATCTGCGCCATTAACTGAATCAATCCCACCTGACGCAAATAACAGCTTTTGCCACTGGCGTTTGGTCCGGTAAGGATAATTAAATCGGGATTGTCATTTGTCATTTGTCCTTGGTCACTTGTACTGAGCGACTTGTGCCGAGCGAAGTCGAGGTAAGTCGAAGTATTTGTCATTTGTCCTTGGTCATCTGCTAATGACAAATGACTAATGACTAATGACTCTTGACCCAATTTAGTTGAATTCGGCACAAAGAAACCCGCAGGTAAAGACTGTTCCACCACCGGATGACGGCCATCAACAATGTTTATCTCCCTTCCTGGCAACATTTCTGGACGACAATAACCTTGATGCACTGCTAACTCAGCCAAACCACACAATACATCTGCCGCCGCCACTGCGCGAGATAGATTGCGAATTACTTCCGCTTCTTGTGCTACCTCTTCCCGCAACGCTGTAAAAATCTCATATTCCAACTGATTTAAATCATCCCGCGCCGAGAGAATCCGGGCTTCTCGTTCCTTCAAATCTGGGGTGATATAACGTTCCTCATTGGTCAAAGTTTGCTTGCGGATATAATTAGCAGGTACTTGGTCAGCTTTGGTGCGGGAAATACTGATATAATAACCAAAAGTTTTATTAAATCCTACCTTCAATGTCGAAATTCCTGTCTTAGCCCTCTCATCAACTTCTAAGTTGGCAATCCATTGCTGGTCTGCTTCTACAGTCGCTTTCCTTTCATCCAAAAGAGGATTGACGCTAGGGCGAATTAATCCGCCTTCTTTGATTAGTATGGGTGGCGACTCCACAAGGTGCGCGTGTAACTTTTGTGCTAATTCTTCCAACACACTTGGGACTTTTTGCAAAGCTTTGAGGAATGGAGAACGCGCTTGGGTTACTAAGTGGGATAATTCTGGTAAACGTGAAAGGGAATCTGCCAAAGCTACTAAATCTTTAGCATTAGCTGTTCCAGAACCCGCCCTTCCGGTGAGGCGTTCTAGGTCATAAATTTGGCGTAACAACTGCCGCAAATCTTGACGCAGGGGTGTATTTTCCATCAACTCTTGGATGGTATCTTGCCGTGCCCGAATACCTTTAATATCAATTAGTGGTTGCAATAACCACCGCCGTAAAGCTCGTCCACCCATCGCTGTACTAGTTCTATCCAATGACCAGAGTAGGGAACCGTGAAAAGTGCCATCCCGGACGGTTTGGGTAATTTCTAGGTTACGGCGGGTTTGACTATCAACAATTAAGTAGTCAGTGACAGTATAGGTGCGGAGTCTTTGTAGGGGAACTGGGTTTTCTTTTTGAGTATCTTCCAGGTATTCTAGAAGACCGCCAGCCGCACGAACAGCGAGGGGAAGATGATCGCAACCGAGTCCTTCGAGCGATCGCACCTTAAATTTCTGCAATAATCTAGGTCTGGCTTCACCTTGAGAAAATGGAACTTGCGATCGCAAACTATAGCAAAATGATGGTGGCAAACACTCCGGTAGATGGGGCGAAGTTTCTCCGGGACGCAACAAACTACCCAAATCAGGCGCATTTGTCGGAACCAGCACCTCTGAAGGTTGCAAACGCATTAATTCCTGTGTCAGATGTTCTAAATCACTACCTTGAGTTGTCAGGAATTCCCCTGTAGAGATGTCTGCATAAGCTAAACCCCAATGATTTGCGGCAATTACCACTGCTGCAAGGTAATTATTCCGACTAGATTTCAGCATTCCTTCTTCCAGCAAAGTGCCAGGGGTAAGAATGCGCGTTACTTCTCGCCGCACCAATCTACCAGCAGCTTCTGAAGCATCTTCCACTTGGTCGCAAATTACGACTGCATAGCCTTTTTCTACCAGCATTGTTGCGTAGCGTTCCCAAGCGTGATGCGGAACACCAGACATCGCCACTCTTCCCTGTTCCCCAGCTTGCTTGCTAGTGAGGACTAATTCTAATTCTTGCGCTAGTTTTACAGCATCTTGAAAATAGCATTCAAAGAAATCTCCCACCCGATACAGCAACACCGCGTGAGGATATTTATCCTTAGTCTCGACATAATGCAAGTACATTTGACTTAGCTTACTGCGATCCACCTGTTGATGGTCAGAAATAAAAGTACTTGCGTCGGGTTTGATAGATGGAGTTTCAGAGTGAGAAGCAGTCATAGATGCTATTGAGTTAGGCGCGGAAATTCCACAATATCCGATGATAGCGTGATGTTCGAGATGAATTGCGATCGCTCAAGGATATTTTACGCTTTTTTGCGATCGCTTCGCCGTGTAGGTGCTGGGGTAACTGGTTCATAAGCCTTGAGTCCCCCATCTCCCGTAAAAATTTCTACTTGAAATGTGCTATGGCGGTTCCCACTCAGATGCGGTACAAAATTATATCGCAAAGTGTAGGGGCAATTCATGAATTGCCCCTACGGGTGTACCTCACGTGAACGAGAACTGCTATACTGGTTTTAGCATAATATTCAGCCACAGTAAGTTTCTTTACCAGGAATCCCTAAATAGACGCAAAGTATGGATGTGTCAATAATCAGAACCTTTCTCATATTTAACTTTACTTATTATCAGAAAGGCTCTTTTCAATTGCGCCTTTTGTTGCTAATCTGCCCAAAGTTCCTGATGCGAGTAAAAGAGGAAGATTTTCAATATCTTCTAAAAGTGTAAGCTTGCTTTCTCCGGTTTCTTTATCGCGGTGTGCGACAACCACAAAAGGAACTATCTCTGGGCCTAAAGCATCAAGTAAAGCTGGGTTATGCGTAGTAAGTAGAATATCAATTTTTCTTTTACTGCCAATTTCTCGTAATATTCTGACCAGCAATTCTGCACGCGAGGGATGAAGCCCATTATCTATTTCTTCAATTACGATTTGACTACCTTCTGGTCGCGTAAGTAATGCTGTGAGAATTGCTATAAAACGGAGAGTTCCATCCGACATAGTTTTAGCATCTATTAGTGTTATTTCTCCAGGTTTCCATTCTTCTTCACAGTAGAGTATTGCATCAGTTCTAAGTCTACCAACTGGTTCTGCAAACACTTTTCTAATATCGCGTTCTGTAAAATCCTTGATATAGGCTGATAGAGTTGATTCGACTTCGGTTTTTTGTTCATCATCCAATGCTGCTAGTACACCAGCAATGTTGGATGCGTTGCTCTCTAAGTTATCAGAAAGCGGTGAATAATCCCGCATTTTAAAAGCAATAGGATTTAAGACAAAAACATTCTCGAATACATCAGTAATTAAATTAATATCTTCAAAATCTTTATTAGCTATCTCAAATTTACTAATCATGTTTAACATAGATTCTCGCTGCATTCCTTTGATATTTGAAATATTTATTTTACTATGAGGATATTTAGCTGATGTAGATAAATCTGATACTATAGAGTCTTGTGTTGAACTTTCATGATTTTTTTCTTGATATATTTGAGTAATTATAGTTTCTTCTAAAACCTGTACAATAGGTTTTGTTTTTACTGTAATACTGTAAAGATAATCAGTATTTTCATCGTTCCCCTGAACAAGCGCCTTTAATGTAAAATTTGTTTCAGGTTTAAGTGCAACCCAATCTACACCACCTTGAATAGAAGGAAGTATTGAATAACCTGCCAAAACATCTTCAATTTCTCTTCCTTTTACTATCCTTTGTAAAAATTCCAAAGCTTCAACTACATTAGATTTTCCACTGGCATTTGTCCCAATTAGAACAGTCAATGGGTCAAGTGGAAGCACCGCATAACGAAAACTTTTCCAGTTTTCTAAGATGAGTTGCTTAAGCATGATCAACTCCAAAACTCTATTTACTTAAATTTAGCTCCTATCAGTGGCGTTGGCAAAGCCCGCACTTCGGCTGCGCTCAGTGACCACCGCAGGCATCGTACAAAGTTTTTTCATGCTTCAACATCTCATCAAAAAACAGCATAGCCAGTAGACAAAGTAAAAAATTGCATAATTACTCTATCTAACTGGCTAAATTTTTCTCCACTTTTAACGATTTATTTTTCTGGAGGTAAATCTACACTGTAAACAATCTTCCCAGCCAAGTTACGCAATGTTACTGTCATCACCTTTGTATTTCCATCAATTTTGACCCCTCCAAAGAATTGCAAACCTTCACTTGGGGGACGATTTGCTTTTGTACCTGGAGGAAGGCTTTGAAATATTAATTGAGGGCCAAAGGTATTTTCCAATTGGTTTGGCCCAAATGTGCCAGAGTTAAGAGGCCCGGCGACAAACTCCCAAAAAGGCTTAAAGTCTGTAAACTGTGCTTTGCTGGGGTCATAATAGTGGGCTGCTGCATAATGTACATCAGCAGTTAACCAAACAACATTCTGGATATTCTTATTTTTGATAAATCGGAGTAAATCTGCAAGTTCTAGTTCTCTTCCTAAAGCCGGGCCATCTCCGTTAGCCCAAGCTTCAAAGTTGGTGCTACCATCTCTAACTATCAATCCCAGAGGCATATCACTAGCAATCACTTTCCATGTTGCTTTTGATGACAGCAATTGCCTTTTTAACCATTGTATTTGTGTTCTACCCGCAAATTCTGTGTCTTTACTTGGTACTGGCTGATTATTAGGGCTATTCGGCCCCCGATAGGTGCGCTCATCAAGCATGAAAATGTCTAATAATGGGCCATGCTTAAAGGAGCGATAAATTCTCGCTTTGTCTGGCTCATTGGTTGTATACCCAATAGGCAGATATTCCAAAAATGCTTGCCTTGCTCTTTGGGCTAGCAAGTTAACATCCTTAACTGTATAACGGTCATCGTTAAGGATAATTTGTCCAGGATACCAATTGTTTCTGGTTTCGTGGTCGTCCCACTGTGCCAATATCGGAACTTCAGCGTTGAAACGCTTGATGTTTTCATCCAGCAAGTTGTAAATATAGTTGCCACGAAATTCTGTAAGAGTTTCTGCTACTTTCGATTTTTCTGGTGTGGTAATGTTTTTCCAGATTGTGCCGTCGTCTAGCTTAACTTCTGATTGAATGGGTCCATCGGCATAAATATTATCGCCAGAGTGGATGAAAAAGTCGGGATTAAGTTGACGCATGGTTTCGTAAATTTTCATCCCACCAAAATCAGGATTAATCCCCCATCCCTGACCGGCGGTGTCGCCACCCCAAACAAAAAATATATCTCGCCCAGATTTGGGGGGAGTTCGGAAAGTGCCTTTGACAGGAGCGCTGTAAGTGCCTTTATAATCTAAGTCTTGGAAGATTACCCGATAAAATAATTGTTGGTCTGATGGCAGGTTCCTCAGATAGAGTCGTGCTGTAAAGTCGCTATTTTGTAAAGCATTGGGGCCCAAGACTCGCTGCACATTTTTAAAAGATTCGCTGGTAGAGTATTCTACGATCATTTTGGCGGTGCGATCGCTACGACTCCAAATGACAATATTATCGTTACAAATATCTCCGCTAGCTACGCCATAAGGTATAGCAGGACGCATTTTATCTGAGGTGATAATTGCAGGTGCTTCAGCAAAAACTTGTGATTTTGATCCAAAGTTGGTGGAGATAATTCCACCTGCGGTTATAGCTGAATGCAGCAAAAACTGGCGACGGTTTAGCCTCAATTGGTTATGAGATTCCATACTAAATAATGGCAAGCTTAAGAAGTATTACAGGATAAGTGTCTAGCATATCTTGTTATAAAAATAAGTAAAGATTGAGTTATCTAATGGTTAATAAAAAATCTTTTTGATGTAATTTAACTTAATATAATTTAACTAAATGAGTTTTTTACCTCCACTTAAAGTCTGCTTAAAGTAATGAACTCAAAATAATTTAAATCCAAGTATTTGGCAACTTGTTATTTCTAAACTTTACAGTTTGCATTGCTTGCAAGAATATATCGTGAGGAAAACTGAGATGAAATTAGTTCCACAATTAGTGCTTGCTGCTAGTCTTGTTCTAGGTTTAGCTACCATAGATGCAAAATCTGCATCTGCGGCAATTGTTAATTACGCTTTTACGGTTGATAGTTCTGTAAGTACCGGGAAAGGCTTTTTTAGTTTTGATGACTCAAATTTTAGTAATGATGGCATTTCAGAAGCGTTGGTTCAGTCACTCTCTTTTCAATTTGATGGAGATTCCAGCATTTACACGGAAAAAGATGATTTCAACTACCCAGACTTTCCCATCGCATTTTCAACCGCATTCTTAACAGAAGAAGCGTCTTCTGTGGGATTAGATTATGCATTTGCTGATAAAGCTAATCCTTCTAGTTCTAAAAGTTACGAAATTGTTGGTGAGGATTTTACAATTTTTTCCAGAACTTCTCCAAATACTGAACTTTTCTCTGGTAAAGTGTCTTACACAAAAGTACCTGAGCCTACAACATTAGGTGGCACTCTTGTTGCTTGTGGTCTTGGTTTAATAATATTAAATAGAAAGGCAACATCAATAAAAAAGGTTAAAGTTTAACCTTTGTATTAAGTAGGTTGGCGCAATTAAAGCTAACTGGCAATATCTGTCATTAGTCATTAGTAAGGGCTTTAAGCCTCTTTACGTTTCGTAATATACTTGGGTTTTTTCGCGCCAACTTACTTAGGTGAATCTTTTGATATACTTTACAGCCAAAAAAACGCTCATAGCGTTGTCGCGCCACTAATTAAAATTTACTTATTTTAACTATAAGTTCCTGCTGTTTCACTTGTTACTGTAACAGGTTCTGACACGATATCATCTATCTTATTAAACTCTCCAGCCCGCCAGCTATCTGTTGTATCTTTGATAAAACTGGCAATAGGGATTGCAATTAATAAACCCAGCACTCCTCCTAACTTTGCTCCCAACAATAAAGAAATCACTACCCAAACGGGATTTAAACCAGTTAAATTACCAAGAATTCGAGGGGCAACAAAATTAGAATTAACTTGGTCGATTGCAACGGCTGTACCTAAGACTTCAACTCCTAACCAAAAGTTTTGCAATGCCACTAAAAGACTTACTATAGCAATACCGAATCCTGTACCAAATGGGAAGAGAGAAAACAAACCAATTCCGATGCCAAAAAGTAAAGCCAAGGGAACTCGCAGTGCCAAAAATGCCAGTGTAATTGTTACCCCTAATACGGCTCCCAATGTTGCTTGACCGATAAAGTAATTGTGGAAGTCTTCTCGCAGTAATTCCCGCAATCTTAACCCAATGTTATGGGGAAACCACTGAAATATTCCGCCCCAAAGACGCTCGCCGTTTAATATTAGATAGACAGTTAGCACTACCGCCAGCAATACGTTGAGAACAATACCAATGGTATCGACAGCAAAACCAAGAATTCTCCCAGTGAAAGACTGAAGTTGGTTAGATAATCGTTCCAGAACTTGGGTAAATAACCCACTTAAATTAATGGGAAGCTGTTGTTGACTTAACGCCCAATCCTGGAAAGTTTGGAGTTGCTGAGTACCAGAATCAATCCAACTTGGCAAAATATTGGCTAGCTCAACGAGTTGTTGGATAATTAGGGGAACTAAGGTAATGCCTAAAGCTACTAAAACCACTAGAGTCAAAAGTAACACTCCTGCGATCGCTAGGTTACGTTTTACCCCTTGTTCTTGCAAAAACTGGATTGGATAGTTCAAGACAAAAGCCAGTAGGATGGCGGCGGCAATAATGCTGATTAAGGGTTGAAAATACTGCACAACCTGGAGCAATAGCCAACCATTGAGAATAATAATCGGAAATGCCAATCCTATCGTTAACCATCGCGGCAGTTTGTTTGCTGATTGCATTAGTGATGACTCCACAAGAGTTATGACTTTATTTTGGCTTCTAGGTGAGTGGGGAGCAGGGGGAGATGTGGTTCGACTTCGCTCACCAACCGGGGGACAAGGGGGACAAGGGGGAATTATTGAATAGTCTCTTCCTTGTCTCCCCCCTCTTCCTTGTCTCCCTTGTCTCTTCTTCATGCCCAATTCCCAATACTTCGACTTACCTCGGCTTCGCTCGGTACAAGTCGCTCAGTACAAGTGCCCAATTCCCAATACTTCGACTTACCTCGGCTTCGCTCGGCACAAGTCGCTCAGTACAAGTGCCCAATTCTCAATTCCCACTAATATTGATTTCTCTCCATAAAATCCAACATAATTCGCCGATGCATATTTCCTAAAGGTCTCACTTCGCAAGCGTTTTGCGAATAACAGTTGCCTTGGTGAATATCTTCTGGGGTCAATAATCCCATATCCCAGCCTTCATTCAAAACCAGTTGACTTAATTCCACCAATAGTGGTGCATAAAAAACATGACGGACAACTCTTTCATTGGGATAACAGCCAAATTCTACAAAGGGTGGTAAATTATAGCCGATTTCTTCTAAAATTTCTCGCTTCACTGCGACATCAGGTGTTTCACCAGGTTCGACATGACCGCCAAATAGCGCCCAGTAACCAGGGTAGAGAATACCGGGGATGTTGTCGCGTAGTTGCATGAGAAACTTGTTTTCTTGATAGAGAATTGCGATCGCTACATGCATCGGTTGATTGTTCATATATTATTAATTTTTAATTGCTAATTACTCTTCTTCTAGATAAACTTCCCCTAATTCTTTTCCACCTAAAGGGATACTTCGGTAGCGAATTTTACCCTTAATCACCACTTGCGCTCCCTTACCCAGATTCTTTTGATTGGTGACAACCCAAATTTTGCCAGTCGAGTCATTAATTTGATAAGCCCATTGCTTCATCAGAGGAGCTTGTTTTTCCACCTGACCTTGAATGTAAACTGTAGCCTGATTGTCTTGTTCTGGTTTAATTTCTCGAATTGGGGTTACATTGCTACCAATTTTGAAATTAGTCCCATTCAAGCCAGATGAGGTTAAACTACCACAACTACAAAGTCCCACCACCAATAAAAAAATCAACCCCAGGCGGTAGGGAACAATACTATGCTCAGACAAGAACGAAAGGGACAAATTTCTTGTTTGTTGCATGGAAGCCCCCGATTGAGCAAATTTTTGCTTCACTGCTTGCTT
Organism: Nostoc sp. NMS2; assembly: GCF_017115105.1. GTDB lineage: Bacteria > Cyanobacteriota > Cyanobacteriia > Cyanobacteriales > Nostocaceae > Nostoc. Next base: position 43,685 of record NZ_JABXKH010000041.1, read on the forward strand.
TGTCGCCAGTTTCATTAGGTCAGTTCCCATCTATAATATTCTTTCTCTGTGGTTTCAGAAACACACTCTCAATTGAGCAAAAAATGTTCTGAGTTTCATCCTGCAATTCTTTATTCTTCAGATAAAGCCGTTGATCTGAGAAAATAAGCATTATGAATTGACTGTGAGAGAAACGCTACGGCATCAAACAAATACACAATAATAGTTAAAAGTCAATAGTCAATATTTTTATTCTAGACTTTGGACAAAAAGCGAATTAATTACAGTTGGGAATTTTCATGGAAACAAAAACTGCCAAACTCCTTGATGGTAAAGCTTTATCTGCAAAAATTCAGCAAGAACTTTCTGTCGGCATTACACAATTACAGCCAAAAATTGGACGACCTCCTGGTTTAGCAGTGTTGATGGTTGGCGATAACCCAGCATCAGCCGCTTATGTCCGCAATAAAGAAAAAGCCTGCGCTAAAGTTGGCATCGCCTCTTTTGGTAAGCATTTTCCTGCCGAAACTACTCTTGAGGAGTTAGAAAAGGTCATTGCTGCACTAAACCACGATGAACGGGTGGATGGAATTCTTGTGCAGCTGCCTTTACCTGACCACTTAGATGCTGTGACTTTGCTACATCAAATTGACCCCGATAAAGATGCTGATGGACTACACCCAGTTAATTTGGGGCGATTAGTCCGGGGAGAAATCGGTTTACGCAGCTGCACCCCGGATGGTGTGATGCGGCTTTTGCAAGCTTATGAGATTCCTTTGCAAGGAAAACAGGCAGTCGTGGTGGGACGCAGTATTTTGGTGGGTAAACCTATGGCGCTGATGCTACTAGAAGCTGATGCTACAGTCACCATCGCTCACTCGCGATCGCATGACCTCAAAAGCATCACCCAAAATGCTGATATTCTAATTGCAGCAGCAGGTCGTCCCAGATTAATCACTGCTGATATGGTAAAACCAGGCGCTGTTGTGGTAGATGTGGGAATGAATCGCGTCACTGATGCTAGTGGCAAAAGTCGCTTAATTGGCGATGTTGACTTTGAATCAACTGCTGGTGTAGCAGGATTTATCACCCCCGTTCCTGGTGGTGTTGGCCCTATGACTGTTGCCATATTGTTACAAAATACATTCACCAGCTATTCCACAGCAGCAAGAGAGTGAGGAGTTAAGCTAAAACACATCTAATTTGCATATTAAAATTTTCTCAATATCTTGTGGGGTGGGCAACATGAGCGCCCTGATTATGCAACTTGAATGCTGATTAGCTTATGAGTTAAAAGTTAAGAATTATTAATCCTAACTCCTTTACAGACGCGGTTAATCGCGTCTACTCCTAACTCCTGTACAGACGCGATTAATCACGTCTGTACTCCTAATTCCGAACTCTTCATTTTTTCAGCCCCACAGCACCTTAAAATTGTGACGTATAAGACAAAAATCCCAAAGTGTCAGGAATTGAAGAATGGTAGCAACTGATAACGTTCAAAGGACACCACCAGAGGAAGCCACATTTAACTTGGTAGCCTATCTCAAAGAGCGACAAAAGCTTTGTGATAATGCTTTAGATCGAGCTATCCCCATCATTTATCCAGAAAAGATTTATGAGGCGATGCGCTACTCTTTATTAGCTGGCGGCAAGCGTGTACGTCCCATTCTTTGCCTTGCTACCTGTGAAATGATGGGTGGCACTATCGAAATGGCCATGCCAACGGCTTGTGCTGTAGAGATGATCCACACAATGTCTCTGATTCATGATGACCTCCCAGCGATGGATAATGACGATTACCGTCGGGGAAAGCTGACAAATCATAAAGTCTATGGCGAAGATGTGGCGATTTTGGCTGGGGACGGCTTGTTAGCACTCGCTTTTGAGTTTGTTGCCCTTAAAACCCCCCAAAACGTTAACAGAGAGCTAACCTTGCAGGTAATTGTTCGTCTTGGTCGAGCGCTGGGGGCAGCTGGTTTGGTCGGTGGTCAAGTTGTCGATTTAGAGTCAGAAGGGAAATCTGATATTTCTCTAGAAACGCTAAATTTCATTCATAGACACAAAACATCCGCCCTTTTGGAAGCTTGCGTAGTTTGTGGCGGAATCATTGCTGGAGCATCAACTGAAGATGTGCAGCGACTGACCCGTTATGCTGAAAATATTGGGCTAGCATTCCAAATCATAGATGATATTCTGGATATCACTTCTACAAAAGAGCAATTAGGTAAAACAGCTGGTAAAGACCAAAAAGCGAAGAAAGTGACCTATCCTAGCCTTTGGGGACTTGAAGAATCCCGCTTAAAAGCCCAAGAGCTTGTTAAAGTAGCTTGTGCAGAATTAGAACCATTTGGAGACAGAGCCAAGCCACTCAAAGCGATCGCTCATTTTATTACTAGCCGCAATAACTAGCAACGCTTTGGGTAATTCGTAATTCGTAATTCGTAATTCGTAATTCCTGTACCGTAAGCGTTTCATTGGTTTTGAATGGGTGGTTTATTGACGCTATGCTGTACTACACCGCCCCCCTGCGGAATTCAAAATTAAAAAAGCTTGTTTGATAAGCTTTTAGGTGATTTTGAATCATCAATCTGTTTCCGCCGTGATGTACTAGGTTAATTTGGGATTTTGGGTTGAATCTAAGTGTTTCCTCAACCAGAAACTGCTGCTAATATTTACTAACCTAATCAAAATACCATGCAGGACATAGGCAACATTTTAGACAACCGGGTGCTGCTGGTTGCTCTGGTCGCTTGTTTAATTGCTCAAGCATTAAAGCTCGTAATCGAGATCGTCAAAAATCGCAAACTTAATATCCGTGTTTTGGTGACAACCGGAGGTATGCCCAGCGCTCATTCAGCTTTAGTTACAGCTTTAGCGGCTGGTGTAGGGCAAACACTTGGTTGGGCATCTCCTGATTTTGCCCTTGCGATGGTTTTTGCCATCATTGTCATGTATGATGCAGCCGGAGTTCGCCAAGCAGCTGGTAAGCAAGCTCGTATCCTCAATCAAATGATTGATGAGTTATTTCATGAAAAACCAGACTTTAGCCAAGACCGTCTGAAAGAATTACTTGGACATACACCAGTTCAGGTAATAGCTGGGTCAGCTTTGGGTATAACCATCTGTTGGTTAGCAAGTTTTGCTTATTAGTCAATAGCCTACAGTCTACAGTTTATTAACTAATGACTAATGACTAATGACTAATGACTAATACTTCGACTACGCTCAGTACAAGTGACTAATGACTACAACCGCACAGTTGAGCGCAGCAGAATCACTTTACGACTATCTACTATGCTGGCGACAAAACCGCCATTATTCAGCTTCTGCAATGTGTTGTATGCTTCACTTTGGTTGGTGGTATAAACTGCCAGCAAGTAAGGGCGTTGTCCATAGGAAACAAAACCTACGTTACCTCCTACTGCTTGCTGTACGCTAGTTACTAGTTCGGGACGATTGTAATAATCTACCAACACTGCATAACCCTCTCCTAATGCTTGAGGATTATAGTTAACTGTCTGCTGAGGCGACTGTTGCTGTATTTGTGGCTGTGTTTGTGGCTGCACATCTGCCGTTGTTGGTCGAGTGGTGATGATGGCAGATAAACCAACAATATTACTTACATACCTTGCCCATCGATTGGCATCATCAATTTTTTTAAAGCCCCCTATCCGCGTCACAGTTTCGTTGAGATATTTGCAGGTAATGGTTTTCAGTTCAGGCGGTAAGGCACTACGCAACTGCTTTTGATTATCTGCTGTGGGACTGACTACTAATAAAAGATACTCACCCGAAGTCGGTGGTTGACAAACAGGAATGGCTTGTTGGGCAAAAACAGAACTCATGCCACCAATCAACCCTGCAATCGCAAATCCTAAAACACTTGGTAAAGTCTGAAATCTATGCACAAAAGTTAGATTATGTAAATCAAGGTGTCTTAGAAGATTTTATAAGAAAAAAGCTGAAAACCTACTTACTTCAGTGTGGGAATGAAAGGAGTGTCACAAAATATATTGGGGAGTGGAGGAGATGAGGGAGATGAGGAGCAGGGAGCTCTTAGCAGGGAGCAAGGGAGAAGAGTTTTCCCCCTGCCCCCGCCCCCCGCCCCTCTGCCTCTTTTCCATGCCCCATGCCCAATTTCTTAAGATACAGTAGCCAAGGATGCCAAAGCATCTGGTATTGTCTCAGAAGGAGCCTGGAATTCTCCAGTGATAACGTATTCTAGACGCAGTTTTAACCAAGTAATAAATTGGGGATTTGTAGAAATAATTGCTACTGCTGGTTGGGGACACTTTGCCTTGATTTGTGCAAATTCAGGTGCTTCCAAGAAAGCTGGTTGTTCAACCAACCAAAAATCTATTTGTTTTTCTTGTTCGTGGTAGTGACGAATGCGTTCTTTGAGAATTTCGTGTGTCGGTTCTTCTTGGAGAAGAAAGCGAAGACTTGCCAAAACGTAATAGTATGTTTGCATTTTCATCCTTTGGTTGCTGTGTGAATCATGTAAGGGCACAGTACTACATTCTGTACCCTTATGAACTAACTCTTACGGGATTTCTTGAACCAAGAACTGAACGGACAAGCACTTGCCGACTTTTCAGCATTTGTCTGTTTGCCACCAGATGTTAGCTTTTCCAAAAACAGATTATTGTCGAAGTAGTGTTCTAAGGAAATAACCTTCAAGTCATCGGTAACTTTTGCAATGCTCATGCCGATAATTTCTATTGTCTCTCCAGTCGGTGCATGGCCTTTATATTCTCCGTTAAAATGTCCCCAATGCCGCCATTTGAATGTGACATTTGGTGGCCCTGAGAAAACTTCCAGCACTTCCCAAGGAAATCCTTGAGGAAATGTTGTGTGGAAGACTTTTGCGGATGATTCAAAGCTTTCTTCTGAAGATTTGTAATGCTCTGAATCAGCCATAAATAGATTGTAAGTACCTTGGGCTGATAAATCTGCTGCGGTATACTCTACTCCGCCATTGGTACTCACGCGAAACTGTTCATTGACAATAGATAACCACTGTTGCGGGTTAGCTTTGAAAGATACCTCCATCTCGAAGGTTCTGACTAAGTTTTGCACGATCGCTTCCAGTGTACCTTCAAGGTGATTATAGATACTTTCTTGGGCAAGATTCTCTTTGGAACGAGAATAATCAGGCGGTGTCTGATAGCGCCACTCGACATCAGTGCTTTCTGCTATCACTTTATCTCTATCCTGTACCCAAAGTGGCAGGTTGTTAGACTGTGTTGCGCTCATAGAAGTTTTTGCTGAAGATTTGAATTTCTAGATTTCGCAGTGACAACCCCTCTTTTAAGATACGGGAGTGAGGACAGGGAGCAGGGAGCAGGGAGCAGGGGAGCAGGGGAGCAGGGAGCAGGGGGAAAATTCCTCTCCTCTGCACCCTTCCCCCCGCGCCTCTGCCTCTTCTGCCCCATGCCCTATGCCCAATACTTCGACTTCGCTCAGTACAAGTGCCCTATGCCCAATTCCCCATTCCCTCTTATAGCTTGTTTCATCTCGCGGACTGCCCTTTCTATACCTACTAATGCTGCCCGACTGATGATGGTATGACCGATGTTTAGTTCTTCCATGCCTGGAAGCGCAGCCACTGGATAGACGTTCCAATAGGTGAGTCCATGACCAGCGTTGACTCGCAATCCAGCTTGAATCGCTTGTTCACACCCTTTAGCTAATATGGCTAATTCTCGATGGCGATTTGTTTCATCCTTAGCCTCAGCATATTGTCCGGTGTGCAATTCGATAAACTGAGCTTGTATCTTGACAGATGCTTCGATTTGTGCTGGTTCGGCATCGATAAATAAACTAACTGGAATGCTAGCGCTTTGCAATTTATCGACTATTTCACCTATTCTAGCAATTTGACCAATAATATCTAGTCCGCCTTCTGTTGTGACTTCTTCGCGCTTTTCGGGAACTAAAGTCACGTAATCTGGTTTGATATCGAGAGCGATCGCTAGCATTTCTTCTGTAGCGGCCATTTCTAAATTAAGATGTGATCGCACTGTTTGCCGCAATATCCGCACATCCCGATCTTGGATATGCCGTCGATCTTCACGCAGATGCACCGTAATACCATCTGCACCCGCTAATTCTGCCAGCACCGCCGCCGCCACAGGGTCTGGTTCCACCGTCCGCCGTGCTTGCCGGATGGTGGCGATGTGGTCAATGTTAACGCCAAGTGTAGCCACCCCAAGTTTCTCCCAATTCCACAATCCTTAGAACTTGATTTTACCGGAAATTGGGGGAGATAAATCACAAAGACGCGATAAATCGCCGTCAAGACAAAGGACTGATTATTGTAAAGACGGCGATTTATCGCGTCTCTTCTCTTAACCGAACCGTATTGCCCTGCCCCACTTCGACTACGCTCAGTGACCACCTGCCTCATACCTTCATTGATAAAACTGAGTTAGAAAAAGCTGGTTTTTGGGCAGACTACTTTAGATAAATAGCTGATTTAACAAGAGTTGAGCCGATGGACAAGCTTTTAAATTATCGAATTAGCGAACAACTTTATGCAGGCTCTAGAACCCTAGTTTATCGGGCAATTCGAGAGACCGATCAACTTCCGGTTGCGATCAAACTACTTCAGCAGGAATATCCTACCTTCAACGATCTGCTACTATTCCGCAATCAGTACACGATCGCTAAAAATATTGATCTACCTGGTATTGTTCATCCCTATAGTCTGGAACCTTACCACAACAGCTACGCTTTGGTAATGGAGGATTTTGGTGGCATTTCCCTCAGAGATTGGATGAACCAAAAAATGGGGAGCAATCAATGTACTTTGACAGAATTTTTGGAAATTGCGATCGCTCTGATCAATATTCTTGACGGACTCTATCGCCATCGGGTTATCCACAAAGACATTAAGCCTGCCAACATCCTCATTAACCCGGAAACTCAGCAAGTCAAGTTGATTGACTTTAGCATTGCCTCTCTTTTACCAAGAGAAACCCAAGAAGTTCACAGTCCCAATGTCTTAGAAGGTACTCTTGCCTACGTTTCCCCAGAACAAACCGGACGGATGAATCGCGGAATTGACTATCGCAGTGATTACTATGCTCTCGGCGTTACCTTCTATGAATTGCTGGCTGGACACTTACCGTTTGAGTCGAACGATCCGATGGAGTTGGTTCACTGTCATATTGCAAAGCTTCCAGAACAGTTAGGAGGCGGGAGGGAAGAAGAGATTCCTGAAGTTCTTTGTGAGATTGTGATGAAATTGATGGCGAAAAATGCTGAAGACCGCTATCAGAGTGCATTAGGGCTGAAATTTGATTTAGAAAAATGTTTGGAGCAACTGAAAAACACGGGTAGCATTGAGAGTTTTCCAATTGCACAAAGGGATATTTGCGATCGCTTCATCATCCCAGAAAAACTCTATGGTCGCCAAGGTGAAGTTGAAAGTTTATTGGATGCCTTTGAGAGAGTCAGTCAGGGAAGCACTGAAATTATGTTGGTAGCAGGCTTCTCTGGGATTGGCAAAACTGCTGTGGTTAACGAAGTCCACAAGCCAATTGTCCGACAACGGGGTTACTTCATTAAAGGTAAATTTGACCAATTCCAGCGCAACATCCCTTTCTCTGCCTTTGTGCAAGCCTTTCGAGACTTAATCAGGCAACTATTGAGTGAAACTGATACTCAATTTGAGCAGTGGAAGTGCAAAATTCTCTCTGCTTTGGGTGAGAACGGGCAAGTGATGATTGATGTAATTCCAGAACTGGAAAGGATGATTGGCAAACAGCCTCCTGCACCGGAACTCTTTGCAAGTGTGGCACAAAAGCGCTTCAAATCGCTGTTTTTAAAATTAACTCAAGTCTTCACTGCCGTAGAACATCCATTGACGATCTTTATTGACGATCTGCAATGGGCAGATTCGGCTTCTTTAAAGTTAATCCACTTGTTAATGAGCGAAGCTGACATCGGCTATCTACTATTAATTGGTGCTTATCGAGATAACGAAGTTAATCCAGTACATCCCCTGATGCTGACTTTGCAAGAGATTCAGAAGTTAGATATCACAGTTAATACGATTACTTTAGCTCCCCTTGAGCAAATTTCTATCAATCATTTGGTTGCAGATACATTGAGTTGCTCACTAGCGTTAGCCACACCGTTAACAGAGTTGGTATTGAGCAAAACCAAAGGTAATCCTTTCTTCAGCACCCAGTTTCTCAAAGCGCTACATCAAGAACAACTAATTACATTTAATTTTGACGGTAGTTATTGGGAATGTGATGTTGCTCAAGTGCGATCGCTCGCTTTGACCGATGATGTAGTAGAGTTTATGGCAATTCAGCTTGAAAAGTTGTCAATAGAAACTCAAGAAGTTTTGAAATTAGCGGCTTGTGTGGGAAACCAATTTGATTTAGCCACATTAGCGATCGTTTATGAACATTCTGAGGTGACAACAGCAGATGAGTTATGGAAAGCGCTTCAAGAAGGATTTATTATTCCTAGCAGTGATGTTTACAAATTCTATCAACAGCAATCATTGGTAAATAGCCACAATGACTATGGACAAATAACCAGCAGCTACAAATTTCTTCACGATCGCATTCAGCAAGCTGCCTATTCACTAATTCTTGACAATCAAAAGCAAGTTACTCACCTGCACATTGGGCGTTTGCTGCAACAAGCAACGACTGCAAATGAACGAGATGATAAAATTTTTGCGATCGTTAACCATCTCAATCAAGGATCGGCTTTGATTATTGATGAACAGGAGAAACAGGAACTCGCGCAGTTAAACTTGGCGGCTGGCCATAAAGCCAAAAGTTCAACAGCTTATGCAGCAGCTTTAGACTATTTCAACACAGGCATTGCTATGCTTACAGATAACTGTTGGCATCAATCCGCTCTCGTCCTCTCCCTTTATGAAAAAGCAACGGAATCAGCCTACCTTGCCATCGATTTTGAACAGATGGAACAGTTAGCTGAAGTTGTGCTGAATCATGCCCAATCTTGGCTAGTTCGGGCAAATATCTACAACATTAAAATCCAAGCTTGCATTGCTCAAAATCAGCAGCTAGAAGCCTTGCGACTCGCACGGGAAGTATTAAAGCATCTGGGAGTACATCTGCCAGAGCAACCCACCCCAGCAGACATTGCACAGGCACTTAGGAATACCCAAATTCTACTCAACAATAAATCAATCGAATCTTTCCTAGAATTACCACAAATGACCGCACCGGAGAAAAAAGCGGCAATGGTTATTCTATCAACCGTCCTTTCTGCTGCCTATCAAGCTGCTCCAGACTTGTTACCTCTGATTATCCTTGCTCACGTCGATTTATCTGTGCAATATGGGAATGCACCAGAATCGACTCATGGCTATGTAATGTACGGGTTGACATTGCTGGTTATGTTGGGAGATATTGAGGCAGGCTATCGGTTTGGACAACTGGGAATGAACCTGCTGCAACATATCCATGCTCCTGAGTTAACCGCTAAAACCATTTTTGCCTTTAACAACTTTCTCAGACATTGGCAAGAACCTGTGAAAGATACCCTGGAAGGGTTTTTAAAAGCCTATTCCAATGGATTAGAAATTGGAGATATTCAATATGTCGCCCTAAGTCTTCTTGGTTATAGCTTCAGTGCCTATTTTAGTAGTCAGGAACTATTTTCTCTTAGACAAACAATGGAAGCTCATCGCCAGGTGATGCAGCAATTGCGCCAGGATACTTATCTTCACAAGCAAAGTATCTACTATCAAGCTGTACTCAATCTGCTGGAGACTAGGGACGAACCAGATCGGTTGCATAGCGAACACTATAATGAGCATGAAATGATTCAGCTTCACCTCAAAACTAATGATGTGACAGCACTATTTCAGATTTATATCAATAAAATGCTCCTCTCCTACCTGTTTCAACGCTATGAACAGGCATTAGAAAACGCCAGCCTAACGGAACAGTATTTAGGTGCTGGTAGAGGACTTATGCACGTTCCAATCTTCTATTTCTACGATGCACTAATTCGATTAGCGGTTTACCCAACTGTCAGTGAGACAGAGCAAACAGCCATTATAGAGCGGGTGACAGATCATCAAGAAAAACTCAGGAATTGGACAGATCATGCACCAAGTAATCAGGCTCACCGCCATGCTTTAGTTGTCGCAGAAAAATGTCGAGTATTGGGGGCGAAAGCCGAGGCAATTGAGTATTACGATCGCGCCATTGCTCAAGCCAAAGAAAACGAATACCTTAACGAGGAAGCTCTCGCCAATGAACTCGCAGCCAAGTTTTATTTAGAATGGGACAAAGAACGCATTGCCCAAGAGTATTTGATTAATGCTTACTATTGTTACACTCGCTGGGGCGCTAAAGCCAAAGTCGATGATTTAGAACAACGTTACCCACAGCTTCTAGCCCCTATTTTACAACAGACGCGATCGCAAAGTGACTCTGAAAGAGTATCGCTGACCGCAAATATTAACATTACTACTTTGCACCCAAGCTCTAATAAATCAGTAACCTCTAGCAGCAGTGCATCAGTAATGCTAGATTTGGCAACGATTCTCAAAGCCTCTCAGACGCTTTCCAGTGAAATTGAACTGGATAAATTACTTACGAAGCTGCTGCAAGTGGTAATTGAAAATGCTGGAGCAGATAAGTGTGCGTTATTACTGCTTAAAGAAGGTAGATTGCTAGTTGAGGCGACTACTGAAGTTGGGCAGCAATCAAGGGTGTTACAGTCCATTTTTGTGGAAGATAGCGCAGACATCCCCCATAGCCTAATTTATGCGGTTAAACGCAGTCTACAACCTACCGTCATCTTTGATGCAACAGTGCATCCGATGCTGATAGCCGATCCCTACATCATGCGTCAGCAACCCAAAAGCTTGCTGTGTACACCGATTCTGTGTCAAGGTAAACTTTTAGGGATTTTGTATTTAGAAAATAATCTTACTACTGGAGCGTTTACTAGCGATCGCGTCGAAATTCTCAATTTGTTATGTACTCAAGCTGCAATCTCCCTAGAAAATGCCCGACTTTATCAGCAAGCACAAAATACCCTAGAAAACCTGGGACAGACGGAACAATTTTTGCGGTTAATTATGGACAATATTCCCCAGTCTGTTTTCTGGAAAGACTGCAATAGTGTTTATTTAGGCTGTAACCATAAATTTGCTCAAGCTTCGGGTGTAGGAGTGCCAGAAAACGTTATTGGTAAAACAGACTACGACCTTTCTTGGACTCGTGAAGAATCAGATTGGTATGTAAAGTGCGATCGTCAAATTATGGAATCTGGACAAGCTGAACTAAATATTATCGAAACATTGCAGCAAGCAGACGGTAAACCAACCTGGTCGAATACAAATAAAATTCCGCTACGAGATAGAGAAGGAAACCTTTTTGGCATTCTTGGCACGTCTGAAGACATCACAGAACACTATCAAGCACAACAATTGCTGCAACAGCAAAAGCAACAATTAGAACAAGCTTTACAAGAACTCCAAACAATACAATTACAATTAGTTCAAGGTGAAAAAATGTCCGCCCTTGGTAATCTAGTGGCAGGTGTTGCCCATGAAATCAATAACCCTATTGGCTTCATTGCAGGCAACTTAGAACCAGCCAAAGATTATGTTAAAGACTTGTTTGGACTAATTAATCTTTATCAAGAAAAATTTCCCAATCCTGGCTCAGATATTAAAGACGAAATTGATGCCATCGACCTGAATTATTTACGCGAAGATTTAACTAAATTGCTGGACTCGATGAAATTGGGTGTTAACCGTATCCGCAGCATCAGTACTAGTTTGCGAACCTTCTCCAGAGCGGATAAAGATTATAAAGTTCCCTTTGATATTCACGAAGGCATTAATAGTACTATTCTGATTCTAAGACACCGTTTAAAAGCTAACGAAAACCGTCCGGCAATTGAAGTAGTTAAGAATTATGGCAAAATACCCCTAGTAGAATGCTTTGCTGGACAACTTAATCAAGTGTTTATGAACTTGTTAGCAAATGCCATTGATGCACTTGAACAACACAATACAGAGCGGAGTTTAGAAGCAATTTTAGCTAACCCCAATTGCATCACCATTCAAACCCGTATTGCAGACTCAGGTAAGCATGTCTTGATTAAGATTGCTGATAATGGGGTGGGGATGTCACCGGAGGTAAAACAACGAGTCTTTGACCATTTATTCACCACCAAGCCTGTAGGAAAAGGTACTGGATTAGGATTAGCGATCGCTCGTCAAATTATCGTAGAAGCACATGGCGGTTCTCTCTCTTGCACTTCAGAACTGGGAAAGGGTACAGAGTTTGTCATTGAAATTTCTACTCATCAAGAATGAAGAAGGGAATTGAGAATGGGGAACTTGTACTGAGCGCAGTCGAAGTATGGGGAATAGGGGTTTCTAGCTACCCTGAGATATAAGGCAATACAGTTCAGTTAAGCATTTCGTCCTTCTTTTTCTTTTCTTCCTTCGCGTCCTTCTCTTCGAGACGCTTCGCGCCAAGCGAAGCTATGCCGTTCGCGCAGCGTCTCGTAGAGAAGGCTTTATGCCAATACGGTTCAGTTAAGAAAAATAGTAGGTTGGGTTGAGCAATAGCGAAACCCAACAAATGGTTAATAATGTTGGGTTTCGTTCCTCAACCCAACCTACACAACTTTTAGTTTTACCCTTAACTGAACCGTATTGGGCTTTATGCGGTTCGTTAAAAAAAGAACTTTGACAAAAAGTTTTAACCTTAACTGAACCAATTTCTACCCTTATTACCAAAGGCGATATACTTTAAGAAAGTTGATTTGTAAATTTAATCTGCCCTAACAGCTACTACATCAAATCTCTGAGGTAATATGCTTTTAAAACTGCAACAAATTATTGTTAAACCTGGTCAACAAATGTTACTGCAAGATATTAGTTGGCAGCAGTTAGAAAATATTTTAGAAGAAATGGGAGAAAAGCGTGCCTCACGTATTTCTTATAGTCATGGCTGGTTAGAAATTATGGTTCCCTTACCAGAACACGAAAAAGATAAAGAACTTATTGGTGATTTAGTCAAAATCTTGTTAGAAATCCTGCAAATTGATTTTGAACCTTTTGGTTCCACAACACTTAAAAATGAGCGAATGCGGCAAGCAGTAGAACCAGATACCAGTTTTTATATTCAAAATCAAGCTGCTATCATTGGTAAAAATCGCATTGATTTAAATATAGATCCACCACCAGATTTAGCAATCGAAATTGATATTACTTCTCGGACTAGATTTGAGAATTATGAACTTTTGGGAGTTCCTGAACTTTGGCGACATACACAACAAGGGTTAGAAATTTCGGTTCTACAAGAGGGAAAGCATATTAAATCTCAATCTAGTCCTAATTTTCCTAATATCCCAATTGTTGAACTAGTTAATGAATATGTTAAACAGTGTTTAACAATTGGTAGAAGTCAAGCTATGCGTAATTTTCGAGATTGGGTGAAGAATAATTTATGATAGAAATCTAAGGCTTTCTGAGAAAGGCGATCGCTCATGACTACCGAAAACAACCCAAGAGCCATTCTAGACTGGGAACACCCCACACCGCCCACAGATTTAATTTTTGATGACGGAGAACCCTTGGAATCAAATCGCCACCGTATTGCCATGAATGTGTTGATTCGGTCATTGCAGCAAGCGTGGGCTGACCGGAATGATTTTTTTACTAGTGGCAATATGTTTATTTATTACAGCAGCGCCCAAGTACGTAACCAAGATTTCCGTGGCCCCGATTTCTTTGCTGTCTTGAATGTGGACGGGACTAATTCTCGTCAAGGTTGGGTAGTGTGGGAAGAAAACGGTCGTTATCCTGATGTGATTGTAGAATTAATGTCACCATCTACAGCCAAAATAGATAAGACTGTTAAGAAAGACCTTTACGAACAAACTTTTCATACTTCAGATTATTTTGTCTATGACCCCTTTGACCCGACTTCTTTGCAAGGGTGGCATTTAGATCATAATCAGCAATATCAATCTTTGACACCAAATGAGCGTGGTTGGTTGTGGTGTAAGCGTTTAAGTTTATGGTTGGGGACGAGTGAAGGAACAATAGACAGAGAAACGGCGGTATGGTTGCGGTTTTACGATGTGGCTGGTAATTTGGTTTTGTTACCAGAAGAAGCTGCTGCTGCACAAGCACAAGCCGCAGTCACGCAGGCAGAAATTGCTGTTGCACAAGCACAAGCCGCAGTTGCAGAAGCAGAAGCAGCTGCTGCACGAGAAGAAGCGGCGGCGGCACAGGCGGCTCGTTTAGCGGCTAGATTAAGAGAATTAGGGGAAAATCCAGATATGTTGTGAATTTTGACTTTTCTGATTTGTTTTGACTACACTTTTAATTTGTAGGATTAATAGATGAAAAGACAAGTAATTATTTATCCAGGAGAAGATGGTTATTGGGTGGCTGAATGTCCTAGCTTACCTGCTTGTATCAGCCAAGGGAAGACTAAAGAAGAAGTTGTTGTCAACATTAAAGAAGCTATTGAATTATACATTGATGTTTTAAAAGAAGAAGGTCGTCCTATTCCAGAAGATCATCTGGAAACTTAAAATTAAGGTGGTATTGGTACAAACTTATATTCGCCAGATATTTGTTGAACTTTGACTAAGAATATGGCATTATTTGTGCGATCGCCTGATTGTGCAAACTGAATCTTTCCCGTAGCCCCATCCAGTGAAAAACCTGGACTGTGCAGCGTCCTTTGCAGTTCTTCACGGGTATTGCTTTGCTGCAAACCTTTAACTATCACTAGAGTTGCATCATAAGATGTAGCTGTTCGCCAAGTTATAGGCACTTTCCAAAGTTCCATAGCATTTGAGGCAAAAGGATTATTAGGAAATGCTGTGGGATGCCAAGGTACAGCAATTACCAGTCCATCTAAAGCTCTACCTGCCTTTAAGGTTTCGTCAGTATAAAGCGTAGAACTACTAAATACAGCTAATTGCCCTTGATTGGCTCTTGCAACTACTAAGCCTTCCTTGATTCTGTCTATGTAAAGACCTAATAACAAGCCATTAGCGCTTTTATCCTTAGCTTGAGAAATAACTCTACTAGGATTAAAATTAAGTGCAGAAACATCGCATATAGTGGGATTCTTTTTAGCACCAGCAGCGCTTATCGCTTTGATAAATTCTTCATGAAAAGACAAATTATCTATCGCTTGGTTATCGACACAAATCAAAAAATTATTTTTGCCTGCTGTATTGATAGCGTAACTAGAAACCTTATTTGCTATTGAGCTAATATTGGGAGCAGTACGGAAGACATAGTTACCAATACCAATCAGATTTGGGGCAAAACTGGTGGCAGACATCATGACTAGACCACCGTTCTGATATACTGGGGCTGCGGCAATGGAAGCATTACTAGCATTATGTCCAACTACAGCTAAAATGCTGATATCTTTGACAAACTCCGTGGCAATGTTTGAGGCAGTGTTTGGGTCATTATCATCATTAGCGATCGCCACCTCTAAAGCTTTGCTATTAATGCCATTACTGCTATTCACTTCATTTTGAACTTGAGCTACACCGCGTAATATCTCTTTTGCTACGTTTGAATTTGTACCAATGGGTACACTAACAGCAATTTTGATCCGATTTACTTGTAGAAGAGCCTTAGCATTATTCAAATAAATTAATGCTTCTGGATCGCTAAGATTTGCTGCTCGATATGCCTGGAATTTCCTAATAGCAGTCAGACAATCACCTTGAGCAAATGCTTTAACTCCAGCTTCTTTATCTGGGTTTGTATCTTGTTTTAATAAAATTTCTTCACCCAAGCTGATTCTGTCATTCAAACTATACTGCTGTTTATTAGCACAGGTTTGAGATAATGTATGTGGAAAGAAATATACAATAGTACCACCAATAACTACTCCGATGATGCACGATCCTATGTATTGAATAAAATTGCTATTTCGCGGGGGTGGAGGATCTATTGGAGGTGGAATAAGTTGCTGCTCGGTAATTTTCGGAGCTTCAATTAAGGCTATATTTTCGTCTGTAAATCCTAAAACTTTCTGAAAACGTTTTAATTGTTCACGAGTGTTATCACTAAAAGGATACTCACGCTGAATTTCTTTAATAAATCTGTCTTCATATCGCTTCAATTTTCTCTGATACTCTCGGTGAGGTTCTAAAACCTTATCCTCGATTGCCACAGCTTCTTCAGATGTTAGTCCCAGTTTATGTTGTAACTCATCCAACACATCGCGCCCAGCATCAGAAATGTGACCATCACCTGCACTTATCAAATACTCAACTTCTCGACGATATATGAGGTGTGGGTCATCACTGGGTGCTTTAGCAAGCAGAATCTTAAAGCCTTCTCTAATTGCATATATCTCCGGTTTCATTGCTGGAGCAACTTCTTGAACTCTACTTTTGGCGTACTCATGCAATTCATCAACTGAAATCCAACCATCTTCATCTCGATCTGCTACACCAGTCTCTAGTCCCTCTACTATGTAGCGGGTATAAGTTGATGTCTCTGCTCCTTGCTCTACAAACGAAAGTTGAGTAGAGGTCGAAGAGGTGAGAATAGCCCGCCCTTCTCCACCTAATTGATTCCTCACATCCACAAAACCTTCATCTTTCGCAGTCATACCTTCAGCAAATGCGCCACTAAAACAACAATCAAGAATTACTATCTCGCGTTTGGAGCGGCTATTGCTCACAGGGTTAGCGCGTCTCAAACCCTATTGATAGAGGGATTATGGCAGAGGGTCTGAGTTTGGGAGAGCCGCAGCCAAAACAGAAAC
>NZ_JABXKH010000029.1 GCF_017115105.1 Nostoc sp. NMS2
AGTTTAGTTGCACCGTGAGAGTCTGGGATGGAGAGTACACCATTGGCTTGCAACACCTGAAATCCTTCAACTACCTGCCCCAAGAATGTGAGCAGATGCAGTTAATCAGCGATCGCCTTGCGCGAATATATTTAGATTCGCTGGAGGAGACAGTTAAAAGTCTGTTGCAGTTGTTGGGGAAGGTAAATCGGCCTTATCTTACTGCTGTGGAAGAGAAATTATTGACGCTTCTGGAGTCGGAGTATGGGAGAATACCCTGAACAAATTCGGCAATTTGGCATCCAATGGCTTTGGGTTGCAGTTTCAATGGAGATATCACCACAACGGGACAGCGAAGAAGTTGTACGAGGGATATGGCAAAACTTTCCGCTTCTGGTGTCCCGTGCTATGCCAGTTGTCAAATGAGTGCTGTAAAATCGCTCTACATAATTGATACAGCGCTCAACGGAGTTCAGTTCCCACTCTACATCTGGCTAGAAATGAACAAAACCAAATAGGATTTCAGAAGATGAAAGATGTCGATAGGTGGCATTTCTCTAGGAGTGATTGCTCGTTTACGCTCACATAAGTTGAGTATATTCGGGCACGCTAGAGGAATCAATGCAGAACTTTTTAGAACCGATGGGTAAGCTAAATCGACCTTATTTAAACGCTTTGGGAGAAAAAGTGTTGAATGTTTTAAAGTCAGAAATTAAAGTTCAGTTATCAATCTCTTATTTTATCAAACTTATTCTTGATGGGAGCAAACAGCAAGTAATTATTCTCAGAATAAGAATTGCTGTATAGTTTGAGGTATTGCCAGATTATCCTCTCAAGAGTTGCTCTATGATTGCTCTACCTGGTATTGCCATTCAAAACAAGATATATGAAAGTTCTAACTCTCTAGTTTATCGAGGCATCAGAGACGATGGAGTAGGGATTGTCGTCAAAATGCTGAAGCTTGATTATCCTTCTCCCCAAGAATTGACTCGCTACAGACAGGAATATAAAATTACCCGCTCCCTAAAATTAGAAGGAGTTATCAAAGCATACAGCCAACAGGACTATCAACGCACTCTGGTGATTCTCTTAGAAGATTTTGGGGGAGAGTCCCTAGAGCAATGGATGCACAAGCGCCCAAACATCTTCTGCCCCATACCTTTATCGACTTTTCTTGGCCTTGCGATCGCTGTTTGCGACATTCTAGGTAGAATCCATGCAGCTAATGTCATTCATAAGGATATCAATCCTGGAAACATTGTTCTCAATCCTGATACTGGCGTTGTCAAAATAATTGATTTTGGAATTTCCACCCAATTTAATCGCACGAATCCGACTTTCAAAAGTCCTCATGTGTTGGAAGGAACACTCGCATATTTATCTCCAGAACAAACCGGGAGAATGAATCGTTTGCTCGATTACCGCACTGATTTCTATTCGCTGGGTGTCACCTTTTACGAACTGCTAACCGGCCAACTGCCGTTTCCCACAACGGACACCCTTGAACTAGTGCATTGTCATATTGCTAAACAACCACCTCCACCTCATGAATTGAATGTAACAATTGCCAAAGCAGTTTCAAATATAATTATGAAACTGATGGCAAAAAATGCCGAGGATCGCTATCAAAGTGCTTGGGGAATCAAAGCGGATTTAGAAATTTGTGCGGAGCAATTAACAGAAATTGGTGAAATTGATAATATTAAGCTGGGTCTGCAAGATATTCAAGATCGGTTTCAAATTCCTCAAAAACTTTATGGAAGAGACAAAGAAGTTGCAATGTTAGTAGCGACTTTTGAGCGCGTTGCTGCTTCAGAAAACCATGCAGAAAATATTTCAGAACAGGAAGAAAATAGCAACTCAAGATTCCCAGTCGAAATGATGTTGGTATCTGGCTATGCTGGAATTGGGAAATCAGCATTAGTGCAGGAAATTTATAAACCAATCACCCAAAAGCGCGGCTATTTTATCTCTGGGAAGTTCGATCAATTTCAGCGCAATATTCCTTACAGTGCGATCGCAGATGCTCTGCAAAAATTGGTACAGCAATTGCTCAGTGAACCGGATGAGCATCTGCAACAGTGGCGATCGCGTCTGCTTGCAGTTTTAGGAAACAACGGACAAATCATTATTGATGTGATCCCCGAAGTTGAGTTAATTATTGGCAAACAGCCACCTGCGCCGGAAGTTGGCGCAACTGAAGCTCAAAATCGCTTCAATCGGATTTTTCAATCGTTTGTGCGGGTGTTTTGTTCCAAGTCAGATCCCCTAGTTATTTTTCTAGATGATTTGCAGTGGATAGACTCAGCAACGCTGAAGTTAATTGAGTTGATGCTGCTAGATGAGCAAATCCAATCCCTATTTTTAATTGGAGCATATCGAAATAATGAAGTAAATTCAACCCATCCACTGGTATTAATGCAAGAAAAACTGCGAAAAAAAGGAGTAGTTTTTCAAGAAATTATACTGACACCCTTAACGCTGGAACCATTGAATCAGCTGATTGCCGAGACACTACATCACAATACTGACACCGTTCGTTCCTTAGCTCAGTTGGTGTTGCGTAAAACCGAGGGTAATCCTTTCTTTGTCAATGAATTTTTGAGGACGCTGTATAGCGAAAATCTGTTGACCTTTGACCCCTTTACTAAGGGGGAACAGAAGGGGGTAGGAGGCTGGCAGTGGAACATTGATCGGATTCAAGCTCAAAATATCACTGATAATGTTGTGGAGTTGATGCTTCACAAGTTGAAGAAACTGCCAGATAATACACAGCAAATTCTTCGGTTAGCTGCTTGCATTGGCGCTGAATTTAATTTAAATACGTTAGCGATCGTGTGTGAGAAATCGCCCAAAATGGTTTTTCAGGATTTACTCCCAGCGGTACAAGGAGGATTCATTCAACCCCTGTCTGAATTAGATGAGGACTTGTTAGTTCAAGAGTATAAGTTCTTGCATGACCGAGTACAGCAAGCCGCCTATGCTTTGATTCCTGAGGATCGAAAGCAAGTAACGCACTACTCTATTGGACGACTACTGCTTGGCAAGCTCTCTGAGGTCGAACAAAGTGAGATGCTTTTTGATATTGTCAACCACATCAACTTTGGTCAATCCCTTCTGACACAGAAAGATGAAAAAGAGAAAATAGCACGACTCAACTTGGCTGCCGCTCAAAAAGCCATATCCTCTATAGCCTATGAAGCCGCAATTCGGTATCTTGAGACTGGCATTGGCTTGCTCGAGGCAGAGGCTTGGATAAGTCAGTACGACTTGATATTCAACCTGTATCATACTCTCTGTGCAGCACAGTTGAGTAATGCTAGCTATGAGCAATTAAGCGCCACAACCAAGGTTGCTTTAGAGCACATTTCTTCTGCCGTTGATCGCGCAGATATTCGTGTTTTTCAAATCACTCAATATACCCTACAAGGCGAATGTGAGGAAGCAGTTCAAACAGGTCTTATCGGATTGCATGAGCTTGGGATTGAGATTAAGGGCAAAAATTTGACAGAACTAGTCCGTGAAGAGTTTGCTGCTGTTGCCAAAAGCTTAGAAAATCGCTCAATTTCCTCACTTTTAACTTTAACAACGGTGAGCGATCCGGTCATTCAAGCAATGATTAAATTGATCGTTGTAGATATATCAGCCTACATTACGGCTAATATTGAACTTTACTGCTTTATCAGTTTAAGAGTAGTTCGTCTTTGCATTGAACATGGAAATATTGCTGAGTCTATTAAGGCTTATGCAAACTATGGTCTTCTTTTAAGCTTGATGGAAGGGCAATACCAACAAGGCTATGAGTTTGCAGATTTAGCTGTGCAGCTTAGCTATAAGCTAAACAGTAAATCTCAGCAGTGTAAGGCTGAGATGTTGTTTGGAGGCTTTATTCAAGTTTGGTCAAAACCTATAGCAGGAGCGGCCGCGATCAATTATAAAGGTTTTCTGGCAAGCATGGAGTCGGGAAATGTTCAATTTGCAGCCTATAACGTGGTCGGTAACATTTTTAATCGCTTATTTCAAGGCGAAAATTTAACAACCGTTGCAGAAGACAACGAAAAATATCAGTTGGTGGCGGAGCAGATTCAGGACGAGCTTTCCAAGGTGGCACTGGCTGGAGCTAAATTTTTTATCGCAAAACTAGCTTTAGGGCAAGCAGCACAGGAACACGATCGATTGCTTAGGGAGACAGAAAAAATAGTTCATCAGGGTGAAACCTCACAAATACGGTTTTCAATTTGTCTTTATTACATCCTCAGAATGCATCTTTCCTGTTTAACAGCAGATTTTGAGCAAGGCTGCCATTATTTCGTTGAAGCGGGAAAGATCCTAAATTCTATCGTAGGATTTACAACTTATAGTAGTTATTTTTATTATGGTTCTCTGATTCTACTCAACCTGTATTCCGGTCTATCTCAAGCAGAACAAAATAATGCTTTGGAACAGATTCGATCGAATCAGGAGCGCTTGAAAGCATGGTCTAATAGCTGTCCAGAAAACTTTTTACACAAGTTTCATCTCGTTGAGGCAGAGAAAGCGCGAGTCTTGGGTCAATTTTTTGAAGCAGAAAACTTATATGAACAAGCCATTCAAGGAGCCAAGGACAACAAGTATCTTCAAGAAGAAGCATTAGCCTATGAATTAGCCGCCAAACATTACTTAGCTCGTGGTAGAGAAAAGTTTGCCCAAACTTACATGAAGGAAGCGAACTATTGCTATGAACGATGGGGAGCAATGGCAAAGGTTAAAGATTTAGAAACTCGTTATCCTCAACTATGTCCTAAGTCCTTCAACGTAGTTTCTACACCAGTTCGCACCACGACCGGAACCATCTCAAGTGCCTCACATACTGCTCTCGATTTAGCGACAGTGATGAAAGCAGCTCAAGCAATTTCGAGTGAAATTGAATTGGAGCGGTTGCTCAGTTCTCTAATGCAGATTCTAATTGAAAATGCTGGGGCACAAACTGGATGCCTGCTTTTGGAAAACTTAGGAGAATGGACGATCGAAGCGGCTTGTAAACTCAATGAAACTGCAAAAGTCTACGCGGCGCAAGTACTGCGGTCAACTCTAATTGCAAATCACTTACCCGAATCCATTATTCAATATGTGGTTCGGACTCATGAATCTGTCATCCTCAATGATGCAACTCGCGAAGGTAATTTTATTAATGAGCCATACATTCAGCATAACCAAACGAGATCGCTTCTTTGTTTACCGTTGCTAAATCAAAGTAAACTCGTCGGCGTATTGTATCTAGAAAACCAACTAGCAACTGGGGCATTTACAGCAGAGCGATCGCAAGTCTTAAATCTGCTATCCACTCAGGCAGCGATCGCAATTGAGAATGCCAAGCTCTACTCAAAGCTCCGCGCTAATGAAAGTCAGATGGCTCAATTTCTAGAAGCGGTTCCGGTGGGAATTGGAATAGTCGATGCGACTGGTCGCCCTTACTACGCCAATCAACGGGGCATCCAGCTAATGGGCAAAGCGATTGACCCTGCCGTGCCACCGGATCAAATCGCAGAGGTTTATCAATTCTATCAGGCGGGAACGGATCAAATCTATCCTACTGAGAAACTGCCAGTTATCCGGGCGTTGAGTGGCGAACGCACCACTATTGACGATTTAGAAATTCGCCAAAATAACACCACCATTCCCATTGAGGTATGGGGAACTCCAGTTTTTGACGAACAGGGCAATGTGGCTTATGCGATCGCAGCCTTTGAAGATATAACGGAACGTAAAAAAGCAGAAAATCTTTTAGCGAATTACAACCGCACCTTAGAACAACAGGTAGCCCAACGAACAGCCGCGTTACAGCAAAGCGAAGCAGAACTGCGCGGTCGAGAACAAGAATTACGGCTGATCACCGACGCTCTACCGGCTCTGATCAGCTATGTGGATGCCAATCGATGCTATCAATTTATCAACCGTACCCATGAGGTTTGGTTTAGCCGTAACCGTGATGAGATTCTGGGCAAATCTGTTCATGAACTTTTAGGTGAGACGGTTTATCAACGGTTTGAGCCGTCTATTAATCAGGTGTTTGCAGGGCAAACTGTAACCCTGGAAGCAGAAATTCCTTCTTCCCTTGGTAGACACTGCATCAGTGCGACCTTGATCCCTGATTTCGATGACAATGCTCAAGTGAGAGGCTTCTACAGCCTCATGACAGATATTAGCGAACGCAAACAAGCAGAAGAAGTGTTGCGTCAGTCCGAGGCTCAATTTCGGGAACAGGCAATCCTCTCCGATTTTCGCGCCGATGTGGATAGTGCCTTGGCTCAAAGTGCTAGTTTGCCCTTGATACTTCATCGCTGTGCCCAAGCCGTTGTTAAGCACTTTAATGCGGCATTTGCTCGGATTTGGACGCTAAATAAAGACAATAATGTTTTGGAGTTACAAGCCAGTGTGGGGATGTATACACGTCTTGACGGTGAATACAGTCGAATTCCTGTAGGTAGCCTCAAGGTTGGACGAATTGCTCAGGAACGCTGTCCTATGTTGACTAACAATGTGTTTGATGAATCATCCATTGATAAAGAATGGGCAAAACGAGAAGGCATGGTGGCATTTGCGGGCTATCCAATACTGCTGGATGAGCAACTTGTTGGAGTTATAGCGATGTTTACTCGACATCCCATTCCGTCGTCCAACTTTGAGGCGTTGGAGTTTTCAGCCCGTGAGATTGCATTAGGAATTAGACGCAAACAGGCAGAAGAAGCGTTGCAAGCCTCCGAAGCAGAACTTCGGGCGCTCTTTTGTGCAATGCCCGATCCGCTCTTGGTAGTAAATGCAGAAGGGCGGATTTTGAGAGCAAGCCTGATCGAGTCAGAGAAATTATCTAACCCGATTGACGAACAGGTGGGTCGAACATTTTCCGAAATTTTTGAGCGATCGCAAGCCGATACATTTCTTGGCTGTATTCGGCAAGCATTAAGCACTCAGCAGCCCCTAACGGTTGAGTATAGCTCGATCGTGGGAGGGTGGAAAACCTGGTTTGCAACTCGCATCTCGCCCATTTCAGAACATTCTGTCATTTGGCTAACAAGAGATATCACCGATCGCAAACGAGCCGAAGAAGCCTCCATTCTAGAAGAGCGCAATCAGATGGCACGGGAAATTCACGACACTTTAGCCCAAGCGTTTACAGGTATTATCATTCATGCTCGCTCTGCCTCCAATAAGGTAACGGCAGACCCAGAAAAAGCGCAAACTCTCCTCACTCAGATCCTCGACTTAGCCCGTTCTGGGCTTGCGGAGGCACGTCGTTCAGTAGAGGCACTACACCGCCCATACCTTTTAGAGAGCAGTAACTTACAGGATGCCTTAAGCCGTCTTGCTGCTGAATTAAACTCCTCGATCGTAACCCAAATCGTCTACGAAGTCATGGGTACACCCTATCCCCTATCCTCCGATCTGGAAAATAATCTGTTTCGGATTGGGCAAGAAGCTTTGACAAATGCAATCAAACATGCTAAAGCACGTGAAATCCACATTGAGCTGATCTATGAACCGACCCAATGCAGCTTGCGAATTAAAGACGATGGGCAGGGATTTAATGTAGAAAACCAGGCGATGCGGAATGGCTTTGGTCTACTGGGGATGGCAGAACGGGCTGAACGCATTATAGCTGAATTAAAGATTCAAAGTGACTTAGAGCAAGGGACAGAGATCGTGGTATCCATTCATCGGGGGTTAAGTCAGCATGAATCAGCCTAGTAGCATTCGCGTTCTGGTTGTGGACGATCATCCTGTTGTCCGCCAGGGTTTGATCGGAATGTTAGAGGAGGCTCCAGATATTGTCATTGTTGGTCAGGGGCGAAATGGGCATGAGGCGATCGCAGTTTTTCAGCAACAGCAACCTGATGTGACTTTGATGGATTTACGGATGCCCGATATGGGAGGTGTTCAGGCGATTACGGTTATTTGCAATGAGTTTCCCAATGCCCGAATTATTGTGCTGACCACGTATGACACCGATGAAGAGATTTATCGAGGATTGCGAGCCGGGGCAAAGGGGTATTTACTAAAGGACTCTGAGCCAGAGGAATTATTGACAGCTATTCGGACAGTGACCAGGGGACAACAGTATATTCC
Organism: Nostoc sp. NMS2; assembly: GCF_017115105.1. Lineage (GTDB taxonomy): Bacteria > Cyanobacteriota > Cyanobacteriia > Cyanobacteriales > Nostocaceae > Nostoc. The sequence goes on from NZ_JABXKH010000029.1 coordinate 8,083, forward strand.
CCTCAACGTGGCTGCCAAGCTAGCCCAACGGATAACTGCTCCAGAACTGAGCGATCGTGAGTTAGAAGTTCTCCAGTTAGTCGGACAGGGCATGAGCAACCAGGAAATTAGCACTGCTCTCAATATTAGTGAAAGTACAGTGAAGACTCATATCAACCGAATTTTAAGCAAGCTAGATGTCAAAGATCGCACCCAGGCAGCCATTATTGCGTTGAAACGCGGAATTGCTAGCTTGTAAAAGCAAAGATGGTACTTCTGCCTGGGTTAACCATTATATTTTAGTCAAAAGAGGCAGGGGAGCAGTTCTTGCTGGGAGCAAGGGGGAAAAGTGAGACGGAAGCTCAGACTCCGCCCCAGTAAGAGCGCCCTAGAAGGGCGGGGCAACTCTTGGAGACGCTCCGCGAACATACCCATGTTCCGCTCCGCTCCACGGCTCCGGGACTTTCTCTTGCTCCCCCTGCTCCCTGTGCTCCCTGCCCCTCCGCTTCTTCGGTGAGGCAATCAAACCTGAGTTTGATTCGTTCTACTCCCTCAAATTGACTCATCCTCAATCATTTTGTTGATAAAAATACAGACCCTGAATTGACGACAAGCCTAAGCAAGTTTCATACATTAAACTCATACAAACGATTATAGGCTTGAAGGGAAGAAATTTCAGAGTGCACACGATGAATCTCTTTTCCTCAAAGATTTAGAATGAGGGTTTAGAATGAGCGATGTTATTCCTGACGACACACCTAGCGACCCTTGCGCTAATTGTGAAGCAGAGCGCAATCAATTAGTTGTACTTCCTTCTGAGCAAGACCATCGACAAGGATCATTGAATGCTCGCGTTGTGCTTGTTGAGTATGGGGATTATCAGTGTCCCCAATGTAGTGAACTTTATACCTCAATTCAAGCAATTCAACGCCAGCTTGAGGCGACCTTATTGGGGAGAGATTCTCTATGCTTTGTATTCCGACATTTTCCTCAACCTCAAATCCATCCTCAAGCTCAAAAGGCAGCAGCAGCGACAGAAGCAGCAGCAACACAAGGGCAGTTTTGGCAGATGCACGAGATGCTATTGAAGCATCAGCAAGAGCTAGAAGATGGGTATTTAGCAGAATACGCTGACAATTTAGGGCTTGATGTAACTCAGTTTATTCGAGACATTGCCCAAAAAGTGTATGTTGATCGCATCAATCAAGACATTGCCAGCGGAATCGATAGTGGGGTAGTTAGCACTCCAGCTTTATTTATCAATGGTGTGCGTTATAGAGACGCTTTAGAGCTTGAGCCACTACTTGTTGCGATCGTTGGAGCTTCTCATGGCTAGTATTTTCTGTCAATAAATGGACTAACGTGCGCGAACTGCCGTAAATGAGGAATCTGATTGATGAGCAGTCTTCTCAAGCAAGTTGTAGCTCAAGTTTCCAGAACGGTGCCATTGCAGACGGTTTTGATTGTGCCGTTTGTGCTGCAAACTTTGGTGACAGTCGGCTTAGTGGGGTATTTTTCCTTCAAAAATAGACAGGAAGCCATCAACGATCTCGCCAGTCAACTGCGGCGCGAACTGACGAACCGGATCGAAGGCAAACTACAAACCTATACCGAGATACCCCATAACATCAATCGGCTCAATGCCAGCACCTTCGCTCAGGGAAAAATTGACCCTAGCGCAGTGAAAGGTGAGTTTCCACTCTGGCAGCAAATTCAGATTTATCCAATGGTGAGTGATATCTACTGTGGCGATCGCAAAGGTTCTCTTCTAGGGGTGCGACGTAGCCCTGCTGATCGCTCAATTGAACTGCGGTCGAGTAATGTTGCTACAGATCATAAACTCTACGGCTACAGCCTTGATCGCAATGGTCAGCGAGACCAGTTAATCAGTCAAGGCAACAAAGCCTTCGATGCGCGGGTTCGTCCCTGGTATAAAGCAGCAGTGACGGCAGGCGAACCAAGCTGGAGTGGAATCTATGCCGACTTTGCTAGCCAGTTGCCAACGATCACCGCCAGTACGCCTGTCTATAGCACTGCTGATCGATCGCTGTTGGGAGTCTGTGCCACCGATGTATTTCTGCCTAATGAGATGAGCCGTTTTTTGGCTAGCCTGCAAATTGGCAAGACAGGCATCGCCTTTATTCTAGAGCGATCGGGGCAACTGGTTGCCACCTCCACCGGAGAGGCGATCATAAGTCATGGGGCGGCAGCAAATCGATTGTCCGCAGTTGAGAGCCGTAACCCTACCGTGCGAGCTACTGCTGCCTATTTGCGCGAGCATTTCAGCGATTTGTGGCAGATCCAGACTGCGGAACAGCTTGATTTTAAGTTTGATGGCAGGCGGCAGTTGATTCAGGTGATGCCATTCAAAGATACTCGTGGGCTAGACTGGCTGATTGTCACGGTGTTGCCTGAATCCGATTTCATGGCAAAGATTAATCAAAGCATCTACACGACGATTCTGCTTTGTATCACGGCTTTGCTGCTTGGCATTGCGATCTGCATTTTGATTGCCCGATGGATCGCTAAACCGATTGTCAGCGTCAGTCAATCGGCAAAAGCGCTAGCAGACGGTGCATGGAATCAGACGGTAGAAATTGAGCGATCGGGCGATTTGGGCGAACTGGCTCGATCATTCAACCAGATGGCACAGCAGCTTCAAATCGCATTTGCCAAAATGCAGTCTTTAAACCAGACCCTCGCCCAAAGTGAAACCCGCCTTCAGAAAATTTTAGAGTCGGTTCCGGTAGGAATTGTGGTTATGGACGCAACAGGTCGCCCTTATTACGCGAATCAGAAGGCAATCCAACTCTTGGGCAAGGGCGTGCTGCCGTCTGTCACCCCAGAGCAAATTGCCGAGGTCTATCAACTCTATGTGGCAGGAACCGATCGCCCCTACCCAACCGAACAACTGATGATTAGGCGAGCGCTAAACGGCGAACAGGGCAGTGTGGATGATATCGAAATTCACCAGGGGAATCGCATCATTCCGATCGAAAGTTGGGGAACTCCAATTTTTGATGAGTCTGGCAACATTCTGTATGCGATCGCAGCCTTTCAAGACATCACCGAACGTAAACAAGCAGAGAAGCTTTTAGCAGAATACAATCGCACCCTAGAGCAACAAGTTGCAGAACGAACGACAGCATTGCAGGAAAACGAAGCAGAGCTACGCGGTGTCTACGACGAGCTTCGCTTACAGGAGCAGGAATTACGACTGATTACCGACGCTCTACCCGTTCTGATTAGCTACGTCGATGCCAATCGCTGCTTTCAATTTATCAACCGTACCTATGAGGTTTGGTTCAACCGTAGCCGTGATCAAATTTTGGGCAACCCTGTTAGTCAACTGCTCGGTGAGGCGGTTTATGAACGGGTTGAGCCGTATATTAATCAGGTGTTTGCAGGGCAAACTGTCCCTCTAGAAGCAGAAATCCCTTTTCCGGATGATAAGCGGTGCATCAGCGCGACCTTTATTCCTGATTTCGATGACAATGCTCAGGTAAGAGGTTTCTACAGTCTCATGACAGACATTAGCGATCGTAAACGAGCTGAACACACTTCTATCTTAGAAGAGCGTAACCGGATGGCGCGAGAAATTCATGATACACTAGCTCAATCTTTCACAGGTATTCTGCTTCAAGTTGGAGCAGTAACACAAGTGCTGGCGGATGACCCGGAAGCAACCCAAGTACATCTGGAAATGATTGAGGAACTAGCACGCGCTGGGCTGGCAGGGGCACGGCGATCCGTATCAGCACTCCGTCCGCGGCTACTAGAAGAAGGTAATTTAGAAAGTGCCTTGCATCGTATTGTGGCTCAAATGCGAGCAACGACCGACACGGCTGTGATTTGCGAAACTCAGGGTATAGCCTATTTCTTATCAACCGAAGTGGAGAATAACTTACTCAGAATTGGGCAGGAAGCATTAACCAATGCGATTAAATACGCAAGTGCTGGCGAAATTCGGGTTGAGTTAGTGTACAACGAAACACAGTGTATCTTACGGGTTAAAGACGATGGCAGGGGCTTTGGAGTAGGTAGCACTCCTTTGAGCGGTGGGTTTGGCTTATTAGGAATGAGCGAACGGGCAGAGCGCATTGGCGCACAACTAACGATTCAAAGCCAACCGGGTCAAGGAACAGAAATTATTGTCACTATCAATCGAGAGTGAGAATTACAATGAGCCAATCCACTACGATTCGGGTGCTGATTGTTGATGACCATGCCATAGTCAGAAAGGGTCTAGCAACTATCATTAACCGCGATCCAGAAATGACAGTGATCGCTCAAGCTGAAGATGGACAACAGGCGATCGCTCTCTTTCGAGAATACCAACCTGATATCACACTAATGGATTTACGAATGCCCAAAATGGGAGGTGTTGAAGCCATTATGGCGATTTGTGCTGAATTTAAGCAGGCTCGGATCGCGCTACTCACAACCTACGATGGTGATGAAGATATCTATCGCGGTTTACAGGCGGGCGCTCAAGGCTATCTGCTTAAGGATTCTAAACTTGGCGAGCTTTTGAATGCGATTCGCGCCATTCATAATGGTCAGAAATACATTCCGCCAGAAGTGGGCGCAAAATTATTGCAGCGAATGACCAATCCAGAACTGAGTGAACGAGAGTTGGAAGTGCTGCGTTTGATGGCACAAGGAAGGGGTAATCAAGAAATTGGGACTGCTTTGAGTATTGGTGAAAGTACCGTCAAATCTCATGTAAATCGGATTTTGAGCAAACTGGGCGTGAGCGATCGCACACAAGCCGTGATTACTGCTGTTAAGCGTGGGATTGTCAGTTTGTAACAGGACTTACGCAAAATTATGAAAAAACGAACCGCAATCGCGCAGCGTCTCGTAGAGAAGAACGCGAAGGAAAGAGGGTTTCAGAGAGTTATTGCGTAAGTCCTATGTAAGTGGGAAACGAAGGGAAGTGAATCTTTACCTTTTCCCCAATAGAATTGGCTTTAGACTCAAACTTTAGTTGGAGACAACCTTCCACTACGAGATGAACAGGTTCATCCATCACTAGATTGTATAAAAATGTCAACCCAGAGTGGACGACAAGAAAGGGCTAATTGTCTATATTAAATCCATAGCAATGTTAGTGCCGTTGGGTTGTAAGGCTTAAGTTTGCTTAATACAAACCGAAACATGACTTACGACCGTGATAATCGTTTTTTATTCGTTCTGCCTTCAACCCAGGATCATATTCAAGGTGTACTGAATGCTGCTGTAGTATTCGTCATGTATGGAGATTATGAATGTTTTCAAAGTGCCAACGTCTATCGATTGATTAAAGTTGCCGGGCAGCAATTGAAGGTTTCGTTTGGAGAAAACAATTTAGGTTTTATCTTCCGTCATTTTCCACAAATCCAGATTCATCCACATGCTCAAAGGGCAGCCCAAGCCGCAGAAGCAGCAGCGGCTCAAGGGCAGTTTTGGCAAATGCATGAGATGCTGTTTATCCATCAACAAGAGTTGGGAAATGGCTATCTAGTAGAGTACGCCAATCGTTTAGGACTTGATATTTCTCAATTTTTGCAGGATTTATCCAGGGGAACGTATGTCGATCAGATCAATGCAGATATCGAAGGTGGACTGCGAAGTGGAGTGGAGGCTGCACCCGCTTTGTTTATTAATGGAATTCGCTATCTTGATCGCTGGACTGTTGAGCAGATAATGGCAGCTATTGTTGCTGCAAATGATTAAGGTTTTTGATGCTTATCCCAACAAGTATTTCACAATTTCTATCTGGACGACAAGAATCAGAGATTTCAGCAATTTAGCAAGAATACAGAGGTGATCGCAATGATGGTTTTTACATGGAAAAAAGTTCAAAAATTGTTGCTGTGGTTATTTGCATTAAGTGTTGTCGTTGGAATATCAATGCATCCAACACCAGCCACCTCCAAGGAATTACCTCAAACGTCCAACTCTAAACCTGCGATTGTTCTCGTTCATGGGGCTTATGCTGACGGTACATCATGGCAACACGTTATTCCATTGTTAGAGCAGGATGGCTACAGAGTGACTGCTGTGCAGATTCCACTCACTTCTCTTGCTGATGATGTGGCAACGACAAAGCGGGTGATTGAGAATCAGAAGAGTTCTGTTGTAGTAGTTGGACATTTCTATGGTGGAAATGTAATCACGGGTGCTGCGGCTGGCAATCCACAGGTGAAAGCTCTGGTTTATGTTAATGCTTTCGCCCCAGATGTCGGTGAAAAGACGAGTGATTTGAATAAAAGGTACGCAGCACCTCCGATTAGCACGGCAATTGTATCTGATGCTGCAAACTTCCTCTATGTCGATCGCGGGAAGTTTCACGAATTTTTTGCCCAAGACGTATCAAAGGCTGAGGCACGAGTGATGGCAGCAACCCAAAAGCCGATTGCCAGCGCAGCCTTTGAGCAATCAGTGAATGAAATCGCTTGGAAAACCATTCCTTCCTGGTTTATCGTGACTCAAAGCGATCGGGCCATCAACCCTGAACTTCAACGATTTATGGCTAAACGGATTAATGCTAAGACAACCGAAGTTAACTCCAGTCATGTTCCTTTTATCTCTCATCCAAAAGAAGTTACCAAAGTGATTGAAGCAGCCAGCACTGCTGTGAAGTAATCCCAATTTTAAGAGAAGCAGTTTCTCGGTACATACAAATAAAACAGACCTAATTATGACTCTAGGAGATGCGATCGTGCCGACTCAAAATACAGGTATCACTGAAGTCGATGGCAGTCAACCCTTACTGCATCAACATGGATATGAAATTCAGCAGTATGGTACTCTTCGTAATTTGCCAATTGTTCTCAACCCCAGTGCCCGCAGCGAAAGCTGTGTTTTAGTCAATCAAATTTTGGCAGATATGATTATTCTCTATCACCTTTACAAGAAACATCACTGGTTGATGCGCGGACATACGTTTTATCAACTACATCTGTTACTCGACAAACACGCCAGCGAACAAATTGAGTTAATTGATGCACTAGGTGAACGAGTACAAACACTCGGAGGCGTGGCGATCGCTGACCCGCGTCATGTAGCAGAAGTCACTAAGATTGAGCGTTCGCCAAACGGCGTTGAGGAAGTACCCGTGATGTTGTCGCGGTTACTGGAAGCCCACGAGTTAATCATTGAGGAATTGAGAGTAGCGATCGATAAAACAGCAGCAAATCAAGATAGTGGCACTAACGATTTGTTAGTGAGCCAAGTCCTGCGAACCAATGAGACGCAAGTTTGGTTTCTGGCAGAACATTTGGTGGATACACCATTTGTACGCAGTTAAATTCAGCGATCGCTCTTTAAATCAGTTCATTATAGCACAGTGTGGCATCCCGTTGGCACTTGCAAAATGGGCATTGATCCAATGGCAGTGGTCGATCCTGAGTTGCGGGTACATGGGGTTGAAGGATTGCGAGTTGTTGATGCCTCCATCATGCCAACAATGATGGCATTACCGCTAATGCCCTGATGCCTGGGGCGATCGCAACCAACCTCCAGCGTCATACGGGCGGTCTTAGAACCCCACCTGAGCGGCAGAAGACAATAGCGCAGGGTGCGGCAACTTCCGTTCTGTTGGCAACCTCTTTGCTACTAAAGGGCGTTGGCGGACGCTATTTCGAGGACTGCAATGAAGCTACTCTCGTCACCAACGGGAACGGCTATATGAGCGGAGTTGCCCCCTACGCCTTGAACCCAGACAATGCCGATCGGCTCTGGAATGAATCGTTGCGCCTGCTCGCTTGACCTGGCAGTAACAGTGAGCTTCACGCTGTTGATAAACGAATTGCCAGTCGTAAGCCTGCCAGCCTTTCATCCATCACTTAAAAGGAAAACTCAAAACTATGAATTCACAAACAGCTCAAACCACCACTACTGCTGACGAGTCGGCAATCCGTGCTTTCCATCGCCAAATGATTGATGCTTGGAATCGAGGTAGCGGCGAAGGCTTCGCTGCCCCGTTCAGCGAAACTGCCGATTTCATCACGTTCGAGGGTACGCATCTTAAGGGTCGAAAAGAAATCGCTGCATTTCATCAGCAAGCGTTCGACACGGTTGTTAAAAGAACACGGCTGGAGGGTGAGGTGGATTTTGTCCGCTTCGTGAACTCGCAACTCGCGCTCATGCTCGTAGTTATCAGGGTAATACTGCCCGGACAAACCGAAACTTCACCGTCACGAGATTCGCTGCCGCTATACGTCGTAACGAAACGCGACGAAGGTTGGCAGATCGAAGGGTTACTCAATACCCGGAAGTTAACGCTAGAACGTCAATTCTTCTTAGACGACTTTGACTCACTGAGCGTAGAGGCTCAACGTCAAGTGACCGACCTCGTTTCAAGTCTCAAGCAGCCTCATCAAGCAGATCAATCAAAGGAGATGTAAGGAATGGCACGCTTGTTAAGATACAAAAGGCGATCGCCCTTGCTCCCCAATATCGGCTGACTATTCTTCCTCCTGACTCCGCTCTCTATTAACAACTTACCGCTTTAAACCCAACAATCAGAGGATTCGCATAATGGGAAAACTAGAAGGAAAAATCGCCCTTGTCACGGGTGGCAATAGTGGTATCGGTCTTGCCACAGCCAAACAGTTTGTTGCCGAAGGTGCCTATGTCTACATCACGGGTCGTCGCCAAGTCGAACTGGATGCTTCTGTAGAAGCCATTGGTAAAAATGTTACGGCTGTGCAGAGCGATGTTTCTAATCTGGCAGACCTCGATCGTCTGTTTGCCACCATTAAGCAAGAGCAAGAACACCTTGATATCATTTTCGCTAATGCTGGCGGTGGACAAATTGCCCCACTTGGAGCAATCACTGAGGAACACTTTGATAAAACATTCAACGTAAACGTCAAAGGTTTGCTGTTCACCGTACAAAAGGCGCTGCCACTGTTACCAGAGGGCGCTTCTATTATCCTGAATGCTTCGATTACTTCTATAAAAGGTACGCCAGCTTTCAGTGTTTATAGCGCTACCAAAGCCGCCGTGAGATCATTTGCTCGGAATTGGATACTCGACCTCAGAGAACGCAAGATCCGAGTGAATGCCATTAGCCCTGGTGTGGTTCCGACTCCTGGTTACGATCATTTGGGACTGAATGACCAGCAGTTGCAAGAATTCGTGGACAGCCAAGCCAGCACCATCCCACTGGGACGAGTCGGCAAACCCGATGAGATTGCCAAAGCTGTTGTCTTTCTCGCTTCAGCTGACAGCAGCTTTGTGAACGGCATTGAGTTGTTTGTCGATGGTGGTATGGCACAGATTTGAAGTCCAAAAGGCTTTTATCACTTACAAAGAGTAAACCCATGACCACTTATCGCACAGTATCGATCGATGGTTTAGATATCTTTTATCGTGAAGCTGGTTCTCGCGATCGTTCGACGATTCTGCTATTGTACGGCTTTCCAACCTCGTTCCACATGTTCCGCAATCTAATTCCGGCGTTGGCGGATCAATTCCATCTGATTGCATAGCGAATCCAAACCCGCAAACAAGAATCTAGTAACAGCTTAATTGTCTACTATTCCGATTTTTTCATTTATCGCAACGATATCTAAGGAGATCGACATGACAACAATGAGCAATTCCGATTTTGCTGCCCGCAAGGCACTACGCCTGCTCGGTCCCGATCCTGAAAACTGGGTGCCCGATTGCCCTGGCATCGATCACAATGTCACTATAATAGGTGGCAGCGGTAGCGGTAGCACCTTTGTATTTGCGCTACGACGTGCTGGGATCGGTCGCGTGACAGAGATCGATGCGGCCGATGACGAGGCTCATGCAGGCGTGTGGTTGACGCGAGCGCGGATGAGAACGCTCCGCACACCGAAACATCTGCCTGGTCCAGAACTAGGCATCCCAGAATTGTCCTTTCAAGCCTGGTACGAAGCGCGGCACGGTGCGGCAGCCTACGCAGAGATCGATCGCATTGAGCGAGTGGCTTGGGCTGAGTACCTCAGTTGGTATCGGCATTTCCTGGGTATCCAGGTTCGTTACCAGACGAAGTTGGTGCGGATTGAACCAGTCGCAGGTTTCTTCCGCCTACACCTTGAGGTAAACGGTGTCCCGCTCTTAGAGACTACGCGCAAAATTATCTTCGCCAATGGCGTGGCTGGCACGGGTGGTCCGTACATACCTCCAATACTGGCTGACTTACCCCGCACGTTGTACGCACATACCGCCGATGCCATCGATTTTGAAGCACTGCGCGGTAAGACTGTGGCGGTGCTGGGTGCGGCGGCTTCAGCTTTCGATGCAGCAGCAGTGGCGCTGGAATCGGGAGCTAAGGCAGTACATCTATTTGTACGACGATCAGCGATCGCATCTCTGTCAGTCCTTCGGGTACGGGATTACCCTGGTGCTTACGACAACTATCCCCAACTACCCGATGCAGCCCGCTGGTTCCAGGCTTGGCACTTTCGTCAAGCAGGCACCGCGCCACCCCCGAACTCGATTAAGCGAGCGATCGCTTTCCCGAACTTTCACATCCATCTATCTGCACCTTGGAAATCGGCACGGAAACTGGGCGATGCGGAAGCCGCCGCCAAAGGCGAACGCATTGCCATCGAGGTGAACGATGATGTTTTCGAGTTTGATTTTGCGATCGCTGGCACTGGTTACTTCGTTGACCCAACAAAGCGTCCCGAACTAGCCGACTTTGCCCAGCATATTGCCCTCTGGCGCGATCGCTACCAGCCACCAGAAGACCTGCGCGACGACGGTTTGGGGGCACATCCTTACCTCGGTAGCGCCCACGAATACCAAGAAAAAGTACCTGGCACTGCCCCTTATCTGAAAGACATTCACGTATTTAATCCTGCTGGTTTGGTCAGCTTCGGATTGCCAGTTGGTGACATCCATAGCATCCGCCGCGACGTACCTGCAATAGTATCGCGCATCAGTCACGACTTGTTCTTTGAGGACTGGGCGCATCATGAGGCACGTATCACAGGCGATATCGCCCCCGACTTTGAGAACTCGCTCTATGCTGCTGCGGTGTGGAAACAACCGATCGAGGCAGCGACCCGCTAGGTCAACAACCTTTTCACCAGTAACAAATAATTCCGGCTGGGAAACGATGTCAGTAGAAAGTGATTGCCATTCCACAATTAAATCAATTCACTTAACAGTGTCATTTCAACAAATTGTTTACTACTTATCAAAGGAGAATGTCATGGTTGCTCAAACAAACTCGCCAGCAGTAAAAATTTTGGAAGTTGCAGACGATCCACGTCTTTCTAGTGAGGTGAAGGAATTTTTGAAAGTGCTGAATTCAGGAGGTGTACCGCTGGAGACACTCACTGCACTCGAAGCACGTCAAGTACTCGTGGATGCACAAGCTTCTGTTCCTGTAGACCTTTCAGGCATTGAAGAGTCTGAGAAGAAAATTATCGCTGACGGTTATTCGATTACGCTCAATATCGTGCGACCGGAAGGCATCAAAGGCACATTGCCTGTTTTCATCTTTATTCATGGTGGTGGTTGGGTGTTGGGTGATTATCCAACACACAAGCGCATGGTTCGCGATCTGGTTGTGCTTTCAGGGTTTGCAGGGGTCTTTGTCAACTACACGCGCACGCCAGATGCTCAGTACCCACAGGCGATCAATGAGATTTATGCTGCAACCAAATGGGTTGCCGAGCATGGTGAGGAAATTGGGGTGGATGGCAAGAATCTGGCAGTGGTCGGCAACAGTGTCGGCGGAAATATGACAGCAGTCACTGCTTTGAAGGCGAAAGAAAACGGAGGACCACACATCAAGTTACATATCATGATGTGGCCGATCGTCGATGCTGATTTTGAAACGAATTCTTATCATCAATTCGGCGACAAACGGTATCTAACCGTACCCACGATGAAGTGGATGTATGACCTGTACATCCCTGACCCAGAAAAGCGCAAAGACATTTACGCATCTCCCTTACAAGCGACGGTTGAGCAACTGAAAGGCTTGCCTCCAGCATTAATTGTGGTTGCAGAGAGCGATATTTTGCATGACGAAGGCACAGCCTACGGACGCAAGCTCGATGAAGCTGGGGTAGAGGTGACAACGGTGCAGTACAACGGCATGATTCATGACTTTGGACTGCTCAATGGTTTAGCCGAACTGCCACAAGTCCGCTCTCTGTTTGTTCAAGCTGCTGCTGAATTGAAGAAACATCTGCAATAGGATGCGATCAATGTTTTTGGGGAAAGGAAAAGACGCTCCTCCATCGCTTTGCTGCTTACTGAGTTAGCGTAGGGGAAAAGGGGAAAGCGGAATGGCACTAAGTTAAGACACAGCCCTTGCCGTGACTAGTTCCTAGCCTCTAGACTGAGAACTAATTCTGAGAGCCTCCGCCTCCAAAGGGTTGATCAGAGGCAGAGCCTCTCGAAATACATTCCCAGCCTGTAGGCAAACAAGACTTTCGGCTTATCTTAGTGCCATTTGATCGTAATACAAACTACTCTCAGGTAATTACCTGCTTTGACACCCTCACCGACCTATTTACCACATTCCATGTAAAGCCGTCCTTTATGACGGAGTTTCTACCCATTTTTCTGATGAACAGCCACACACCGAGCGCTAGGGACATTATTGGATCATCACCGTTGATTGCGATTGAAAACGAAGCACCACCCAAGCTGATTGTCGATCCACCGCTTCCCGAACCACTGGCACAGGGACGTGTCTTCATCCAGTACCGGACGGAGAATTTGCGTGTGTTGCCAGTGTTTGGCAAAGGTGCCCTCAAAGTATCGCCGCGCATCGGTCATATCCACATCACCGTTGACGACGCGCCGTGGCACTTTGTCGATGCCAGTGGGGAAACGATCATCCTGGTCGGACTGGAACCTGGCGTACACAAGGTGCTGATCGAACTAGCTGACCCCACGCACAAAGTAATCACTAGCGAAACTGTGGAGTTCACGCTGCCCGATCCTAAGAAATCATCATGAAAAAACTAGAGGGAAAAATCGCAGTTGTGACGGGGGCATCTGGGGAAACGCTGCACATCGCGGGTGGTAGTCATTGATCTGTATTAAACTGCTTTTGAGGTAATTCGGTCGGCACGCACTTACAGCAGAATTCAGAATCCAGAAGTAAAACAGGGTTCATACCTGGCTTTGGGACTTAGTTTGTGTACTCAACCAACTTGAAATTTGCTGTAATTTTAATCTAATCATGCTGAGACGTTGGCGTTCGCGGAGCGTCTCGTAGAGAAGCCTCTCGGAACGAGAATCGCAATTCTACCGCTTACATACTATGAACAACCCTGAAAATCCTCGACTACCCCTGCCGCCTTTCGATAATGAATCCGCCATCCAAAAAGTCCGAATCGCAGAAAATGCTTGGAACACACGTAACCCGGAATTAGTATCACTCGCTTACACCTCGAATAGCGTTTGGCGCAACCGTTCAGAATTTCTATCTGGTCGTGAGGCGATCGTCCAGTTCTTAACACGTAAGTGGCTTAAAGAATTGGACTACCGTCTGATCAAAGAGCTTTGGGCTTTTCAAGACAACCGCATTGCTGTCCGGTTTGCTTACGAATGGCATGATGATTCCGGCAACTGGTTTCGTTCTTACGGCAATGAGAATTGGGAGTTTGACGAACATGGATTCATGCGATGGCGTATTGCCAGCATCAACGACCTGCCAATTGACCAAAGCGATTCTCCGAAGGAGACGCTACGCGAACGCAAATACCACTGGATACTAGGTCGTCGTCCTGACGATCACCCCGGATTGTCAGACCTCAATCTTTGAAAAGCCCAACGACCATATCACCCAGTTTTTATCTTACAAGAAATCCACTGCTATGAATGCAAACAACGGCATCATTAGCCAGCTTAGTCAATATTCAGTGCCTGTAACCATTGATCGATTAGAAGCTGTCCTTCAAGTAAAAGGCATCACCATTTTTGCCCGCATTGATCAACAGGCTGAAGCCGAAAAAGTCGGACTAAGCCTGTGTCCTACACAGTTGTTGCTGTTTGGCAATCCGAAAGCTGGAACTTTCCTCATGGTGGCAGAACCAACGATCGCCCTGGACTTACCCCTGAAAGTACTGGCATGGGAAGCGACTGACGGGAAGGTGTGGGTGAGTTACAACGATCCTAATTACTTAAAACAGCGATTTTCTCTCTCGGATGAGTTGGTGAAAAATATCGCTATCATTGCACCTTTAATCTATCAAGCACTTAGTTCCGCCGATCATAAATAAGTCGCAGAATTAACACGCGATCGCACCTTGGCGTTTTAGAAACAGTATTTAGGCAGTGGTGTCAAAGTCTGAAATAGGGCGACTACTGCCAGATAATTGCCCACCGCGATCGCCCTGACAACCAAGATATTCTGATTTGGAATCATTGGAAAAACGCTGCATATCGGGGGTGGTTTTTAAGAAAGAGAACGGTGAAAATCAACAAGCAAGGAGAAAAACCATGAATATCAACAAAAATGACACCGCAGTAGTTGTCATCGATCCGCAAAACGATGTCTTGAGCGAAAAAGGGGTTTCCTGGGATTTGGTGGGTGAGAGTGTTAAGGATAACAACACCATCGAAAACATTGAGCGAATCTTCAAAGCCGCGAAGCAGAATGGATTCGAGGTTTTTATCTCCCCTCACTATTACTACCCCACCGACCATAGTTGGAAATTTGCCGGAAACCTAGAGCAAATGATGCTTGAGGTTAAGGAGTTTGATCGCCGTGGTGCATTGAGCCTCGATGGATTCCTGGGATCGGGTGCTGACTGGCTCGATCGCTATAAGCCTTTCATTGAGGATGGCAAGACGATTGTGGCCAGTCCGCACAAAGTCTATGGGCCGCAAACTAACGACCTCGTTTTGCAACTGCGTAAACGCAACATCAGCAAAGTCATTATACTTGGAATGTTGGCAAATCTTTGTGTTGAAGCTCACCTACGCGAATTGCTTGAGCAGGGATTTGAGGTTCTTGTCGTCAAGGATGCAACAGCAGCCCCTCGGCATCCGGAATTGGGCGACGGCTACAAGGCAGCACTGATCAACTTTGGCTATATTGCCAATGCAGTCCTTTCTACAGATGAAGTTGTAGCAGCAATGGAGTAATGTCAAACTTATTAATTTTACAAAACTTATGAAAACATCCGCGTTACTCCTGGCTCTGCCAATCAGTATCTTAGCTAATTTTTCCTTACCAGCTTCTGCTGATTCTACTGCTCGTCTCCTCCTAAGTACGAAATGCCGAGGCGGCTACAACGTAAATATTTGGCAGAATTATACGAACGGTGAATTGCTCTATCGCTCCACTAGTCCCAACGGTAATTTAAGTTTGGGCAAAGGAACTAGCCAAGCGACAGAAGGTGTTCGAGTGTAGTTTCGGAATAGAAATTATGAATATTCGGTGTGGGATGGCACGTTAGATAATCCGCAGGCTGGAACTTTAGAGGTGTATAAAAACAACCGTATTGTGATGAAGCAAGCTTGTAGAAAAAGTTGAATCTTTTAGGGGGTGTTATGCACTTTTTGGAAATCCAGCTAGGGCATGCATCTTGAGTTACACTCGCCAAATACGTTATCGCTAAAACCCTCTTAGTCAGCCAGTTTTTTCTGAAATTCATAACACCTTCTAGAAATTGTATTCACCTGATCAAACCCAAAGGATATGGAAGTGGACACTCAACACTATGACGACATTATTATCGGCGGCGGCAAAGCGGGTAAAACACTAGCACCAGCGCTAGTTGCTGACGGACGTAAAACCGCTCTGGTTGAACGCAGCTTAAACATGATTGGTGGCGGGTGCATTAATATTGCCTGCATTCCTACTAAAACTATGGTGGCGAGTGCCAATGTCGCAAACACAGTGCGAAAAAGTGCCGCTTATGGGGTTAAAACCAATACACCTAGCGTTAATTTAGCAGAGGTGATCCAACGAAAACGATCGGTTGTGCAATCTGCGCGTGAAATGAACTTGCACAATTTAGAAACGGCTCTGGATAACAACTTGATCATTGGCGAAGCAAGGTTTGTTGCTCCCAAAACAATTGAAGTAACGACGACTGAGGGGAACAATCGCTTACTTACCGCCGAACGCTTATTTATTAATACAGGCACACGACCGTTAATTCCATCTGTACCCGGACTCACTGAAGTTGAGTTTTTAACAAGTGAGTCGATTATGGAGCTAGAATACTTGCCTGAACACTTGATCGTTCTCGGTAGTGGCTATATTGGTTTAGAGTTTGCCCAGATGTTTCGGCGCTTTGGCTGTGGCGTTACTGTCATTGGGCAAAATGAGCAAATCCTGTCACAGCAAGATCCAGATATAGCGATCGCAGTTCAAACATTACTGGAACAAGATGGTATTGAATTCTTGCTGAAGGCGAAGGTGTTGAGGGTTGATCGCACTGGTAATGAAACCATCCTGCAAATCCAAGTTGGCGATCGTGAAATTACCCTCCAGGGGTCGCATTTGCTTGTCGCCGTTGGTCGTGCGCCCAATACCGATAGCTTAAATTTAGCTGCTGCTGGTGTGGCAACCGATACACGCGGATTTATTCAAGTCAGCGATTACTTAGAGACGAACATTCCGGGGATTTGGGCGTTAGGCGACATCAACGGCGGCCCACAATACACTCATATATCGGTCGATGATTATCGCATTATCAAAGCTAATTTAATTGATGGGGGCAACCGGAGTACAGGTGATCGCTTAGTGCCATCCTGTCTGTTCATCGATCCAGAACTGGCTCATGTAGGTTTGACTGAAACTGAAGCACAGCAACAAGGATATACAATCCGCGTAGCGAAGGTAGATGCGTCAGCCGTTCCTAGAGCAAGAACGCTCGGTCAAACCGATGGACTTTTGAAGGCGATCGTAGATACAGATACAGGTCGTATTCTAGGGTGTTTCCTGTTGTGTCATGAAGCAGGTGAAGTGATTTCAACAGTGCAGATGGTGATGCAAGCTCAGATGCCCTACACCGTTCTGCGCGATGGTATTTTGACTCATCCCACGATGACCGAAGGGTTAAATATAGGACTCATATTTGATTTCTGAAAAAACTCAGTACACCTCTAACTCCCTTCTTTTCTGTTCCCTATTCCCTATTCCCTATTCCCTCCCTACACAAGTATGTTCATTAATCAAATCGGATTCCTATATATTGTTTTCCAAGTTGTAAGCATACAGCAATTGCAGACCCAAGGACTTACCAAACAAACGACATTTCACTCTTGAAAAAAGTAGATATAGCATGATGAGTAAAACATCTAAAGTCGGTATTATTGGTGCAGGTAATGTAGGTGCAGACGTTGCAAATGCTTTAATTTTACTCGGTAGATGTGTAAGGGTTGTGTGATTTGAAATAAAAAATGAGATTTTCACTCATGATATGCTTCAAAAATTAGTATCCAGTTTATAGTTCACTTTTAGTATTCGAGTTTTTTACTAATAATGATTATCGTGTAGGAGATAAAAAGACTGATAAGAGACACGTTTGTATCAATCTTTCAGCTTGATTATCATTATTATTCAGCTACGATTTGAGTAGGCGATCGCCTAACAACAGAGCGATCGCTTGGATAATGAAATATTTTATTTTTACTCAGATATCTACTAAAACAAAAATTTTGAACCATAGCATGGGCATTTGAACCATATTTTGAATTGAAAGTTTAAATTAGAGCAATTTTTTCTTGCGATCGCATTTCTACAGGAATATCAATTCGAGTTGAGTAAACGAACGATTTAGTGTCATTTTGCTTAGTTGTTGCAGCCATAAGTTCTACTCCCAATATGTTCTGGAAAAATGAATGATCGTTAGCTTAGTAATTTGCCCCGCAGCAAGAGCCGCACTGTCCCTAGAGCAATACTGCCGATCGCAATATTTGCGCCAATGAATAGCAGTAGTGCCAATTCTTGCATCACTCCAGTCATGCCGCGTTCAACAAGGTGCAAAGATGCTAGCGACAGGGCAGCAATGCCGAGGGTGAATGCCCAGTAGGAAGCTGTAAAGGGTTGTTGAAATAACCACGGTAGCAACCGCAGTAGAATCAGCGCTTGCAACAGTCCATAACCGAAGAGAAACTGGGCAAAGGCATCAGGCTGACCACTGGTGATACTCAAATAAGCAACACAGCCAACGACAGGGGGGGCAAGTTGAATGCCCAGCGTTGGACGTAGTGGTTTAGGCAACGCTTCTAACAAGTAGAGGCGCTGCATAATCATCGACTCCAGTGCTAGCCACGAAAACAGCCCTCCTCCAAAAAACAACGGGCCCCATTCTCGATAACCGAGGGTACTAGCAACGATCGTACTGACAAAACTACCCGCGACTGTAGAGAGGTAGAGAATGGGTGTAATTATTTCTGGCTTACGTCCTCCCATCCATAGCTGACCGGAACGATACACGCCAAAGCTTAACTGACCAATTGCACCGACAACAAATAATGTGATGGCGATCGCACGAGAGTAGGGTGCGATCGCTAGCGCCACAAACATCGTAGACACAGGCACTAACCCGATAAAGCAACACAAAACAGGATGCTCAAATTCAGCTAAGGCATCTGCTCTCGCCCACAGCCATTTACCCACATAAAGCAGCAACAACACGAGCCAGATTGCAATTGTCAGCAGCATAATTGCTTCGCCAATCCAAGTAGGCAAGTGCCAAAGTTTAGCAGCTACTCGCCAGCAACTACCTAATCCTGCCAAACCCAGAATCATGCCAAAAAAGGAAGCAGGAATGATGGCACGATAATCTTTCAATAAAGTAGGCTTTGGACGTGATTTTCTCATGATCTAGCTTTCCTGGCAGCAGTAGAGAGATGCAAGCGATGAAAAAAGTCAGGCATATTAGGGTGGGAAAGATTGCTTCAAGGTGAGGAGTCGGTTCGTAATAGAGACAACAAACCCAATTTTTAGGCTGTTTTGATCGATTTCGATTGCAAACTCATCAAAACAGTCTTGATAGACAAATTAGGTCAGTGCAGGAGTGCGAATGGTCTGAGACTGTTCACTGTAAATATCCATAATTGTGTTGAGCAATCGCAGTGCATCTGGCTTGGAACGCTGGAAAGAATTGCGTCCGATAATTGAACCAAATCCATGTCCGGCATGAATGGCACGAACTTCATTGAGGAAAGCATCATCACTGTCGATCGGCCCACCCGAAAAAATCACAATCCGCCGTCCGTTAAAAGCACATTGCACCACATGATGCACTCGTTCAGATAATGTTGCGATCGGAATTTGCTCTTGCTCATACACCTTGCGGGCTGCGTCCTGTTCGACGTGTTCGTTGGGCAGTTTCACTTTGATGATGTGAGCGCCCAATTGAGCCGCAATCTGAGCCGCATAGCCAATCACATCGATCGCTGTCTCACCCACTTTACTTAAACCCGATCCCCGCGCATAAGACCAAATCATCACGACCAATCCATGCCGCTTTGCTACCTCGGCACAGGCTCGAATCTGTTGATACATCTCAAACCGATGGGCTGAACCTGGATAGATAGTGAAACCGATCCCCACACATCCTAACCTCAGCGCATCCTCCACGCTGCCAGTGAGTGCTTGTGTTGGGTCTGACTCAGCTAGTAACACATCGTGATCATTGGCTTTCAGAATTAGGGGAATTTCACCTGCAAATTCTCGCGCTCCCGCTTCCAAAAATCCTAACGGTGCGGCATAGGCATTGCATCCTGCTGCGATCGCTAACTCAAAATGATAGCGAGGATCATAGGCTGGTGGATTGGGCGCAAAACTGCTAGCTGGCCCATGCTCAAAGCCTTGATCCACAGGCAGCATGACGACTTTGCCAGTTCCAGCTAGTTTGCCATGATTCAGCAACCGGGCTAAATTAGTCAGCGTTCCGGGATTGTCGCTGCCATACCAACTGAGAATTTCTTTTACTCGATGAGTCATTGTGTTTCTCCTAAAATTATCAAACAGAATTCAGGAGTCAGTAGTCAGAATTCAGCATGAATTCTGTACGAGTGGCGGATGAATAAACGGGTTTAAGACAAGAACACCAAATTCTCAATTTGGTGGTCTTCAATCAGTGGGAGTCTGAATCCCATTGATTGCATTCTGACTCCTGAATTCTGACTTCTGAATTCTTCAACTTTGCTTATTGTTCTACGTGTCCGCCAAACTGGAAACGCATCGCAGACAACAGCTTATCCGCAAAATCATTTTCGCCGCATGAGCTAAACCGTTGATACAGGGCTGCGCTGAGTACAGGGACAGGAGTACCTTCGTCAATGGCGGCTGCGATCGTCCAGCGTCCTTCGCCTGAATCAGACACGCGCCCCCCAAAGCCTGATAGGTCTGGTTGTTCCAGGAGGGCTATCGCAGTTAGATCCAATAGCCAGGAGGCAATTACACTGCCCCGTCGCCAAACTTCGGCAATATCAGGCAGATTCAAGTCATACTGATAGTGTTCAGGATTGCGGAGGGGGGTCGTTTCGGCATTAGCCACACGGTTCTGCTTACCCACATTGGCGTGATGCAAGATATTCAATCCTTCTGCGTAGGCTGCCATCAAGCCATATTCGATGCCATTATGCACCATCTTGACAAAATGCCCCGCCCCATTCGATCTGCAGTGCAGATAGCCTTCTTCAGCCGTACCACCCACCTTTTCCCGTCCAACAGTACGCGGAATATCACCCCGTCCGGGAGCTAATGATTTAAAAATGGGATCGAGATACTGAACCACCGTCTGAGATCCACCAATCATCATGCAATAACCACGCTCCAAACCCCACACTCCGCCACTGGTTCCCACATCTAGGTAGTGAATGCCCTTTTGCATCAGATCATTTGCCCGTAGAATATCGTCAATGTAGTAAGAGTTGCCACCATCAATTAACATGTCGCCGGAATCAAGTTTTACAGCCAGTTCCTTCACTATCTGCTCGGTTGGTTCTCCGGCTGGCACCATCAACCAAATCGCACGAGGTTTATCGAGTTTCTGGACAAAATCATCCAAGCTGTAAGTGCCGATCGCCCCTTCTGATGTAAGCAGTTTCACTTTGTCAGGTGTGCGATTGAACACCACACATTCATGGTTGTTTTGCAGCAGTCGCCGAACAATGTTCGCACCCATACGTCCCAGACCAATCACTCCCATCTGCATAATTTTTGTCCAATGTAATTCTCGTTTGCATAGAGTCGGTTCTGATTAGAGATAAGATTCTGGTTCATTAACAGAACAGCAATATTTCATCCCTCCTGCTCAAGTACATCACCTGTGCAAAAGGGAAGCGATGGGCTTAAGCCTCGCCAGAGGCGATCGCAACTCCGTTCGATGTATTGTTTTATCGATTTATTTCTCAAATGTATATAATTGTGAGTGACCCATTCTAGTTGGGGCTGAGATGACAAATCGACTCACCCCTTGCTCCCACTTTGCGGTTGCATCAACAGTGTAAGGACTAGCGGTGCCAAACTGGTTAAGGCTGCTGGGTGGAGGAGTGAAAACCAGATGAAACTTACTTCCGCGATGGGAACCGCTAATTTGAGCAAAGTTCTCACCATCAATAGACTTCAAACTTCCGTACAGTTTGCCGGCAGGATCAATAAATACGAGTATCTGCCCTTGAGAACCGATAGTACGGAAGGTTCCTGTCCAACTGCCCCGGTAGGGAAGTACATAGTCTTGAGAGGGATTTGCTTGAGCTTGGCTGACTATAAGCGCGAAGAGAGGCTGCGAGCGTAGCAGTCCAATTATGCCAGTCGTTAAAATTCCACCAATCAATCGTTTTGTTGTTCCTATCTTTATCAGTGGTTCTCTTTAAATAGATGATTGATCAACTATCAATCTGTCAGATTCCCCGTAAGGATATGGTTCTGAGGTGATGGTGAGAATCTCTTCAAAGTTTTCGCTTGGCGGCGGTGAGGGGGTTGTTCACTCTAATCCAGTGGCATACACAGCTGGATGAGCGATCACTCTCGTTGTTCAACCGAAGAGAGAGGCTATTTTGCGGTGGTTTCTGGCTTTATCTTGGGTCTGTGATAGCGATGGAAAGTTTCTTCCTTCAGCCATTCTGTGGTTGCCTTAAAGTCATGAAGCGGGGTGGGCAGCATTTCCAAATACGCTGCACTGCGAATTAGATCGCCAGGTTTGCCAGTGATCTGCACTTTGTCAAACAAGTTTGCTACCCCATTTCCTAAACCCAATTTCATTAGCGTACCCCGAGGACTCACATGGGCTGGGCTAGGGGATGCTCCTTTAGCAAGGGCAATCAAATTGTGGGCAATGCTCGCACCTTGCTGATATGCCACCTGGGCTAGAGCCGGTAAGGGTTGTGGCTGCACGTCCGCGCAATCGCCTGCGGCAAACACTTCTGGAAAATCCAGCAGTTGCAGAGTTGAGGTGACAAGCGGTAGCCCATGCTTATCTAGGTGATCTGCGGGAATTTGGGACTTGAGATTTTGGATCAGTGGGTTCACGGCAGTCCCGGCTGTCCAGATGGTGGTTTGAGTCAACAGCGTTTTTATCTCAGTGCTGTTGGCAGGTTGATACTCCAGGTGGTCTTGAGCAACCGCTTTCACCCCTACGCCTAATATCAACTCAACAGGTACTGTTCGAGTTCTGAAAGCATGAAGAGCCTCTTCCTGCAAACCCGTGTTGACATCGCCTGCGAGAATCGTCTTGCCATGATTGATTAAGACAATGCGAATCTGACGAATATCGCCGCCGAGTTGGGCGTACCAGTCGGATAACAAATCTGCCAGGGTTGCTGCCATTTCTACCCCTGTCGGGCCTGCCCCAACGACAGCAAACGTGAGGAGCGATCGCCGTTGTGTTTCGTCATCTGTTTGGCTAGCACGTTGCAAACATTCTCGTAACTGGCGTTCCAGAGCGATCGCATTCTCTTGTGTCCGAAATGCGAATGCGTTTTTTTGTGCGCCCTCTGTTCCTAAATAACCCTGAATACTGCCAACAGCTAAGACCAGATGACCATAGATATAATCTGAGCCAGAAGCTAACTTAAGACGTTTTTCTTGCAGGTTGATCGCTACTACTTTGTCCTGTACAAAGTTAATATCACTGCCTTGCAGCAACTCTTTATAAGTCGGACAAACGACATCTTCTGACAATTCACTTGTCAATAGTTCATACAACATTGGCTTGAAGACAAACCGTTCTTGTGGATCAATCAAAATGATCGACCGTAGGTCTTGCTGATGACGCAGATGCAACGCTGTAAAAAGACCTACGAAGCCTGCTCCGACAATCACTGTAGGGCGAGAAGAATTCATTTTAGTAAGTGGTGGATAAACAGCAGTAAGCAATCATGCACGAGTAGCATTGGAAGCAAAATGTACGCTAACGACTGATTTCTGTGATAAACATAAAGCTCTGGAACAATCAGAGTTTTAGAGATGGCATAATTAAGAGATTAGGTCAGAAATAAAATATGACATTACAAGGTGTGGCTGCTGTTAATTTAAACAACAACTTCTTGAGCAACTTTAGGATTTACCCTAGTTAGAATCTGTTGCGCTCGATCAATTTCCTCATCTGTGCCTGAGACAATTACCATGAACTTACCAGCTTTGATTTCTGTCTCGTACTTCAGGGCTTGCTCTTTGGGAATTCCCAATCCTACAAAGGCACCTACCAGCCCCCCTGCCACAGCAGCTCCTACACCCCCTACAACCATACCTTCGAGCCAACCTGCCAGCACTCCGGCAACGTGTCCAGCTACAATCACAGGGCCGACTCCTGGAATAAACAGCAAACCAACCCCTGTGAGAATGCCAAATAGTCCACCAAAAAAGCTGCCCCAATAACCTGCTTCTCCGGCTCTAGCTTTAGCCGTATCTTTCCAGGTGAGAAAGCCACGGATATGTTCAGTGGTTTGATAGTCTTTACCGATGATCGAAATCTTTTGCATATCGAAGCCCGCTTTTTGCAGTTCTAATACGGCGGTTTCTGCTTCAACATGGGATGGAAAAACTTTCACAGTTTCGTGTTTGTATAACATAGATTTGACTCCTTATGAGTGAGAATTAAACAGCATTATCTTTTAAGTGGACAAGACCTGATCGCACGCAGCGCTCGGATTGCTACCTGAGTGCGTTGGCGTAGCTTCTCGTAGAGAAGCCTTGTTTTCGGCATCGCTCGCACAGAATTTCTTCAAAATATTGCGAACATGGGTTTTAGCCGTACCTGTACTGATGTACAAATTTTGGGCAATTCCATCATTGCTGTATCGGTCAACAATCAGTTGCAATATCTCCAACTCTCGCTCAGTCAACGTTTCAATAGTAAGGATTTGGCTGTATTCCGGTTCTATGGCTCGAATTGCAATTGTTTCAGCATGGTTGCTGCCATCAGCTTTAACAGGATTTGCGTGTTGAAGCAATCTAGCGACCTCTTGGGCGACAGCAGTGAGTGCATGATTAATAGAAGAATTTCCAAAAAAGTTACTCTGAGTTGGAACTTTGGAATACTCAAAATCATCTCCAACTAGTAATGGCATACTTGTCATAAAATTATCCTCAACGGAATATTGATTGAGATTACTGACTCAATTCGTAGATGATCTAAGCTGTTTGAAATACTGAGAAATTATTCTGTTACCAGAAGACCATAAATAAGAATCAATAACACAATTGATCTGACGATGACGTAAAGCCGATCATGCTGTTGCCAAAACGCGAACATTGATGCGAGCAATGTACACTTTTTTAGATATATCAGACAGGAATTGGAAAATATCAGGTCACGGTCAAGGCTCACTGATACTGTATGTTCAGCATCAGCGTTGAGCATACAACCCTCTTCTTACTCTCTTTGTGTCAAGTAAGCTGAAGTATTGTAACTAAATTGCTCTTAATATTTGCCTGAATTAAATATATGCAATTAACTCTAACTTGTCGTCCACTCAAAGTTGAAACTTTTGTACAATACAATGATTGATGAATCAGTCCATATACAGCGCTTCCGGCTATTATGCAATACAGTTTTTTTCCTTGCCCTCTCCTATCAAAGCTTTCAGATTTGGGAATGTACCTCATAGCTGCCGTAAGTGCTGTATCAATGTAAGGTTAGCTCCAACTAAGGTTGGAATCTAAATTCATACTAAAGTTCAATACCTTAGCCAACTTACAAGGGTTCAATGCCTGTGGAAAGGGGATGGGTACGTCCGTGCGTACAGCACTTCCGACAGCTATAAAGTACATCCTCAAATCTGAAAGCTTTGATAAAAGCTAGTGTGGTAAAACTTACTAGAGAAGACGACTCTCTAAATTAGCCAAGTAACCCTTGGGGTCTCTACGAAATCGATATTGTTCAATTCTGGCTTTATGGTATTTTTTCAGTTGAGAGCGTAATTCGAGCCAAGTATGAATATCAACTTGTGCTAAATCAGATGCGGTAAAAGAATGAAGCTTAGTAGCAATTGCACAGGCCAGTTTGACAGAACCACGAATAACGAGAGATGAGGGGGCAACCTTACGACCTGTACAACGACGTTGATGATGACGTAGCATACCAAAAGCATGTTCTAAGTCATTATTAGTTCTGGGAAAATCTTCAATTTCATAACAATGAAAAAGTCCAGACCAGTAGTTATGAGTGGTTTTTATAAAGTTATCGATTGCGGTACTAAGTGTACCAGCCTTCTGCAATTGAGAGGACATTTCTGTTAATAGTTCCTGATAACTTTGTTTGACTCCAGCAGCATCAAGACCTATTTTATTATTGAGAATATTACTAGCTTTATCAACCCACTGATCTGCAACTATAACAGGTGAAAATAAAGATGCAGTCGCAGATAATCCCTTGGCTATCAGGTGTTTTAGGTTGACTAAAGGTGGTGGTAAAGCACTTTTTTTTCACAAAGAAAGTAACTCGTCATATCTGTCAATTAGGTGCGTGACTGTTCGTTGACTTATACATATACCCTTTAATTCAAGATGAGTGTGTATTTGGGGAACACTTCTATGTTCCTGGTAGCGCAATGCTCCTATATAAGCAATCACATCCAAACCAAATTCGTTTTGTGGTAGAGCTAAGGAACCTTCTTGCTCTGGTCGATATGCTTTTTTGTACCGCAGACATGACTGATTTTGACATCGACGAATTTTTAGCTGTAGTTCTACTACCCCGTTTAAAGTTCTTATATGTCGAGGATTATTGTATTCATTCCACATTGCTTGACCACACGAAGGGCATTTTTTTTGAACACAATCGAGTACTTCAAACGATGTTGCCTCTGGTTTTAAACTTTTTCTTGCCAAGTTTTTGCACCATTATTTCGCTACAAGGTCAAGATTACAGGATTTCCGCTCTTCTCTAGTAAGTTTTGCCACACTAGACTTTTCACAACTTTCAGTTTTACTTTACTGAAATGTTTTAAATTAATCAAATTGATTGAAATAATATATTTAATCGATGGGATTAATAGACTTGTCTGCCATTGATCTGAACCTTCTGGTCGCCTTTGAAGCTCTTTTTGAAGAAAGGAGTGTAACAGCAGCAGCAACACGATTGTATTTAGGCCAACCAGCGATGAGTGCGGCACTCGCAAGGTTACGCATACTATTCCAAGATGAATTATTTATCCGAATTGGCAGGCAAATGCAACCCACAGCAAAGGCTCTGGAAGTTGCTCAAGGTATAAGAGTTGCCCTGCAACAAATTCGGCAGACATTGGAAACGAGAGAAGCGGAGTCTAGAAGAATTAATTCAAAAGCGCAATTATCATCAAAAAAAGCTGAATTTGAAAAAGCTTTATCGGGATTAAAAAATAGTAAGTACGTTTTACTTAAAAATGAGTCAGACTTAAATGAAGAGCAAATAAATAAACTTTCTGAAGTCAAGAATGTATCTCCTGTCTTAAAAGAAATGCATGAATTAAAAGAAAAATTTAGAAAGATTTTTAATAAGACAGATAATTGGTATCCGGGAGTTTTTAAACTCGGTATGTGGTTATCGAAAGCTAAAAAATATTTTCCCAAGAGTAACAATACTATTATCCGTTGGTTTGATGAGATAATTGCTTACTTTGATAATGGGACAAATAGTGGTGCTGTGGAAGGTATTAATAACAAGATCAAGTTGATTAAACGTTCCGGTTATGGATTTAGAAACTTTGACAATTTCCGAGTTATATGCTTATTGAATTGGCATTTTAACTATTAGTTAAGCATACTATGTACTGAAGAACCATAATTACAAATCTTGAAACATTTGGCAAGAGATGCTCACCCAACAGTTGCGACCATAGATGAATATTCTGCAGAGTATCAAGACCTGTTTAAAGAAGTAATAAATTATGAGTGCTTCAAATATTTACATCTGGGAATAATGTCACAAATTAAAAGAAAATCATTGCCAGAGATAGCGAAAGTTGTAAGTATAAACTCCGCACAATCATTACGTCATTTTCTAGCCAATTCAGATTGGTCAGTAGATAAATTAAAACAACGAAGATTAAATAAACTCAAAAAAGCAATAGATGGAAATGCGATTACAGTAGTAATAGATGAAACAGGAGATAGAAAAAAAGGTAAAAAGACTGATTATGTAGCAAGACAATATCTAGGAAGTGTGGGGAAAGTGGATAATGGTAACGTTTGCAGTCAATGCCTATGGAGTTTACTCGAATATAACATTTCCTTTAACTGTAAAAGTATTCAAACCGAAAGGGACACTAAAAGCAGAGGAAAAATATAAAACTAAAATAGAGTTGGCATCAGAAATTATTACTGAATTAATTGAATCAGGCTTTAACATTAAATTAGTACTAGCAGATAGTTTATATGGTGAAAGTAGCCAATTTATTAGAAAACTAGCTGAATATAAATTAGATTATGTCGTAGCAATAAGAAGTAATCATGGAGTCTGGCTTCCATCAGGACAGAGCGTTAGGGCGAATAAGTGGTGTAAATTTAACAGAACATTTAGCAATGAAAAATCAGAAACTAGATACATTAGAGAAATAATTTATGGTAAAAAAAGAGCCATAACTTACTGGGAAATAACTACTGACCCAGAAACCATGCCAGAGAATTCTACTTCTTTTGTGATGACAAATCTTCAAGGTAATCTCAAGAAAACTTTAGGCAACTTATATGGATTAAGAAGCTGGGTCGAATATGGTTTCCAACAGTGTAAACAGGAACTAGGTTGGACAGATTATCGGTTCACAAATTTTCAACATATTGAGAGATGGTGGGAAATTATTTTTTGTGTTTACACAATGATTAGTTTAAATTCTCCAGCCTTATTAGGCTTAAAAAAATCTCATCAAATTGAAACTGAGGTACAAGAAAATAGTGATGTTGATTTTTCTAATCATCAACAATGGAACCATGAATGAGCATGGAAGAATACTTTAAATAATCTGCATCTCATTGCCCAACCACTCTTACTATTTTGGTTGATTTATCCCTGGATACATATTTTCCCAAATTCTAATTTATTGCTGGGATTCAATCAATTAATCTGTGAAATGAATCAATTTAAACCCTGTTATGCTTCTGGATAATTTCACTTAGTTACTACTTGCTAACGCCGGAGAGTGACAGAAAAAGGGTAAACCACAAGTGTTTCGGCTTTTCTTAGTGGCATTCCATCAACAACAAAGACTTTTGCATTAGCCAGAATTGATCGTGTTCCTGCACATAGACCACTAATTCATTTCAGTTTTTCACTGACTTTACCATCAAGAGGGTGGGCTGTTTCTCGCAATTCTCGTACTTCTCGTTGTAAAAAGAAGTTGAGGAAGGTACGGATTCCAGTAATCGCTGCAAGTTTTGCCACTGCATCCCATGAAGGGGAAATAGCTGTGCCGACGATATCGGCAGCTAATAGAAATTCCAGCGCTAAGGCTAACACTACTCCCAGTTCTAAACGGATCGTTTCTTGGAGAACCCGATCGCGTCTCCAGAGACGAAAGATTTTTTGGAGTGTGAGAATGAGTGCAATCGCAACTGTTAAAATTGCAATGCCTTCCAGAAAAACTTTCAAAAACGTTGCAAATTCTTGCAATAATCTTTCTGCCAAAAGCGTGAACTCAAAGGTGTGTTCTGCACTAGAGGCAGAGTCTAAAGCAATGGCTATCCAAACAGTATCAACTGACATATCCTCTAGGCTCATTTGTTCGAGTGAGAGTGATGCTGGAAATAAGGCAGTTTAACATTTTTGAAAACACTGGGGTAATCAAAAACGTGATATAGCTTTCCAGTCAGAACATCCCGTTCGCCTAGCGCGATCAGCCGAAATGCTCCCACTGCGATCGCGGCACCCATTGGCGGAGCAATCCAATAAATCCACTGATGATGCCAATTTCCACTCACCAGTGCAGGAGCGAAACTCCGTGCCGGATTGAGACTTGTTCCCGAAATTGGAGCTTCTTGCCACACCATCCCGGCAATTAAGAGCCAAACTACCAAAGGTGTCCAGCGCATCAGCCGATGATGACTGACAAAGATAAAAATCGTCAACACCAAGAGAAATGTAATCGTGACTTCTGATAAAAATACAATCCACAGCGGATAATTCAGCCCAGGTAGCGTCATGCCGTTATTAACGCTTCTGGCATAATCTCCCCACAGGGTCATGAGCAGTAACACAGCAGCGATCGCTCCAAGAAACTGTCCAATCACAAAGCCAACAAAATCTCGAAGGTGCATTTTGCCATGTATCCAAAATGCGAGTGAGACAGAAGGATTGATGTGAGAGCCACTCAGTTTCCCGATTGGAGAAATGGCTACAATCGATCCACTTCCAGCAAAAATTAGTCCCGTAATCAGCCGCCGAATGCTTGAATCAGGCACAAGCTGTTCTATTGGCAAACCGTGCCCAAAGTTAAAGACAATTGCACTCAAGCCAATGAAAATATTGAAAGCGGCTCCCAGAAATTCTGCAAAATATTCGCGCCAATGCCACTGATTCTGAACGCTTGATTGCATAGTTGATGAGTGTTGTCATGGGGCTTGCGTTACCGCCAAGCAATTAGCTGGAAGAGCAATTGGTAGAGTTCTAGATATTGCGAGATACTACTTCCGTCAAGAGTTGCTGGCGGAAGTAGTTAGTGATAAAGATTATTGAGGATCGTCCAAGATTGAACTGTAGGCTGGTTTCAAGCTCCATACACGCTGGACTAATGCTCGGTAGTCCCCATAAAGATAGGGCAGTGTATAAAGTAATCATCTTCTCAAACTTCTCCTTCGATCGGTAAAGCTTTTGCCACAATGACAACCGTGTGAGGGCTTTTGAAAGTTTGCCGCGCTTCTGGTTTTTGGAGTGCCTCCATTGTTTGCACATGTTCACATTCGTCATCGCGGATGTTTATAAACACGTCGTAGAGATTATCTACACTAGGACGGCGAAATTTACGATCTGATGTAAACTGAGTTTCTTCAAACATATAGAGATCGCCATCGCGGTAGTAGTTAATTGCGACTTGGGGCGCTTTTTGAGCTTTCAGTTCTGCTTCATGGGTTTTCAAGTAGTTGTCATAGGTATGGTAGGCATGATTTTCAATCAGTTCCATCAGGTAGTAAGCATACTTGGGAAGCAACATATAGAGTGGGACGACTACCCAGTAGTACGCCACTGCGATGTGTTGAGCGATGAAGCGATCGCTCCAGTGGCGATCGCCACCCAATGATTCCATAATTAACAGATGATGTAATTCGTTCCAGGTTTCGGCGAAATGAACCTTCAACAAGTCAGCTTTGCGCCAGTAACCCAGTGTCTCGTAAAGATGCAGCACCGAGAGATAGGAAAAATAAGGAACGCGAGCGATCGTTTCCAGCACATAAAACCGAGGGTAAGAACGATTTCCGTAGACGAAATCGACAATAAATACAAAAAAACTGACAATCGCTCGAATCAAAACTTTCATTGTGCATCCCTCCAAAATTAAAACGCATTACATGGGCTTCATGTCTTGGCTAGCAATTTGCACGAATCATTACAGCGCTTCCTGCTGTTATGAAGTACAGTTTCTCTCCTCCTTGCGATCGATCTCTTGTACCCTTTCAGGACTCAGAACGTACCTCACAATAGCGGGAACTGCTGTAAGCCTCGGAGCGAGTGTTTCCTTGACTCCTATCTTTGAGATAGCTCATAAATTTTAGACAGAAACAAAGTTAGATGCGATCGCCTCATTCAGTAGATGTATAGCTTCCTCGTGGAGTGTTTTTGTTTGGGATTGCAGCATCACCCGTTCTGAACACACAAGCGTGAAGAATAGCCGATCTCCCGAAGTTGTCACGCCAACTAAGCGATCGTTTTTGACACCTGTTGTCACAACAGGCCCATATACTGCCTGAAGTTTTAGCTCTCCAAACTGTTGCGCGATCGTCAACCGCGTGAGATTGCTAACGGCTATATCGTAGTCCAACTGGTCTTTAAAGGCTTGTAAAGCATCATCAGGACTGGGATCAGTAGACAGCCATTCTTGAAGTTGGAAAATCTTCTCAAACAGTTTGTTAGAGGTCATACTTTGCTTGAGCTGGTGTTTAACAGAACGGGCAACTTCCCAGAAATTGGCATCAGAGCTTAACAAGTGCAATGTCCGTTCAGCAGTAATACAAAAACTCACATCTTCCTGGTTTGCAGATGTCAAGTAGGATCTGAGATTAATTGGTGATGAACAATTGATGTTCTGCGGCTGTTCTGAATGATTTTGCTGGCGGACTGCTAAGAGAAAAGCCGCACAAATCGCACCATGAACACTCGTCTGCTCTTGCCGACAGCGAGCTATGAGTAACCACGTTGTTTCAGATGAGAGCGAACCAGAACTGACAAATGAACGGTTGTTTTGCTCTGCACGTTGCTCAAGCAAGAAGGAATCGCTCATGAACTTAGGGAGCGGCTTTAACAAAGAAACTTTTTCGGGAGTTCGATCGACAATCAAATCCTCTAGTGACGGAGGCACAGATAAAGAATGTCCGAATGTAGTGGGTGTAGCGTACACCAAAGGGGTTGCCGTAGGCATCGCCTGCAAAATATCCCGAATTAAGTAAGTTACAGAAATACCATCAGCGATCGAGTGATGACATATCACAATCAATTCTGATAATTCTGCACCATTGCTGGAGTGAACCAAGACAACCCGTACTAACGGAGCTTGCGACCAAATAAAGGGCATTGCGATTTCTTGCTCAACTTCTAGCTGCCATTGTTGTTCGGATAGCCTCTGCACAACCCGCAGTGGAATATCAGCATGGTGTTCGACAAACCAAGGGTGCTTTGCTTCATCCAAAGCAATCCGAACTCGGAGGAATGGATGCCTTTGCTGTACAAAGTGAAGTGCTTGTTGAAGTTGAGTAACTGTGAATTTTCCTTGAATTTGGGCCGTGAGAGCGAAATGTAAGGAATGAGCTTGATCGTGGAGCCAGAAGATTTGCTCTCCCGCTCCCAAAGGGCGATAGACCTCGAAAGATTGCATATTTTTAATTAATCTCCAATACTGTTCTCAATCTTGAGTAAACGAACAATTTAGTGTGATTTTGCTTAGTCGTTGTTGCAGCCATCAGTTCTACTCCCAAGATATTGTTTTGTAATCAGTAAATATTTAGGGAAACACAAGTTTCGATTCAGGTGAATGACCTAAGTAAATGTAAGCAGACGATTTCAGTACAATTTCGGAGTAGAGAATTTTTTGAATCTGTAAACTGGGGACTCGATTTGCCAGTGTGCGATAAGCAGTGATTTCTCCTTCAAGACTAAAGTCAGCATTCGCCACACAGTGGTAATAATCGTGAATTGCCAGGAATGCAAAACCATAAAACGGATTCGGATAAATCTCGCTATCGTAACTCTCAGCCGACACCCAAAGCTGCTGTTGGGCAATATCCTCACACATTTGGGCCGCCGTGGGATAGCGCATGTAATCAGAGAACATGGGATTAATCGGAAGTTGTTGGAACTCGCTCATCAGCCAGTCACAGAGTTCTATTTGAGCTATATCGGAGATTTCGACAGATTCTCCTTCTAGGTAGAGTTTGGCAAGGGTTTCTACTTTGGGTGTCATTGAAATCACCTCTCTTGCAAATTACTGATTTCACGCTTTCGAGATATTACTTCCGCCAGTAGTTATTAGCTGCGGCGATCGTGGCAAACTCTGTTGCTACTGCCTGTCCAACTGCAATCAACATCATGGCATCATTACCATATACGTCTCGCAATTGTTTGCGTTTTTCTTCATCTGGCTGAGTCAATTTAATAATTAGTCGTGCCATTTTGACTGCCAATTGTCTTCCTTCTTCTGGTGTTTCAGTCAATAATGAGTTATTAGGAACCAATGTAACTTCGTGTGATGTTACAACAGGTGAGTTGGTTGGAGCAATTACATGATCCATGTCAAAATATCCTAAATTAGTGTTTTTTTGAGGACAGCTTCAATTCCACCGCAGCTACTAATTCTGTGACAGTACCCAACATTTGGTAGGCGATCAAGAACAGCAGAGGACGATGGTGATTAAAATCATCGAGAGAACTCATATAACCTTCTCTAGTTGCTGGACAGCCTTTTTCAATCGCCCTGAAACGAGACATTTTTCTCAACAACCTCACGGCTTATATGCAGATGATTAGCGGGAAAGTCAGGATCGGAATAGCTAACGGCTAAACCACAAATGATCAATAATTCCAGTGGGATGTTCAACTCGCTGCGGATGATTAGGGCGGCTGCTACTTGGCTTGGTTTAGCAAAGCCTCTTGCAGACGATCGCGGCGATCGCCTTGGGCAAACACTAACCGCCACGGCTGGATGAAAGAAACTGCTCTAAATTGGCAGCAAGCAGGTGAACAATTTATATAACCTTTTCTGGTTCCTGAATCGTTTTCAATGCCGAGATACCAATCCAACAGCCAAATGCATCCACAATTAATATCAGGATGGCGGTGATTTGGAATAGCATTCCCCAACCTGCAAAGGCAATTTGAGACACATGATCGGAACTAATCACGATGAAATGATTGTAGATTCCAAAAAGGAGCGATCCTGCTATTGAACTCACCAATAACCAGCTACCGATGCGGTAAAACTGCGTCCAAAGTAAAACGGCGGCAATGATGGGAGTTAGAAAAATCACAATCCCCACAAATGAACTCTGAAGCAAAGATAGGGCAACTGGGATTTCTATATGTGCTAAACCATGCAGTCCGTTGGCGATCGCATGAAGAACCGCGATCGCTGTTCCATATTGAGCAATCTTCATTTTTCTACCTTGGGGTAAAATCCCCATTACAAAAAGTAATTGCGTTAGCGTCGCCAAGCCCATTGCGAATTGGTATAAGTCACTTGGCAATTGCTTTCTGTGCTGGCTTAGAAACGCTACCTGCTGCTTTAATTAAATCGGCTGCTTTTTCGCCGATCATAATTGTGGGCGCGTTTGTATGCCCTGTATTTAGAGTTGGCATAATGGAGGCATCGACGACCCGTAACCCTTCAACTCCATAGACCCGCAGTTGGGAGTCTACAACTGCCATTGAATCCGTGCCCATTTTACAGGTGCCGATTGGATGAAACACCGTACCGCAGGTTTCCCGGATGTATGCAACGAGTGCTACATCGTCAGTTACATCAGCGCCCGGAGCAACTTCCCGACCGCGAAATTCATCAAAAGCACTGGTCTGGAACAATTGGCGCATTAATTTAACTCCGGCAACGAGCTTTTGCACATCGGATTGACTTTGCAGATAGTTTAGCCGAATCACTGGTGTGTCTTTGGGATCGGTAGAGCGCAAACTGACACTACCAATGTTTTCAGGATGAACTAAAGCAATTAGACCCGTAAAGCCCAAACCAGAGTTAGGATAGCCAGGAGGTGCCCACATCAGCGAGCCAAAAACTAATTCTAAATCTGGCGCAGCCTCCTGATTGTTCTCGCTATGCACAAACAATCCAACTTCAGCACAGCCATTGCTAGTCGTTGCCGTATGTAAATCTTGAGTTGCTTCGTAGGGCACAGGAACGAGAATGTGGTCTTGCAGATTTTGACCCACACCGGGTAAATGAGCCACCACAGGAATTCCCATTGCTTGTAATTTTGCTGTATCTCCAACGCCAGAAAGCATTAGCAGCTTGGGCGAGTCAAACGAACCCGCACTGACAATCACTTCCTGATTAACTCTGACCTGATGCAGTATTCCCTCACGCAAATATTCCACCCCAACGGCGCGAGTACCTTCAAACAATAATCGAGTCACTAACGCACCTGTTTGCACCGTTAAGTTCGGACGAGCCAAAATCGGTACAAGAAATGCCGCAGCAGTACTGTGCCGTTTCCCCTCTTTGACCGTCAACTGAATCGGCCCCACTCCTTCCTGCTTTATACCATTGAAATCAGGGTTGTAATCGTATCCCAATGCCACGGCTGCATCAACAAATCGTTGGGAGATGGGAGCAGGGGACATAACATCAGTGACGCTCAATTCCCCATCTACGCCATGATATGCGTCAGATCCGCGTTGCTGGTGTTCAGATTTCTTGAAGTAGGGCAGGACATCTTGGTAACTCCAACCAGGGTTCCCTAGTGACTCCCAGCGATCGTAATCGTGAGCATTGCCCCGGATATATACCAGGAAATTAATCGAACTGCTGCCCCCCAAAACTTTGCCACGAGGACAAAAGATTTGGCGATTGTTGAGATACGGCTCTGGTTCAGAGAAGTATCCCCAGTCCACCTCGGTGCCAAGTAGAGTTGTACAGTCCAACGGAATGTGAATCTCTGGTTTTGTATCTGGATTGCCTGCTTCGAGCAATAACACAGTCGTGTCAGGGTCTTCGGTCAGACGGTTAGCAACCACGCACCCTGCTGACCCAGCACCAATCACAATATAGTCATAGTAAGTCATGATGATTTCTCCTCCTTGATTGTCTGTTGTAGTTTGCTGATTGCTAAAATTGCTAACTGGCATGAGCTACAGCATTTCCCACCAGCCATTCTAAAGGTCGCGGCTGAAAATTCAGTTCGCGTTTTGCCTTAGCATTCGATGCGCCGCGCATTTGAGTACCGTAGTAAACAGCATCTGCACCACCGATTTCTAGAGCCTCTTGAACTGATATCTGGGGAGGTGGTGGCGCATTCAAGCAACGAGCAAAAGCCGGGAGCCACTCCCGCACTTCTAAGGGGCGATCGCCTGTAATCAGATAAATGCCAGGATTGCCTTGCTCAACTGCCGCAACTGTAGCGATCGCCACATCCTCAATGTGAACCCACGACCACACACCTTCGCCATTGCCAACGATGGGAAATTGTCCCTGTCGCACCTGTTGAGCAACGTCGCCATCAGGAGCAAACCAAGTGCCAGGCCCGTAAAAGAAGCCATAGCGCAAGATAATCCCTTCTAGATTGGGCGTTTCCAAGAGGCGATGCTCTATTTCATTCACCGTATGAGCATCGGACGCAGTTACCGCCGATGCATATATAGATAGCGGTGTTTCTTCATCTGCCAATCCCGTACCGGGAACTGCCCAAAATGCGATCGACTGTCTCAGGTAACGGCGCACGCCTGCTGCTTGCGCTGCTGCTAGCACATTAGCACCACCTTCTAGACGAATACGCTGGTTTAATGGTGCTGCCGTACTCATCGATTCACCAGTGTAGGTCTTGGGTAGAGCGGTGAGTTGTTCGATTACTACTTCTGGTTGAGCGCGGATGACAGCGGCTTTGACAGCATCAGCATCGAATACATCTGCGATCGCAAAGCGTAGGCTCTGCCTAATCGCAGATTCTACACCTTGTTTGGCTAAAGTTTTGGCTCTGTCTGGAAAACGGGTCAGAGCAACTACATCGTGTCCTTTTG
This sequence comes from Nostoc sp. NMS2, assembly GCF_017115105.1. GTDB lineage: Bacteria > Cyanobacteriota > Cyanobacteriia > Cyanobacteriales > Nostocaceae > Nostoc. The sequence goes on from NZ_JABXKH010000029.1 coordinate 44,832, forward strand.
CTAGCAATTGCGCGATTAGCGGACGACCAATTGCTCCCGTTGCTCCTGCAACAAAAATTCTCATCTTTGAACCTCCTGTTAAATTCTTAACCGCGTTTAACTGTTGGTTAAAACTGATTAGACTTATATCAGTGCAGCTTTTAGCACATCAGTGTCAATGTAAACCTCTAATCTCACAATTTTTTCCTCCTTGACTGTCCAGATGTGAGCCAAATTACAACTAAACTTTTTTCCAGTTTGCTTGGCAATACCATTCGTTTTACCGATAGCAACGATTTGATTACCTGATGAAATGTAATAAGAGACATCGACTTCTGAATCAATCAATTGAGAAAACTTAGAGAAAAAAACCTTGCTCTCATCAAAGCCACGATAGCGACCACCCCAAGGAACTTCTTGCGTTTGATAAAACTCAACATCAGGGGACATGAGTGCGAAATAATTTGGAATGTCTTTCTCGTTGAGATAAACGTAAGCCTGCTTGACAATTTCTAAAGCTTTCATTTACACACTTTCCTGATTTTGACTAAGCCTGGTTAGGTGTCACTACTTCAGCACTAATTTTTTGTTCTCCCCACACTTCACACTCAATTGATGATTGCCCTTGATTACTGAATCGGTGTTCTAGAGAATCGCTGCAAGTAATCTCTCTGTATGCCAAGCATCTCTATAGCGAACTCCGTTAACAAATAAGGCTGGTGTACTACTGACACCGCTGTGTATACCACCTTGCATATTTTGAGTGACTCTTTGAGCGTGAACGCGATCTGTCATATCCCGAAGGAATCGATTGATGTCAAGCTGTATTGCATTGGCGTACTCTAAAAGATAGCCATTGTTAAGTGCGGATTGATTCGCAAATAAGAGATTGTGCATTTGCCAAAACTTATTTTGCGCGGCCGCGGCTTCTGCTGCTTCTGCTGCCTTTTGTGCTTGGGGATGAAGTTGTGTGCGGGGGAAATGACGAAATACAAAGCACAATTGGATCTGTTGCTGAATCTCTTGAATCATCCTGTTAACCTCACTACAGCAAAGACATTGATAGTCACCGTATTCCACTAAAATGACTGAGGCATCGATTTTTCCTTGGGTATGGTCGTGTTCTGAAATTGGCATGAGCAGCCTGTCGCGATCGCTTGTCTGACTCATCTTTGTTTTATGCGGTCTGTGGAAGCATGTTGGTGATGAAAATGCTGGAAAGAACAGTAAGAAATTGAATATCGTTTCTTAATTCTGAGAATATAGAAATTGCTGCCACTTTGTCGCATCCCCTGCGGTAAGTTTTTGCACTAGTAATAGGGATAGCAATAAACTTATTCTTAAGGCTAGAAACAACCTATCCTTAAGAGCAGGTGTCTTAGGTAATTGCAGAAAAATCAAATCCAAGTTACAAATTAAACCTGCCAGTTTTTGAAATTGAAACTGGTAAGCTAATCAGCATTTAAGTTGCATAAAACCAAGGCTAGAGCCGCTTACTACAACCGAATCAGTCTGGAAAAATGAATGACGATTAGCTTAGATATTCAATCCTTAACGCTCTAAGCACAAATAGTCTGAACTCTGATCGAGATAAATGCCGAAATCAGAGCATTATGCATTATGCGTAGCATGATAATCTTGGTGTAGCCTAGAGTCCAATCGGCAAGTAAAAAGATATGAATAGATAACTCGCTTTGGCTAAATTATTAAAGTGTAATAATACCGCGCTTGAGAGCAACAATCATCGCTTGAGTCCGATCGCTCACTCCCAGTTTGCTCAAAATATTTTTCACATGGAATTTGACCGTTCCCTCAGCGATCGCCAAAGCAGTGCTAATCTCTAAGTTACTCTTGCCTGTTGCCATCAGGCGCAACACTTCCAATTCGCGATCGCTCAGTTCTTGACTCCGCATCCGTTCTGCTAGTTTTGCGCCCACGGCAGGGGGGATGTACTGCTGACCTTTGTGAACTGACCGAATTGCTGTCAGTAGTTCGTCTGGTTCTGCATCTTTTAAGACATAACCTTTTGCACCCGCTCGCAGTCCCCGATAGATGTCTTCGTCGCCGTCATAGGTCGTCAAGACAATGATTCGAGCGTCGGCAAACTCAGCGCAAATGGTAGCGATCGCTTCCACGCCACTGAGTTCCGGCATCCGCAAATCCATCAATGTGACGTTGGGTTGATGTTGGCGGAACAATTCTACTGCTTCATAGCCGTTGCAGGCTTGCCCAATTACAGTCATATCCGGTTGATAATCGAGTACGGCTGCTAGACCTTCTCGCATAAATGGATGGTCGTCAGCGATTGAGATGCGGATTACAGAGGAGTCAGGTGTAGTGGGTGAGAATTGGGTCACGTCGCTTCGCTCCGAATTCAAAATTCAAAATTCAAAATTAAAGACACCCATAAATAAATTTATTGGCTCTGTATCCTTTTCATTTTCGGTCATGGCGTTTGTACTCTCACTACAATTTCTGTGCCTTGTCCCAAGTGGCTGACAATCGTTAATTCTCCTCCAATGCGTTGGGCGCGTTCGGTCATTCCCAATAACCCAAAGCCCCGACCGACTGACAAACTTTGGCTTTCAAACCCTTGCCCATTGTCTTTGATTTGCAAGACGACTTGCGATGATTCATACCCCAACTCAACGTGGATTACGCTGGCATTGGCATACTTAAAGGCATTGGTTAACGCTTCTTGCCCGATGCGAAGTAAATTACTTTCCACCTCTTTCGGTAAAGTATATGGTTCGCCGATTGCTTCGCAGACGACCTGCACTGAGGTATGAGAAAACATCTGAGCCGCGAGGCGATCGAGTGCGCTATGTAAATCCCCTTCTTCTAATATCTGCGGGCGGAGCGCTTCTACTGAGCGACGGGCATCCGCCAGCCCGGAACGCGCCAAGATGCGCCCTGTTTTTAAGTGAGACTGGGCGGCATCTGGATCGAGGGTAAGACGTTGGGAGGCAGCATCTAAGTGAACGATGATACTAGTAAAAGCCTGGGCTAGTGTATCGTGTATCTCTCTGGCCATACGGTTGCGTTCTTGGAGGATTGATGATTCTTCAGCGCGTTGGCGTTCCCGTAGTGCAGCGTTGCGCTGTTCGCTAATGTCTGCAATCAAACCATAGTATCCTTTGACTTGAGTGTGGCGATCAAAATCGGGAATGGAGGTGACAGCAACATACTTTTTGCCCATCGGCAAAGGGACTTCTGCTTCATAGGTTGTAAATTGTCCTGCTAGGGCTTGATTGATGTACGGTTCAATAATTTGATAAGCTGCCTCACTCATGACTTCACGAACCTGCTTACCCAGAATTTTATCTCGACTACAGCCATACCAGTCCTCATAAGTGCGGTTGACAAATCGATAGCGCTGCTCTGTATCTATGTAGCAGATACAAACGGGGAGAGCGTCGGTAATCAGTCGTAATTCCTGTTCTTGATGGCGCAGTGCGGCTTCGCTTGCTTGTAAAGCCGCCGTTCGTTGGGCTACTTGTTGCTCTAAGGTGCGGTTGTAATCGGCTAACAGTTGCTCTGCTTGTTTGCGCTCGGTGATGTCTTGAAAAGCTGAGATTGCATAAATCACATTGCCCTGTTCGTCAAAAATAGGAGTTCCCCACCCTTCAACGGGAATGGTTGCATTGGGTTGGCGAATCTCTAAATCGTCAATTCTGGTGCGATCGCCTTTCAACGCCTGCATCACTGGCAAGTTCTCAATGGGATACGGTTGCTCTGTCCCCGCTAGATAAAGTTGATAAATTTCTGCAAGTTGCTCTGGTGTCGCATCAGGAATAATCCCTTTGCCCAATAGTTGAATTGCTTGTTGATTAGCGTAGCAAAGGCGACCCAGTGTATCCACGACTCCAATTCCTACTGGTACAGCTTCCAGGAATTGAGCCATCTGACTTTCGCTCTTCCGTAGTTTGGAGTAGAGTTTAGCATTTTCAATGGCGATCGCTGCTTGGGTAGATAGAAGATGTAAAACTTGCGATCGCTCTGGTGTAAACGCTCCTGTTGCTAATTGATTTTCTAAATACAATACGCCCACGAGCTTACCTTGATTCAGCAGTGGCAAACAGAAAATCGATTGAGTTTGGTTGTGTTGAATGTATGGCTCATTGATAAAATTACCTTCACGAGTGGCATCATTTAAAATGACAGATTCATGAGTCCGGAGTACATAGTAAATAATAGATTCAGGTAAGCGATTTACTATTGGAATCGATTGTAGCACTAGCGTAGCACAGACATTCTCATCATTGTTGAGTTCGCAAGCAGCCTCAATTGCCCATTCTCCTAAATTTTCCAAAATTAGAAATCCAGTTTGTGCGCCAGCATTCTCAATTAAGATTTTCATTAAAGAACTGAGCAATTGATCCAGTTCCATTTCGCTAGAAATCGCTTGGGATGCTTTTAGTACCGCCGCTAAATCGAAAGCAATGTCTGAGTTATTAGAGGTGGTTCCAGAAGTTGTATGGATTGGTGTATAAGCCATACCCAATGGCTGAGGAAATAGCTGCAGATAGCGAGTCTCTAAATCTTTGACCTTCGCCGTGGCTCCCCAACGCTCATAGCAGTAGTGAGCTTCTTTCATGTAGGTTTGGGCAAACTTTTCTCTACCTCGCACCAAATAATGTTTTGCAGCCAATTCATAAGCTAACGCTTCTTCTTGGATATATCCATTTTCCCTGGCTCCTTGAATGGCTTGTTCATAGAATTCTTCTGCCTCAAGCAACTGACCTAAAACTCGTGCAATCTCTGCTTGCACCAAATGATATTTATGTAAATAATTCATCGGTGCATAACGTGCCCAGTCTTTTATTGTTTCCTGGTTAACCACAACTTTTTTGAGGATTTCCTCTTGCACTTGATTATTGCTTCCAGGGTATACCGCAAGCCTTGCCAGAGAGTCATAGAGATAGTACAAAGGAACAGAGGGTGTCGCTCTTACTTGGAGCAAATAACTTTCCGCTATAGTTGAGTTTTCAACTGCTTGATCGTACTTATGAAATAGATAGCATACGATAAGTTTATTGAAATACACTAGAAAGATTGCAAATCCATCTTGTTCGTGTTGTGTAAGTCTATTTTCGTCATTATAGGATTCGTCAACTAGATTGGTTGGATTGACCGGGGATACCCTCAAATTTAAGATAGACTGCTGAAGTATTTCAGCCCAGTTGAGTACTGCTTCCTGTTTGAATTGACGGATTGCTTCACTAAATGTCCTCATTTCGCGTTCAACCTCCAAGAGTTCTTTTCCAACAACAAAAGATTGGAGGCAGTAAGTGTGAGCGCAATAGGCAGCAAACTCTAAATCTCCAGTTTCTAGTCCACGTTGGTAGGCTTCTAGTAATGGCTGCAATATTTTTCTAACATGTTCTTTCCGATGGATGATGAAGATATTTACAAACATCAAAGTTCTGGCTCTGAGGGAATGGGTATTCGGCTGTGACAACTGCCTTAAAGCAAGCTGTCCAAACTGATAGCCAGACTCGATGTTTCCTACCATTCCACAAAGAATTAATCCACACAAGGCATAGGCAAAGGGAGAAGCAAACGCATTACCATACTGGATGGACAAGTTGACCTGTTTAGATGCAAGTAGAGGCATCAAATCAGGAGCCACAATATAGGCAGCAACCGTGATGCTTGATAAAATCCGCATCGCCGCCAACTTGTCTGGCTCTGTCATTTGGGGCAAATGGCTCAAGTCCTCAATCTGCTTTGAGCCGATGAGTGATGCGATCGCATCTAGTTCAAGGCGAATATCTGATTGACTTGGCTTTTCAGGGAAACCGATCCCCAGTTGCTGCAAGACTTGCAATGCCATATTGATCGCTTTCAATGATTGGTTCTGCGCGATGTTGGTTTGAATTTTGACTTCGTAAACTTTCACGCTGTCAAGAACTGTTTTAGCTTTTTGTAGAACGATCGCCACCCAGTATTCTACTTGTTCAAAATTGCCACACAAGTACTCGACTTCTGTTGTTTCTAAATATAAATCCAATGTCAAGCCATAATTAGTTTGCCAGCTAGAAGCTGCTAGCCAAACTCTTGCTGTGGCTAAATATTTTTGAGCCATACTATAGGCGATCGCAGCTTTTGCTTTCTGTCCGGCGATTAAATTTAATCTAGCAATTTCATTGCGTTCTGGTTGATCTGCGACAAGCTCAATTCCGTGATTAAGATGATCGACAATTTCAAACAGTCGGTCTGATAGTCGCTCTGGCAAGGTTTTGCTGAGGAGATCACGGCCAATTTGGAGATGAACAACTTTTTTGTGCAACTCATCGATTAAGGTATAAGCTGCTTGCTGCACGCGATCGTGCAGAAACTTATACTCTTGAATTAACAAGTTTTCATCTAATTCAGATAGTGGTTGAATTAATCCAAGTTGTATAGCTGCTAGTAAATCTTTAAAAACCGTTTCAGGTGGTTGATCACAAACAATCGATAGAGTATCTAAATTAAATTCAGCACCAATGCAAGCAGCTAACTGGAGAATTTGCTGTGTATTCTCTGGCAGTTTCTTCAACTTGTGAAGCATCAACTCCACAACATTATCAGTGATATCTTGGGCTTGGATCTGAGCTATGTTCCACTCCCAGCTTAAGTCTTCAGCATCAAAGCTCAATAAATTTTCGCTATGCAGCATTCTCAAAAATTCATTCACAAAAAAAGGATTGCCCTCAGTTTTACGCAACACCAACTCAGCTAATGGACGAACTGTGTCTGCATTCTGATGTAGCGTCTCGGCAATTAACTGACTCAACGGCTCAAGCGTTAATGGTGTTAGGGTAATCTCCTGAAGCACTGCCCCTTGTTTTCGCAGTCTCTCTAGCATTAATGCTAATGGATGCGTTGGATTTACTTCATTATCTCGATAGGCTCCAATCAAAAATAGTGATTGGGTTTGCTCATCTAGCAGCATCAGCTCGATTAACTTCAGCGTTGCTGAGTCTATCCACTGCAAATCATCTAAGAAGATCACCAGGGGATGTGATTCTGAACAAAACACCCGCACAAACTGCCCAAAGATTCGATGAAAGCGATTTTGAGCTTCAGTTGCTCCAACTTCTGGTACAGGCGACTGCTTGCCGATAATTAATTCAACTTCTGGGATGATATCAATGATGATTTGTCCGTTGTTTCCCAAAGCTGTAAGTAAGAGCGATCGCCACTGTTGCACTTGTTCGCCTGGTTCACTGAGCAATTGCTGCACCAATTTTTGCAGAGCATCTGCGATCGCGCTGTAGGGAATATTGCGCCCAAATTGATCAAATTTACCAGAGATAAAATAGCCGCGCTTTTGGGTAATTGGTTTATAGATTTCTTGCACTAATGCAGATTTACCAATGCCAGCATAGCCAGATACCAACATCATTTCAACTTGGAATTTTGGTTTGCCTCTTTGTTCGCTTTGTGAAGTTGTTTCTGAATTGTTTTGTAAAGAAGCAACGCGATTTGACTCTGGACACGCTACGCGATTGTCCTGCGGACACGCTACGCGAACAAACGCTGCCAGTAACATTGCAACTTCCTTGTCCCGTCCATACAGTTTTTGAGGAATTTGAAACTGCTCAGAAATGTCTTGAAGTGCCAGTTGAATATTAGAGATTTGACCGATTTTTGCTAATTGATCGGCACAGATTTCTAAATCCGCTTTGATTCCCCAGGCACTTTGATAGCGATCTTCGGCATTTTTTGCCATCAGTTTGAGAATGATATCTGAAACTGGCTTAGGAATCGTTGTATTTATTTCATGAGGCGGAACAGGCTGTTTAGCTATATGACAGTGAACTAGCTCAAGTATGTCCGTTGTGGGAAACGGCAACTGCCCACTCAGCAGTTCGTAAAACGTTACACCTAGTGAATAGAAATCGGTGCGGTAATCGAGCAAACGGTTCATTCGTCCTGTTTGCTCTGGAGAAAGGTAGGCGAGTGTCCCTTCTAATACATGAGGGTTTTTGAAAGTCGGATTCGTGCGGTTAAATTGGGTGGCAATTCCAAAGTCAATAATTTTTATAACGCCAGTATCTAGATTGAGGACTATGTTTCCTGGGTTGATATCTTTATGAATGACATTAGCTGCATGGATTCTGCCTAGAATGTCGCAAATAGCGATCGCAAAACCTAGAAAAGTCGATAAAGGCATCAAGCAGAAAATATCTGGACGCTTGTGCATCCATTGCTCTAAGGACTCTGCCCCAAAATCTTCTAATAGAATTACCAGAGTGCGTTGATAGTCTTGCTGACTGTATGCCTTCACCACTCCTTCCACTGTGAGGGAACGGATAATTTTATATTCCTGTCTGTAACGGGTTAGTTCTTGAGGTGAGGGATAATCAAGCTTTAGCATTTTTACCACGAGCCCCACCCCATCGTCTCTGATGCCCCGATAAACTCGAGAATTAGAACTTTCGTATATCTTGTTTTGGATGGCAATACCAGGTAGAGCGATCATAGAGCAACTCTTGAGAGGATAATCTGGCATACCTCAAACTATACAGTAATACCAGCTATCTACATTTTTCATCTTCTGAAATCCTATTTAGTTTTGTTCATTTCTAGCCAGTTATAGAGCCTTAACTGAACTCTGTTGAGCGCTGTATCAATTATGTAGAGCGATTCTACAGCACTCGTTTGACAACTGGCATAGCACGGGACATCAGAAGCGGAAAGTTTTGCCATATCCCTCGTACAACTTCTTCGCTGTCCCGTTGTGGTGATATCTCCATTGAAACTGTAACCCAAAGCCATTGGATGCCAAATTGCCAAAATTGTTTAGGGTGTTATCTCTCTGCCATATTCAGACTCCAAAACACTCAACAATTTCTCTTTCACACCAGTAAGATAAGGCCGATTTACCTTCCCCAACGACTGCAACAGACTTTTGACTGTCTCCTCCAGCGAATCAGAATACACCCGGCTGATGCGTAGGCGTAGCCCGCCGCAGGCATCGCAAATCACCTGCATCTGCTCACATTCAGCAGGCAGGTAATTGTAAGACTTCAGGTGCTGCAAAGCAACTGTGTACTCGCCATCCCACATTCTCACGGTGCAACTAAAGTCATTCACTGCGCTGACAAATGCCCAACAGCCACCCCTTCCTCTGAGTTCGGGATTATCCTTGACTATGATTTGGCACACTTCGCCCAGTTGGTTAATTAATAATTTCTCCTTTGTTATTGGCCAACTTTTCACGCCATTTTTGGAGTTCTTCAGGTGTTTGTCTCACCCAATCTGTGACTTCGCCAACGATTTTTAATGGTGCTTGGGAGCGATATGAGCGTGTTGGATTGCCGGGAAATTTTTTGTCTGTAACATTCGGGTCATTTTCAAACTCCCCTGTTGGTTCAACGATATAAACACGTTCACGATTATCGCCTTTTGCTAATGCAGCAGCTAGTCCCGCCCCATTGACAAGGGCTGTGAAATAAATGTGATTCATTTTGAGTTCAAGTTTGTAATTAGAACTGCCCCCTGCTGTCAGCAAATCGCCAACCTGCAAATCTGCTTTCGTTCCATGATAAAAAGGGCCTTTGTCAGAAGGTTTATCCTTAAACGAAGTTGCTAATTCATAATTCTTTCTTGCCTTCTCAGGGTCGCTTAAGTCCTCATAGCATTTGGCAATGTTTGAATATAGAGAAGGTATTGCACTCTTAACAGTGTTGTTATTTATTTTTAATGCAAACTGCAAAGCCGTTTCGAGCCATTTTAATTTGTCAGAAATATTTTTCTGATATCGAGCTACATAATGGGCTGAAATAAATTTTTCAAAGTCGTATGTCGCTTCGTTCCAGGCTTGAAGAAACAGTTTACTTGCTTCTTCTGGTTTGCCTTTTTCTTCCATGCCCATACCTTGAAGACAGAGTTTAACAACATTGTTGTTTGGGTTGAATTCCATGATTACTTTGTCTCGTAATGATTGTAATTTCGATTTAGTTGCTTGTACTTAGTCCCCACATTGTGACTGTACAACTCACCCAGATGGTTGATGATGCACCAGCAGCCAGCCTTACCCCTGAGTCCTGGGTTGTCAAGAGCTAGAATTTGGCAGACTTCATCAACACGGTAAGTATTAAGTTGCCCTGTTTCACTTAACAGTGTGTTTCCAAAAATTAATGAACTCAGGTTTGCATTGCATCACAAGCAAAAACGCAAGAACATAAGATGTGTATTTATTATTGTCTTTGATCTATAAGCCCGTATTCTCGCTCAATCAAACTCAACAATTTCTCTTCCACCGCAGTAAGATAGGGTCGATTCAGTTTCCCCAACGACTGCAACAAACTTTTGACTGTCTCCAAAGAGCGAATCGGAATACACCCGACTGATGCGTAGGCGTAGCCCGCCGCAGGCATCGCTGATTAATTGTATCTGCTCACACTCCTGGGGCAGGTAGTTGAATGATTTCAGGTGCTGTAACCCAACGGTGTATTCTCCATCCCAGACTCTTAAGGTGCAACTAAAGTCATTCACTGCGCTGACAATTGCCCAGCACCCGCCCTTGCCCCTGAGTTCCGGGTTGTCTTTGACAAGGATTTGGCACACTTCGCCGATTTGGTAAGTATTGGGTACTTGGGTTCGCTCCATAATCCTTTGCACCACATCTTTGACGATTCTACCAGTTGGCACTTTCCCGCCAGCAACTTCTACTGCTCTTAGCCATGCTTCCTGCTGTTCTTGGGGTTCAAGCTTTGTCATGGGTCGAACTTGTCCCTCTGCTGTCGGCAAAATGTCCACAATTTGTGGACATTTTTGCAAGTTGTCCACAACAACTGCCGCATCAACTAGCTGGTAAGAACGGGAACGATTGTAGCCAAACCTGTCTAAACAGTACATCATCAAAGGTTTTGTGTGTGGAGCGATACAATCTGCGATCGCGTAATTGCGCCAGCGCCTTCCCCGCTTCAAAAAACGCCCGCTCCACTTTCCTCTCCAAGTGCAGGCGATCGCTTTGCTCCTCTTCGGTCAACTCTGTTACTTCAACGGCAGTAACTGTAATTGTTGCTGTAGCTGGGTTTTCTTCAAGGTCTTGGTTATCTGGTGGCGTGTCGTCACTGGATGAAGCAGAGGTGGCTTTGTTGCGCTTACGGGGTGGTTTATTCATTTTTCCACCTGTTTTTGGTTTAGTCGCATTTGCTTAGAGCCGATTGCAAATAGGTTTTGAGTGTGGGACTTAACTGCGATTGCACCAAGCGCAGTGCCTTTAGTAATAACTCGTCAACAAAAACTGAAGACAGAGTAGGAGGAATGACACTGGCAGGATTAATCATCAAAACGCACTCCAAAATCCACGCCTAAAACTTCTTCAATTTTGCGAAGGGTTGGTTCTGGTAAAACATCATTTTCTTCACGTTCAATCCGATACCAATTAGCACGAGTCATATCGGCCGCTTTTGCCAATTCTTCTACCGATCGTGGATCTCGCTCTCTGGCTTCTTTAATTCTTGCTCCGATGCCAGGGGCATCAACCCGTATAACCCGTTCTATTTGCACATCTATAGACATGAACAATCCTCTCTATTCAATCATTTCGTAGATTCTATGTAAATTGTAGAGTGACACTTGACAAAATGTCTAGTGAGAGGATACAGGATAAATATAAAGAAAGCGCCCGGACTGCGAATCTAGAGCGCTTTCTGTCCCAACAGGAACTTAACAATCATGACATACCAAATCTACAGCCATCAACAGCTGCAACTGAAATCGATTGCCCGTCTAAAGCAAATCTACAGCGAAATCGCTTGTACAGTCGAAGTAAGCGACAAACGCTGCAAGGATTCTTGGATTAGTACGATCACGTCCCGCGCGCCGGAGGCGATCGCTGATTATCAAGCCAGCAAAATTCAGAAACTCTCCCCTGCTGCCCCCGACAACCAAGCCCTCGCCCAAGCCGAACTCGACCACTTCATTGCAACCCAAGCCCAAGAGATCGCTCCTCAACCACTGACAACCGTAGAAATCAACTTCTACCACCACGAGGTTTACTGTGGCAAAGAACTGATAGCCTACATTGCTTATGATCACGATGAGTTCGTAACCCAACCGTGGCTAGTCATGGTCAACGGCGTAGATAAATTCCGCGCTACCACCACCAACAGATGTCAACGTTACATCCAATGGCATCACCAAGACGGCACACTCAGAGAAACATTCCCAGCACCCGTTGAAGTCCCAGAAGTCCCAACCATTCTGGAAATCTCCTTCTATGATCAGGAAGCGTTCGTGGGTGACAAACTAGTAGCCAGCATTAGCTACGACCACGACAACTACCAAAACCTGTACTGGCGAGTACTGGTCAACAATGTTGAGATTTTCCGCGACATCTCAGCCGCCAGATGCCACAGCTACATCAAGCAACAATACCAGCAAGGTACGCTACCAGTACAAGAGCAATTACCAGAAGAAGTTTGCACCATTGGTAACGAAATCATGGGGCAGATTTTCACCGAATCCGAAAAATACGGGTTTGAAATCCTTGATGATGGAATATACAACAACGACATCAAACTAGGTGAAGTGGGGCATACTGACGGCGGCTGGTGGGTCATTCAGGCTTATTCAGGTCTTCAGCAGAAGGTAGGGTGTGACTCTGTAGGTGAGGCAGTGTGATCGCTGTCAGTGGTGAACGTGTCTACTGATGGTAAATCCATTTTTGATGAATATTTTTTAGAACAACCGTTAGAACAGCTAACTGGCGATAAATTGCAACGGCTGCTGGAGAAAGCGGAGTTAATCACGGCGTAATTATTCTCATTCCAGGCGATCGCTCAACAACTGCGATCGCCTCTGACCACATTCTCAACAATTCCCATTAAATCAATGCAACCCACAATATCGATTCCCCAACACTGGGGCTACCCTCGCTTTGCTTTGGATCAGCGTACTAAAGACGGCATCATTCTGGGGCTTTATTACTACCCGAATGGTACAGAACTGGCTGAACAATTTGGTGGTGGTTGGCGTTATGCTCTGATGCCTCACAAAAACTCTGATGAACTATTCCACTTTCAGGAAAATCAAATCCAACCACTGACACCAGAAGAATTACTCTCAGAAATTACCGCAGAGATTGATTTTTATCAAAATCAAATAGCAATTCTGCAACAACAGTTATTAGCCATCACTGGAGGTAGCAGCAATGGCTAATTCTACAGACAAATTTGAACGTAGAGCCAATCATTTGCTTCGTTCGATTCGACCAACGCATGGATGCAACAGTTGCAAACTGCAAATCAAAATTCAAAATTCAAAATGAAAGAAGAGTAATCTACTAATTTCATGCTGAAATTAATCACGATTATAACAGAGGAACTACAAAGCAATGAACCAACAAATAGATATTACAAACAGAACATTTAACTTCGCCGTTAGAATAGTTAACTTATGCAAAATGTTGGATGAAAAACCAGGAGTAGGACGAGTTTTGTATAAACAGTTAATTAGGTCTGGAACTTCTATAGGTGCAAACGTTGAAGAATCTCAATCTGCACAAAGTAAAGCTGATTTTGTACATAAGCTAGAAATTTCTCTTAAAGAAGCCAGAGAAACAAGATATTGGCTGAGAATTCTGATAAGTACACAAATCATAGAACCATCCAAATTATCATCCTTGCTAACTGAAAGCGAAGAACTCATCAAAATAATCGCATCGATAATAGTCAAAACCAAGCAAAACAATCCTAAATAATTTTGAATTTTGAATTTTGAATTGTTTTGACTTTGAATCTATGAGCGCTCGGATTGTACAAGGACAATCTGATGCTAAATCTGCATAAATATGGGAGGTAATCAGATGAGTATCAAATGGACTGATGAAGAACTCGCAATTATTGAGGCGAAAGCTGAAGTCTATACAGTCAAACAAATAGCTTCAATCCTAAAAAGGCGAGGATATCAACGCACACCAATTGCCATTTATCTGAAGTTAAATAGCTTAGGTTATTCCGCACGCCCCACGCTTGATAACTATTCTTGTAAAGAGATTGCTCAAGTTCTTCAATTGAATTTCTCAACTGTTACGAGGTGGGTAAAAAGAGGATGGCTCAAAGCTACAAGACGCTCTGCTAGACATTACCAAATTCGGAGATGGCATCTCAAACAGTTTTTTGATAACCCACCACAATCAATTAAAAAACGTATCACCTCTCTTGATCCAGAAGCAATTAATTACTTATTAGGGAGAAAAGTATGATTGACCACATTAACGCACTTCAAACATGTTGGTATCTTTCTCCTCCTTGGCGTGGAACAATTCCACCTGTTGCAGTTAATTTACTAATGCGATTGGTCAACGGCACTCAACAGCCAGTTTACGTTTACGCCTGCCATGACCCAATTGTTGTAAATGGGCTAACCAAAGCAATTGAAGAGTTTTTCACCCATCCAAACCCGACTGCTGCGCTAAGAATTGCAGGGGCTTTTAGTACCAAGAGGCCACCGGTGTTGGTCAAAAAATGAAAGCGATCGCACTCATTAGGCAAAAGCGATTGCTGCGCCAACGCCAGAGACGAACGCCTGGTTGCATCTGTGATAAATGCTGGGTCTATGGTATCAGTTTTTGCTCCATCACTCGAACTTTATCCAGGCTTCCTTAGATTTTTATCCATCAAAAATAACAAGAAACTACCATGCAACAACTCACACTCTTCTCTGAATCAACCCCAGTTCTACCCATCACTTACTATCCCGATTTCTTAACTCCAGAACAAGCAAACGAACTCTACCAACACTGTTTGAAACTGGAGTGGCAGCAGAATCAAATCAGAATGTTGGGTAAAACTCTGCCTGTTCCTCGCCTGGAGTGTATTTATGGGGACTACGGATGTGATTATCTCTACTCCAACAGCGTATTTTTGAAACCCCTGACTTGGACAGACAATCTGGCTAACTTGCGGGACAGAATCACTGCGCTAACTGGCTATAAGTTCCGCATCGTCATCGGAAATCAGTACCGCATTCAATTCAAAATTCAAAATTCAAAATTCAAAATTAAAGAACCAAATCTTAATTTTGCATTTTGCATTTTGAATTCCCGAAGGGTGGTTGGCACGCTGACAATGAACCATCGATGGGATATGAGCCAGCGATCGCATCAGTCAGCCTGGGGTCATGTCGCAAATTCCAAATCAAACAGAAAAATGGCAAACCCACTGACTTCTGGCTGGAACACGGGAGCTTGCTTGTGATGCAC
>NZ_JABXKH010000095.1:0-38024 GCF_017115105.1 Nostoc sp. NMS2
CTTCATCCTCAAGGTAGACTGTACCTGTTGTCAAAATTTGAATTTGGAATTGCTGACGTTTGGAGCAATGGTGTCCTGACTGACCTGAACAACTTGCTAACCATACCACTTACCTTTAACGGATCAGTAGTGACGTTGACCAGTGCCACCAGCGTTAACGAATTCGGGCAAATCGTGGCGACTGGAACTTACACCTACGAAGATACCTCAACCCCAACCCCGACCATCAGCACGGGGACTCGCTCTTATGTGCTGAATATCGCTTAAGTAGGTCGGCGCAATTAAAGCTAACTGGCCAAGGCTGTCATTTGTTCTTTGTCACTTGTACTGAGCGAAGCCGAAGTATTGGTCATTAGTAAGGGCTTTAAGGCTATTTACGTTTCGTAATATACTTGGGTTTTTTCGCGCCAACTTACTTAGTGGAATAAGGATTAGAAAACAATTTGGGATTGAAGTCCAATCCCAAATCTAAAATTAAATTCGAGTTTATCTATGCAAGAGTCCAAATTTCAAACACTATCAAAAAGTGTTTCTCCTGAGTTTCCCAGACAGCTAGACATCGCCACCGTCAGCGTCTACGGCTTGGCGATTCTCTCTGGGGGCTTGTTCTTGTTTTTGCCCTTGGTCAATTTACTTCACCCCAGTCCGTGGCAGCGATCGCTAGGAACAATCCACAGTTTCAGTGCCGTGCTAACCACAATAGTGGTGGCCTACACAGGACATCTGGCATTCCCCTTACTGCGGGGATCGAGCAAAGTGCTGCCCCAAATGCGAACCTTAACCTTTTGGTCTAGCGCGATTACCACCCTTGGTATCTTCACGGGCAACATCGCCTATACCCGTTACCGAGCCAACATTGCCTATGGTGGGGCGCGGGCTTGGCTGAAGGCGAACACGCCCCTAGTTCAATACATTTTCATGGAGTTTCACGAATTTAGCTGTCTGTTTACGCTACCGTTGGGGGTCGCCTGTACCTGGATTTTATGGCACTACGGCGACTCAATTTTAGATAAGCAAAATCGTCCAGTACTGACAGCAACTTGTGTGGCTTTGATGGGGATGATGTTTTTTGCAATGGGAGGTTTGGTATCAGGGTTAGCGATCGCTAAAGTTCATGCCCTCTAATCCAATCTCTTCTCCAGCCTAAACAGTAGTAATTTCAATTCATTTAGGAAAATCTATCATGCCAAAACCTCTGGTTCAACCCGTGGAGAGTAAGCCAATTTACACTCGCTTCTGGAACGGGTTCAAGCAGTTTCCCAAAGGACTCCATGCCGGTTCATCGGCTCCACCTACTGTTTCTGGCCCGGCTGCTGCTGCCCTAATTAGCGGCGGATTGGGAGCCGTTGCGATGATGGCAACTCACCACTTTGCCGAGCTTTCCAAACCAAACAATCAGATTGTGATTCAGATGGGTAGCTGGATTCCAGGCGCGATGAACCCTGACCCGATGTGGGGCAACCTGGAAAACTACGCGGGTAAGGAAATGATGTTTTTTATCGGTTGGTGGGTCAGTTGGGCAGTGCTGCATCAGGTGTTGAAGCATCAACAGGTGAAGCCCCGTACTTTATTAGTTTGGATGTTTGGGTTGTTCACGCTGGCAACAGCTATGGCGTGGCATCCGTTGTTCCCTTGGTTATCGTTGATGTAGGAGTGCTAATTGTGATGCAAAATTCAACTATCAGGATGCACCGATACATCTTGGGCTGGATAGGATTGATGGTTGCCTTTGGGATGACAGTACCGATCGCTATACTGCGGGTAAGCGCTAACCCAAAGTTTGCCAATCAACCCTTAAACTCGCAAACCTGTGATTCCCGCAACCCAGAAACCCGAACAGTTACATATTGGATCAAGACTTGCAGCCAGATGAGCGTTGCACCGATCACCCAAAAAGCCGATCCTGTGGCAAAGCCGACAAAGTAAAGTCTTCCTTATATATAAGAGTGCGACACCGATAGCGTCGCTAACGCTACGCTATCGGTATCGCCAGAATTATATAAAAAAACGCTGAACTCGAACACAGAAACCTGGTAAAATTGGCGATGTGATTTCGTCATCAGCCAACAAGGTTGCTATAAGTTTTAATTGAGCAGCTTCTCGGCGATAAACTTCTAGCTGTTGTAATTGCCAATTTGCAATCCAATATTCTTGGACTCCTGTGGATGAGTATAGTTTCAGCTTGGCTTCTCGATCTCGACGTTCGTTAGTTGTCCCAGGAGAAAGCACTTCCACAATGAGTTCTGGCGCTCCTCTCAAATGCCCTTCGTCATCTAGCAATTGTGCTAAACGCTCATTACCGATCCAAACTACATCGGGTATGACATTATCGGCATCTGTAAAAATTATGCCGGGAGTTTGACGGGTTTCCCCCAGCCTACTAGAGCGAGACCAAATTTGTAGTTCTAAGGATATATTACCCGCAGTCCCTTGATGTTTCCAGTGAGGCGCTCTAGTCACAAATAGCTCTCCGTCAATAATTTCATAGCGCTTCCATTCGTCAGTTGTGAGTAATTCTAAGTCTGAGGTTGTCCAACGGACTTGATCGGATATTGTTTGGTTCATAGCACTATTTTCCTATGCCTAGTTTAGAGATAAAATTCTATTTTTCAGAATATTTGCTCAGGATCAATACCTGCGGCTCGCAAGCGTTCTGCCAACATTGCAGCCCGTTGGCGTTCTTGTTCTAGTTGTTGATTTGCTTGCTCTAGTTGTTGATTTGCTTGCTCTAACTGTTGATTTGATTCTTCCTCTGGCAACATCACCAGCTGCCTATCTGGTGTAAAAAAGCGTAATTTGCCCAAATATACTGCCAAATATAGCCCTAGCTGCTGACTCCACAACCAGCCTGACTCAGTGGGTGCAATGTCTTGATATTGCCCATCAACTAAGTGAAATCCCTGCAATTCTAGGTTATTTGGGTCAAACCAAAAGTAATCTGGGGTGCGAAATGTATTCTGATAAATTTGCTTTTTCAAACCTTTATCAACCGAGGCAGTGGAATTAGATAATAGCTCAATAATTACATTGGGATATTTGCCGTCTTCTTGCCACACAACCCAGCTTTTGCGGTCTTTTTTTTCTGTATCTAAAACCAGAAAAAAATCAGGGCCTCGAAATTCTTCTGACTTTTTCTGGTTGGGACTAAAATAGATCGTCAGGTTGCCAGTAGCATAAAAATCCTGACGATCGCGCCACCACCATTTAATCAGGCGGATGAGTAAATCGATTTGTTCGCGGTGGAGATCAGATTCCAAGGGGGGTTCGTCACTATAAATGTCGCCTGGTGGGAAAATTATACTCTCAGTGACAGCTTCTAAACTAGGGGTGGTGGCAAGGGGCTGAGACATACAAGATACTTTTTCTATTTGTATCCATGCTATCGTGACCAATCTTTACATAGAAGTGCGACACCGAATAGCCCGTCGTAGACATCGCACTCCTTATCAAAACAGAATTCAGGAGTCAGGAGTCAGGAGTCAGAATTCAGAATGAATTATGTACGACTGGCGGATGAATAAACGGCATTTTTGCACTCCCACTAAAATATGCAGATTTAGTGGTCTTTACTACGTGACATTCATGAGAAGGGATTTATTTATCCCTTCTGCCCTCTGCCTTTCTTGATAATATTGGACATTCATTAAGGCAGCCTTATCGTTTGTACTGCTGTTGTATTTCCTTATCTTTTTGCAGTACGCTTTCCAATTGCCTTGCTGCATCATCTGCTGGCTGTGACTTTATGTACTCGCATCCTACAAACAGCAAGAGTAGGGCGATCGCTCCTACTAGCAAGACCAGTTGATTTTTATCGATTTTCAAGGATGATACCTTTTTTTTGTTGATTAATTCTAGTATTCCCAGGCATGAGCGCCCACCTCTCCAATTTCCTCAACTCCTTATTCTTCATCCCGATATAACTCCTGCAAGTCCTGTAACTGAGTCTTCCGGGAAATCCGGCGATATTTTTTACTTTCTAACTTGGGTTCGTATTGACTCTGCCCTTTGCCTTTGCTTTTGCTTTTTAATTTCAAGGTAGATTCTGGATCGGCTTGTTGGTGTAGCTGAGTTTGATGAGCGATCGCAGCATCCAAAAATTCTAAATAATGTTCATATCGTTCCCAGTCTCCCCGCACCACGCACTCAGGCTCGTCTCGATGCAGACAATCACTAAACCGACAGCTAGCAACTGCTAACCGCTTTCTTGCTTCTGGGAAATAATGGATTAATTCTTCTGGTATACAATCCATATCAGGCTGATTAAAGCCGGGTGTGTCTGCCAGTAAACCACCGCTAGGTAACTCAAATAATTCTATATGGCGAGTCGTATGACGACCACGAGCCAATTTGCCAGAAACTTCTCCTACTCGCAGCTTCGCAGAGTCAATTAGCGTATTAATCAGGCTAGATTTACCAACGCCGGAAGGCCCAGCAATTACAGTAATTTTATTGCTTAAATATCTGCTTGCTTGGTCAGTATTTATCCCATCTTTGACACTGATAAATATTGGTTGATAGCCCCAACCAAGGAGGCGATCGCTAACTTTTTGCTGTTCTGGCTCTGAAATTAAATCACTTTTATTCAAACATAAAAGCACATCCAAGCCAGTAGACTCAGCCTTAATTAGAAACCGACTCAGTTGATAAGGTTCCAAAGGTGGATCGGCAACGGCAAATACCAATAAAATTTGGTTGACATTAGCGATCGCCGGACGATCTAATTCGCTGTGACGGGGTAAGACATCAGCGATCGCTCCCCGTCCTCCAGCCCAATCTGGCTCTTCAACCACAACGCGATCGCCTACCATCACCTGTTGTCCGATTTTTTTCAGCCGTGTTCGGCGAGTACAGAGGAGGAGGGAGGGATGAGGGGGATAAGGAAGATCTTGCTCCCTCATCTCCCTCATCTCCCCGTCCTCTTCATCCAGCTGTACTTGGTAAAAATTAGCCTGTACAGCAAGCACCGTACCCAATAATTGTCCAGTTCCAGCAAAATTTTCCCCTGTCATTGGCCAGCAACTGGACGACGCACTAACAGAGAAAAATAATTAGTGCAGTCTGTAATTTGTTCCACCACATAACCTGCCATTGTCAGGCTATCGGGAACCTGCTCAATCGGCTCACCTGGGTCTAGCCAGACTTCTAGCAAACCTCCCAATGGCATTTTTTCCAGACGTAGTTTTGTCCGAACAAAATTAATTGGGCAAGGGGTGCCACGTAAATCAAGTTGAGCATCGGGAGTTAAAAGAGAAGAGGGCATCATTACTTAAATAAATTTCCCAAAAATCCTCCTAGACCGCCTTCACCAGTACGATCTCCCTTAATTTTAGCCAGCTTCTCCAAAAGTTCCCTCTCCTCTGGGGTTACTTTGTTGGGAATATCAATTAATACGTTTAGCATGTGATCCCCACGACTGACAGGATTACCCAAGCGAGGTACACCACGATTTTCTAACTTCATTACTGTATTTGGCTGAGTTCCAGCTGGAATAATCAGTTCTACAGGGCCATCTACCGTATCTACCTCTAACCGACAACCTAAAATCGCTTGTAGGTAGCTAACTTTGATTTCCGAAAGAATATTAATCCCATCCCGTTGGAATTCTTCGTCCTCATTTACGAACAAGTAAACGTATAAATCCCCAGGAGGGCCACCACGTTGACCAGCATCTCCTTCACTAGAAATCCGTAAGCGAGTGCCATTATCCACCCCAGCTGGAATGGTAATTTTTAGTTTCTTGGTTACTTGATTTGCGCCCTTTCCATCACAGGCATCACACTTGTCTTCAATTACCATCCCTGTGCCATTACAGGTGGGACAGGTCGAGACTTGAGTGAAACTCCCAAAGGGTGTTCTAGTGACACGACGGACTTGACCCGATCCGCTACAAGTCGAACAAGTCCGGGGGCGGGTTCCAGGTTTAGCACCAGAACCGCTACAGACTTCACAATTTTCTAAATGTGAAATCCGAATTTCTTTTTCGCCGCCAAATACCGCTTCCCGAAAGTCTAACTTCAGGTCTAGCCGCAGATCGTCGCCCCTCGCAGGCCCACTGCGCCGTCTTTGTTGCGTGGGACTACCCATACCGCCAGCAAAGCCACTAAAAATGCTTTCAAAGATATCGGCAAAACCACCCATATCGCCGACATCTTGAAAGCCAGCGCCAGCAGCACCTGAGACACCCTCTGGCCCAAAGCGATCATAACGAGCGCGGGTTTCTGGTTCCGAGAGTACCTCATAAGCGCGGTTAATTTCTTTAAAGCGATCCTCCGCCCCCGGCTCTTTGTTCACATCTGGGTGATACTTCCGGGCTAAACGGCGATAAGCTTGCTTGATTTCTTCTTTGTCGGTGTCACGAGAGACACCCAGGATTTCATAATAGTCGCGGGCCATATAGCAAAGGTAAAAGCTAGAAGGAAGAAAGCAGAAGTCAGCAGAACGTCACTCACGGTCACTTGCTACTTTACGGTAAGGTGTTTTGCTTTACAGATATGTAAGAGCAACACACTATCCTTTAAAGGGCGACTTGCCGGAGTTCAGGCAGAAAGTAAAATTAATTTTTGTTAATAACTGATTTTACCCTTTACCTTTTACAAAAATCACCGACAAATCTTGAGCAACAGGTGCTTTCCTCGTGGGAGACGACAAAAGCTATAGAAGTTATGATCAGGGGAAGCCTCTGCTCAGACTTCATCACTGCCGAGTCGGTTGTCTCTTTTACAATTGTGCTACTTAGGAGAGGAAAACCCCGCCCATTAACCAGAGGTGCTAGCCGCACCATTCGGTGTGGAAAACCACCCTTATGCAATGGAAGTGCATCTGAATCGGCATACTGCCTAGAAGTAATTTGCTTCTACAATCTAGCAAAACCCTGGGGTCTTGTGAAACTTCGCTAAATCTACAATCAATATTAGATAAACCACGTCTATCTTGAAACCTGTAGTTCAACTCTAATGAATAAGGATTTGCCCTCATCCCCCAACCTATCCCCCAAATATGGGATTCGGGGAGCTAGAATTTCAAAGTCCCTCTCCCATATCTGGGAGAGGGATTTAGGGTGAGGGCGAAAACTACGGTTCTTAACTTAGATCAGGTTTATATTAAAATGTCTTAATAAAAATCTGCAGCTTAGGGGAATGGGGAATGGGGAGATGAGGGAGTGGGGAAGAAGCAGGGGAGCAGGGAGCAGGGAGCAGGGGGGATGAGGGGGATGAGGGAGACAAGGAGGACAAGGGGGAATTATTGAATAGTCTCTTCCTTGTCTCCCCTTCTTCCTTGTCTCTTCTTCATGCCCTGTTTGGCCAATTCCCCAATCCCTAATCCCTAATCTATCGCCTCATAATCAACCTGTGCGGTACTTTCTTCGTCAAAATCAAAGTTGAATTGTGGTATTAGTGTACCGTTCATTGGTGAGTCTACTTCTGGGGTAAAGAGACTAGGTGA
Source organism: Nostoc sp. NMS2 (assembly GCF_017115105.1). Taxonomy (GTDB): domain Bacteria; phylum Cyanobacteriota; class Cyanobacteriia; order Cyanobacteriales; family Nostocaceae; genus Nostoc. Next base: position 7,444 of record NZ_JABXKH010000095.1, read on the forward strand.
AGCCTCTTCAATCTCATCTGTTTGGCTGTTAGCTCGGTTATAGACATCAGCACCAATTGCAAACAGTGTTTGTTGGAAGTCGTCTAAGCGCTGCTTAAATTCTACAGTGGAGATGCTGGAGTCAATCATTGCAGCTTGGAGTTGTGAAACTTTTTCACTAGCCAAAGTCTTCATTTGTTCACCGATAAAGTTGCTATTATCCTTGATGGTAGATTCGTAACTGAACAACAGATTATCTGCTTGGTTTTTGAGTTCAACCAGTTCTTTACGTCTTCTATCTTCTTCAGAAAATAGTTCGGCCTCTTGGCGCATCCGTTCGACTTCGTTGGTACTCAAGCCACCTGTATTGGTAATCCTGATACTCTGTTCTCTACCTGTACCTTTATCTTGGGCAGAAACCTTCAGGATGCCGTTGACATCGATTTCAAAGGATACTTCAATTTGCGGCACGCCACGGGGCGATGGGGGAATTCCTGCTAGCAGAAACTTGCCAAGACTCTTGTTATCTCGTGACATTGCCCGTTCACCTTGGAGAATGTGAATTTCTACCGAGGTTTGCCCATCAACTGCTGTGGAAAAAATTTGTGACTTACTAGTAGGAATTGTGGTGTTGCGTTCAATAATTTTGGTGAATACTTCACCCAAGGTTTCAATTCCCAGAGATAGGGGGGTGACATCCAATAGTAAGAGATTATCGACTTCCCCACCCAATACTCCTGCTTGGATAGCTGCTCCCAATGCTACCGCTTCGTCAGGGTTGATAGAGCGATCGGGAGCTTTGCCGTTAAAAAATTTAATCAGTGCGTTTTGGACTGCGGGAATTCGGGTAGAACCACCTACTAAAATAATCCGATCTATGGCTGATGGTTTGAGATCCGCATCTTTGAGTGCTTGGATCATTGGTTCGATGGTCGCTTCAATTAATTGTCCTGCAAGCTCTTCAAATTTAGAACGGCTGAGTTCCGTTTCCAGATGCTTTGGGCCCGTTTCATCAGCCGTGATAAACGGCAGGTTGATGGAGGTATTCATCATGCTGGAGAGTTCAATTTTCGCCTTTTCTGCTGCCTCCCGTAGGCGTTGCAGTGCCATCTTGTCTTTGGAAAGGTCGATTTTTTCTTGTTCCTGGAAGCGTTCCATCAGCCAAAGCACGATCGCATTATCAAAGTCGTCTCCACCTAAATGGTTGTTACCACAAGTCGCCTTAACTTCAAAAACGCCATCCCCAAGTTGCAGGATCGATACGTCGAAAGTACCGCCTCCTAAGTCAAATACTAAAATTAGCTGCTCTTGGTCTTGTTTTTCCAATCCGAAAGCTAAAGCCGCAGCTGTTGGTTCATTGATGATTCGCAGGACTTCTAATCCTGCAATTGTGCCAGCATCTTTAGTGGCTTGTCTTTGAGCATCTGTAAAATATGCAGGTACGGTGATCACTGCCTGAGTGACTTCTTCACCCAAGAAGTTTTCCGCATCCTGCTTCAGCTTTTGCAGAATCATGGCGGATAGTTCTTGTGGCGTATAATTTTTTGAGCGGATTTGGACATCAACGGTATCGTCTCGACCTTTGACACAGTTGTAGGGGACGCGATCGCGTTCTATGTCAGTGTCTTCCCACCGCCGCCCAATGAATCGTTTAATACTGTAAATTGTGTTTTCGGCATTGGTTACGGCTTGGCGCTTTGCCAATTGACCAACCAAGCGATCGCCACTCTTGCCAAACCCTACAATACTTGGAGTAGTTCGTCCGCCTTCAGAATTGGAGATCACCAGTGGTTGACCGCCCTCTAAAACCGCGACGCAACTGTTAGTAGTGCCTAAGTCGATCCCAATAACTTTTCCCATACTTAGCAGTATTTTTACTGATTTTTTATGCTGTAATGTGTCGCGGACTAACTTTTTTGCTCCGAACTAAGGCTAGCGGATAACGTCTGTGGAACCCATTTTGCTGGTAGCAAGAGAGAAGTTTAAACACAGAGAGTTATCCAAAGCCTTGTCCAAGTTTGAGGTACGCGATGCTCGTCCTTGCTAGAACCCAGGCACTTTTGGTCAGCGAGACGAGCGACTACAGCTTAACTGAAGGCTTGACTCGACTGATCTTCCTCCGTAGAAGGTGTATCTTCCTTTGGAGCAGCTACTTTGACCATTGCATGGCGTAGCACGCGATCGCCCAAGTAATATCCGCGCACTAACTCTTCTAACACTGTTCCTTCAGGATGTTCATCCGTAGGTTCCCGCATTACTGCTTCATGGAGGTTAGGATCGAATTCTTGACCTTCAGGACGCATTGGTGACACACCCAATCGCTTCAAGCTATCTACTAATTGTTTGTAAACGCCTTGGTAACTCTTGTGCATGGTCATTTCGCCATCAGACTGTGGTTTGAGGTGCGATCGCGCCCGCTCAAAATTATCGACCACTGGCAGCAATTCCAGAATCGTGTTCCGCTTCATCTGCGTCTCTAGCTCTTCTTTTTCCTTGCTAGTGCGTTTCCGATAATTCTCAAAATCAGCAGCAATCCGCATATATTGAGTACTACGCTCTTCTAGCTGCGTTTTGAGAGACTCAATTTGTTGAGTCAGTTCTGCCAAAGCTGCCGTTTCCACTCCAGTGTTCTCGGTTGCAGCAACGCCAGTTTCTGGATTGAAAGTAGCTGCATCTCCCGATACATTAGTTTGGGCTGACACTTGCTCTGTCACCTCGCTATCAGATTCATTGAAATTAATTTGGGCTGGGGAGTCACTCTTCATTGCTTGCTTTACCTCTGTTGGTTCACCCAATTGCTGGCTAGTATTGTCTATCTGTTTATTTTCATCCATCATTGTCTACTCATTCCAGATGCTTGCTATTTATGGCAGTGTATCTCCATTGCTTGCAACCGTCGTCATCCACGACTTGCAACTGAGGCTGATTTTGTTGCCGACAAGTTTCTGGAAGTGATGTAACCATTTTCTTATTGTGACAAATGGTGAACACGTTCGCGTAGACACTATTAAGGCGGGAACCCGAACGAGTAATTTGCAATAGTAGCGCTGAATGTGACTCGCCCCTCATCTTATTTGAAAATATTTTGAATTTTGTTAGCGCAGCGTAAAGCCAACTCTTAGAGACGCTGCGCGAACAGCATAGCTTCGCTTAGAGCGAGTCCGCGTTCGCTTTTAGCGTCTCGTAGAGAGCGTCATTTTTAATTTTGAATTCGGAGCAAAGCGACGTGACTCAGGACTTTTTTGGGAAATGAGAATTCTATCTCACAGTAGGGGAATACTTTAAGCAGAGGTTCCCCTACTCATTCGCTCATTTATGAACTCGTCACCACAACGGCGCAGTACCGCTCTAACTACCAGAACAGAGTTTTCGCCCTTTGGCAACAAGCTAGTGCAATCTGGCTATGTCAATACCGAACAGATGAGGCAGGCACTAATTGAAAGCCGCAAATCTGGCAGACCCTTAACGGAAGTACTAGAGTCAATTACTGGCCAACAACTATCACCTGAGTTGCTCAGGCAATACAAAAAACAGCAGCTATTTGAACTTAAAATACTATACGGTGTTGAATTCCTCGATCCGGAAGTCAACTCCATTGGCAACACGATGATGGGGAACCTGATTGAAACCCTCATCCCAGTGGATATCTGCCGTCGCCATCGTTTAGTACCACTGTCGAAGCACGAAGATCAAACCCCGCCCTCAGTTTTAGTGGCGATGGTTGCTCCAGATAATCTAGAGGCTTCCGATGATCTAAACCGCATCTTGCGTCCCCAAGGGCTGGCATTACAGCGCATGGTGATTACACAGGAAGACTACCAGCAGCTAATCAACCAATATCTGGATGAAATGGCTGTTAAGCAGAAGCACCTGGAACAAGAAAAGTTTACAGATATTAATCAGGATTTAGAAAACCTCGGAAATCTCGATATTTCGGATGCTCCTGAAGAAATGGAGGCTGATCTAGGGGCGGCGATGAAGGGTGCAGAGGATGCCCCAGTCATTAACCTAGTCAACAGAATCCTGGCTAAAGCCCTGCATGAGGGCGTTTCTGACATTCATATCGAACCGCAAGAAGAAAACTTACGGATTCGCTTTCGGAAGGATGGCGTACTCCGTGAAGCTTTCGATCCCCTACCGAAAAAAATCATCCCGGCGGTGACAGCTCGATTTAAAATCATCTCGAATCTAGACATTGCTGAACGACGTTTACCCCAAGATGGGCGCATCCGGCGGCTGTTTGAGGGACGCAAGGTGGATTTCCGGGTGAATACCTTACCCAGTCGCTACGGGGAAAAGGTGGTGCTGCGGATTTTGGATAACTCTTCAACCCAACTGGGATTAGATAAGTTAATTACCGATCCAGAGACTTTACATATTGTCCAGGATATGGTTAGCCGTCCCTTTGGTCTAATTTTGGTAACTGGGCCAACTGGTTCTGGGAAAACAACCTCGCTGTATTCTGCACTATCAGAAAAGAATGATCCCGGAATAAATATCAGTACTGTGGAAGATCCAATTGAGTACAGCCTTCCAGGGATTACTCAAGTACAGGTGATTCGGGAAAAAGGGCTGGATTTTGCTACCGCTCTGCGGGCTTTCTTGCGGCAAGATCCAGATGTGCTACTGGTGGGTGAAACGCGGGATAAGGAAACGGCAAAAACAGCAATTGAAGCTGCCTTGACCGGTCACTTGGTATTAACTACCTTACATACCAATGATGCCCCAGGTGCGATCGCTCGTTTGGGAGAAATGGGGATTGAACCTTTCATGGTTTCTAGTTCCCTAATTGGCGTTCTAGCTCAACGTTTGGTGCGGCGTGTATGTTCTGAATGTCGTGTTCCCTACACTCCTACAACCGAGGAACTGGCTCGTTATGGTTTATCAGCTTCCTCAGATGTCGGAGTCACTTTTTATAAAGCTAACACCTTGACATTAGATGCGATCGCAGATGCCAAAGCCAAAAATCAGCTTTGCCCAAAATGCAATGGTGTCGGCTACAAAGGGCGTTGTGGTGTTTATGAAGTCATGCGAGTCACCGAAAACCTGCAAACTCTCATCAACGGAGATGCACCCACAGAACGCATCAAGGAAGTGGCAATAGAAGAGGGCATGAAAACCTTGCTGGCTTACAGTTTGGACTTAGTGCGTGAAGGTTCTACCACTCTAGAAGAAGTAGAACGAGTGACATTTACTGATACTGGTTTGGAAGCCGAGTTAAAAGCCAAACGCAAGACTGGTCTTACCTGCCAAACTTGCCAGGCCACATTGAAACAAGAATGGCTGGATTGTCCCTACTGTATGACATCTCGGTTTTAAGACTAGTCATTGGTCATTAGTTATTGGTTAGTAACTTTAAATAACAGACAAATGACAACTGACAACTGACAAAGGACAAACGACAAATGACAAATAACAAATATTAAAAGGAAGCAGAACTATGGAAATGATGATTGAAGACTTGATGGAGCAGTTAATTGAAATGGGTGGCTCGGATATGCATTTATCCGCAGGTTTGCCTCCCTACTTCCGTATCAGTGGCAAACTCACTCCCATCGGTGAACATATATTGACAGCCGATCAATGTCAAAGGCTGATTTTTAGTATGCTCAACAACACTCAACGTAAAACCTTAGAGCAGAACTGGGAATTGGATTGTTCTTATGGTGTTAAGGGTTTGGCACGTTTTCGGGTCAATGTCTATAAAGAACGTGGTTCTTATGCTGCTTGCTTACGGGCATTAAGTTCTAAGATTCCTAACTTTGAAAAATTAGGTCTGCCAGATATTGTCCGGGAAATGACAGATAAGCCCAGAGGACTAATTCTGGTGACAGGCCCTACAGGTTCCGGTAAGACAACTACCCTAGCGGCGATGATCGACTTAATTAACCGCACCAAGGCAGAGCATATTTTAACGGTGGAAGACCCAATTGAATTTGTCTACGAACCAATTAAAAGCTTGGTTCACCAACGACAACTGGGTGAAGATACTAAGAGCTTTGCTAATGCTTTGAAAGCCGCTTTGCGGGAAGATCCAGATATTGTTCTGGTGGGAGAAATGCGCGATTTGGAAACGATTTCTTTGGCGATTTCCGCAGCAGAAACAGGACACTTAGTATTTGGTACTCTCCACACTAGTTCTGCCGCTCAGACAGTTGACCGGATTATTGACGTTTTCCCCCATGAAAGACAAACCCAGGTGCGGGTGCAGTTATCTAACTCGTTAGTGGCAGTATTTAGCCAAACTTTGGTATCCAAGAAAAACCCTAAACCCGGTGAATATGGTCGGGTGATGGCTCAAGAAATTCTGGTTGTCACTCCTGCTATTTCCAACTTGATTCGAGAAGGCAAAACATCTCAAATTTACTCAGCCATTCAAACTGGCGGCAAATTGGGGATGCAAACTCTGGAGAAGGTTTTAGCTGATTTTTACAAAGCAGGAACGATTTCCTTTGAAGCAGCGATGTCTAAAACTTCTAAGCCTGATGAAATTCAACGTCTGATTGGTAATTCTACGCCGCAAGCTGTCGCGGGTGCTAAACCAGGTGCGGCAGCCAAAGCGCATTAAAGGAACTGGGGATGAGGGAGATGAGGGAGAAGAATTAATAACTAATGCCCAATGCCCAATGCCCAATTCCCAATGCCCAATGCCCAATAAATAACAACTATTTTGAAATTTAATTTATGCCAATCTTCGTTGCCCGTGTTCGGGATTCGCAAGGAAAATCCCGAACAGAAAAAATTACTGCCGAATCTTTAGTACAAGCTCGTACTAATCTTAGAGATCAAGGTTTTGTAGTCCAAGACCTCAAGCAATCTCAAGGATTTCAGCCAGATATTGCCTTCAAAAAATTCCAGAATTCCTTAGTTAAGGTTTCTGTGAAAGACAAAGCCGTTTTTTCGCGTCAATTTGCCGTTTTGATGAATGCGGGAGTTGCGATCGTTAGAAGTTTAGGAGTACTTTCGGAACAATGTAGTAATACCAAACTGAAACAAGCCCTGATTGAGATTAGCAACGATGTTCAAAGCGGAATGAATCTTTCAGAGTCAATGCGAAAGCATCCTGACTGTTTTGATGGATTATATGTGAGTATGATTCAAGCTGGTGAAGTTGGTGGTGTTCTAGACGAAGTATTAAATCGTTTAGCCAAGTTGTTAGAGGATGTTGCTCGTCTACAAAACCAAATTAAATCAGCATTGTCTTATCCAACTGTTGTGGGTTTTATAGCAGTTTCTATCTTTCTCGGCATGACCATTTTTCTGATTCCCGTTTTTGCGAAGATTTTTACAGAAATTGGAACTGAACTACCACCTTTAACGCAATTTTTGATGGATACTAGTCTATTTTTGAGAAGTCCGAAGGTTTTCGTGCTTCTTGCTGTTATTGTAGGAGGTAAAGTTGCCTTTACACAATACGGTAAAACTCCAGTTGGCCGCATAACAATTGATCGTCTTTCCCTCAAAATGCCGTTGTTTGGTGACTTAATTCAAAAGTCTTCTGTTGCCCGTTTTAGCCGGACTTTTGGTTCCTTGACTCGTTCAGGTGTACCAATTTTAACTTGCTTAGAAATTGTCAGAGATACATCAGGAAACCAGGTAATTGCCAATGCCATAGATGCAGCCCGTATGGAGATTCAACAAGGAGGGATGATTAGCCTCGCTTTACAAAAAGATAGTGTTTTTCCGGCTATGGCAATTCAGATGATTAGTATCGGAGAAGAAACTGGAGAATTAGATGCAATGTTGATGAAGGTCGCCGATTTCTATGAAGATGAAGTCGAGCAGGCAGTAAAAGCAATGACTAGTATTTTGGAACCAGTGATGATTGTAGTTTTAGGGGGGATGGTTGGAACCATTTTGCTAGCGATGTATTTGCCTATGTTTAAGGTGTTTGAAAAGCTAGGATAGGGGATTAAGAGTTAGGAGTTAGGAGAGACACGATTAATTGCGTTTGTACAGGAGTTAGGAGTTTAAACTCTTTATTTCTGAATCCTCATTTTTAACTCTTAACTACTTAATTTTATTTCTAACTCCTAACTATTTAAGAAACTATGACTGTGCAAAAATCTCACTACGAAGCGAGTTTGGCGGAGTACAGCAATCATCTAGCTGCGATCGCCTTACTAAAGCAATATCGCCCATACTTGGAGATGATTCCCAGTCTGCGCCGTCCAGATGAAAGTGTTATTACAATTCCCTTGCCGATTGTCCGGCTTCGCAACACTGCTACAACAGCCCTACAAACGATTTGCTTACCCTGTGATGTGGCAATTTTGATGTGCGATCCAGAATGGAAAATCAAAACTGGAGCCGAAATTTTAGTCTTTATTCATCGTGCTAACGAAGACTTTTCTGATTTGTTAGGACGTTGGCGACAAACTCAAGTTTTTCTAGACAATGATTATGAGTGGTTGATGCCTCTCCGTCACAGTCATATTTTGAGTGAGGGAGCTAATACTATATATCCTCTATTTGTTGTTTTTAATGATACTTTAGAACGCATCCAACGAGGACTTGTAGGAGCCGAACTTCCATTTATTATACAAACGCCAGATTTGCTGCTCGAAGAGAATTTCACAGACATTTTTTCTCCAGAAATCCCACCAGCTTAATCAAGGCAAAAGGTAAAAGTAAAAAGGCAAAATAATTTGCCTGTTTCTTTTGCCTTTTTACTTTTTACTTCACAAATTGAGGCATAATTTCGGCAGCAGTGAAGATGCCATAAATGCCGCGTTGGTGCAGTTGCCTACCAGCTTTGAGATAGCCAAAGGCAGGGCCGCAGACATTAGCTGCCATGCTGGTTTCATCTCCCAGAGTAAAGGTATGGGTGGAAATCTTACCTTCAAAGGTGCGTCCTGTTACCTTAACGTTTGTGCTGAGGGGCTTTTTAGGATTGCGAGTATCGACTACACCACCAACAGTAACGCGATCGCGATCGCAAATTCCCGCAACCTCTAGCATCACATCATCAGCGTGTTCCATATTCTTCAAGGTAAGCACGCCATTAGTTTTATCTAGCAGTGCTTCTATCTCGGCATCAGTCATCGCCCTAGCGGTTTCCACTGTGTAACCAGGCATGTGCCCAATATCTTCCCGAACGGTGGCGCGGTAAGCTTCCCAGTTGGCAATTCCCACCCCAAAGGTAATTTCGACTTGATGAATTTCAGCGTAGCTTTGGGCGGCTAATGCGGCGGCGGCGGTTAACAGTCCGGGTGTAGCACCACAGCCTGTCATGTACGTAATCCCGGCTGCAAGGAGTTCTTCTTTCATCGCTAGTAGTTGTTCTACAGCAGTGGTGCGCTTAATTGCATCCACTAGCACCCCACGCCAACCAGATTTAATAAACTCTTTGGCTACAGAGGGGATAAAATCGTTTGGTAGGTTGGGTAAAGCCAGAAAATACCCATCCACAGGTTGAGCTATTTCAATTACATCCTGAATACTTTGATTTGTTAACGTACCAACTGGTTCTAAATGACCTACCGAACCTTGGGACTGGTAGGTTGCAATGCATTGTTGAGTATTTAAACCTTCAGCAGCGTAAGCGTAACCTTTTTGATCTGCTGCGGCGACTAAAATCATTTCCTGTTTAGCAGCAAGTACCTTGGCGGCGGCTTGTCCGAGTCCGCCGAAACCTAGTACTCCTATGCGTATCGCTGGCGAAATATTTAGAGAATTTTTGACTTTTTCGGAATTCATAGTCAATTGGTTAAGTTGAATCAAAAGCCCTTAGCATTCGGCATCTCAGCTTCCGGCTTGTAACTGGCGGCTGATGGCTGATAGCTCAAAGCTATAGAGGTTAATTATGATTCATTATCCTGGGTTCTTTGGCTGACTGATGTTTTTTTTACTGGAAAGTCTTTGTTGGTGATTTGGGATGCATCAAGATTGCATCAGTGCTAACACTGATGAAGACTTAGTATTAATTATGTTTTAGTAGTATGAGATCGCGCACCAGATTAGGAGAAATTGATTTATGAGTTTTGAAGATATTGCCAGTAAAGCTGTTGAAAAAGGTACAGAAATTGCTGTAGAAAAAACTTTAGGCGTTAAAGACCTAAAGACGGTAAAAGCTGTTGTAGAGACTGGTGCAGCGGCAGGGGCTGCTGTCAGCGCTGCTACAGGGTTATCTGTTGCGGCAACTTCAGGAGCAGGAATTACTTCTGGTCTAGCTGCGGCAGGTGGTGTGGTTGGTGGTGGTATGGCGGCTGCTCCTGCTGTATTGGCAGCAGGCCCAGCTTATGCTGGGGCAAAAATAATGAATGAAACTTTGTTCAAAGACCAACCGAATTTGTCTGAGGAAGAACGTGAAGCTCGTTCAGCTGCAAGAACAGCTACAAACATTGGGGCTGCTGCTGGTGTGGCTGGTGCTGGTGCTGTAACAGTAGCCGCTGGTGCTTCTGGTGCTGCAATTATGAGTACCCTTGCAGGTATCGGTGGTGTTGTTGGGGGAGGTGCAATTGCCGGTACTGCCATTGTTGCTGCTGCACCTGTTGCTGCTGCGGCAGCTATTGGATACGGGATATACAAACTCTTCGGCGGCGGTAAAGAATAGCATTAACTCAGTTAAAAAAGTTGAATAAAATTCAATAAATATACCCTTGCTATCAATTTAATGTATAATATCTAGCAAGAGAATAAAATTGAAGTGCCTGTGTATTTTAAGCGCAAATAGCCCCTTGGCTGTAAAACTTAATTTACACAGGCATTTTCCATGTTTATATTTCCTAAAATCTATACCTACTCTAAAAATAAAAATTATGTCTAATTCAGCCAATCTAATCCCAAATGCAGAAAATGCAGTCGTTGATATTCGTAAACTGCGTGACTATTGTCTTAATCCAGAGCATGATAAAGGAAAAGATAAAGCCCGTCTCTTTTCAGCAAGTCTGGGCATGAATGATGAAAACGCTGAAGAATTGCGCCAGATTCTTTTAGAAGCAGTCAGAATTCAAGAAGTTAGTTTGGGACGACGTGATGAATTTGGACAACGTTACATACTAGATTTCACGCTCAAATGGCAGAATAAAAGTACGATCATTCGCAGTGCTTGGATTATCGAAGAAGGTTCTGATGTCCCAAGATTAACAACCTGCTATCCTCTCTAATATCTGGAAGTGATACAAAATGAATAAAAGTAGAATTGAGTTGCTGGATGTCGTAGCACTAACAGTTGATCTACCTGAATACAACCTGTACCGTGGTCAAGTTGGTACAGTAGTAGAATTATTAGCTGGTGGTGTTGCATTTGAGGTTGAATTTAGTGATCGCAATGGCCGCACTTATGAATCTGTTGGTTTACGCCCACAGCAAATAATGGTGTTACATTTCGAGCCAGCATCCCCTGATTCAGTCCCGGAAATGGTTACAGCGTAAGCAATAGAAAGGTGTATATACAGAATATACATAAAAGTTCATGCGATCGCTTATTGTAGTGTTGAGTGCGATCGCATTATGACTGGTGAACCCGGAGGATGTAAGGCGTTCATGATAGCACCTATCTTGCGGGAAACCCTATAGGAATAGGGCAAACCTAATAATGATAAACTTTTTCAATAATTTCTATATTTTTGTAACTTAACTAGCTGGCTATACTACGTCTAATGCTTATTTTGAGGACTTTTGCCGCTTCATTGGCAAACTCAGTTGTTACCTTGACTAATCGATGAGGTTAAGAGAGACTACTAAATACTGACGTGACTGCTTCCAAATTCAATAAGTTTTGTAAAGATTCTGAGATATATATGTTGAAAGATGGAACATTAGTTAACAAATGGCAAGTTTGTATCTAAGTAAAAATGTTCCTACGGCTATATTTATAGCCTTCTGCTAAGGCAGTACAATTTAAGCGTACTTTATCGTGGTTGGCCAAAAGAATGGAGACATTAGAGTTCATAATTTATCCAGACGGTCGGGTACAAGAAAAAGTCACTGGTATTGTGGGTGTTTCGTGCGCTGAGGTTACAGCAGCAATAGAGGCACAGCTAGGGCAAGTACTTAATCATGAGCCAACCTCAGAATATTTCGCCGCCAAGGTGCAGCAATCTAATGTGGCGAATACACACACCACTTACAGCGATTGGTAAGTTTTCACAGTAGTTTAGTGTTATTAATTCACAACCACCATGTCACACTTTAGCCAAATTAAGACTCAAATCCGTAACCTTGATTCTTTGAAAGATGCTTTGACTGAATTAGGGGTAGACTGGAAACCCGGCCCACGCGAAGTCCGTGGCTATCGCGGTCAAACCCATCCTGCGGAAGTTAGTATTGAGCAGGAAAATGGCTATGACATCGGCTTTAGATGGAATGGCAAGGAATATGAATTGGTGGCTGATTTGCAATATTGGCAGCAAGATTTATCTGTGGATGGATTTTTGCGCCAGGTAACACAGCGCTATGCTTATCAAACAGTTGTGAAAGAAACCGCTCGTGTTGGCTTTCAAGTATCTGAACAACAAAAAAATGAAGATGGTTCCATTCGCCTGGTAGTACAGCGCTGGAGTGCGTAATGGCTGATTTTCTGCCGTCGCCGGAAGAACGAGAAGATAACCGTTCCGGTTTGGAACCAGAATTAGGGGGTTTTTTACGGGATGCTCCAGAACGTTCTGGTTTAGAACCGGAATTGGGCGGTTTGCTGCGCCAAAATGGTGTTTATGTTGATGAAATCACCTGTATTGGTTGCAAGCATTGCGCTCATGTTGCGCGTAACACCTTTTATATTGAACCAGATTACGGGCGATCGCGCGTGGTTCGGCAAGATGGAGACGCTGAAGAAATTATCCAAGAAGCAATTGATACTTGTCCGGTTGATTGCATTCACTGGGTTGATTACACTCAACTGAAAAACTTAGAAGAAGAGCGCAAATATCAGGTAATCCCTGTAGTGGGTTATCCGGTAGAACATGCAGTTGCTGCTAGCGAACGTCGGCGTAAAAAGCAAAAGTTAAAGACCAAAAAATCCCGTTATTAAGATAAAAACGTTAAATCAATATAATAAAGGACTGGTATATCCAGTCCTTTTGTTTTTCGTTATGTGGTTAATTTCTGATGCAAGGATAATTTGGAATTTTGAACTCCCTTCATTTGAAATTTAGAGGATCGTGTTGTGAAAGCAATTTTTCTACTTTTGCCTCGTCTAACCTAGCACTTAATCTTCTAGTTTCATGCAAATCTCTAGTAGTTTTCGCCAAAGTAAAAGTTGAACCAACAGAGAAAGCCATCCCCATACCCATAAAGCCTTTCACCCAGCCATTTACAGGTAAGTTTACAATACCGAAGGTGGTCATAGAAATAGAAATCACAAAAGCTGCCCAAGTTTGAATAACCCAAGCTGCACTGTCTTTTTGGGTACTAATTGTTTGCATATTTCCTACCTTTGATATGAGTTATTAATACCAATTATTAATTCGTAATTAGTAATTAAGAAGCGTAATATTTCATCTGGGTTTCCAGACTTGTATCTATAGTTTAGTTTTGGAGAATTGGTGTTAACATTAATTATATTTATTGGTAGGGTTGCTGGTATCAATAGTAAGACCAGTTTCATAACTGGACTTCAACAAGTAAGCTCAAGAGCAATTGTAGTAAGTAGAAACTGGCACAAGATTTGTACCAGTTTTACAAGTGGCATTAAAAGGATGAGTTTAGCTATTCATCTGGAAAAGTCTGCACCTTGCCATCAGGACTGAGAACAACTCGAATTCTGACATTTTGTCCGCTTCTATTGGCGGAAACAAAAGGTTTACCAACTTCAGGCATCCCAGTGCTATCAACGAATTCTCTTGCTGCCTTATTAAGGGGAAAAATTCGTTCTACTGTGCCGTCAACACTGACTATCAAACTGTACTCTAATGTTTGTCCTAGTCCAGTAGGTGGTTGCCAACGCTTTCTTAAGTATTCTCTAGCTTGTGCGACTTGAGGTGTGTCAAATAATGTACCAGTAGCTACTTCTCTAGATTTAGGGGTTTTGCCTCCGTCCCCCAATTGATCGATGAATGGATTATTCTCCGCAGTTCTAGATGAGGAAAGTTGTGAAGCAGGTTTTTCTCCAGGAGAAGGTTGCTGTAGGGAATTGATTCTTTCGTCTAGCTGTTGTGAGGTTAGTGGCGAGGTTTGGGTACGAGTATTGCCACCATTATTGGGTATAGTGCTAAGAGACGGGGGGGAAACTGGTGAGATATTAGTTGGTAAGCTGCCCGCGTTAGAAGACAGTCTGGGTGGCAAATTTCTCAGTTGAGGGAGAGTACCAGCTTGGGGATTTGACCCTGTAGGGTTCTGTCCAAGATTGGGTGCTATAGCTATTTCCTGTCCTGGGATTTTACTTGATGGTGCGTTAGCGAAGCTCGGCGAAGGCATCGCTCGATTACCAGGAAGGGTTGCAGTCTTGCCCTGGGTTGTTGTCACTGCATTATTTGGAAATAGAGGTGGTGGTGCAGAGAAACTAGAACCAGGGGCTGTTAAAGGTGCTTGGGGCAAAGTAGATGTGGAAAGTGGAGGAGTCGAACCTAGCAAATTATCCGATGGAGTGGTAATTCCAGGTTCAGGTGTAGGGAAGTTTAGTGAACTTGAAGGTTCTAAAGCAGCCTTTACTGCTGGATTTGATGTTTTGGCTGTCTGCTGTTCCTTTTCCCTAATGCTGTTAGCATATTGCCAAGTAAGTGGCAAGAAACCTATACCTAACACTAATACTGCGGCAACAGGTGCCCAAGTAGGGAACCTCAGAGTTGAACTCGTGCTGTTGAGAGTTGGGAGTGCCATGACATCAGTTGAGTATTCATCTAAAGCACTTGCCAAATCGAATAATTGCAGCAGAGTGAGTTGAATTACGGGGCCAGATGAGTGGTTGGCGAGAGAACCGAGAAATAAGTTGTGAGTTAAATAGCTGCTTGGTTCTAAGCGGATAATTGCTCCAGGAAACTGGGTGCTAAAAGAATTTAATGTTTTTGTTGAGGACTTTAATTCCGGCTCACCCAGTGCTGTGCTTGATTCCTGGGTACCGGAGAAACTGATCCAAAAGCTTTCTGGAGATTGTTGGAGGAATTGCTGTACGTAGTTTGTGACTGCATCACATAAAGCTTCAAGTTGCTCGCGATCGCCCCGAATTGGGATTCTGTGTTCTTCTGGGAGTCGGGGATCGTCAAAGCGTAGCTCAAAGCTTAGGTGTTTGAGGACAGTTTTACCCATCCACCGGGACAGAGGTGAGCTTTGGGCGAATACTTCTAGCGTGCAAGTAGGTGGTGTGTAGCGACGAATTACAGAATTTGATAGAGGCATGGCAGGAACTGCGAGGAAGACTATTTGGGATTTTGCAAAAAGTTAAGCCAGTTGCGTGCAAAGAAAAGTTGAAACGGTGGATTCCTCCACTCAGAACTTTGTCAGTGTTATGTATTCTTGTGCCAGGAGGAAGCAGTGCTGATAGTGCATCGTGCAAGGGCTAACGATTATCAAAAGGGTTTCCCGATCTAGCAAACAAATCACAAGCGAATTTTGATTGAGGAATTTCAAATTTCAAATCTAAAATTTTGTCGAACGGTCTATAAGTGCTAGCCAGAGACGGCGATGCCCACCAGGGGCACTGTAAAAAAGTAAATCTACAAGCAGTTTTAGTGCCAGGTTGGTAAGCAAATCTGTTGAGATTTGCTCGTCCTCTTCCATCCGCTCTTGGTAGGTGTTGCAAAAAGCATCAATGTAATCTCCAAGTAAAGCAGTCTGGTGAGGTTCCCGGTTAGTTTCTGCCATTTGTTCCAACAGACCGACAGCGCGGCGAATCAATTCCTGGTGCTGTTTGGCTAAGTAGCAGATGATCAGAACAAGCGATCGCGCTTCTTCGACATCTAGCTTTTTCCGCCCTCCTTGACCTTTACGTAGGGGATTTGACTGGCGCAGTCGCCATAAAGCTACGCGGTCTGGCACTCTTGACTCTAAATTCAGATCAGTTGCCGCCGAAAGCATAGCCTCTGAACCAATCCCAGTTAAGGTTTCTAACGCCAACAGCACCAAGTCTAATTGGGTTTTGATATTGTCCCATTGAACTGTGTTTGGGGCTGGAAGCTTGATTAAATCCTCCCACTGGGAATTTGGCGTGGCTGAGTTGGCGGCCGAGTGCATAACTTTTAGCATAGGTGATCAAGCTGATAGGGGATGTTGCTGTTACCCATTTTGAAACCAGACTCTCTAGCATCAAGCTTGGTTTCCCATAGCTATCTATGAGCCAGAGACTTCAGCTAGATTTTTCTATGTGGTAAACAGCATGTATCTTTGTCCTACTCTAGATGAAAATTTATTTTCAACAAAGTAGAAAAGTATCAATTCTAATTAAGGTCTACCTGACTTTCACTGCTAATTCCGTACAAGAGTATAAATAAACTATTGTTTTGAATGCTAACTGCTAATTATCGCTAAGTAATTATGTAGAATACCTCTTACATTTATTTACGGGTTGAAATTTTGAAATTTCTTGATGTTTATTACTTATTCTTAATGTATACATAATTACTATACAAATCTTTTGCCTGTTTAGTTTACTTAAAGGTTCTTCTTGCTGCTATAGAGCAGTTTAATTTGTGTGCAGCCTGTTATTTCAGGACAGGGTGGGCAACATCAGGATGATTGATGCCTCCTGCCTTCATTGATAAAGTCAGCGTTTGAAGATGTTGGCTAATTGATTTCGTCCAACTTAGTTGGTACTATAGTTATAATCGCAAACCATACATATCAAAACTCATTTATTACTTTTATGGTTAGAGGTAATAGTTTAGACTTTTTCCAACAACCATACTTAAGTATGAGTTATAGATAATTCACTGAGTAGTAATAGCAACGCAATAATATAATAACGATGAAAAAGCGTTTTTTTGCCTTTTCACTGATAGTTTGTGCTGTCAGTGTGACTCTACCAACTCAGGCATTGGCGGTTAAGCTATACGGTGCTGGTAGTTTACGCGATAGCCTCACAGAAATAGGTGAATCTTTTAACGAGAAATATGGGATTCCAGTAGAAACGCGATTTGGGCCGTCTGGTTTAACACGAGAATTTATAGAAAAAGAATTCTCCGAAACCGGAAAATCCGCAGATGTTTTTGCTAGTGCAGATATTGATAACCCTCAGACATTGTTTGAGGAAGGTTTAAGTGAACCTGTAGTGAACTTCACTAGCAACCGCATGACTGCTGTTGTCAGATCGGGACTTGGTATCACATCAAATAATTTGTTGGATTTTTTGCTAAAACCCGAAATCAAGTTGGGAACCTCCACACCTGTAGCAGATCCATCTGGAAACTATGCATGGCAGATATTTGACAAGGCCGATCGAATTATACCTGGTAGCTCTCAAATTTTGAAGGATAAAGCCTTGCAGTTAGTAGGTGGTAATCCTAATGCTCCGATTGTTCCTAATGGCAAAAATAATTTAGTCTATTTTCTCGAAGAAACAAAGCAGGCAGATATCTTTTTAGCTTATTACACCAGTGGGAAGACTGCTCAATTAACAGAAGGTGGTGAAAATTTGCAAATAGTAGAATTACCCGATTATTTAGCAACGAAAGCTAATTATGGACTGACTACCCTGAAAAATGCCGATCCTGACGGTGAAAAATTAGCTGAATATATTCTGTCACCACAAGGGCAAGAAATTTTAGCAAAGTATGGATTTAGTGCCCCCTCTACTTCTGTTCCCGAACATCAGGGTGTGGGTGGAATTTTACTAGCTGTGGGTATAGCTTTAATCTTGAATAAAAAGCAAGAATTGGTCAAAAAGCAATTAATCAAATCAGAATTACACAGGTAGAAAACTTATTAATATTATCTTTTTCTGAATTAACACGATACTACATCTAACATCTAAGTAAAATATGAATAAGCTTAAGACTTTTTCTTGTTCCTCTGAAAAAATAGCAAAGGCGAGTATAGCTCTGATAGCAGGAATTTCATCAAGTATTCTGCTTGCTAACCCTATCCATGCAGCCACCCTTGGTCAAAATCTTATTGTTAATGGAGATGCAGAACAAGGACAAGGAGATCCCATTGGTAATGCTGTTGGGACTGATATCCCCTTTATCCCTGGCTGGATTCCAACTGATAGTTTCAGTGTGCTGCAATATGGAGCGACAGGCTTTCAATTTACTAATGCTTTGGGTAATATTGTCGCCGTTAGTGGACTTCCTGATGCTAATAGTTCCGGGCCAAGTGTACGAGGAAATAATCTCTTTTTCGGTGGTGCTGATAGAAGCTCATCAAGTGCTTCTCAGTTAATTGATATAGCTGAACTTGCCTCTGTAATTGATGCTGGTCAAGGAGCATACGATTTGAGTGCCTGGTTAGGTGGCTATGACACTGATTTGGATAATGTGAAATTTAGTCTTAATTTCCTCAATCAAGATGGTCAAACTCTGGACACAACATTTATTAATTCCCCCACTCCAGACGAAAGAAATAACACAACAGGTTTATTATTCAAGTCTACGAAGGGTTTTGTTCCCGTTGGTGCAAGACAAATTAATGTTGTTCTGGATATGAACTATGTCCGTGGGCGCGTAAATGATGGCTATGCAGATAATCTCTCGTTAATAATTACCAAAGTTCCAGAACCATCATTTTCAGGTTTATTACTAGTTAGTTCATCTTGTTTCTTGGTATGGAAATTACGTAGAAATAGCCAACTTTTACCGTAGTTTGTATGATATTTATCCTAACTACTGGGGATGAAATCAGACAAATAACAGGTGTAGAGAATACATTTATCCTAAGAGGTTGTTTGAAAAGTATTTTTCGTAACATCAAAGCCTCGGAAACCTAACCCCCCTAGCCCCTCTTCCCTACGTTCGCGCAGCGTGCCGAAGGCAGGGAATGGGGGTTTCAAAGCCTCTCTCCGCTTGCCTAACGGCAGGCTGACGCCAACGGGGAGAGAAATGGAAGCGGGGTTTCTAGTATACTTTACGACTTTTCAAACATCCTCTAATTAAGATTCTTTGCAAATGAACTTTATAAGCTCTTTGAAGACGCGATAAATCGCGTCTCTACACCGGGGTTTTGGGCTTATCTGAACCGTATTGCTTTATAAGGACAAATGGGACGAACCAGCAGCTTTCACATTAATTGCTACTTTTTGATGTGAGCAATGGTAACACCACTGCCGCCGTCTGCTTGTTCTGCTGGTTCATAGTTATTCACTCTGGAATGCTGTTGCAAAAAGGCGTGAACTCCTTGTCGCAGCTTGCCAGTTCCGTAACCGTGAATAATCCAGAGTGGGCCTGTAGCTTCCGAAATGGCTTTATCTAAAATGTATTCGGCATCAGCCACCCGTTTACCACGCAAATCGATGGTATTTTGGGAAGTCCGAATTTCTGGGACATTTTGTGGTGGTGGAGTTACTGGTGCTGGGGCTGGTTTGGCTTTAACAACTGGTTCGGGTTTTTGACCATCTAGAGATTCTACGTCTTGCAACTTCACCGTCATCTTCATTAGCCCAAAGCGAACGCTTAACTCCCCATCTTCATTAGGGGCGGCGATTACATCTGCTATCTGTCCGAGTTTGGGAACGCGGATGCGATCGCCTATTTTGGGC
Organism: Nostoc sp. NMS2; assembly: GCF_017115105.1. Taxonomy (GTDB): domain Bacteria; phylum Cyanobacteriota; class Cyanobacteriia; order Cyanobacteriales; family Nostocaceae; genus Nostoc. Next base: position 26,987 of record NZ_JABXKH010000095.1, read on the forward strand.
ATAAACCCAGCTTTTGGTTTTGCTGGGGTTGCTGGCTGATAAAGCTGGCCAATTTGATTCAAAGCATTGGTGGCTTGCTGGGCTTCTTGGGCTGTGGGCGTACCTTTCTGCAAGCGGCGAATCACTTGGGCAATTTCACCTTTTGCTTGGGCGATCGCTTGTTGGACTGCTATTTCCTGTGAAGCCCGCAAACTACTTTCTCTTTCTTCCAAGCTTGCGGCTTTTGCAGATACTTCTTTGTATAAACGTTCCGCTTGCTGCAACAAACTTTGAGCTTCGGCTGCTTTGGTTTCCTGGCGACGGCGTTGGGCTTCTAAGCCAGCAATCACCTGGTTGACTTCATCTGTGGCCTCTCCCACTTGGATTTTCGCCTCTTCTACAACTTCTGGTTTTAATCCCAGGCGTAAGGCAATAGTTAAGGCGTTAGAACGTCCAGGGATGCCCCACAGCAGACGGTAAGTAGGCGAGAGAGTACTTTCGTCAAATTCTACAGAGGCATTTTCAAACCGCTCATCTTCGTATTTCAGGGCTTTTAGTTCGCCAAAGTGAGTAGTGGCGATGGTTAGCTGGGCATGGTTGGCTAGATATTGCAACAAGGCGATCGCTAAGGCGCTACCTTCAACGGGATCGGTTCCTGCGCCGACTTCATCAAGTAAAACTAGGGAATTGGGCATGGGGCATGGGGCATTGGACTCGCCCTCATCCCCCTCATCCCCCCGACTCTCCAATGCTTCTAAAATCCGACTAATCCGGCGGATGTGACCAGAGAATGTAGATAAACTTTGCTGTAAGGATTGTTCATCGCCAATATCTGCCAGCACTTGATCAAACCAAGGTATTTCTACTGGTTCGCGGGCGGGGACAAATAAACCTACTTTGGCCATCAACGCTGCTAACCCTAGAGTTTTTAAGGTTACAGTTTTACCGCCAGTATTTGGCCCGGTAATTGTTACTACCCGAATTAGCGGGTTAATCAGCAAATCTACAGGAACTACTGGTTGCCCTTGTTCGTGCTGTTGTTGCCACACTAACAGAGGATGTCGTAAGTTCCGTAAGGTAATGATTTCCTTGTCTTCACGCTGAATAAATCGCGGGGGATTCGCTCCTAGCCAGTAACTATAACGCGATCTAGCGGTTGCCATATCTAAAGTAGTGGCGATCGCTAACAATCTCTCTAAATCTGCTTTGACTGCGGCTACAAGTTCTGTCAAAATACGGCGAATCGCTTCTTCTTCCGCTTGCTCTCTGCGGATAATTTGCCGCAGTTGGTTGCCTAGAGGGACTACTGAATTCGGTTCTACGTACAGCGTTGCACCACTGGTAGAGGTATCGTGAACTATACCGGGGATGGCATCTTTTTGCGGTGCTTTTACAGGGATGACAAAGCGATCGCTGCGTTGGGTAATTAGCTGTTCTTGAACTGCCCCAGATTTTGCCTGTAAGATATTTTGCAGCTTTTGGGTAATTTGGCTGCGTAATCGCCGCACATCTGTGCGAATTTCTCCCAGTTTTTGACTCGCGCGGTCAGTTACCTGGGCCCGTTCATCAATACATCGGTGAATTTCTTGTTCTAGTTCTGGATAAGTCCGCAAATCGGCAACCAACTCAGTCAGTATGGGCAAATCTTCCTGATTGTCAATGACACGGCGCAAACTTCTAGCACCCGCGAGGGTGGTAGCGATCGCTAACAGTTCCTCTCCTGTCAAAACTCCACTGCGTTCTGCTCGTTCTAAAAAATCGCCAATATCTTGAATTCCCTCAAATGACAGTCCCGTAGTGAGGCGACTTTCAAGTTGATAGACTTCTTTGGTTTGCTCTAACAACTGTTCGCTTTGGGTCTGAGAATCGGGTATTTTCAGATGACGCGCAGCTGTCGCCCCCAGCTTAGTTGCCGCGAAAGTGGCAAGGTGCTGGCAGAGGCGATGCCATTCTAATAATTCTAAGGTTTCAGATTGGATCAAGGTTTCAACATCTAATCTGAAATTATCGTAACAATTCTAGCTCCTAGATGGATAAATCTTAAAGGAGAAAATTTTGCTTTAGTTAAATCAGCCAACTATTTCCTTCACCAAAACGTAAGGCTGAACGATAAGAGTATTAAATCGCTTACTGCGCTCAAGATTCCATTCTCCCACTTGTACTGGTGTGGGTTTGGTAATTAATTGCTCATCGATCCACAGTTCTACTGATGGAATGTCATCACTGGCGATCGCTACTCCAACATCTACTAAGTTTAACTCCGGTGTCACCAAAATTACTGCATCTCGTTGTACATGAGGAATTAGCCACTCCCACTCTGCCTCATCCAAAATTTCTGTTAATTCCGCTCTTAAATCCGACATTATTCCTCAATATTGATTGATAGATGGCTATTTTTACATTATTCACTAGTTCTTAGTTCGTGACAAATGACAAATGACAAATGACCAATGACTAAACTTCAGATTTCATTTCATCAATTTCAAATAAAGATACAATTACTCCTGCAATTGGAATAGATATAAAAACACCTAATAATCCTGCTACTCTAGCGCCTACTAATAAAGCAAAAAATATCACTACAGGATTAAGATTCAGCGCACCTTGCATAATTCGGGGTGCAATTAAGTTGTCTTGTATCTGCTGGAGGACAATACAAGCTATCAAGACTTTCAATGCTAACCAAACACCTTGAGACAATACAAATAAAGTTACTGTGCTTACTCCTAATGTTGCTCCTATGCCAGGAATAATATCAACGACTCCGACTATGATTGATAATATCAAAGCAAAAGGTACTTTTAATATTAAGAAAACTAGAAAAGTCGTACTTGTAAGAAACGCACTTAATAATAACTGTCCTCTAAAAAATCCTAAAAAAGACCGTCTGATTATATTTGTAAATCTATTGCGGCGCTGTTTTGGAACTATTTTTAAAATAAAATTCCACAACTTGTCTCCATCTAATAGCATGAAGAAAGCCACAACTGCAATCAAGACAAAAGTCACAAAATTCGTCATGAACCCTTGTAAAATAGCCAAGCTAGTTACAAGACTTGATACAGCTTGATTCCGCAATTGTTCTTCAATAAAACTTAAATCTATTTGTAAATTCCGGCTTCGCAAAAATTCTTCTATTCCCTCTAACAAAGGTACTAGAGAATTTAAAAATGCAGTGATACTATCAATTAATTGTTGTCCTTGAGATAAAACCGTTAAGCCCACGGTAATTATCAGACCGCCTATAATCACAATACTGAGTAAGAAAACTACGCCAACAGCTACGCCGTGGGGCAAAAAACGCCGCAGCCATTGTACAGGATAGCTGAGTAAAAAAGCCAAAATTGCCGCAAATGTAAAGATAACAATGACCGCTTCAAAGTAAGCTAAAAGTTGTACAATTGCCCAGCCAGAAGCGACTAGAAGCAAAAAGCGGACTAACGCCAGATTATTTAATCGCTCCCAAAAATTCTTGGCTTCAAAGCCGCTCATAATAATTCGTAATTCGTAATTCGTAATTCGTAATGACGCTCGTGACGCTCAATGACTGGCTACCACTGCGCTATTGACTTTAAGATTAGAGAAATTTAATAGCGATCGCTACCTCCTTAAAGCATACATTTATCGCTTGTCTAACTCATCTTCCTAAATCATGCATTTCGTTGATTACCGTTGCACACTTTTGTGTTAGACTTTCCAATTCCTCTTTATTACTGGAATTGGGAGCATCAATCAAGTTACCAATTCTCACAGTTATGGGAACTGCGTGAGGTAGGGATGATCCTTTTTGTAAAATCTTTTCAGTACCCCAGACACTTACTGGTAATATCGGGGCCTTTGCTTTCGCAGCCAGGAGCAGTGCGCCTCTTTTGGGGTCTGTAATTCGACCATCTGGGGTGCGAGTACCTTCCAAGAAAACACCGACAGCCCAACCTTTATTGAGATATTCTAAAGCGGAACGGATGGCATTGCGATCGGCATTTCCCCGACTGACTGGGTAAGCACCGTACAGTTTAATCGCTTGCGCCAAAACGGGGATATTAAATAACTCTTCTTTTGCCATGTACGCCACCGGACGACGTACACAATTAGAGACAATCGGCGGGTCAAAGTAACTAGCGTGATTACTTACTACCAGTAGTGGCCCTGATTGGGGGACATTTTCCGCACCATAAATCTGGCCCCGAAAGTAAGTGTGCAGCATGGGGCTGACGACTGACCATTTAAAGGCGTGGTAAAGCGCCAGACTAATGAACGGTTCGCGGTTTTTGTCCACAGAAAATAATGCAAATTAAACTGAATTTACTCGATGTGCAACTTATCCTTAGAACCCCGCTTCCATTCCTCTCCCCCACTCCTGAGAGGCTTTGATTCTTGCTCCCCAACGCTACAAGGGTTGGGGTTGGGGGTTAGGTCTGAGAGAAAGTTGCACACGGCGTGAATTTAGCATACGCGATCGCCAGTCTCAGATCAAACTCACAAAATCTGTAGACATAAATTGCTTTACCCATCTGGGAATACTAAATCTGGAAACTATCAGGATTTAGCAGTATGGTTAGCAATTTAATTAATATTCCCAGATATCAAGTTAGCGAAGAACTATACAATGGTTCAAGAACCCTAGTTTATCGCGGGTATCGAGAAGCTGACCACAAACCTGTAGTAATTAAAGTACTGAAAAATCCTTATCCGGCTTTCAGCGAACTGGTACAGTTTCGGAATCAGTACACTATTGCTAAAAATCTCAACTCACCTCTAATCATCCAAACCTATAGCCTGGAATCCTATCAAAATGGCTATGTACTGGTGATGGAAGACTTTGGGGGGATTTCCCTAAAAGAATATTTTACTGCTGTAGAGACGGGATATATCGCGTCTCTGCAAGAGTTTTTACAAATAGCGATCGCACTGTGTAATACCTTAGATATATTGTATCGTGAGCGGATTATTCACAAAGATATTAAACCCGCCAATATTTTAATTAATCCCGAAACCAAACAAGTTAAGTTAATTGACTTTAGTATCGCATCGCTACTACCACGAGAAACGCAAACGCTAGTCAATCCCAATGTGTTAGAAGGGACACTAGCTTATATTTCTCCAGAACAAACAGGCAGAATGAATCGGGGGATTGACTATCGGACTGATTTTTATTCTTTGGGTGTAACTTTCTACGAATTACTTACAGGTGAGTTACCTTTTCAATCAAACGAACCGATGGAATTAGTACATTGTCATATTGCCAAAGCAGCACCCTTAGTACATGAAAATAACCGGCAAATACCGTCTATTTTTTCGGATATTGTCAATAAATTGATGGCGAAAAATGCCGAAGATAGATATCAAAGTGCATTAGGACTGAAGTTTGATTTAGAAAATTGTTTACATCAACTACAAGTTTGTGGTAGTATCGATAGTTTTGAAATTGCGAGTAGGGATGTGTGCGATCGCTTCATCATCCCTGATAAACTTTATGGAAGAGAAACCGAAGTAGAAACCCTCCTCCAAGCATTTGAGCGAGTCAGCTTGGGTGCAACAGAAATGATGCTGGTAGCTGGGTTTTCGGGAATTGGTAAAACCGTTGTAGTTAACGAAGTTCATAAACCAATTGTGCGGCAACACGGTTATTTTATCAAAGGGAAATATGACCAATTTCAACGAAATATTCCCTTTAGTGGCTTTGTGCAAGCATTCCGAGATTTAATGGGGCAATTGTTAACAGAAAGTGATGCACAGATTCAGCAATGGCGAAACCAGATATTATCTGCTGTTGGAGAAAATGGACAAGTAATTATTGAAGTTATTCCCGAATTATCAAGAATTATAGGTGAACAAGCCCCAGCAACAGAATTATTAGGAATAGCGGCACAAAATAGATTTAATTTATTGTTCCAAAAATTTACTCAAGTCTTTACCAGTGCTGAACATCCATTAGTAATGTTCTTAGATGATTTGCAATGGGCAGATTCAGCATCGCTGAAGTTAATGCAGCTTTTAATGGCTGATACAAGTCATCTTTTGTTAATTGGTGCGTACCGTGATAACGAAGTTAATGCAGCACATCCCTTAATGTTAACTTTGAGTGAAATTGAAAAAACGCTCTTCACGATTAATACAATTACTTTAGCACCACTGAGTCAAAGAAAAGTTAATCAGTTAGTTGCTGACACACTTAAATGTGCAGAAAGTTTGGCATGGAATCTTTCGCAATTAATATATCAAAAAACCAAAGGAAATCCGTTTTTTGCAACTCAGTTTATCAAAGCACTACATCAAGAAAACTTCATTCAATTTGATTTTGAATTAGGCTGTTGGCAATGTGATATTGCACAAGTAAATCAGCAAGCGGTTACAGATGATGTTGTTGCTTTTATGGCATTTCAATTAGAAAAAATGCCTGACTCAACTCAGCATAGATTGCAGTTAGCAGCTTGTATTGGCAATCAATTTGATTTAAAAACATTGGCAATTGTTTCGTCAAAATCAGAAATCGAAACAGCTGCGGATTTGTGGAAAGCATTACAAGAAGGGCTGATTTTACCGATTAGTGATGTTTACAAATTCTATGTCGGGCAAGAAATTGAAACAGTTACTCAAGAAAATCAAGAGACTGTTACATACAAATTCTTACACGATCGCGTCCAACAAGCCGCCTACTCTCTGATTGCCGAAGAACAAAAACAAGCGACTCACTTGCAGATTGGACAACTCCTCCTGAGTCACACCCCTGGAGCTAGACAAGAAGAGAAGCTATTTGATATTGTCAATCATCTGAATCAGGGAGCCGAGTTGATCGCTCAGTCGAAAGAACGCGATCAACTGATTCAACTCAATCTGCGGGCAGGACGGAAAGCAAAACTGGCGACTGCTTACGCTGCCGCGATCGCCTATTTCAACACTGGGATAAACCTGCTGCCGAGCGATGCGTGGCACAACCAGTATGCCCAGACGTTAGCACTGTATGAAGACGCGGCGGAGGTGTCGTATCTGGGCGGCGATTTTGAGCAAATGCAGCAACGGATTGATCGGGTTCTGCAATATGCTGATACGCTGCTGGACAAAGTAAAGGTCTACGAAACGCAAATTCAAGCCGCGATCGTTCAGAATCAGTTTCTTCAGGCATTGGAAATGACCCTGGCATTGTTAGAACAATTAGGAGTAACGTTCCCCAAGCAGCCAAGCCAAGCCGACGTGGGGCAAGCCCTCCAAACTACGGCGGCACACCTGAGCAAATGCTTAATCGCAGACCTGGCTGATTTGCCAATCATGAGCGATCGCACCGCAAGAGTCATCGTTCGCCTGATCGTAAAATCTTTGTCTGCTGCCTACATTGCCAAACCAGAGGTGCTGCCACTGTTGGTCTGTACTGGAATCGACTCATTCCTAAAATCTGGTAATAGCCCCCTATCGACTGTCGTATATTCCTTCTATGGAGTCATTCTATGTGGAATGGTTGGAGACATCGAAACGGGCTATCAGATCGGTGAATTGACTTTAGATTTACTAGCGAAGTTTCCGTCTAGAGAAATTCAGGCACGCGCCGCATTTACAGTTTACTGCTTTGTCAAACCCTGGAAGACCCATACAAATGAGACCTTGAATCCATTACTAGAGAACTATCAGAGCGGATTAGATAATGGCGATAGTGAATACTCTGCCTGGTCTGCCATTATTCACTGCCAATGCTCCTACTTTGTTGGTGAGAATTTAGCTGTGCTTGAGCCGAAGTTCAAGCTTTACGGTGAAGCTGTAACCAAAATTCAGCAAGATGGAGCGTTCAACTATCTCAGCATCTTCAGGCAGTCGATTCTCAACTTGTTAGGTTTGTCAAAAGACATTTGCCAGTTAGAAGGTGAAGCTTACAGCGAAGCAGAAATGCTGCCGATCCAGCTTACTGCTAACGATTTATCTGGATTGCTCCTCCTCCATCTCAACAAGGCAATTCTCGGTTATCTCTTTGAAAATCACGATTTAGCTCTAGAAAATCTAAATTTGGCAACTCAATATTTGCAAGGTGGCATTGGTTCACAATCGCTTCCGGTTCTGTTTTTCTATGATTCACTGGTGTGTTTATCCATCGCACCCGACTCGCAAGATACCGAACAAGAAACCTGGTTAGCGAGAGTTGCTGCTAATCAGGAAAAGATCCAGAACTGGGCACAGTTTGCCCCCATGAATCATCTGCACAAGTGGCATTTGGTTGAAGCTGAACGGTGTCGCGTTTTGGGTAACAAAGCAGAGGCGATCGACCACTACGATCGCGCCATTGCTGGAGCCAAAGCCAACGAATATATCCAAGAAGAAGCATTAGCTAATGAACTTGCAGCCAAATTCTACCTCGATTGGGGCAAAGAAAAAGTCGCCCAAGCATATATACAAGAAGCCTACTATTGCTATGCTCGTTGGGGAGCCAAAGCCAAAACCGACGACTTAGAAAAACGCTACCCCGAACTACTACAACCCATCCTGCAACAGCAACGAATCAACCTCAACGCAAGAGAAACGATCGCCCTTCGTGGAACTTCTTCATCCACTCGCACTTCTACCACAGGTAGCACCAGCATTTCCGATGTCCTAGATTTTACTTCTATCCTCAAAGCTGCTCAAACTATTTCTAGCAGCATCGAATTAGATCAACTCATCACCAGTCTCACCCACATCATCCTCGAAAATTCCGGTGCGAAAAAATCCGTCCTTATTCTCCCCCAAGAAGATACTTGGCAAGTCAGAGCAATTACCTTAATTAACCATCAAGACAATTCCCCTGTTCAAATACAAACTTGCCTTTACCCACAACTAATAGACAATTGTCAAGATATCCCCAGAAAAATTATCAATTATGTCAAGAATACTCAACAAACAATTGTCATAGATAATTGCCAAACAGATATTCCTGGGGTAATTGGGGAATATATGCTAGAGCATCACCCAAAAAGTGTATTATGCACACCAATTATTAATCAAGGGCATTTGGTTGCTATTCTCTACCTAGAAAATGAACTCACAAGCGGGGTATTTACTAGCGAACGTCTGCAAGCGATCAATCTACTTTCTTCCCAAGCAGCAATATCGCTAGAAAATGCTCGACTTTATCAACAAGCACAACAAGCATTACAAGATTTACAACAGGCACAATTACAAATTGTTCAAAGTGAAAAAATGTCGGCATTGGGTAACTTAGTTGCTGGTGTAGCTCACGAAATGAATAATCCCCTTGGGTTTATTGCTGCTAGTCTCCAACAAGCTAAACCAACGTTTACCGATATTATCGAACACTTAAAACTCTATCAAGAAAGTTTACCTAACAAGAATGAAGAAATTCTTGACCACGAGTCAGAAATCGACTTGGATTATAGCTTAGAAGACTTGCCCAAGATGATTGATTCTATGTCTATGGCGTGCGACAGGCTAAAAAATATTAGCACCAGTTTACGTACTTTCTCTCGTGCAGATAAAGACTACAAAGTGCCGTTTAATATCCATGAAGGCATTGATAGCACCATTCTCATTCTCAAACATCGTCTCAAAGCCAATGAACAACGTCCATTAATTGAAGTTGTCACCAACTACAGTAATTTACCTCAAATTGAATGCTTCCCAGGTCAGTTAAATCAGGTATTTATGAATCTTCTAGCAAACGCAATTGATGCGTTAGAAGAATCTAATCAGGGACGCACTTTTGAGGAAATCAAAGCTCATCCTAATCGCATTACAATTACGACCTCAGTCGAAAGTAGTCTAGTTAAAATTGCCATTCTGGATAATGGTAAGGGGATGAGTGAATCAGTTAAAGAGAAAATATTTGACCATTTATTTACTACAAAAGATGTAGGTAAAGGTACGGGATTAGGATTAGCGATCGCTCGTCAAATTGTTGAAGAAACCCACAATGGCAAATTGAGTTTTAACTCAGTTCTGGGTGAAGGTACAGAATTTATCATTGAAATTCAGGTGTAAGGTTTTGCTCTTGTTGGTAAACAACTCTAGATATCTGGGAATACTAAATCTGGAAACTATCAGGATTTAGCAGTATGGTTAGCAATTTAATTAATATTCCCAGATATCAAGTTAGCGAAGAACTATACAATGGTTCAAGAACCCTAGTTTATCGCGGGTATCGAGAAGCTGACCACAAACCTGTAGTAATTAAAGTACTGAAAAATCCTTATCCGGCTTTCAGCGAACTGGTACAGTTTCGGAATCAGTACACTATTGCTAAAAATCTCAACTCACCTCTAATCATCCAAACCTATAGCCTGGAATCCTATCAAAATGGCTATGTACTGGTGATGGAAGACTTTGGGGGGATTTCCCTAAAAGAATATTTTACTGCTGTAGAGACGGGATATATCGCGTCTCTGCAAGAGTTTTTACAAATAGCGATCGCACTGTGTAATACCTTAGATATATTGTATCGTGAGCGGATTATTCACAAAGATATTAAACCCGCCAATATTTTAATTAATCCCGAAACCAAACAAGTTAAGTTAATTGACTTTAGTATCGCATCGCTACTACCACGAGAAACGCAAACGCTAGTCAATCCCAATGTGTTAGAAGGGACACTAGCTTATATTTCTCCAGAACAAACAGGCAGAATGAATCGGGGGATTGACTATCGGACTGATTTTTATTCTTTGGGTGTAACTTTCTACGAATTACTTACAGGTGAGTTACCTTTTCAATCAAACGAACCGATGGAATTAGTACATTGTCATATTGCCAAAGCAGCACCCTTAGTACATGAAAATAACCGGCAAATACCGTCTATTTTTTCGGATATTGTCAATAAATTGATGGCGAAAAATGCCGAAGATAGATATCAAAGTGCATTAGGACTGAAGTTTGATTTAGAAAATTGTTTACATCAACTACAAGTTTGTGGTAGTATCGATAGTTTTGAAATTGCGAGTAGGGATGTGTGCGATCGCTTCATCATCCCTGATAAACTTTATGGAAGAGAAACCGAAGTAGAAACCCTCCTCCAAGCATTTGAGCGAGTCAGCTTGGGTGCAACAGAAATGATGCTGGTAGCTGGGTTTTCGGGAATTGGTAAAAC
>NZ_JABXKH010000095.1:38124-139834 GCF_017115105.1 Nostoc sp. NMS2
GCTTGGGTGCAACAGAAATGATGCTGGTAGCTGGGTTTTCGGGAATTGGTAAAACTGCCGTTGTTAACGAAGTTCATAAACCAATTGTGCGGCAACGCGGCTATTTTATTAAAGGTAAATTTGACCAATTTCAACGCCATATCCCCTTTAGTGCATTTGTGCAAGCATTTCGGGATTTGATGGAACAATTATTAACAGAAAATGATCTGCAAATTCAGCAATGGAAAAAAGAAATATTATTAGCTGTGGGAGAGAATGGACAGGTAATTATTGAAGTCATCCCAGAATTGGAAAAAATTATTGGGAAACAGCCGCCTGCACCAGAGTTATCAGGAATAGCTGCTCAAAATCGCTTTAATTTATTATTCCAAAAATTTACTCAAGTTTTTACTAACAAAGAACATCCATTAGTCATATTTTTAGATGATTTGCAATGGGCAGATTCAGCATCTTTGAAATTAATAGAACTATTAATAGCTGATACCGCTCATCTTTTGATCGTTGGGGCGTATCGTGATAATGAAGTCACTCCAGTACATCCATTCATGTTGACTTTGAGTGAAATTGCCAAAACATCAGCAACCATTAATACGATTACTTTAGCACCACTGCATGAAGTACAAGTGAATCAATTAGTAGTTGATACCCTAAAGTGTGCAGAAAATGCAGCTTTACCTCTATCGCAATTGATATTTCAGAAAACTCAAGGTAATCCATTTTTTGTTACCCAATTTCTCAAAGCATTACATCAAGATAAATTTATTCAATTTAATTTGGAATTAGGTTGTTGGCAATGTGAAATTACTCAAGTAACTCAGCTAGCAGTTACGGATGATGTTGTTGATTTTATGACTTTTCAATTAAAAAAATTGCCAAAAATAACTCAAGATGTGATGCAGTTAGCTGCTTGCATTGGTAATTCTTTTGATTTAACAAATTTGGCAATTATTTCTGAAAAATCAGAGGTAGAAACAGCAGCATATTTATGGAAAGCTTTACAAGAAGGTTTGGTTTTGCCTAGTGGTGAAGTTTATAAATTTTATCAACAAGAGTCATTAGTCAATAGTCATTTGTCATTAGTAGACGAACTAAAACAAATGACCAATGACCAAGGACAAATGACAATTACATACAAATTTTTGCACGATCGCGTCCAACAAGCTGCTTATTCCCTGATTTGCGACGACCAAAAACAGGCAACTCACCTCAAAATCGGACGATTATTCCAACAAAACTTATCACAGATCGAAAAAGAAGATCAGCTATTTGATATTGTCGGGCATTTGAATATCGGAATTGAATTAATCACTCAACCAAACGAACGAGAAGATTTAGCCAAACTTAACTTAGCCGCCGGACAAAAAGCCAAAAATTCTACAGCCTATTCATCTGCCAGGAATTTTGTGCAAACAGGGCTGGAATTGCTCACCCAAAACTGTTGGCAAAATCAGTATGAATTAACCCTGAATCTTTATGTGGCTGCGGCTGAAACTGCCTACTTGAATGCTGATTTAGATGGCATGGCAGAAATGGCAACCCAGGTGTTGCAATCAGCCAAAACAATACTAGACAAAGTTAAAATTTATGAAACTCAAATCTTAGCACTGACAAGCCAAAGTCAGATGTTAGAAGCGATCGCTGTAGGACAACAAGCCCTAGTACAATTGGGGGTTGAGTTCTCATCTGAACCTGACGCAGCCTTGACTGGCATTGCACTACAAACTATTGCCGAGCGACTCCAAGGCAAACAGATTCAGGAACTGGTTAACCTACCTGTGATGAGTAACCAAGAGACAATTGCGGCGATGCAACTGTTAACAACGCTGTTTGCACCTATTTTTCAGGCAAAGTCAGACTTGTTACCTCTGCTTTGCTCCACAATGGTGAGCTTATCACTGCAATTTGGCAATGCACCTGCATCAACCATCGGGTATACAGGCTATGGCATGGTGCTGTGTGTTTTTTTAGGAGAGGTAGAAAAGGGCTATAGCTTTGGACGAGTGGGATTAAGCTTACTCGAACGGTTAGATGTGCGGGAACTCAAGTGCATAGTTTTAGTTTGGTTTGCCAGTTGTCTCCAGCATCGTCAAGAAGCACTGAGGGCAGTAATACCAACGCTGAAAAACAGCTATCTGGCGGGAATGGAAACAGGTGATTTTCTCAATGCTGGCTACAGCACACTGAATTATTTTGCTGCTAATTTATTGGCTGGAGTCTGTCTAGATGATTGGGAACCAGAAATGGAAAATTACTGTGTTGTCTTCGCTCGATTAAAGCAAGGTTTGACTTTGGCTATTTTGAAGATCACACAACAGGTAGTCCATAACTGGAGAGAAACTGTCAATCAACCGGATTTATTAATTGGCACTGCTTACGATGAAACGGTAATGATTCCTAAGCACTATCAAGATAATGAACTGACTGCGATCGCTAATCTCTATATCTATAAATTGATGCTTGCCTATTTCTTCGGCAACTATAACAATGCCCTAGACTACATTACTCAAGCCAAACTCTATTTAATCGCAATCCCCGGATTATTTCATATTGCGATTTTCCATTTCTATGCTGGGTTAACCTACTTAGCAAAATTCTCTACGCTCTCAGAAATTGAGCAAGCAAACAGTCTCGCTTTAGCGGAAACTCATCAAACTAATCTGGCTGAATGGGCGCACTATACACCCATGAATTACCAACATCAAGTTGACTTGATAGAAGCAGAAAAATACCGAGTTTTAGGCAAGAATTATCAAGCAGGTGATTTGTACGATCGCGCTATTTCTCTTGCCAAAGCTAACGGCTACATTCAAGAAGAAGCATTAGCCAATGAACTAGCAGCTAAATTTTACCTCGATTGGGGTAAAGAAAAATTTGCTGCACTATATATGCAGGAAGCTTATTATTGTTATGCTCGTTGGGGAGCAAAAGCCAAAACCAATGACTTAGAAAAACGTTATCCTCAACTACTCCAACCGATATTGCAACAGCGACGACTGCACCTCAATCCTCTAGAAACCATCGCTTCTATTGCTCAAACATCAAATACCTCATCTACTTACAGCAGTAGCAGCAGTATTTCCGATACTCTAGATTTTACCTCCGTTCTCGAAGCTTCTCAAACTATTTCCAGCACTATTGAGTTAGATCAACTCGTTGCCAGTCTCACCAAAATTATCCTCGAAAATTCCGGCGCAAAAAAATCTGTATTAATTCTCCCTCAAGCAGGTAATTGCCAAGTCCGAGCAATTACTTTTATTAATGATCAGCAAAATTCCCTAGAGCCAATCCAAACTATTCTCAACACACAACCACTAGAAACTTATCAAGATATTCCCATCAACATTGTTAATTATGTCAAGAATACTCAAAAAACTGTTGTGATCAATAATTGCCAAACAGATATTCCTGGGCTGATTGGGGAATACATGATAGAACATCAACCCCAGAGTGTTTTATGCACGCCAATTATGAATCAAGGGAATTTGATAGGTATTTTATATTTAGAAAATAAAATCGCCTCCGAAGTATTTACCCAAAAACGTCAAAAAATTATTCAACTACTTTCCTCTCAAGCTGCAATATCTTTAGAAAACGCTCAACTATTCACTCAACAGCAAGAAAAAATCCGGGAAATTTCTCAAAAAGAAGCAGAGTATCGCAGTATCTTTGAAAGCGTTCATGATGGATTATCAATCTGCGATTTAGAAACAGGAAATATAATTGCGAGTAATCCTACTAATTGCCAGATGCATGGTTATTCTCAAGAAGAATGGCTGCATCTGAAACCACAAGATTTCATCCATTCAGATTATCTCTATCTCTTTAGTAACTTTTTAGAAAATCTCAGAGTAGGCAAAGAATTTTCTGCTCAGGTTATTGGTAAACGGAAGGATGGTAGTTATTTTGACGTTGAAGTGAAAGCATTACCTTTTTTGTATAAAGGTAAGTTGCATGGATTAACAATAGTACGAGATATTAGCGAACAGCAAGCTGCACTCCGTGAACGTCAAAAAGCAGAAGCGATTATCATCCATAAATCTCAAGAATTAGAACTAGCATTACAAGATTTACAACAAGCACAATTACAAATCGTCCAAAGTGAGAAAATGTCAGCACTGGGTAATTTAGTAGCTGGAGTTGCTCATGAGATGAATAATCCTCTCGGTTTTATTTCAGCTACTCTCAAACAAGCTAAACCTAATTTGGCTGATATTGTTGAACATTTAAAACTATATCAAGAAAGCTTAGAAAATCCCAGTGATGAAATCAAAGAACATGCAGAAGAAATTGACTTGGATTATACTTTAGAAGACTTGCCAAAGATGATAGATTCAATGCTGATAGCGTGCGATCGCCTGAAAAATATCAGCACTAGTTTAAGAACTTTCTCCCGTGCAGATAAAGATTACAAAGTTGCATTCAACATCCACGAAGGTATTGACAGTACGATTTTAATTCTCAAACATCGCCTCAAAGCTAACGAACAACGTCCAGCAATTGAAGTGATAACTGAGTATGGTAATTTGCCCCAAATTGAATGTTTTCCTGGGCAATTAAATCAGGTATTTATGAATATTCTTGCTAATGCTATTGACGCGCTGGATGAATCAAATAGAGGACGAAATTTTGAAGAGATTAAGTCTAATCCCAACAGAATTATAATTAAAACTTCTCTGAAAAATCAAGGCGTTGAAATTGCTATTGCTGACAACGGTCAGGGAATGAATGAAGAAGTAAAACAAAAGATTTTTGACCATTTATTTACTACAAAAGGTGTGGGTAAAGGGACGGGATTAGGATTAGCGATCGCTCGGCAAATTATCGCAGAAAAACATGGAGGAGTGATTGAGGTAAATTCTCAACCAGGCGAAGGTACTGAATTTTTGATCCAGCTACCGATGTAGCATATCCACAATAGGAAAAGGCGCAGAATTTGTCGTAATCTTACCGATTGAAGCTAACTTCGCAGGTTGATGAAAATTTATCAAGGATTCGTTTTAGCTCTACCTTTATCGCTCCTTCAAGTACATAATTTCAGTACTTCAGCATGAATTTTGTTAGCGGATAGCTAGGGTTTAGCCCATTCTGAACGGTAGTTGCTCTACTTGGGGAGACCCCAAGACCGCACTACCTCCTCCTGAATTCTGTTTGGTAAATCAGCAGCACTCTGGATGTTTTTTAATATTAAGTCAGGGCTACTACGTTTAATCAAGCCAGTTAGAACTTTACCAGGCCCAATTTCCATTACTTGCTGGATACCGTTAGCTGGTAATTGCAGAGAAATTTCTCGCCATCTTACAGAACCAGTCATTTGTTTATTCAGACGTTCCTTTAAAATCTCGGCATCAATAGACGGAATTGGTTCGACATTAGATAAGACTGGCACAGTAGCTGGTTGAAATTCCACAGAGTCTAAAATGTCTTGGAATTCCGCAGCAGCTGGCGCGATTAAATGTGAATGAAATGCTCCAGAAACTTTTAGGGGAATAGCACGCTTGGCTTTAACTTGAGTCATCACTGCTTGTACAGCCTCAGTCGTGCCTGAAATTACCACCTGAGCCGAACTATTATCATTTGCTAGAACTACATCAGGGGTTTGGGAAATGACTTTTTCCAACTGTTCGCGGTCAAAGTTCATCAAAGCTGCCATCATCCCACCGACGGCACTATCCATGAGTTCTGCACGACGCTTTACTAGATATAAACCAGCCGACCACTCAAAGACACCCGCTATATAAAGGGCAGAATATTCTCCCAAACTGTGACCAGCAACTAAATCTGGCTGGTGTCCTCGTTCTCGGAGAAGATCGGCAAGAATGCTTTCTATCACATAAAGACTTGGCTGAGTATATAGCGTCTGTGATAACTTTGCTTCTTCGTTTTGACAGATTTTGGTTACAGACCAGCCCAAAATTTCTTCGGCTTGGGCAAATTTATCTTTAGCGAAAGGTATATCTAATAAGTCTATTCCCATTCCCAGCGCTTGAGATCCTTGTCCGGGAAACACCCATGCAGTTTTAGTCATTTGTCATTTGTCATTTGTCACTTGTACTGAGCGTAGTCGAAGTATTGGTCATTGGTCATTTGTCATTGGTCATTAACAAAGGATAAATGACTAATGACAAAGGACAAAATATTTATTTTCCCCATTGAAAAATTGCCGCGCCCCAGGTAAGACCGGCACCAAAGCCGGATGTAGCAACGATGTCATTAGGTTTAATTTTACCTTGCCGCACTGCTTCATCCAAAGCTAAGGGAATGGAAGCAGCAGAGGTGTTACCATACTGGGCGAGATTACTTATAACTTTATGTTCTGGGATATTTAGGCGTTGGGCAACGGCATCGATAATGCGCTGATTAGCTTGATGTAACACTAGCCAATCTATTTGGTCAACGCTAAGATTAGATTGAAATAAGGCTTTATCTATGATTTCTGGCACTTTTTGCACAGCAAAGCGGTAGACTTCTTTACCGTTCATAGTAATAGGTTGGTAAGTGCCTTTAGTGATATTTACACCGGGGAGTAATACTTGGGAAGCGCCTGTATAAGCAAGGTTGAGGTGATGATTTTGAGTGCCATCACTTTTAAGGGCAAATCCTAATAAGCGATCGCTTTTAGCAGCCTGCAATACTACCGCTCCTGCACCATCGCCGAATAGTACACAAGTGCGACGATCTTGCCAATCTACCCAACGAGAGAGGATATCTGCCCCTATCAAAAGTACATTTTTATAGACACCTGTTCTAATGTATTGGGCTGCTGTAACCAAACCAAACACAAAGCCAGAGCAGGCTGCTGTCAAGTCAAAGGCTACTGCGTTGGTAGCTCCTAATTGAGCCTGTACTTGACAAGCACTACCAAACAAATCATCAGGGGTGGAAGTCGCTAGCAAAATCAGGTCTAGGTCTTCTGGTTTAATTCCTGAAGCTGCGATCGCTCGACTGCTGGCGGCAGTAGCTAGTCCACTTAAGGACTCAGATGATACAGCTAATCGACGCTCACGAATTCCAGTTCTTGTGGCAATCCACTCGTCTGATGTTTCAACTAGTTCAGTCAATGTCTGGTTGTGTAGGGAAATTGCTGGTACTGCCGAGCCACTTCCGGTAATTGCTATGCCTAAATTTTGCACTCCTAATCTCCCAAGCTATCAGCTTTTGTCCTGTGTCAGTTGTCCTTTGTCATTTGTCCTGTGTCAGTTGTCCTTTGTCAGTTGTCCTTTGTGCTTTACAAATGACTAATGACTAATGACCAATGACTAATAACTAATGACTAACCGCTTTCGCGCTCTAGGATATATTGGGACTGAATTCTTTGTAGCACCTGGTTGTCAACGGCTTCTTTAGCCATGCGAATAGCATTGAAAATTGAAGGTGCTTGTGAGCTACCATGACCGATAAAACAAACTCCTGCCACGCCTAACAACAAAGCACCACCGTGTTCTGCATGATCCATCCGTTGCTTAACTCGCTTCAGGTTTGGTTTTAAGAATGCTGAACCAATTTGACCATGCAATCCTTGGGGTAATTCTTCCCGCAGAATTTGCAGAATCACTTCTCCAACTGCTTCGGCAAATTTTAACAGTACATTGCCCACAAAGCCATCGCAGACAATTACATCAAAGCGACCGGAAAGCACATCACGCCCTTCGGCATTGCCAATAAAATTAATTTGAGAATTTTCGCGGAGCAGTTGGTGGGCGCGGACGGCTGCATCATTGCCCTTAGAGTCTTCTTCGCCGATATTCAACAAACCCACTTTCGGTTCGGTTGTACCTAAGACATACTGACTGTAAGCCGATCCCATGACGGCAAACTGCTCTAAAAACTTTGGACGGCAATCTACATTTGCGCCGACATCAAGGACTAACACTGGCTTACCAGCAACAATTGTCGGAAAAACAGTCCCGATCGCTGGACGATCAATTCCCGGCAATCGCCCTAAGCGGAGTAAAGCTGATGCCATAGCTGCCCCAGAGTGACCGGCAGAAAACACGGCATCTGCCTTTTGCTGCTTGACTAAATCCATTGCCACATTGATAGAAGCCTTGCGTTTGCGTCTAACTGCATTTAAAGGCTCCTCATCCATTGCGATCGCTTCCTCAGCAGCAACGATCTCCACCTGCCCTAAATTCGTTTTTGGCGGCAAGGCAGCTTCTATTTGTTGGGGATCACCAACAAGTAATATATCTACACCCAATTCTTCCTTTGCTCGCAGTGCGCCAGCAACGATTTCACCGGGTGCGTGATCCCCTCCCATTGCGTCAATTGCGATCCGTACACGAGTCGATCCCATTGCTCAGAGCTTTTAGAAACCTTATAAATTTTACCAGATGGCTTTGCCGAAAAAGCTTAACTTTCTCACCGCCAAATTATTTCTGTTACTATTGCAACAATTTTTGCTGGCAAGCTCAAGATAGCACGAATTGGGATTAGGGAATGGGGAATGGGGCATTGGGGATTGGGCATTGGCCAAACAGGGCATTGGGCACAAGAGGCAGAGGTGCAAAGGAGCAGAGGGGCAGAGGGAAAAATACTTACTGCAACTTCTCCCCTGCTCCCTCATCCCCCGGTTGGTGAGCGAAGTCGAACCACATCCCCCCTACTCCCTACTCCCCAATCCCCAACACCCAGTTAACTAGCGTCCGAACGCCGTAGCCTGTTGCCCCTGCCCCGTTGTAGCCATTTTCTTTATCTGCCCACACTGGGCCAGCAATATCTAAATGCGCCCAAGGGGTTTTTTTGACAAATTCCTTGAGGAAAAGGGCAGCAGTAATTGCACCACCTGGACGCGGCCCTGTATTTTTCATGTCCGCAATGCCAGACTTTAGCCCTTCAAAATATTTTTCTTCCATTGGCATCCGCCAAATCTTTTCTCCTGAAGTTTGGGCAGCTTTCTCAATCTGAGAAGCTACGGCATCATCGGGAGTGTACAAACCAGCAATATCATCACCCAAGGCAACGACGTTGGCACCGGTTAGGGTGGCTAAATCGACGATCGCATCCAAGCCCAATTTGTCGGCATACACCAAGGCATCTGCTAAGGTTAAACGTCCTTCTGCGTCGGTGTTGTTCACTTCAATTGTTTTGCCATTTGATGCGGTGAGAATGTCTCCAGGGTGCATGGCGCGACCGCTAATCATGTTTTCAGCTACCGCCGAGATAAAGTGAACTTCAACATCTGGCTTAATTTGAGCAATTGCTTTTGCCGCCCCCAAGGTAGCAGCTGCACCGCCCATATCCATTTTCATGGTTTCGATGCCGCTACCAGCACCTTTAATATTGAGTCCGCCGGAATCAAAGGTTACACCTTTGCCAATAATTGCTAGTTTCTTTTTCGGTGTACCTTCTGGTTTGTAAGTCAGGTGAATGAATTTAGGTGGCAACTCGGAAGCTTGCGCTACTCCCAAAAAAGCACCCATCCCCAACTTTTCACAGTCTTCTTTTTCCAGAATTTCTACTTGTAAACCGTAGTCCTTGGCGATCGCTTGAGCAGTTTCGGCTAAAGTAATTGGTGTTACCGCATTGGCTGGTGCTGCCACTAACTGCCGTGCCAAATTTACCCCGGAAACGATTTGATTGGCGAGGGTAATGGCTGCTTCTTGTCCACCGAAACCTAGTAAATCTACGGTTTCTATTTGCGATCCTTTATCTTCTGGTTCTGATTTAAAACGAATATCTTGATAAAGTGCTAATTCAACACCTTCTGCGATCGCTTGGGCGCTTGCGGCTGGATCGTTATTCCATAATGGAAAATTAAATCCCAAAATTTTGCTTTTCTGCTTTTTTGCTACTCTGGCTACAGCAGCAGCAGCGCGTCTCAAAGTGTCGAGTTTTAGTGCATCTGGTTTACCCAATCCTACCAAAATCAATTTACGCACTGGGCTACCAGGATTGACACGAGTGAAGATGGTACTGTTGGCTTTACCTTTAAATTCTTCTTCAGCAATTAGTTCTTTTAAGACTCCAGAAAACTTTTGATCTAAAGTTGCCAGTTCTCCGGTTAACTCTACTGCATCTTCAAATAATCCAATTGCCAAACTATCGCCTGCCCACTCTAGCAAAGGCTTATCACTAGGTTGAATTGTCATTTCGGGATTTTGTGTAAATATTCCTTCTTGTACCAGTATTGCTCAAAATTCTTGTTTCAGGATGAGGTAAGGGACATAGGGGAGATAGGGGAGATAAGGGATCAGGGGGCCAGTAACCATAATTTAGTGCTGAGAGTGTCAATCGATATACTCTTGAAAATGTATGACATTTTAACCATAATAAATTAGTGGAATGGCAAGTTGAGTTTCATGATGATTTCGAGTCTGAGTTCGATGCTCTACCTCAAGAAGTAAAAAATGAGTTGCTTGCTACGGCTCAGGTATTAGAAAAGTTTGGCCCACAAGCAAAACGTCCTTATGTTGATACGCTCAAAGGGTCGAAGTACGGAAATATGAAAGAGTTACGATTCTCAGCTTTTGGTGGTGTTTGGCGTGTGGCGTTTGCTTTTGACCCATTGAGACAAGCCATTTTATTGGTTGCAGGTGACAAATCCGGTATTAGCCAAAAACTTTTTTATAAACACTTAATTCAAAAGGCTGATGCACGGTACAAGAGTCATCTTAAAAAGCTAAAAGAAGAAGGGTAAGAAGAATGGGCAAAAGCTTAAGAGAAAAAATTGAAGAACAGCCAATAGAAAGCCAAATTAAAATTGAAAGCCGCGCTCAGGAATTAATAGCTCAGGAATTAACTAGACAAAAAATTAGGCTTGAGAAACAGCAACTTAAAGTTCGAGTTAGAAAAGTAAAAGGTTCTAAACAAAGACAGGTAGTTATATTTGGAAAGATTAATGACAGAAAATTAATTTAATAAAACACTACAAAACCCTGCCAAACTCGAACGAATTGGCAGGGTTTAAACTTATTAAAAATGTTGAGCCTCATTCAACCTTTTAAATCACCTTTAAAGGGGTAGTGCAAGGAGGCAGAAGGGAAGAAATCTTATACAGTGAGGTTTTTAAGCTTTTTAAACTGGATAGTTATTTCTGCCACGCTGCACTAGTTCTGTCTTTGATACTCGTGAACTCCGCTCATAACTCCACTCTTTTACCTCCTCTACCCAATGTCCTATGCCCCAATTGTTGTATCAATGTCAAATTTGTTGGCGATCGCTGCGATTATTTCTTGCTCAAGTCGTGTAGTCTTATTGTCAAGCTGGGCAATTTTTTTACACTGAGCCAGCAAGGGTATGGCAAAATCACGATTTAGCTGATTGAGGAGTATATCTAAAGACTTAGGTGATTTGATATTTTTGGCAATGGCATCTAACGAGGTAGGACTGAGTTTTAGAGCTTGTAATTCTGGCAAAATTTCTGCCAAAGTCTTGTCTGGATGGCTAGCCAAAATCATGTGAACTAAGATTTGATCCATGACAGCTTCTTGAGCGATCGCACTTTCGAGATACTTTTCACTCTCTGCTTTTAATGTTGCCAGAGTCTGTGGCGATGCTAGGGAAGTTGATTCATCCAGCTTGGCTTCATAAAATCGACAAGCAGCATAACCCAATGAATAGATCATTGTTGCATTTGAACTAGCTCCAATAACTGCACCCGCTAAGGGCACATTTCGCAGTAATCCTAATCCCGCAGCTTTTAAAAGACGACCTCCACCTAATGCCAGACCAAAAATTGCCAAAATTTCACCTTTACGGGCAGAATCTTTTAAATCTAGCCCGTAGACAGATGCAATTTGATAAAGCATTTCTGACTGCAATTTGGTTGTTGCTGTTAAATCAATTGCTAACAATGCAACTGCTATTCCTGGCAAAATACTAGTAGCTAATCCAATAGTGCCTGCTTGAGTCGCTTTTTCCACCATGATTCGGTGAGCAATCTCGCTAGGTGATTCATTTGGATACTTTTGCTTGAGTTTATTTACCGCCGCTTCTGCTTTTTCCAAATCAACAAGGTTAACATCACCAATTAGCCAATTTAAATTTAATACTCCAGATAGTTTTCTAATTAGCCAATTTTCGCTGAGGCTATTCACAACATGACCACTGGTTTGAGTTGTTTGCTCAATTAACTTGTGTGTTTGTTTCGCTGTTGCTTCTCCCACTTCTACTGCTGTATCTAAAACTGCTTTGCCAGTTTGAGCAACACTTATAACAAAAGACGCTAATGCAGACGGTTCACTTTCTACTGATGATTGAGCCTGGATCTTTATTTCTGAAGTTTCTCTGGGTGAATTAACTGATTTATTCACTACTATTTCTTGTTGGGGTTTATCTGCCATTACTTGACACCAATTCTGTAAAGCCTCTTTCTAAATTTGTAGCGAATTATAAGCGGCTTTACATCCCTCTATAAACGTAAATATCAGTTTAAGATTAACTATTTTCTGGGTTGCCGCAGGCATCACGCAATTAGAAATTCAAGCAGATCGCCAGCTATTTTTGAAGTGCCTGCTGAAAAGTCTTAATGGCATCCAGATGATTCACCATAAGAATGCAACGTAACAACAAATCCAGATCCATCCCTTTGACCTCTTCACTACTAGAAACCCTCTCATAGTGAAGTGCCTTGTCCTCTTTCCGTAGGTGATAAACTTCTAACACACCATCTTCCCAGAACCACACTTCTGGAATCAAAAGCCGCTTATATGCCTCCAGCTTGTCGATACCGCCACTGGTAAACACCACCTCAATCACCAGATCGGGACGCACTCGACCTGGAGCCAGTTTATAAGATTCGTCTGCCTCACGCTTGACAGCACCCACTTCACTTTCTAAGGTCATTGAACCAGTGGGAATAAAGTCAAACCCAGCCGCAAGCAAGTACAGTTCCACCAATGCAGCAATTCTTTTCTTAATGGTTTCGTGTGGTTCTCCAGGCATTCTTCGGATCTCCAAAACTCCATTCAGGAAAGAGAGCCTATATCCTGGACGGTCTAGCAACTGCTCAACTGCTTTGAATTCTCTCCACGTCAGTCCCTCAAACAACAGGGGTGATTCTTGATGGGGTGTAGCGTAGACGCTTTGCGGCTTGTCGCCAGACATTGCTGCTGGGGTCATTTGAGTCTCCAGTCTGTTTCCAGATGAGAAATAATTCCGGCGTAGAAAAGCAGTTTGTTTATTTTAACTTCTTTTTGGAAGCAGGCGCTCACCCTATCCTTTCACCTCTAGCCCTGTATTTATATCAGCATTATTTTCTAAAAAGTCGTTATCCTTAAGAATTTTATAGAGATTAATATCTTGCTCTAGCAAGCAAGCGTGTCCGCAATGGGGCAACACCACAATCTTGTTATTTGGTAAGATATTTGCTATGCGCTTCACTTCAGTTACAGAAGGTAAAAGGCGATCGCTAGCACCGGCAATCAACAAAACTGGTTGAGTTAAGCGACTTAACTTTTCCTCATCAACATCAAATTCTCGCAGTAAAGACAATCGCCACAGAACGGTTTCTGCTGGTACAGAACGCATGGTTTTCAGCAGTTCATGGCGATCGCTCCGAGAAATACGGGGCAAAGATGCCAAAAACGGTAACAACCCCAGTGCGCCAACATCATACAATCCTGATGGCACTAAGTAAGTAAGTTGGGATGCCCAACTCAACCAAGGGCGAAGACGAAAGGACGAAGCTGGGTTAATTAAGATAGTTCGCTTAAATAAATGGGGTGCTTGAATTGCCACTTTCATCGCCAAGCAACCACCAAAGGACTCACCACACAAGTAAACTGGCCTCTGAGAACTTTTTTCTAATTCAGCGTCGATCAAGTCCAATACACTCTGAGTTAGCACATCCCAAGTGTTAAGGTCTTGACGGGGGAGCGCCAAAGAACGGACATCAAAGCCAGTTTCTAATCCAGCAGTCTGCGATCGCAATAATTGACCTGTTCCATCCATTCCTGGCAAATATACCAATAACGGATACTCTGGCTGTACTCGTTTAGGAGTCAGGAAACAAGGCTTTAACTCAACTTCAGAGATAGTCATTGATCATTAGTCACTTGTACTGAGCGTAGTCGAAGTATTGGTCATTAGTTAATGGTATAAAACTTTTGGACTGTTGATTGTTGAAGGAAGTTCACTGCTTTTGACCAAAAACAAAAAATCTCTCCGAGAAAGCGACTCAAAGCCGTAGCGACAATCCAAAATCCAAAATCGTTCGACTGAGCGACTTGTACTGAGCGAAGTCGAAGTAAGCCGAAGTCTAAAATCCAAAATCGAATAGCTTTAATAGCAACCTTGACGCAGTAAATGGCTAATTTCACCATGACAGTGTTCTGTCAGTTCAGCCACAACAGTTCTGGCTTGTTTCCCGTGATATTTTTTTTGATGTTGGGGTGTAATCCAATAAGGGCGACCGATTAACACCGCAACCCGACGATAAATTACCAAAGGATGCCAACCAGCTTGATTAAATAAAGGTTCTGAAGGGTCAAATACACTCAAAAGCCTTAAGGGAAAACCATTGGTGTTTACCTCTTCTAAGGAAGCGATCGCGATCGGCAAAATTGCTAAATCCTGCACATCCGCTCGCAATGCTAAATGGGCAAATCCCCGTTGAAACTCACCCACCTGGTTTGGCTGAGTAAATTTCACCATTGGTTCAGTCCCTTCTGGAAACACTCCTACCATCTGCTTAGACTGCAATAGCAACTGCGACTGCGAAAAAAAGCTTTGTTGGCGGTTTTGAGTTTCCTCCAAAGGAAAACACCCCAATTGACCGGTGACAATCTCCCGCATTACTGGTACTTGTCCCATATAGTGATGGCAAGCAAAGCGAATCGGATTTGATAACGCCGCCATTAAAATCAGTGCATCCATGAAGCTGCGGTGATTGCTGACTACCAAAACGCTAGCATCCTGGGGAATGCGATCCTCATAATAGCGAAACATTTGTGTTGAGAATGCCGCCACCAAAGCGCGAGAAATCTCTAGGGGGCTATTTCGACTCATACCTAATCAATATATTTTTCCGGTAAATATGGCGGTTTATCTTAACTTAATTTTTACATTTCTTTACTATTGCCATGACCGTCTTAAGATAGAAATATCTAATCCACAAGACCAGCTAAATTTTTTGCATTCTATATTATGTATTCTCGATCACAATATTTTCTAATAGAAAGTATTCAAAAAAATTATGATTAGTTCATTTCCCTCTTATAGGCAAAAATAAGTTGAATAGATACATATTACAAAACCATTTTTGACCTGATAAATTTGCTACTATTTAAGGTGTTATTGGAAAAAATGGAAATATTATTGTATAATCGCGTGGTTTTGCCCACAAAAGCAAGATGTAAAAGGTTTTAATAAGTTAATTTTTATTTTGTATGAATCTAGTGAATAAAACAGAAAAAACATTTGCACTGACAACACCACTATATTATGTAAACGATATCCCCCATATAGGCAGTGCTTATACGACGATCGCAGCAGATGTAGTGGCGCGATTTCACAGGCTGCTAGGGCATCAGGTATTACTAATTACAGGTACAGATGAACACGGACAAAAAATTCAGCGATCGGCAGAAAGTTTAGGCAAAGCGCCACAAGAGTTTTGTGATGAAGTTGTCCCTAGTTTCATTAGTTTGTGGCAGTTACTAGACGTTCAATACGATCGCTTTAGTCGGACTACTGCACCTCGTCATGAAGCGATCATCAAAGAATTCTTTGAGCGAGTCTGGGAATCTGGTGATATTTACCAAGGACAACAACAGGGTTGGTACTGCGTATCCTGCGAAGAATTCAAAGAAGAACGGGATCTGCTAGAAGGACATCGTTGTCCGATTCATACTAACAAAGAAGTGGAGTGGCGAGACGAGCAAAACTATTTTTTCCGCTTATCCAAATATCAAACTAAGCTGACAGAATTTTATCAATCTAAACCCGATTTTATTCAACCAGAAAGTCGGCGGAATGAAGTTCTCAGCTTTGTCAATCAAGGGCTGCAAGACTTTTCTATTTCACGGGTAAATCTAGATTGGGGTTTTCCCGTACCAGTTGATCCCAAACACACCCTTTATGTTTGGTTTGACGCGCTGCTAGGTTATGTCACAGCATTACTCGAACCAGATGCAGAACCGACTTTAGCAAATGCTTTAGAAACATGGTGGCCAATCAATTTGCACCTAATTGGTAAAGATATTTTGCGCTTCCATGCAGTTTATTGGCCAGCAATGTTGTTGTCAGGTGGCTTACCCTTACCAGAAAGAGTATTTGGGCATGGCTTTTTGACCAAAGATGGTTTGAAGATGGGGAAAAGTCTGGGTAACACCCTTGATCCTGTTGCGTTAGTTAAACGCTATGGTAGTGATGCCGTTCGTTATTACTTCCTTAAGGAAATCGAATTTGGCAGGGATGGAGATTTTAATGAAGTAAGGTTCATTAATGTTCTGAATGCAGATTTGGCAAATGATTTAGGTAATTTGCTCAATCGCACCTTGAGCATGGTGAAAAAATACTGCGTTGACAATAATGTTCCATCAATCGGCAATGAAGGAATTCCTGACGAAAATCCTTTGAAAGCAATTGGTTTACGTCTAGGAGAACAGGTGAAAGAAGCATATAACGAACTAGCTTTCAGTCAAGCCTGCGGCGCTATCCTTTCACTGGCACAAGCCAGTAATAAGTTTATTGATGAACAAGCTCCTTGGTCATTATATAAACAGGGACAGCAAGAGTCCGTGGAAAAAGTTCTCTACGCAGTTCTAGAATCAGTTAGACTAGCAGCTTATCTGCTATCCCCAATTATTCCAAACATCAGTAGCGATATTTATCAGCAACTGGGCTTTGGAATAAACTTTAACGATCAAATACAAAGTTCAGTTACCGCTCCTTTTGCCACTCATGCGACATGGGGGATACTATCTAGTAAACAACACTTGGGTACATTCCAACCAGTTTTTAAGCGAATAGAACCCCCGAAAAACGATTAGCCCTTATCAAACTCTGATTTTGTTCAACTTCTTATTCTCTCAAAAAATTTATCGGGGCTTAATTTATATTAACCCCGGAACATTATCATAAGCCGCTGTGACTAGCATCTAAAAGTTCGTAATTTGTATCAAAAATAACAGGGATAAAAATCGAGGTATCACAATGATGTTGAATAATTTTGAAACCGATTCAATATTTACGCCAGAACAAGTTTTGGAGAATCGGGGTAGGGTCGCCATATTTATTGACGGCTCAAATCTATTTTACGCTGCACTGCAACTAGGGATTGAGATCGATTACACGAAGCTATTGTGTCGATTAACCGGAGGTTCTAGACTGCTGCGGTCTTTTTTCTACACTGGTGTAGACCGGACGAACGAGAAGCAACAGGGATTCCTGCTGTGGATGCGTCGCAATGGCTATCGAGTCATTGCTAAAGATTTAGTCCAGCTACCAGATGGCTCTAAAAAAGCTAACCTGGATGTAGAAATAGCAGTAGACATGATGGCGCTAGTAGATTCTTATGATACCGCAGTTTTAGTGAGCGGTGATGGGGATTTGGCTTATGCAGTCAATTCAGTTAGCTATCGCGGCGTGCGGGTAGAAGTGGTAAGTTTGCGTTCGATGACTAGTGACAGCTTAATTAATGTAAGCGATCGCTACATCGATTTAGAAGCCATCAAAGAAGACATTCAAAAAACCCCTCGCCAAAGCTATCCATACCGGCCGTTATCTGGTATCGGCTTTTTGGAAGACCCAAGAACTAGTGATGGACACCTAGAAATCCAAGAATAATGGCCTATCAATTTCATAAAAGAGGGAGACAGGGGGAGAAAAAAATTCAAAATTACTCCCCCACTCCCTCCTTCCTTTTTTTACCTTTGATTTTTTTATTGATATTTGGTTTAGTAAGTTGTGGAGGTAAATCCCCTTCAGCTTCTCAAGAAAATCCTGCGGCTTCATCTAAGCAAGATAGCGATTTAACCTTCTTTGATGTCACCCTAGAACAGGCAGATGAAGTAGGAAGACCAATTTGGAAAGTCAGAGCTAAACAAGCAAAATACACCAAAGAAAAACAAATTGGTCAAGCTGAAAGTCCTTATGGTGAACTATATCAAGATGGTAAAGTAGTTTACCAAATCAAGGCAGATGTCGCAGATATTGAACAAGATGGCAAGCAGTTGTTTCTTAAAGGTAAGATATTTGCCACAGACCCTACAAATGGTGTTGTATTGCAAGGCAATGAATTAGAATGGCGGCCCAAAGAAGATTTGTTGATTGTCCGCAAGCAGATTAATGGTAGTCATAAACAACTACAAGCTGTAGCACAAGAAGCGCGAGTTAAAACCCGCGAACAGCGGATGGAATTTTCTGGAGGGGTAGTTGCAAATTCTGCCGATCCCCAATTACAAGTAAGAACCGAGCATTTAATCTGGAATATTAAAGAAGAAAAACTGATTGGCGATCGCCCCCTACAAATTGACCGCTACAAAAATGGTAAGATTAGCGATCGCGGTAAGGGAAATTCTGCCGAAGTCAACTTAAAAACAAAAATTGCCACTATTCAACAGAATGCTCAATTAGACTTACTAGACCCACCGGTGCAAATAGCTAGTAACTCTATTACCTGGAACATGAACGCAGAAACTGTTACTACAAATTCCCCTGTGCGGATGTTTCAGCGTGTCGAAAATCTGACTGTAACCGCCAATCAAGGTGAAATGAAAATACCGCAAAAAACGGTTTATTTAACAGGTAACGTCAACGCCATTGGTCAGCGTCGCCAGTCTTTAAAATCTAATACATTAACTTGGTATTTAGACAATAAGTTAGTTGAAGCTCAAGGAAATGTGCTTTATCGGCAAGTTGACCCACCGTTAAATTTTACAGGTGAAACAGCTGTTGGTAATCTGCAAACAGAAAATATTGTTGTTAAAGGTGGCAGTTCTAGCGGTAGGGTAGTAACAGAAATTATTCCTCAAGAAAAAGTCAATCGTTAGTATTAGAGGGGGAATGGGGAGAAAAATTAATAATCTATTCCCAATTCCCAATTCCCAATTCCCAATTCCCAATTCCCAATTCCCAATTCCCCACCCATAAATTTTGGGTTAGTCGAGTACTAGGCTAGGATCTTAGTATTACAAGTCCTTGGATAACCCATGAATGGATCAAACCCATTAGGCAAGAAATCCTTGCCAATATCCCAGCAAGCAGAACATTCGCAGCATAATGATACAAACCACGAGCATACAGATCATACTCATGGGACTGGAGAGCCTGCTCATCCTCACGTCCATAGCGAAGAGTCTTTACGGCGAATTGCCAATCGATTATCGCGTATAGAAGGCCATGTTCGTGGTATTAAAACAATGGTGCAGCAAAATAGCCCTTGTCCTGATGTTCTACTGCAAATTGCCGCAGTCCGAGGTGCATTGGATAAGGTAGCGCGAATTGTTTTGGATGAACATTTAACTGAATGTATTGCTAGAGCGGCACAAGAGGGTAATATTGACGTTGAAATTAAACAGTTAAAAGCTGCTTTAGATCGATTTTTACCTTAAAAAAAATTAACTAGACATTTTGTAGAGTTTGGTATGTTTACTCAGGCAAAAGTTTTTTTATGCCAAAATTAACATCATTGTCTCACACTCATCGCTGGCAGCCTGGGTAATTATAAAGCAGTTGCGAGTGAGTAAATATACCCTCAAAATTGTATTATAGTAGGGAAGTTTTGGCATTTGGATTTTATACATATCTTCCAAACATGACTTCAAAAAATCAGATTTTTAACTATTATTTAAATTTCAATGAAAATCAGCCTCTAATTGTTTTTTTACACGGCTTTATAGGAAATATTAATGAATTTGATGAAGCTAGAAAATTGCTAGCTGAAGATTTTTCTTATCTCACTCTTGATTTACCAGGACATGGTAAAACCGAAGTTTTAGGAGGTGATGAATACTATAAGATGGAACCCACCGCTCAAGCAATAATCAATTTATTAGATGAATTAAAAATAGATAAATGCCACTTAATTGGTTATTCGATGGGCGGAAGATTAGCTTTATACCTAACTCTGAACTTCCCAGAACATTTTATTAAAGTCATATTAGAATCAGCTTCCCCAGGTTTAGCAACAGAAGCAGAACGATTAGAACGAGTTAGACATGATGCTCAAATAGCTAGAAAATTAAGCAGAAGTATTATTAAAACTGATTTTGCTAATTTTTTGTCAAATTGGTACAATCAACCAATTTTTGGTTATATAAAAAATCATCCAGAATACGATCGCATGATAGAAAGTAGGTTGCAGAACAATCCACATGAATTAGATAAATCATTGCACTTCATGGGGACTGGATCTCAACCTTCTTTGTGGGAAAAGCTACAAGAGAATAAAATACCAATGCTTTTACTAGCTGGTGAATATGATGAAAAATTTATATCTATTAATAAAGAAATGGCTAACTTATGTAAGTTTTCACAGTTTAAAATAATTAGTAATGCTGGACATAATATTCATTTTGAAAATACTTTGGCATTTGTAGAAAATATCAAAGATTTTTTAGATTCAGCAAGTTAAAAATTAGGATAGCCTCACTGCTTCTTTACTGGCTTACTGGAAGTAGTTGAAGATGGTTTCAATTTTGGGGCTGTTCGTTGATTTGCTGCGGTTAATTCTTCTTGTAACATTTTCTGATAAATCTTAGTTAAAGAGCTACTAACAGAATTAGTTTCTATACCGTATCCTAAACTTGTCCAAGTCGGAGAGAGCCGCCGCAAAACATCATTTAACTTTCCCTGACGCAACATTTTAGAAATATCAGTTCCCCAAACTTTAGAATCAGTTAACCAACGGTAAACTACTACATCTTGATATTCTGCTTCAAAACTATAAGCAGTCCAAAACATCATCTGCATCGGCTTTGGGTGATAACGAGGGGCTAAACGATACCAAGTAATGTTGATAATTTGATATCTGCCGGCAGCTGTAGAACAATTACCTGTGTTGGGGCCTGTAACAATTGTGACGCATATCTCAGGATGTCTGCTAAGGTCGTTAACTTGTTGTCCACCATACAACAGCGAATAGGGACGGTTTCCACTCGCTTCACTCGCCGAGATGGTTCGCATTAAAGCGCGGATATAGGGGTCGCCCTGTTTCATCACCAAAGGCGGCTGTTTATTTTCAAAGATGGGATCGGAAGGCGATCGCAAGTCTCCAATATACCATTGCAACAAATACACAAAGCCAAGAAGCGCAGCTATTGGCCCAATAAGTTTTTCAACACCTTTGAATTCAAAGCCTTTCAGAGTCTAACTCCTTCAAATTTGCTCTTTTTGCTAACAAAAATCATCGACGAACTTATTCTGATAAAGTTCACATTTGATTGTTAGTCATTATTCCCATTTCTTCATTTTTTTAGTAATTAGGAAAAAAGGGTATGAATCAGTATAGCAAGCGAGATACTCCCAACAATAGCGACTAAGTAAAAGAGTTACGCTTACTAATTATGTTATGGTTAGCATAGTTGATTTTCCCTGCGATTAGCTATGACAACAGAAATATTAAAATCTGTTGAGCCTACCCTTTATGAAGAAGATTATTATTTATGGGTAGAAACAACACTTAAACAATTAGAAAATAAAGATATTGATAATCTTGATTGGCAACATTTAACAGAAGAAATTGAAGCTTTGGGAATTGAACAAAGACGAAAAGTAGAAAGTTACTTAAAACAATTATTAATTCATCTTTTACTTTATCGTTATTGGGAAACTGAAAAAGAAAATTGTCACCGAGGCTGGCAAAT
Organism: Nostoc sp. NMS2; assembly: GCF_017115105.1. Taxonomy (GTDB): domain Bacteria; phylum Cyanobacteriota; class Cyanobacteriia; order Cyanobacteriales; family Nostocaceae; genus Nostoc. The sequence goes on from NZ_JABXKH010000095.1 coordinate 59,871, forward strand.
AGAAATAACTAATTTCCGTGATGAACTAGAGTTTTCTTTTCGTTCCAAAACACTTTATAATTATTCTCTTAACTGCTTAGGTGCAGTTTATATTAAAGCCAGAAGGCAAGCAATTCAAAAAACAGGTTTATCCCCTGAGATTTTTCCAGAACAATGCCCTTTTACTCCCGAAGAGATTTTTAATAGTGAGTACTTCCCGCAATAAAAGTGATTTTGTATCGCTGTTTGTGGAAATGAAGGCAATAAAATAGCGATCGCTTGTCTATGGTAAATGAGTATAGGGTTAAAGCGCATTAATCATACGGCGCTTTAACGAACTTTGGGGGTTTAAGTCCCCTGTCTCTACAGACAGCGCGTTTTGGGTCGGGGTCTAAATCCCCGTCACAAAACTTAATTACGAATTACGAATTACGAATTACGAATTATTTAACCCTACGTTTTAGGGACTTCCAAATAAAAAAATACTCAATTACTTCTTGTGGGGTGGACATCTTGTCCGCCCTTGGCTATGGGCGGGCGAGACGCCCACCCCACAAGATTGGATAATTTATTTCTTGGAAGTCGCTTAGGTGTCAGATGGAGCGATCAATTTTAGATGAAGCAAGCTACTTGACAAAGTGCGATCGATCGGATTTGAGCCGATCATTTTGGGGAATAGAATCCTCAAGGATATCAGCACTGTTGAAATAGCTCCTGAAAGCTTTTTGAGGCTGCTTCAGGTTTAGCAACAATTTCGACAATTTTATTGCGTGCATCTGCTTCAAACAGCGCCTCAACAGCAACTTGGGCGACTTTTTGCCGAGGGATACTACCGTCAAACAGTGTATCTGCACTCTGCATCACGATCGCGTCAGTGTTATCTTCATTCTTCAACCCACCAGGTCGCACAATCGTATAAGTAAGACCACTTTTCTGAATATACTCTTCAGCTTGCTTTTTCCACACCAAAATCAGCCAAAACAAGTTCAGTGGATGGAATAACTGCGAAGTACACAAAGAAGAAACAAAGACAAGATGCTCAATTCCCTTTGCTTTGGCAGCTTCTACTAAATTTTTAGTCCCTTCAAAATCTACTTTATAGGGGCCAGTGGGGTCAAAACTAGGTTTTGCACCAGTCGCAACTAACAAAACTGTGCTATCTCCCAACGCAGCATTTAAACTTTCTGGTTGTAATACGTCGCCTACAACCAACTCGGCTTCAGGAGACAGAATACCCTTAGCTTTCTCTATATCCCGCACCAAAGCCCGGACGGGAATATTTCGCGCTATCAACTCTTGCACAATCCGGCGACCTGTTTCACCGGTTGCCCCTGCTACAAATGCTTTCATGAAAGATGTTATCCTGGGAAACTATTGTGTGCTTGTTTTGTTCTTTATTTTAGTAATTCTATGGAGTTGATGGCAGATTAATGAGGTTTTGGTCAAAATGAGATATTGATGCGAAATGACCCAGGAACGTGGGGAACTATTAATATAGACGAACGCCAAAATATACAGTAATGCATTTATGCTTTCAAGACAAGGCGAATATAAATCCTGGGAAATAACAGAAGCAGTTTTACCTGTAGTGTCCAGCCAAGAAGAAGCCAAGGACACATTAACACAAGCAAATGTAGCGACGATTACAAAATTTTACGGTCGTTATCAAGATTTTATGGAAATGCCTGCCCCGGCAGAGAAGGTTGCTGAGTATCTTAATACTCACTCATCATGGTTTTCTCGTTGTGCTGAACCCATGAAGGTGCAATTACTTGGGGAAAATGGCTATGCTTTAGTAATTGGTCGTTTTGGTGCTTTCGGTTATGAGGTAGAACCAAAAATTGGTTTGGAATTGTTGCCTCCAGAGGAAGGTATTTACCGCATCCGTACAATCCCCATTCCTGATTACCAAGCGCCTGGTTATGACGTAGACTATCGGGCATCTCTACAGCTAATAGAAAACGATGCTTGCAGTAGCGGCGAGGTTACGAGAGTTGAATGGGAATTGGATTTAGTAGTTGATTTGCACTTTCCCCGGTTTATTCAACGATTACCCAAGTCTATAATTCAATCTACAGGCGATCGCTTACTTAACCAAATCGTCCGCCAAGTCTCTCGCCGCTTAACACGCAAAGTTCAGCAAGATTTTCAGAAATCTTTGGAAATCCCCTTACCTGAAAATTCCCAACAAAAGCGCTGAGTCAACAGTCCTTTGTCATTTCTCATACAGTAATGACAAAGGACAAATGACTAAGATAAGGACAAATGACTAAGATTTAGTAAGAAGTCTTTGGACAATTTGCACACCAGTAACAGCCTGCCAAGCAAAAAGTCCCAAAAGCGTGAAATTTAGCAAAATATGAGTTGCGCGTGCCCAGTTTGCCCCTTTCTGCATATAAGGGGACAAAGCAGCAGAAAATGCAATCATACCCGTCATACCCAGTCCTGCCAGTAGGTGAGGCCCGACAAATAACTTTTGGTTATTGATGTAAGTGATACCCATCCCTCCAATTGCACCTGCTACCATCAAACCTAAGAGTATAGACCCGATTTGGTAGTGTCGGACGTTATATCTACCTTTAATCAGTTCTTTCTTTTCTTCCCCCTGAGCATTTCTGGTACGCTGTACTTGCAGCCCCAAGTAGGTAGCATAGATTGAAAGTACTAATAGCGCCCACATCAGCACCGGATGGAAGAAATTCAGCCAATATTTCACCGACGCAGAAAGTTCCAGACTCATAGTGTTCCCGCCTAATTATTAAATCTTCATAAAAATTAGCATAACTCTATTCTCTATGCTTAAAGTTGCACAAATTAAAAGAGGCTGAGGGATGAGAACAGAAGACAAGAGTGAAGCCTCTCTTAATTTAATTTGCATCCAGTCAAGAGATAGAATGCTTACCAATACTACATTTCTTAATTTTGAATTTTGAATTTTGAATTTTGAATTGCGTAACCCTCTTGCCAAAGTGCATAAACAATCTCAGACTGAGTTTTGAAAGTAGACGAACAAAACCCCCTGTGTGGGATCTCATTCATGACTGAAAACAACGATACTTTGCTGCTAAAAGCTGCTAAAAGTGGTGATATTAAGGGGCTGTGTGCGCTACTGGTTGCTGGTGCGAGGGTAGATGCGTGCGATCACCTTGGCACTACGGCGTTAATGTTTGCTGCCAATTTAGGCTACACCGAAATTGTGCGATCGCTACTGGATGCCGGGGCAAATATCAACTTGCCCAGAAAACTCTATGGTTTGACGGCTTTGATGTTGGCAGCTAGTGCCAAACAACTTGACATTTTGCAGCTTTTAGTATCCAAAGGTGCTGATGTCAATGCCACTAATGAAGATGGTAGTACAGCTTTGATGGCCGCAGTCCTCAAAGGTCATATCGATGTAGTGCGAGTCTTATTGGCTGCTGGTGCGGAGGTGAATATTGCCGATAAAGATGATGATACTGCGTTGAAACTTGCCATTAAGCAGGGAAATATAGAAATTTTACAAGCAATTCTCCAAACTGGTGTCGATGTTAATATCCCAGATCAAGAGGGTGAGACACTCTTAACATTAGCCGCAGACTTGGGGCATCTGGAGGTTGTGGAAGCACTGCTAGCGGCGGGGGCTGATGTAAATGTGAAAAATGATGGTGGAACTGCATTATTGGCAGCAGCAGCAGGGGGACACAGTGCGATCGCAGCAGCTTTACTGGATCGAGGTGCTGAAATTAATCTCCAAGACCAAGATGGTGAAACTGCCCTACATCTTGCCGTTGTGGAAGGCTACATTGATATCGTGCAAGTATTACTTAACAGGGGTGCAGATGTCCAAATTAGGAACCGTCTGGGTGATACGCCACTGCTTGTAGCAGCATTGCAGGGACATAGCAAAATTGTCAAGGCACTCCTGGGTTCTGGGGGAGATATTAATGGGAAAAATCTTGGTGAAGTACCTTTGACGTTGGCTGTATCACAAGGACACACCCAAACAGTGAAAGCATTGTTAGACTATAGTGCTGATGCCAACACTCTGGGGGATGATGGCAAAACTGCTTTGATTAAAGCAACCGAACGCAAGCACACAGAGATCGTACATTTGCTGCTGGCAAAGGGGGCAGATGTGAATTTTCAAGACACAGCGAGGGCAACATCATTGATGTGGGCTGCCTCAGCAGGTTATGGCGAAATTGTGCAGTTATTACTCCAAGCTGGTGCAGATGTGAATTTAAAAAATCGGGGTGGTTATACTGCTTTGATGATTGCAGAATTTAATGGTCATAAAAATGTAGTGCGGAGTCTGCAAAAAGCTGGAGCGCAAGAATAGCTATTTTACTCAATTTTTCAACTAAAATATTTTTAGAAGTATCTTGACAAATCATTAAATGAAGGTTATTAACTTAAATACCAAGTAAGTTTAAAACTACCAAGTTTAGACTTAAAAAACAAAGAAAGCAAAACTCCGTCGTAACTGTTGTGAACTTGCTACGGCGGAGAAAAGAAAAATTAAAACGCCAAGAGGGAACAGGCTAAATGCTTGCGTGACAAGGATAGAAAGAAAGCAAAAATGAAGAAGTAAATTTACCTTTTACTTTTTACCTTGTACATTTTACCTTTTACCTGCTCTCCCCCTTGACGTTTCCTACTGTGCTAGATGTGCAAAATATATAGTTTTTGCTTAAACATAAATGTATTCTAAGGATCATTTTTTATGTATTATCCTAAAGGCTAAATACGAATGAGTCCTGAAAAAAGGTTAATGTGCGACTATTTGGGCGATCGCTAGGGAAATTTAAAGAAAAAATAAATTAAAAATTAAATTTAGTAGAATCACTGTGGTGAATCCACATTCTTGGATTGGGATTTAAGCACGATCTATAAAATTTGCAGAACAACTAGTGTCATATCATCAGTGTTTTGCTTATCATCACCAATGAATTGCTGAACTTGGTCAAATAGGTAATCCACAATCTCCTCTGGCCCATTGCAGTACTTGCAAGCCGTATTGAAGCCAGTGACAAAATTATCTTCATCGAAGCGATCGCCACCAGCCGCCGCCGCATCGGTCAAACCATCTGTATAGTAAATAATTGTATCCCCAGGCTCTAACTGTACCTGAGCATCTTCATATTGGCTGTTAGCGTCCAAACCGATTAGCATTCCTAGAGTATCTAAACGGCTGACAGTTTTCGTGGCTGCGTGCCACCACAACGGAGGATTGTGTGCCGCATTGCTATAAGACAAAATTCGACTGTGAGGATTATATTCTGAATAAAATAGTGTTACAAAACGGTGAGAATTTTCCAAATCCGCATACATAACTCTATTTAAGTTTTGCAGAATTTTTGCTGGGGAATTCCCGTGTAGCACTTCTCCCCTTAGCATTCCTCGCATCATCGTCATAATCAGCCCAGCAGGGACACCTTTACCCATGACATCTCCAATAACCAAACCCCAACGACCAGTTTCGGTGTCGCCTTTAGTCTTAGACCGAATTTTATTCTGATTGGTAGCAATAAAGTCGTAGTAGTCACCGCCGACACGATTTGCAGGTTTACAACGGGCCGCTAGAACTGCACCTGGGACTGTGGGACATTGACGTGGTAGAAGTCGCCGTTGAATTTCTGCGCCAATTTCTAGTTCTTGGTCTAAGCGTTCTTTTTTTCTTAGTTCTACAGCTAGTTCATCGTTTTCGATCGCTACTGCTGTTTGGTCTGCCACTAACCTAACTAACTTTTGCCTAGTTTCTGTCCAACTATATTCTGGATCGCGGCTCAATACATAGAGCCATCCCCTTTCTGTATGCTTTACCAGAATCGCCGTACCAAAGATTTGCACATCTGGCCCCAAATGACGATGCATCTGGTCATCCAAAATCCCCGTCGCATTTGCTAGAGGGGCAGTATTTGGCAAAAGCGTGATTTGACTGCTGGCTATTTCTAGCGCTTTGCGGATATTCTTGCGCTGTCCACTATCTTGCCAATGTAACTGTTCTAACCTGACTTGACCATTAGGTTTGTAGAGAAACAGGGCGCTGCCGTCTGCATCTGTCACTCTTGTTGCCATTAGCGGAATCAGTTCCAAAAACTGATTCAAATTATTGAAACTTCTCAGGGCAAATCCTAAAGAACTGAGCAAATCTTGAATTTTGTTCTGTTCCCGGTGCAACCTTGCCACGAGTTCTTTGAGTGCCACGACTGGGGTGACATCCGTCGCGGCACTACTATTGTTGTCAGTGGGTTGAGAGGGCAGTTGAGACACAGGCACAGGTACTATTGCACTTTATATTGGCAGATTTTAGATTACTTATAAGCTTTTTGGCTTTCGCATTGCTAAACCATATTTAGACAAGACTTGTCACTTTAGCAAGAGTATAAAGACGTAACAGGCAACTTTTATCAGTATTTTATTTGCTTATTGTATTTTTGATGTAATCTTAGTCATTTCAAATCATGTATTTTTAGTCAAAATCCAACCCGTAAAAATTACTAGTTGCGGTCATAGTTCAGAAAGCTTTTCCTTTTTTCATAACTTAATTTCCAAAGCATATCTCTAAAGTCAGAAAAATACTTTATTCAAAGAATAATTTATAACGCTTTCAGAGTAATTATTTGGGTATAGGCAACTAGGAAACTAGAAGTCTTTTGAGTGAAAACCTCTATAAGCGCTCAAATCGAGCTTAGTTTGGTCAAAACAGACTTACATTCATTCCCAAAGCTGAAAATATGTAAATAAGTCTTTAAATACTTAATCTGTATACCATAATTACCGTGATAATCGCCAAGGATGACACTAAATATAGAAAAAATATCCTCCAAGAACTTTAAGTCAAAAGCCAGAAACAGTATTGTCGTTTAATTATCAGAATTTAAATCTCTCGATTTACTACAAAAATATTTGTAGATTCTTTCGCAAGTAGGAGCGGAAAATACACCTGGGAGTGTTGAAACAGCTTACTTACACTAATTCGCTTTTTGAGTCCACAGTGGACGATTTTCCGAAGTTCTGATGATCGAAAGCAGGACTGACGCAAAAAAGCAGTGAAAGCCTTGATTTACCGTAGGGGCAATTCATGAATTGCCCCTACAGCGTATAGATTTGCGTAAGTCCTAATTGTGACAAACTCATGTTTTTAAGATTTTAACTGTTTCTAGTTAGTTCAAGTGATAATACCAGATCAGTTATCCCTAAATTTATCGGTTTGTCAAGAAAAATTTTTAACTCCCAATTAAGTAAGTTGACGCGAAAAAACCCAAGATGTTACGAAACGTAAATAGGCTTAAAGCTCTTACTAATGACCAATACAACTCTTGGAGACGCTATGCGAACGGCTTCGCGGTTCCTGAGCGTAGTCGTTCGCGCAGCGTCTCGTAGAGAAGGGCAGTACAAGTGACAAAGAACAAATGACAGCCTCCGCCAGTTAGCTTTAATTGTGCCGACGTACTTATTTCAATTAGCCACTCAAGAGAGCTTCGACAAACTCATAGCTCGAAAAGGGGCGTAGGTCTTCAATTCCTTCACCAGCACCAATAAAGCGAATGGGTAAACCTAGCTGTTGCACAACGGCAAGGGCAACGCCGCCTTTAGCAGTGCCATCTAGTTTGGTTAAGACAACGCCACTCAGTTGGGCAGCTTGGGAGAAAACTTCGGCTTGCCGTAGTCCATTTTGACCTAAAGTTGCATCTAGAACCAATAGCGATTCTACTTTGGCATTTGGAGCTTTTTTGTCGATAATTCGCCGGATTTTACCGAGTTCGTCCATTAAGTTTTTCTTGTTTTGTAGTCGCCCAGCAGTGTCTACCAGAAGTAATTCTGTTTGCCGCGATTGGGCAGCTGCGATCGCATCAAATACAACTGCTGCCGGATCTGTATTTTTTCCCGGATTGGCAATTACTTCTACACCACTTCTACTACCCCAAACCTTCACCTGTTCCACGGCGGCGGCGCGGAAGGTGTCTGCTGCCCCAATCAAGCATTTATAACCAGATTTTTGCCCTAAATGGGCAATTTTGCCGATGGTGGTAGTTTTACCGGCACCATTCACCCCAGTGATTAACCAAATGTTCAAGGTTTCTTTTTCTGGGGTAAAACTAGTTTTGTGGGATGCTTTGCTTGGTGCATCCAGCATATCCCGCAGAATTTTTTTCAGATAAGCGATCGCTTCTTCCGGTGCAGTAACTTCTTCTCGAAGTTTTGTCTGTAGGGCATTGATAATAAAGTCTGTCGCCTCTACACCCACATCAGCTTGCAAAAGTAATGCCTCAATTTCCGTCACAGCAGCTTGGTTAAGCGGCCCTTGACCAACGATCGCCTTTAGTTGGTTAAGGATACTCCGGCGAGTTTTGTCTAACCCTTGCCGGAGCTTTTTCAGCCAGGTAATTTCTTCAATAGAAACGTCTTCTGGATTTCTACCTTGAGCCGCTAAAACTTTCGCTGACCAGACAAACCCATCATCAAATACCAGTCCAGGAATTTCTTCTCCTATCTCTGAGGTTGCAGCTACTGGCTGTACTACCTCCGGTTCTGGAACTTCAATAGCGGTGGCTATTAGTTGTTCCAGTTTTGCTTGCCGTTCTGCCGCCGCCCGTTCTAAGAAGGATAAATTAGCTGGTGCTGTTGGCTGCGTTGCCTCTGGCGTGGGAATTTGTTCAACTTCGTTTGTGGTTATTTCTGGGCTTTCGACATCTGCTTCTTCAGCAATAGCAACTACTGAGGAATCTTCTGTATTTTGTTCCTCCGTAACAGTTTGGATAATTTCTGGCTGTGCTGTTTCTAGGGTTGTACTAACAGGTTCCTCAGCCGCTTCTGATTCAGTGATTTCCGCAATTGCCGTTTCTACAGTTTCAGGTTCTGCTGAGGCATTTTCTAAATCAGGCGGGGTTTCTACTACCTCAACCTGTTGTTTTTGCTGAATATTTTTGTAAGCAGCTTTAGCAAACGCCAACAAGTCTGCTGTTGTGTCTGGTGCAGTTTCAGTAGTTGAGGTTTCGGCTGGCTCTGGTTGGGGTTCTTGTGCAGGAGTGGTTTCTTCCTGTTTTTTATCAGAGGGAGTCTCAGAGGAATCGTTATGTTGACGGCGGAACCAATTAAAAACCATTGCAGCAGTATTAGTTATATGAGTTACTAATTTATAAGTTATGAGTTTAATTGAACTTGGGGCATTGGGCATTGGGCACTTTTACTGAGCGACCTGTGCCGAGCGAAGTCGAGGTAAGTCGAAGTATTGGGCATTGGGCATTGGTTATTAATTCTTTTCACTCCCTCATCTCCCTCATCTCCCTCATCCCCCTCACCTTAGCAAGTAAGTATAAAAGGCTATGCTGTTTTTTTCTGCTCAGTGACTCGGCGCAAAACACCGTTAATAAAGCGATGACCATCGTCTCCACTGTAGCGTTTGGCTAGCTCCACAGCTTCGTTGATGGCAATACTGTCTGGAACTCCTAAGAATTTCATTTCTGCCACAGCGATTTGTAAGATATCGCGGTCAATTTGGGCTAGGCGAGTTACTTGCCAATCCACTAAGGCAGTAGAAAGGAGTTGATCTATAATGTGTCGATTTTCGTTGACGGTAATCACAAGCTCTTTAGCGTAATTACGGACTCCCTTATCTTGATTAGCTAGTTGAATCAATTCGGGGAAATCAACTGCTGTACCTAATTGATTGATTGCTGTTTGGGTACAGGCGATCGCTTCTTGAAGCATTACTCTAGCAGAATCGAGATCGGAAGCGCGAGTTTGACTACTTAAAATGCGATCGTTACTGCGTTGTAGTTCACCTGCGGCATTATCGAGGGTATCTTGCACTTCTGAAGTCAGGGTGCGTACTGCTCCTAGCACCAACTTGGATACTAGTTGATCGTCTGGTAATGTATCTAATTTTTTTGGGTTGACTGGCAATTGGCTAAGGCTTAAAAGCGCCAATTCACGAGCAATTTGCTGGGGTTTACGAGGTTGCATAAAAGTCAGGGGTGATTGTGCGAGAACTGATTAACTAAGCGGGGCAAACTTATAAGTCTATCAATTTTGGCACAGTCGAACAACAAGATTACGCATTTGCTTGTGACTTTGCCAGATTGATTTTAAGTTTCTTCAACGGAAATAATCTGCTGCTTGATTTCGTCGTGTTTCCCTTCCAGGGTAGATTCTTTGGGAAAAACCAAGGGCGGATTAGGGGCGACAATGCCACCTGATACAACTATTTTAAAAGCGTCTTCAATGGACATGGAGAGGTTCACCACCTCGTCTTCAGGAACGACTGCGTACCATCCGGTAGTTGGATTTGGGGTGGTGGGGATAAAAACACTTAGCACGGGGCGAGACATCTGGGATTGAATATCACTACTGATTGCACCAGTGACAAAGGCGATCGCCCAAATTCCTCGGCGGGGATACTCTACCAAAATTACCCGACGAAACTTGCCATTAGAATCTTTTAGTATTGTTTCTAAAAGCTGTTTGAGAGTTTTGTATACCTGTCCAGCTAAGGGAATTGCCTGTAATAATCGCTCACCAAAATCTAACAACCACCGCCCGGCAATATTGCGAGCCATCAAGCCCATCAATAAGATACATAGTAGTGGTACAGCTAATCCTACTAATAAATTCAGTAAATTTACTAGAATCGGGTTTAACCCATCAAAAGGATTCAGTTGTTTGGGAATTTGGGTGAGGAAGTTGATTACCCAATTAGCAATGGTAATTGTCAGCCAGATAGTGGTTGCTAGGGGAATTACTACCAACAAACCAGCAATCAGGTCGTTTTTTAAGTCCTGTTTTAGGCGATCGATTACCAAGCCCCGATTCTCCTGTTTTAAGCTAGAGGAACTTTTGTTATTGGTATCCATACCAGCAAATTCGTCAAATAGCAAAGGCTTTACTTGAAGCAATTTCTGCCGCAAGTAACTATCCAAAACGCTAGCAGCTTGGCTGCTACAGCAAAAATACGTACTTGTTGCTGTAAATCAGCTATTTTTCTACAAGCATAGACATAGATATAAACCAATCCGATGGCGGCTGGTTATTCTCAGAGGATGTTACTTTTCCTTGTAAGACTTGTAAATGATTGTTGCAAGTCATGAGGTATTACTAATCTATCGCGCTCAATCAAAAGCTGCTCATGATTGTGAAAGTACCACCAGGTAAACTGAGGAGTTATTTTATATGGTCAGTCACCTTTGATCGGGAGCGCCTTTTATGAAAACGGTCTGTTAAAAATATTAATTTATTATGGTGGTTTTGTTTAAATGTAAAATAGGTTAGGGTAGCACAGCTAGCTGTGCTACCCTACTTCAGAAATTCTGATTTTGCGATCGCCTACCCGCCCGATCGCTACCTGTTGATTTTACCGGGAATCCTTCTAATCTCCAGTCCCCTTTATGCCACATCAGCCTGTGTAGTTTCAGAATCTGCACACTGTAACCGTTGTGGACTCTCTTGTGCCAGAATTGCTGTTACGTCTAAATTAGGTTTTGGTAGATACTTCATTTCCCAAACTTTGAGTAAAATTAAGTATTCGTAAAATGCCTGCAATGTACACCAAGCAAGTCCAGCGTGTCCATCTAAACATCCGCCTAACATAAAATACATATATACAAAGCGTAGCAAAGGTCTTGCAGGTAAACGCAAAGACAAATCTTTCAAGGCGCGGCGTTTTTCGACTTCCGATTTGCCAAAGAATAAATCTTGCCAGTTGACCTTCCCCTGTTCTAGCTGATACAGCGTTTCTTGAGCTTCATCTGTAGAATAACGGTTATGCTTTTCAATCCAACGGCTCAAACCTTTGCTACAAGTGTAGTGCGGGTATGTTTCTTTTAAAAAGCTAGTTGCACCCTCACAAACTTCCCGCTCAGTATGACCATAGTCAGTAAACCACACCTTACCGTGGCGGAAGAGACGCATTTGGTAACGGGGATACTGTGTGCTGTAGCGAATCCAACGATTCATGAACATGACACGTTCAGCCACGTAGTAACCGATGTAATCGGGATTCTGACTGACCTTTTCGCATTCCGCGAACAGTTCTGGTGTCATGCGCTCGTCAGCTTCGAGAATATAAACCCATTCGTGCTTGGGGGGGAGAGATTCTAACATCCAGGTGCGTTGGCGGCCGTGGCTTTCAAAAGCGTGTTGGACAACGCGGATGGGATAGCGACTGGCAATTTCCACAGTGCGATCGCTACTGCATGAATCCACAACAATAATGTCATCCGATAGCATCGCTGATTCGATACAAGCAGCAATATCTAGTTCTTCGTTATATGTCAGTATGTAAATTGAGAACATTACTCAAGTTTTATAGCGATTTTATTCAGTGATAATTGTATTTTTATTAGCTATTAGGCGCATGGCAGTATAAACCGAATAATTTTTGTATAAGTCTTACTGCCATGCCAATAGTGGATTAACGGGCGGTAGCTTTAGGTTTACCACCTTGTACAGCACCCATACCTTTTAAGCCTGTCCAGCCGATGATAATGTAACCAATGGATAACAGCAAACTGCTAATCCCAATCCGCAGTCCAGACTTCCAAGCAGTATCTTTAGCTTGTTGTTCTGCTTCTTCTCTGCGCTGGCGAACTTGGCTAAGTTGTTGAGTTCGCAGTGTCTGAATATCTGTTTGTTGTTCGATAGCTTTGTCAAGTGCTTGGGGATCTGTTTTAGCTTTCTTCAGTAACTCTTTGATATTTGGGGGAATTTGAGAGCTTTCAAGCGCTTGCTTGTATTTTTGATCGTCTTTGAGGATTTCACTAAACTGAGCTTTGGTTTGGGTTCGCAGTTGATCTAATTGGGCTTTTCCTTGCTCAGTATTCAGTTGTGCTTGCAATTGCGATAACCGAGTGTTGAGTTGAGCTTCTGCTTGATCTGCTTCTTGGGTGATTCTATTGAGTGTTTGAGTCTTAGCTTGATTGACGTTATTGAGGTGCAGGGGAAAAATCAGCAAGAACATCAACCCTAAAATACTTGAGAGAATCACGGCGGGAAATCTTAAATCGATTCCTTGGGGGCGATCGCTTCCTGCATCAGCGTTTTCAATCCAATAGGCAGCAAACAGCAGCCCCAGTCCTACTAGAGGAACAATCCCCCGATCGACTAGCGCTGTTGCCAAGTTGATTTGCCATACCCGATCAGTCGGCTGAAAGGGTAACAATAGAATAAAAAAGTCCACAAAAAAGGACAAAATGCAGATTATTCCAACTACCTTAACGGTGAGGGCAGTACTCACGGAAGTAAAACGGTTAACCATAGTTTTTCAAACTGGCGGTGAATACGAGTGATTTTCATATTTCAAGTTACTTGAATATTGTGCCCATGACCGTGACTTTTGTGTAGAAATATAAAGCAGATTCAATATTGGTAAAGGCTATCTGCCTCTTGGTTTTCAACTAGACCACAGTAACATTTGTTATGTACAGTGTCTTCAGGAAATTCCTAGTATTTGAAGATACGCAGCTAATGCGGGGCTATGGATTCAGATCCCCGACTTCTTCAAAAAGTCGGGGATCTGGGCACTTGTTCCCAAATCGGCAGATCCTCTGGTCGGTCAACATCAGCTAAAGGCGATAAGTTCACGTATGATAGATGAAGTTTCTGGGCAATGTCTACGGTTTTCAGGAATACTTGAGCAGTTCCCCACTCGATGTTAACGAATAACTCCGGGATAGCTTGGCGCAAACCAATCAAGTAATATCCACCGTCGATCGCAGGCCCAAGTACGAGGTCAAAGGTGTGTAACTTTTCAAAAGCTGTTGCTAGAATTTCGGCATTGACTCCAGGACAATCTGTACCGATGATAATTACTTTTTCTGCACCAGATTGAAAAGCATCAAAAAGCGATCGCGCCATCCGTGAACCTAGATCGCCTTCGCCTTGAAACTGGTAAACCAAATCTAACCCCAGCCAGTCTTGCATGAGTTGCAAATCGCCACCCGCAAATCGCACTTCCACAAATATGGCAATGGCTTTTTGCAATTCTTGAACCTGACATATCGTATGTTCAGTCATTTCCCGTTGAAGATTGGCAGCACCAAGATTTCCTAAAGCAGGTATCAATCGGGTTTTTGTCTTACCTGGCTCTGGATAGCGAGTAAAAATAATCAGGTGCTGTTTTGGGTTTGCTGGTAAGTTCAGCACACAATACCTTTTTTAATCAACTAAGAGATATTTTAATAGCAATACCTGTCGTTGTCGGTTGTATTATGCTCCTTTGCCGTTCGCATTGCCCCTAAAATTGTAGAGACTATTACACAACGTTTAACTTTACCACCGTACTTACTGGATAGCGTGATCCTTCCTAGCGGTGGTTTACTAACATTACCTCTATAATCAAATTGGATTTGCTTGATGCCATTTAACTCTGATAGAGTTGTTTCCTCATCTAAGCGCACATTGGAATCTAGATTATTCCAGTTAGCCGCAGATGGGTTGACTGTAGCAGGATGAACTGCCCATTGAATAATGCCGTTTTGCTCACGAAAGCTGGCTTGCCAAGTCAACTTTTCCTTACTGGCTTGGCTTCGGGCTTGATAAATAGCAAGTTGAACTTCGTTTTGAGCAGTGTTGAGACGGCGAGTCTCTACAAAAGCTAGCCAGTTAGATATTCCCAGCGTAGCTAATATACCAATTAATACAACAACTATTAACATCTCTGGTAGGGTAAAACCACTACTGGAGTGCTTATTCAAAAGATTTTTTGTATTAACTAGAGACGGTAAATGCACCCGGATATCCATTTTTGTCTTCTGATCGCTTTTCAACTACCCAGCCGTTGAGCAATGTTCCAGTTTCTTGCCTTCTTAATTGACGCTGGTTAGTAATAATGTCTATCAAGGTAGGCATAATAAGGATTGCGACAATTTTCAGTGACAGTTTTAAGGTAAAATTTATATTCTGAAGTCTTGAAGGGTCATAAATAAAATACTTCCACAAAAATATAGCAGCAGCTAGACCTTTTTTTCTGTTTAATGGCTTTTGTAGAGCTTTGCAAACCAGGTATTTGTATAAATTTGCTAGACTTAGATTCCAACTATCCTTTAGTGCCGTTCCTGTAGTGTCTCGTAGAGAAGGTCTTTCCTTATAAGCTCTCTTGAGCACTTGCAAACAGGATTTTTCCTGTCTGACAAGATTGCAAGAAACAGAATTAGGAGTCATGCGATATAAGATTTGTACAGATGGGACACATATAAAATTAAACTTAGAGGCTAATCGCAGCCACATATCCCAATCCTGAGCCGCACCTAGAGATTCGTCAAAGCCACCTAATGTAATTAAAGCTTTTCTACAAATTAAAGGATTGGAACCGTTCTCTAAAAAATTATTTAGTAACAATTTTTTATAAACATTTCCATTAGCAGTAACTCGCTTTCCAGAAAGTACAAATTCTCCCTTTTCATCAATATAATCAGTCCAACTGTAAGCCACTTTTGCAGTAATGTTTTTTTGCAAAGCCTTTAATTGGGACTGAAGTTTATCAGGTTTCCAAAGATCATCTGCATCTAAGAAACTAACAAATTTTCCAACAGCATGTTGTAGCCCTCGGTTACGACTAACGTTTCCGCCAGCATTAGGATAGGAAAATACTTTTATTCGTGAGTCTGGAATTTTTGTAATAACTTCTAAAGTTGAGTCTTGGGAACCATCATTTATTACAATTAATTCTAGGTTATGAAAAGTTTGATTTAAGACAGATTCAATAGTTTTTTTAATAGTTTTTTCACTATTGTAAGCTGGGATAATCACACTAATTAATGTTTTGTTTAAAGTTGATTTAATCATTTTGTATACTTGTTCTTTTAAAAATTCTGTCTAACTTCCATCTTAAAGAATAGAAGGGACTCATCATACTAGCTAAGTAAAAGTTAATCTCAAAAAGTGCGATTAAATTACTTTCTAATTGACCTCTATACTTAATAAGATGGTGTAAGACTCTGTGTAAATTTCCCAAAATAGTTTTAACCAAAAGTATTGGTTTTTGCCAATTTTTAGCATTGATCAAGCGTAGCTGGAAAATACACAGGCCACAACCACGTGCTATTACTAGTAAGTAATCTTTTTCTAGCCGCCAATGTGGAATTTGATGATCGATATGCATCGCGGGATTGTACCAGATTTCCCAACCTTTTTTGTGCAAGTATAAGAGAGCTTCTGTATCATCCCCACCAACCATCAATTTAGTTAGTCTACCTTTAAAAACCAATTGTTCAGGAACACTTTCACACCAAGCTTGTTTACGGACAACTAGCGCAGCACCTGGAGGAAGTCTTAAATTATCTGCATCAAATAAATATGGTTGTGAACCGTGTTCTCTAATGGCTAGAAAGGCTTGAATTCTTGCAAAATCTTTTGGGGGTTTTACTTCAAAATCTCCATGAATTTGACCACTCCAGGCACCAGCTTGAGGATGCTCTTTGCCGAAAAGATAAGACTGCAAAACCCAATCATTTTTTGGAAGATTATCATCATCTATGAATGCAATAAACTCGCCTCTGGCCTCATTTATAGCCCGCATTCTTGCGAAGGCTATTCCCTGTTCTTTTTCTAAAAAGTACCTCACTGAAAAGTTTTGATTAGAAAACTTTTGATAATACTCACTTATTTTATTTGTATCATCTTTACTATTATTGTCAATAATAATAATTTCCCAATTCAGATTTTCTACTCCTGTCTGATTGAGTAACAAATCTAAAACTTTCGGTAAACGTTTGGCTCCATTGTATGTAGGAATAGATACAGTAAAATCTAAGCTGCCAAGTGCATGTTTATCCATAAAATATTATTATTTAAATTATTTTTTAGTTAAATAACCATTCTTCCAAAGATAAAAAGGACTAAATAAGCTGCTTAAAAACAGTTGCATTTCACAAGCAGCAACTAAATCACTTTTCAACAGAGTGTTATATTTAATTAAGTGTAAAGCAATTTTACGCAGATCATTTATCATATAGGCTAAAATAAAAAATGGCCTATACACTTGTTTTATATTCACCATTCTAGTTACACAACGGCTAAGTCCAATACCTCTAAAAAACGGAATTAAATAATCTTTTTGTAACCGAAAAATTGGTATTTTGTGAGAAATTTCCATTTCTGGGTTATACCAAATTTCCCACCCTGATTTTTGGATGTAAGACAACATTTCTAAGTCTTCACTGGTAAGCATATTGCCTTTAACTCTCCCAGTTAAAATAGACTTATCTGGTACACTTTCTAACCACGCTTGTTTACGCACAACCAGTCCAGCAGAGGGAGGTAGTAATTTTTTGGCTGCTTCATATAATAGCGGTAAATTACCTCGCTCTGTAATTGCCAAAAATGGGGCAATTCGCTGAA
Organism: Nostoc sp. NMS2; assembly: GCF_017115105.1. Lineage (GTDB taxonomy): Bacteria > Cyanobacteriota > Cyanobacteriia > Cyanobacteriales > Nostocaceae > Nostoc. The sequence goes on from NZ_JABXKH010000095.1 coordinate 77,166, forward strand.
AATTCTCTGGTGGTTCTACTTCCCAGTCAGGATGAATTTGGCTGCCATAAGCTCCCGCTTTAGGGTATTTTTCACCAAAATCATAAGCTGCGGATACCCAATTTGATACTGGATAGTTGTCATCATCTAGAAAACCTATCAATCTACCTTTAGCTTCTACAACTGCCCTTTTTCGGGCATAAGCTGCCCCCTGTTGTGCTTCAAAGTAATACTTTAAAGGGTAAGGATATTGCCAGTTTTGCTGATAGGTTTCAACAACTTTAGCTGTGTTATCAGTACTGTTATTGTCTACAACTATAATTTCCCAAGATAAATTTTCGGTGTGAATTTGGTTTTTTAGTCGTTCCAATAGTTCTGGCAAACGACTTTCACCGTTATAAGTTGGGATAGCTACAGTAATATCAAGGTTTTCAGTCATTTGACAAAATTTATATTTGATATCTTGATTAAGACACTTTTTATTTTATACATTGAGCCAATAGCTAGTTTATTACTGACTCTTAAATAAATCTATCGAACATTAAAACTGCACCTGATGTTTTAATTTTGCTATCAACGTGCAGTTTTATGTACAGTATTATTGCGTATCTTTTAATTAAGATTGCTGCATAAGCTACTTAACTGCATTTATCATCTTTTGCTGTAAGCATTGAACCTAAGAGAGTTTTCACAATGACACATCGCTTGGTGCTACTAGCCGATGTAGAATTTGCAGAGTTTGGTACAGCTACCACAATTTTTAACCCAGGTGCTTCTGTCGCAGGGGCTGTAATTGTTCCAAAGTTTGCATTTGGTAAAGTCCCCATATAGTCAAAGGTAATTTTTGTTGATGCACTTAAAGTGTCAGATACAGATGAACCAGCAGTGTTTTCACTGCTGAGATTCGTACCTATCAGAAATTTATTAGAGCTAACTCCTATATCCGCCCCTAAAGGTTTCCATGTGGGACTTCCATCGCTACGATAAATGGCAACCTCTACATTTTGGGTTGTGCTATTTTTCTGAAAACTGACGCTGTAGTTAAGTTTTTTGTTTTTAGCTTCGCGCTGTCCTTCTCGTAGTGCAGCTAAAATAGCGTCATTAGCCTTATTCACTTGCTGTCGGTTCACAAAAGCAACCCAACCAGGAGCTGCGATCGCTGATAAAATTCCTACTATGAGCATTACTACTATTAATTCTATCAGGCTAAAGCCAGCATCCTTTTGCAAGTATGCAGATGCATAGCGAAGTCTGTTCGCCAAAGATGCCTGCTTTGGTGTTTCTACTATAAATTGTTTAGGAATTTCGTTTAACCTCAATAAAGCTGTGCCGTGCATACAATACCTTTCATTGATTAGCTAGAGGTTATTTACTAAATAAAAATCCGCGTCCTTGGACTCGAATGCTTGAACTGGGAAAATAAGTTTTTGTGTTATCAGCATAAGCTAGGTTATTATTTTGCAGACGAGCAAGTGCATTACCTCTGATGTATACCTGTGCTAACACTTCGTTGGCATCGACACAAGCAAAAAATCCGCTTGTTTGACTGCCTACGAGGTTTGGACTAGAGCAAGGTGTAGTGGTAGAGGTAGGGGCAGTGGTGCTAACGTAATCAATCAAAGTATCCACACGTTGAGTATAACTACCTGATGCAGTCTGCCATTGATTCATTTTGTCTTTGAGCGTAGCACCGCTCTTATTTATTGGTGGTGGATTAAATCCAGTATCACTTGCACTTCCTGTTGTATTAGCATTAGCCGCATTCACTGGGCCTTGAAGTTCAAACCTGCCAATCCGTGCTTCTTGAGACCAAGTGGAGTTGGTCTGATTTGGATTTGTGATTAAGTAGTATGCTACTAATGAATAAGCAAAGCCATCATCTGCATTTGCACCAGTCTGAGTGCTGGCACTAATGCCAACGCTATCAGGCTTAAGCTGACGTTTCCAAAAAACAAGTATTGGCGTGCAAACACTCGGACTGCTGCCGGTAGTTGGGTTACAGTTAGGAGCGGATTTGACTGGTGGGATTTGGTCTGCGATGCCTGAACTAGTAATAGTAGTATTTGTGTTTCTGGTAACACCATCAGCATCGTAGATGTAAACTGCTTGTTGTAAGTCACGAGCAATATAATCTAGTGCTGCTTGGATTTCTTGCTCAGAAGTTGCTTTGGCTTGTTCTTTGCGATCGCCATCTAGAATGTTAATCATAAAGGCCATTAAAGGCGTTATGATTAATACTGCCATCACCATAGCTACTAGCAGCTCAATCAGGGTAAAGCCGCTAATTGTCTTATTTATTCCAGAGCGTTTTAATTGAGTACTCAGGATAAATTTCAGTGAATTTATCATGCTGCGGGTTCCCTTTTATTGAGAGATATTTAAGAATAGACTTCTTGCATAAATATTTGTTTATCTCACACAAAGGCGGAGAAAAAGAGTGTAAAATCGGACGTTTTGCAAGAAGTCTAATTAAAATTCAATTGCAACCACCTGTGTAGCGGGCACAAAGGTCGCTGTATTTAGGCACTGCGTCGTTAATATCTGTTGTCATTTCCACTAAAGGTGATGTACGCTGACCTACACCTCCGGTGAAAGTAGCTTGTGTTGTCTTAGTTGTAGAAGTGTTCTTGAGTAGGGTAGTGCTATCTTTGAAAGCATCTGCTCTGTAAACCCGCACACCTAAACCATATCCACTAGTAGCATTAGTACTAGCTAAGTTGTAGCGAAAACCCTGTACAATCATGTCTGTGACACTAGTGTTTTCGCAGCCACCACTACCATCAAAATCAACGCAGTACAAAGATGTCCCCGTTGGGGCTGTGCAGTAAGAGTTTGCTGTTGCACAAGTTAAAGTTCCCGTAGCTGTGGGAGCGGCGTATGCAGTTAGGGTATCAGTACCCGTAGAGGTTGGGGCCGCGATTTTCTTAGTTTTCACCGCATCAATGTATGATTTGGAAGCTTGTGTGGCTAATTCTATCCGTCGGGATTGTACACGAGTTGCCACTGACAGGGAAAGAACTGGTGCGATCGCAACTAGCAAAATGCTAACCACAAGTATCGCTACCAAAGATTCAATAATCGTGAAACCCCCTTCGCTGCTTCGTAGGTAGAATCTAGCTGTCTGTAACCTTTTGTTGTTAGCTTGTTTCCCTATCATCATGGCAATTTACCTAATATTTAATTAAACCGAGTCATCTGGTATGGATGAAGGACAACTACTTGTTGGGCGATATTCATTTGGAACTGCATTTGCGTAAGTTACTGTCACTCCTGTTGCTGGGATACCTGTTTGATTACTAGCTTCACCAGCACAGAGCAATGTTTTCACCCAGGTATCATCTCGACCAACTTCTCTAAAGTACTCATTGGGGCGACCTGTTGGAGGTAAGGTAAATCTTTGAGCAAACAAGTCTGGTTGCTCTGACAAAAGGCCAACATCAAACCCCCATTGTCTATTTGGTGCCGAGTAGAAAGGCAACAGACCACTAGCGTTTTTAGTTGGGTAGGTGTCTAATAAGTAGTCAAAAAGGCTGAGATTATAGGTCTTAGAAGCAGCAGAAATTGCATTCGATTGTCTGTTTGTGAAAATGGGTGCAATTGGCGCGGTGGAGAAGCTACTCCGCTTTAATTGAATAAAGCTACCGCTAATTTTGGCTGTTTTTGTATCCCAGTTTTCTAACAACCGGACAAAGTTTTGCAAACCCGATGAGGTTTCATCTGTTCTACTTGGACTATTTCCTACTACAAAGGTGGCATTGAATATAGTGTTAGTTGCCCGTTGCAGCCAATTAGGCTTAAAGTCATCCCCATCGGCTATTGCGGTTGCGTCCGTTCTCAAGCTAGGAGGATTATTATTTGCATCATGAATTTGTAAGACTGGTACTAAGAGCGGCTGATTGTCCAAATCAGGGTCAGTATCAGCGTCAGGCCCATCAATGGGGGGGAAATAGAACAGTGGTTTGTCACTTGCGTATGTTGCTTGGTCTATGTCTCCTGGGTTAGTTGTGCTATTTGTGGTTCTAAACCAAAAGGCGCGGATGTTGCTGTCTGTTAAGCCGTAATTAGTGCCATAAGTACATCCATTATTGCTATAAGCAGTACCAGTAGTATCCAAGGGGCAACCTACACCCATAGGTTTGTAAATGCCAGCACTGCTTGCGACCAGGTTGTTGCTATTATCACGGGCAAATGCAACTCGACGGGGATAAAGGAGGTCTGTAGCCAGAGTATTTTGCAGGGACAAATAAGTTGTACTTGTATCACCAGACCCCAGTCGCTCTCTGATACTTTTGTTATATGTAGTTGTAGCATTACTGGTGTCACAAGAAGGAGCTCCAGTACACCAACTTGATGGAAAAGTGGAAGAGAATGCAGTAGACCAATTTGACAGTGCAGTAGTAGTAGCAGTAGTAGAACCAGCAGCAGCAGCTATGGCTTGACCTAACTGATAGGTTTTGATGTTTCTTTCAACAAGCGAGATATCACTACCGTTTAATGTGTAAGTTTGTGAAGTGGTACTTAAAACACCATCTCCATTGATGTCAAACCCAACTAACCAATTTTTAGTAAGGTCTGAGGAACTGTTATCACATTCTGAAACTACTAAACTACGGCACATTTCCATGACATACAAGGGTTGACCAGTAACCCGGCGCTGAATTGGAGTTACTCCATTTACTAAGTAAGAGCCTAGAGAAATGTTAGGAGTAACGCTAGTGTCTAGTCTGGGATTACCGTCACTTGTCCAAAAAGAACTGGTTGAATAGCTGTTTTCCCAAAAACCATTTTTCAGACGTTTTAGTCTTCTATCATCTAAAGTTGCTAAGAAAGTGGATGAAGGTGTGGGGCGGGGAGTTAAACCATCCTCTACAGTAATGCCAGTGTTATTGTTCAAATCATAATCACCTTGGCTACGCACACCATCTACGAAACTGCCAGATAGTAAGCTCATGGAATCTGCAATGATTGTTGCTGGTCTCCAAAAGTCACCTCCAGTAGTAGGACAACCTGTTCTTCCTGGACGACACGCAAATCTATCTTCGCGTGTATTACGTCCATAAAAGTCGCTACTTGCTGAAACTGTAAATTCCTCAATTTCCGTAGTGCTACTTGTACTTGTACGGTGCAAATTGAAGTTGCCTTTGATATATACAGGTAAATTTGTTACTAAAATCAAACCTTTTTCTTTGGCATTATAAGCATTGCTACTAGTTCTTGCTAAAGTTCCCCCATTAATCAGGCGGATGCCGTTTGGCCGGCGAGTGGGGTCAAGTTTAAAATCGGTCGGGCTGAGTAACTCGGAGTTAGATGTGCTACCTACATTACCTTCAGTGTATGGCTCACTCGCATCGCGCAAGGCATCATCTCTAGAGGCGTAAATAATCCCGCTATAAGGCAATAAATACTCGTTTGTTGTTATTGCTGTCGTAGCTAGTAAACCTAAATCAATGTCAGTTACCCTAACCTCTAGGGGTTGGCGCTGTTCTAAATCTAAGTCGTATGTGCTTGATGTGCTTGAAGCACTAATCTGCTTTGCTTCCCTGGCATCCAAGAAAGATGCTTCTTTGATTGCACCGTGTGGAGGTTGGTTAGTAGTAGTAGGAGTAGCAACAAAACCATTTTGATTACTAAAAATGGAAATAGCACAAAGTGCTGTATCGATTGCTGAATAATCAGCTAGCTGCAAACCAGTACTAGGTACTGTGGTAGCAGTTCCAATTTTTGTTAGAGCATCTTTTAAAGGTTGATTAACCCAACGCCCGTTGGGGAATTTCAAGTTGGCTTGTAGTTGTAGACGAGTTTTGTTAATTGTAAAAGAGGTTCTTCCAGGAAAGTTGTAAACAACGCCATTGTTTGACCGACCGTTGGTAGTATCTACACCATATCCACCATCTTGATTAACTTTGTTTCTAATTGTATTTGCGTTCGAGGGATCGTAATAGCTGCTTACACAAGCGATCGGTTCTTGGTCAGTGCCATAGTCTACTTTGTAGTGATAAACAGCCGTGGCTCGCATTTTGAGATCGCCTGAGCGAACATTACCAGGTGTTGACATTGGCATTGTGTCAGGCCAGACAATTGTATTATCAGTTGCAGAAGGAGCCGTTAAGAATGAACCAAGTACACTATTACCTCGTGGGTAAAACGGGCCAGTTATTACATTTGGAACATTACCAGAACCATCTACATAAATACCTGCACCAGTAACAATCCGCACACCACCCACACTATCTAAATCGTTTGTAGGATTTGCTGCGGCATTTTCTTCCCAAAAACCATTTCGGTCTGATAGACCCAAATCTGTAACAGCTTGTATTTGAGTATTACGCCATCTTTGTTGAGCATCTGAACCAGTTGGTCTAGTCCAATTAACAGCAGCGCTACTACTCGTAATTAACTGGTTAGCTTCTGAGCCAACATATTGAGTGCCTTGTTGCCATAAAGCAGGTAAGTTGTTACCTACAAGAACGCGATCGCCTAATTTGGTCTGAATGCCTTCTTTTTTTTGTAAATCTGGATATGTCGCCTCTAGCTGAGAAGTACTTAAAGTAATACCTGTTGCACCAGTGAACTGATTACTAGTGTTTACTGGCTCTCTCCAGGTTTGTTGAGGATCTAAACTGGCAGTAATAGCGGTATATCCATACGTTTGATCTCCTCCTGTAGCATCTGCTACTTCTGCAAAGGGTACTCGACGGGTACGATTCCGCAGATAAATTTCTATTTCGTCATAGAGGATATTTTTTGCTGTGGTGATATCATCAGTATCCTGTACTTTTTCTGTGACGTTAGTTTTCACATCACTTGGATAACCACTACCGTTAACAGCAGCTTTGAGAGCGCTACCAGTAGTTGTAGCTGCGTCATTACACGTTGTGCATAAAGCGATCGCAGTAGTCTTCATTGCAGCAATACGCTTATTGAATGCTGCATCATTGAATCCAATCTCCGCCCCACCAGTACTGCTTGTAGATTTATTGGTGTTGTTAATATTATCTGTGCTAATGTCATTGCCAAAACCTTTATAAAGGTCAACGTTTACACTTGTACCAGTATTATTTTGAGCAAGACTACCATTTCCGACATTTCCCCCAACATCAATTTGCCCGTTTTCTTGATTGTAGAAACAAGATGTTTTGCTACTAACTTGCCGAAAAGTTATATTACCACCACTGTTAATGACACCTACTAGTAAGTTGCCATTTGTGTGAATTCTTCCATTCAGCAACAACGTTGTACTACCTACTATGACTTCCAGATCGTTCTCAAACCAAACAGCATTATTTGAAAGGGGAATGCGAGTGCGGTCTTGCTGAAATTCTAGCGCTACAACGCTTTTATTTCCTTTATAGGCTTCGTATTGTGTAGCACTTAAGCTGCCTAGTTGAGTAATTGGTACATTAACGCTATAGACAAAGAAGCTTTTACCCAGATTGCCACTGTTTAACTTATACCAACTTGAGTTACCCACTAAGCTAGAAAAACCACTGGCACTACCGCAGTTTTGGCTTGAGGTACCATCCATTGGTGGGGTTCTAGCTTCTAGAGCTTTTCTTTCACGACTAAACTCCCCTGAACTGTTTCTAGGTGGTGTACGAAAGTAGATTCCATAGAGAGTAAAAGTGTCTTTCAGACCATTATTATCTGTATCAACGGCAAATTTCCAAGCACTTTTTAGTGTTTCATCACTCTCTAAAGTGCTACTAGTATCAATGCTGTTGTTACCGTTAAAATCTAAAGCTAGCTTCAGGCGAGTCTCATCACCAAGCCTATACTTATCTTTTTTCAGAACATCATATAAAGCGCTATCAGAGGGAGTTCCTCGTGGTAGTGTTGGGTCTTGTAGTAGTGCATCTATTTTTGCTCTAGCACGGTCAATAGCTGGGGTAGCAGCGTTGAGTACAGCTTCATTCACCCTGACATTGCTGGCGTTTTTGGAGCGTTCAAAAGACCGAAATAAAATTGCAGTTGTTAACAGGACGACTACCAAAATTACCATCGCCACTGTTGGCAACACAAAGCCAGCATTCGCCGAGACGTGTCTTCTTCGATTGCCGAAAAAAGCCCTTAGTAGCCAAATAATTTGCTTGTTAATTGCAGATAAAAACTGCTTGCTAATTTGTTTGAAGGTTTTTTGAATTGCCTTGAATAGCTGGCGTTTTCTAGGCATAGCTGCTTCCCTGTCAAGTGGTTTTTATTTTTTTATTGTTTTAGACATAGGACTTACACAAAACTAGATGCTGTAGGGGCAATTGATGAATTGCCCCTACCTGAAAATAGGGTTTCGGCTATTGTTTGCGTAAGTTCTGAGACATCTTCAACTATGCCCGTAAAGTATTTTTATAGGCATCAGTTGAAGCTATATTTATTTAACTACTGCATCTTGTTTTCTTAACTTTCAAATAAAGTAATTACAACAAAAGACAATTTGTTAAAGTTATATCATTTATGAATTGTTCATTTTATCCGGTAAATACTGATTTTTTGAAAATTATTTAGTTTCAGTCCAAGAAACAGTAAGAGCATAACTTCACAGTAAATTTGCGGAAATATATTTTATTTAAAAGCAAATTTATGAAGATGCTGTTGACAGAGTAGGCTTATAGTACCCAACTGTTAAATGAAAAATATCACTTAGGTACAAAATAATCAGATATAGCGGTTATCACTTCGGTGGAATACTGTCGAAACCTTACCCTTAATACTGTTCGGTTAAAGAAAGAGACGCGATGAATCGCCGTCTCTACAATAATCGGTCTTTCGTCTTGACGGCGATTTATCGCATCTTTGCGATCTAGAATTTTCATCAAAAAACCTTAACTTAACCGTATTGACCCTACTCTGACTTAATCCCTCTTCTTGCTAATGAGAGGGACAGGTTTTGCGTAGTATAACTATGGTGAGGTTTTCTTGAGCTATTCGGTAAACTGTAAATTCTGCCGAGAGAGATTTGTCTGTATACCGTAACTTCTTAATAGGTAGAAATAAGTTTCTTAGCTTTTGTTGTATTTTGGCGTAATAGTCCGCCTTTTTTCTATTTCACTATTTTTGTTATAAAGTTGAGTTATTTTTGCTTCAATATATGGAAAATCGTACAAATTTATTTATTTTCAATTCCAGTCCCCTCTCCTTATAAAGGCTACGATGTACACACATCTCTCTACAAAACCCAAATGTTGTAGATCCTCCTAAATCCTCCTTAAAAAGGAGGACTTTGACTCCTATTCCCCCCTTAAAAAGGGGAGCCAGCGCGGTCTTGAGGTATCCACAAGTGGAGCGACTGGCGTGGGTTAGGGGGGATTTAAATGCTGTGGGACAACTTTAAAAGACTTGTGTGTACACCGCAACTAAAGGAGAGGAGATATAGATTAAGCGCTAAAGTATTTCGCTACTGGGTGGTAAGTAATAATTGCAGTGGTAGACTGTTCTGGATAAAGTTGTTCACTTTCATCCATATACAATTTAATTCTGCCAGTCTGCAATAATTCCAGTTGCTTGTATTGGTCTTGGATATTCGGACAAGCTGGATAACCAAAACTATACCGTGAGCCACGATAGCGTTGTGCTAATATGTCCCGAATATTGTCGGGTTCTTCAGCAGTAAAACCTAACTCTCGGCGAATTCTGGCGTGTGTCCACTCAGCCACAGCCTCTGCAACCTGCACTGCCATACCGTGAAAATACAGGTAATCGCTGTATTGATTAGCAGCAAATAGCTTTTGAGCAAACTCTGTGGCAATCTCTCCTACAGTCACCGCCTGCATGGGGAACACATCAATAATTCCCGATTCCTTCGGTGCAAAGAAATCTGCTATGCACAGCCGCCTTAACGACTTTTGTCTAGGAAACTCAAAAGTTGTAACCTGCTGTGATTGGTTCTCTGAGTCATATATATGTAGAGAATTCCCCTCAGCTTGACAAGGGAAATACCCATAAATCACCTGGGGATGCAACAGATTTTCCTCAATAATTCGCTGTTTCCAAGTTTCTAAAACTGGGTAAACTTTCTCTGCTAAGAAAGCCTGATATTCTTCCTTAGATTGTTCCTTTGGTTTGCGGAATTGCCACTGTCCAGCAACTAAAGCTTGTAAATCTAAATGCCAGAATATCTCCTCAATGGGAATATCACTAGGCTGCAATAACTTCGTTCCCCAGAAAGGCGGTGTGGGACGTTCAATATCTACAGCCACTGCTTCGGAACGTCTCGTATCTACTACTTTTGGTTCAGCAGATGTTTCTTCAGCAGTTGTAGCTTTTGGTTCTTTGTGACCATTTGTCGAAACTTCAGCAGTTTCAACTTCATTCAAAAATCCCTGCAAATCTTCCCAGTTACCAGCAGCTTTTGCTGGCATTAATTTATCCATGAAGTGCAAGTCAGAAAAGGCATCTTTGCCATAAACTACTTTACCTTTATAGGTGTTTTGACAATCTTCATACACAAATTTAGGAGTCAGCGCCGCACCTCCTAATATCACGGGGACACTAATTCCGTTTTCGTTAAATACCTCCAAATTTTCTTTCATGAAAGCGGTGGATTTAACCAGCAAACCACTCATAGCTATACAATCAGCTTTGTGCTGTTCGTAAGCGTTGATGATGTTTTCTACTGGTTGTTTAATTCCCAGGTTAATCACCTTGTAGCCGTTGTTAGACAAGATGATATCCACCAAGTTTTTACCAATGTCGTGGACATCGCCTTTAACTGTGGCAATGATAAAGGTTCCCTTGGCATTATTGCCTGATTCTGATTTTTCCATGAAGGGTTCTAAAAACGCCACTGCCGCTTTCATGGTTTCTGCTGATTGCAAGACGAAGGGTAGCTGCATTTGTCCCGAACCGAATAATTCGCCGACAACTTTCATGCCATCTAGCAGGAAGGTGTTGATAATCTCCAGAGGGGGATGTTCTTCTAAGGCTTTTTTCAGATGTTCTTCTAAGCCAATGCGTTCGCCGTCGATGATGTGACGCTTGAGTCGCTCTGGGATGGGGAGACTTTCATCTAAGGAGCGATCGCGCTTTGTCGTCACCCCAGCAAATACTGTGGTAAGCTCTCCCAAGGGATCGTAAACGCAAACATTACCCTCAAATTTCCGTTCGTCATAAATCAACTGGCGGCAGATTTCTTGATGGCGTTCTTCAATCTTAGCGAGTGGTAAAATCTTGTTAGCACTGACAATGGCTGCATCCATTCCCGCCGTCGTCGCTTCGTGCAAAAACACGGAGTTCAGCACCATCCGCGAGGCTGGATTCAAACCAAAGGAAATATTGGAAACACCCAAAATTACATGACATCCAGGCAATCCTTCACGAATTCGCCGGATGGATTCAATTGTGGCTTTGCCATTTTCTCGGTCTTCTTCAATCCCGGTGGAAATGGGTAACGCTAGGGTATCAAAGAATATTTCTGTGGGAGGTATGCCAAATTCTACAGCTTGACGGTATGCGCGTTGTGCGATCGCAAACTTTTTGTCTGCTGTCCGCGCCATCCCATCTTCATCGATAGTACCAATGATGACACCAGCACCGTACTTTTTCGCCAACTCCAGCACCTTCAAAAAGCGCGGTTCCCCATCTTCGTAGTTGGTGGAGTTTAGCAAACACTTACCACCGGCAACCTTTAAACCCGCCTCCATCTTTTCCCATTCGGTGGAGTCAAGCATTAAGGGCAGTGTGACATTATTAACAATGCGCGAAACTAATTCGTGCATATCCCGCACGCCGTCGCGTCCCACATAATCGACGTTGACATCGAGGATGTGTGCGCCTTCTTTGACTTGCGCCCTCGCCATTGAAACGAGTCCATCCCAATCTTCGGTATTTAGCAAATCGCGGCACTTCTTGGAACCACTGGCGTTGAGACGTTCGCCAACAATCAAGAAGGAATTATCTTGATCGTAGGATTGAGTGGTATAAATTGATGCTGCTGCTGGTTCTAAACTTGGCTGTCTAACTTTTGGCTTCAGGTCTTTAGCAACTTCTGCCAATTGTTGAATGTGTTCTGGACGCGTCCCACAGCAACCCCCGATCACTTGGACACCCAAATCTTCAACAAAATGCATCAGCGACATCCGTAATTCTAACGGTGTCAGGCGGTAGTGTGCTTGACCGCCAACGTTTTCAGGTAAACCCGCGTTGGGAATACAGGAAACGATAAAAGGTGAATGTTCTGCCAGATACTTGATATGTGGTTTCATCAAGTCTGGGCCAGTGGCACAGTTTAGACCAAGAATGTCAATTGGGTAAGGTTCCAGAATTGTCAGCACAGCACTGATTTCTGAACCTACCAACATTGTGCCCATGCTTTCCATTGTCACAGACACCATCAACGGTCGGCGATCGCCCTTCTTAACAAACACTTCTTCAATTCCATTCAGCGCCGCCTTAATTTGCAGCACATCTTGGCAAGTTTCCACCAGAAATAAATCCACACCACCATCCCACAGGGCCTCTGCTTGTTCGGCAAAAGTAGCTTTCATGGTGTCAAAGTCAATATGTCCCAAGGTAGGGAGTTTAGTTGTGGGGCCGATGGAACCTGCCACAAACCGGGGTTTTTCTGGTGTGGAAAATTCCGCAGCGACACGCTTCGCCAATTCTGCGGCTGTCTTGCTGAGGTAATAAGCTTGGTCTGCCAAGTCATATTCTGCCAGCACAAGGGACGTACTACCAAAGGTGTCCGTTTCTATGACATCAGCACCAGCAGCGAGAAAGTCACGGTGAACCTTAGCGACAGCTTCGGGTTTCGTGTGGACTAAGTATTCGTTACAACCTTCATACTGTGGGCCGCCGAAGTCTTCAGCAGTCAGGTTTTGGGTTTGCAGGTTGGTTCCCATTGCCCCGTCGAAGACGAGGACTGGGCTATCTGGACTACGCAGGCGTTCAAGGAAAGGATGAGTCATATTTTCCTAGAAGAAATGAGGAAATCAAGTGAGTCTTGTGATACTCAACTTACTTTATTATTTTCCAAAATTTTGGGAGTTTCGGCAGTATGTAATGGAAAAATTTTGATATATACTGAAGCGACTGATGTACTTACATTGTCAGTATACATAGTGAGCTAGTTCATATAGAGGTCGTTCTGTGGAAAGAAAGAAAATTTTGATTGCAACTAAAACATACCCTTCAATTAGCACAAAATATCAAGAAACAGTCTGTACAGCAGGAGTTTTATTAGATGATGACGATAAACCAGTTCAGTGGATTCGGATTTATCCCATTCGTTTCCGTCAATTAGATTTTGATCAGCGTTATCCCAGATGGTCAATTATAAGTGCTAAAATAGAAAGAAATGATAAAGATTACAGAGAAGAAAGTTTTCGTATAGATGATTCTTCAATAGAAGTAATACGAAAAATTGATACTAGCAAAAACTGGGAAGAGCGAAAAGCTTTGGTTTTGCCACTAGAATTCAAATCTATTCTCGATATCAAAGAGCAAGGTAAGTCTCTCGGTATTATTAAACCACAAACTATAAAAAAATACTTCTGCAAGAAGGAAATAGAACGGGAGTGGAAACCAAAACAGCAAGCAATATTAGATCAGATGGACTTGTTTGAGCCTTCAGTACAGTTAGATAAAATTCCTTACAAGTTTGGTTACGATTTTTTTTCTAAAGATGGAAAGAGGCATCGTTGTACAATAAATGATTGGGAAATTCAACAACTTTATAGAGGCTGTAGAGATAGATCAAAGGAAACAAGTATGGAGAATAAAGAAAAGGAGGCTTTAGAAAAAGTACGCCAAAAATTAGAAGACGAGTTTTTAAGCAAAAAAGATTTATACTTTATCATGGGAAACCTAAAAAATCACAAAAATAGCTTTATGATTATTGGGATATTTTACCCACCATTAATCAAAATATAATATTTAAAGTTGATTGTTCCAGGAATTAAAAATGAAAGTTAAAGATATTGCTAAAACAAGATGTATACTTACTTTTGGATATGGCAATCGCAAAGACTACGATGCCTTCTTGGAATACCTGCAAAAGTTTGATGTGGAATGTGTTGTTGATGTGAGGATGGTTCCTCGTGCTTGGAGCCGTAAATGGTACGGCGACAAAATTAAAATATTCTGTGAATCAAATCATATTGAGTATATTTCTAAAACCGCTTTAGGTAACACATCTGGTAAAGAAAATTGGATTCCTATAAATCAGGAAGAAGCAAACAAAGCTCTACATGAAATTGCACAAATTGCTCAAACAGGTAATATTTTATTGTTGTGTGCTGAAATGAACCCGAATCGCTGTCATCGAAAAGAAGTTGCTGATTGTTTGGGAAACTTGGTATCAATTCCTGTTAAGCATTTAGAGTAGTAAACTACAATTTTTTTACTACTTAGGGAAGAGTGCTTAATAGACCTCATCTCAGAAGAAGCGATCGCAACCTATAGCTTTGGTGGTGCGATCGCTATTAGAATTATCCGTAAATCTGAAATGCTTACTATACCTTGGTTTTAGCGATTTACTGATAACCTGCTGCTTGTAAGAGAAACAGCTTGGCATAACGTCCTTTTAGCTGTAACAATTCTTCATGAGTTCCCTTTTCTATAACTTCGCCGTTTTCTATAACTAGGATTTTGTCAGCCATTCGGACTGTAGAGAAGCGATGGGAAATCAAAAGTACCATCTGATTTTGAGTAATAGCGCGAAAATGATTGAAAATCTCAAATTCAGCTTGGGCATCTATTGCTGATGTTGGTTCATCCAATACTAAGATATCTGCTTGCGATCGCATAAAAGCACGAGACAAAGCAATTTTCTGCCACTGTCCCCCAGAAAGTTCCTGTCCTCCCTTAAACCAACGACCAAGTTGAGTCTGGAAGCTTTGGGGTAATTGGTCAATAAAAACTTGGGCCATGCCTTTTTCAGCAGCAGTTTGCCAACGGGTTTTGTTTTCGAGATGTTCGACATCACCCACGCCAATATTCTCCCCCACAGTGAACTGGTAGCGGACAAAGTTCTGGAAAATCACACCAATCCGACGACGCAGCACATCCACATCCCATTCCTGCAAATCCAAGCCATCTAAGAAAATTCGCCCAGAATCTGGGGTGTAAAGTCGGGTAAGTAGTTTGATTAAAGTAGTCTTACCGGAACCGTTTTCACCCACAATTGCCAGTTTTTCTCTGGGTTTCAAGTGTAGCGAAATGTTTGTCAAGGCTGGCTTAGAACTTCCCGGATAAGTAAATGATACGTTCTCAAAACGAATACCATCTTGGGGATTTAAACCAATGGTTGCCTTACCCCAAGACTTTGGTACTTCTTCTTCGAGGAAATCGTAGAGATTTGATAGATATAGGTTGTCTTCATACATCCCTCCAATAGATGTGAGGGCATTGGAGAAAGTTGATTGTCCTTGGCGAAAAACGGTGAGATACATTGTCATATCTCCCAACGAAATCTTACCTTGCACTGTTTCTAGTACAATCCAAGCATAAGCTAGGTAAAAAGCACCAGTACTGACTAAACCCAGGAGATAGCCCCAGAATCCTCGCCGCAGGGTCAAATCGCGGTCTTCGCCATAGAGTTGATCGAACAGGTTGCGGTAACGCCCTAGCAGCATTTCTCCCAACTGGTAGAGTTTGACTTCTGTGACAAAATCTTCTCTTGCTAGCAGATTTTCTAAGTAGTGCTGTTGACGAGTTTCTGCCGCCCGCCAACTAAATAGGCGAAAGCCTTCTCCAGCAAACTTTGTTTCAGCAATAAATACAGGCATAGCTGCCAAAATCAGCACCACCACCGCCCAAACTGAGAAATTTACTAGCAAAATCCCGTAGGTAATCAGGGAAAGGGCATTTTGCACCAATCCAAAGGTGCGGTTGACTAACGAAAGGGGACGAACTGATGCTTCTCGTCGGGCATTAGTCAATTTGTCATAAAATTCTGAGTCTTCAAACTGCCTAAGATCCAGTGTCAGCGCCTTTTCTAAGATGAGTACATTCACTCGCTGACCCATTAGCGCCCGTAATAACGATTGACAAATGAGGATTCCCCTCTGACTACCTGCTAGTAGAATTACTGCGATCGCTTCTAATCCTACATAAAATAGAGAAGGATAAGTATTGACAAAATCATTGTTTTGTGAATTAACTTGAGAGGCAAATACCACTGCATCAACAATTAATTTACTGATGTAGGATATCGCCGCCGGTAAAAGACCAGCAACTAAAGTTAAACTCGCCAGAAGAATGGTAAGCCATCGGCTAGTAGTCCATACTAAGCCTACAGCCCGTCCACTGTAACGGAAAACCGTCAGTGATTGGCGGAGGATATTTCTTTTTTTTTAATTTTCATCTTTTTTTGGGCGAGATACCCCAGCTTGGGCGGATCTACCTAACTCTATATTAATCTTTATAAATTTTACATTTTTATCAGAATGTTGGCTGAAAACCCCGAAGTTGAAACCTAAAAACTAGTTTTGTAGGGTGTGTTATGCCGTAGGCTAACGCACTAGGGTGTTAACTTTGTACCATTTTAGGTGTTCAAAATTCATGCAAAATATATATATGCCAGTAGTTCTAATCAAGCGGACTACGAATTTAGCAGAACAATTCTTGGGACGCAGTAACCTTCCCGCAAAAGCTGATGTTGACGCTGTTCATATTGCAGCCGCAACCGTTCACGGCATGGATTATCTGTTGACCTGGAACTGCAAGCACATCGCCAATGCTCAAATCCAGGGAAAGTTGGCAGAAATCAGTCTTGATTTTGGATACGAGTTGCCGATTCTTTGTACACCCTATGAACTGCTCGGAGGTTAATCATGTATCAGGATGAGATTGTTGAAGAGATCCACAGAATTCGTGAAGAGTATTCTCGTTCATTCAATCATGATTTGAAAGCCATCTTTGATGATTTACAAAAGCAGCAAGCTGAAGGTGGAAGAGAAGTTGTGAACTTATCGCGAAAGCCCGGTCTAACAACACGTTGGAGCGGACGAGCGCGAGATATTGATGGTGAGGCAAAGGATATTAGCCGCCGCTCAACTTAGCAGTGATCGCTGAGGTACGGTCTAACAATCCCGTTGCACACCGACCGTACAGAGTCTCTTTGTTGAGTCTGAGAGGTTGCTTACGGCGGGTGAACGGGGGCGTTCGTCGTTATACATATATGTCCATAACGCACCCTACCAGATTCAAGCCAATGTGGATGAGGTTTTCCGACTTGTGTATACACAGTAAGTCTTTAGACCGGAGAGTGTCAACCCCACAATCTCCTACCTGCTTTGCCACTTAATCTTTCATGAGCATCTTCTAACAAAGCTGGAATATCTAACTTTTCTGGACACCGAGGCAAACAGTCTCCGCATTCTGTACATCGGTTGCCTTTCATTCCAGGGAACCAGTGACCAGCATTTTCAAACATTCCGTAACGATATTGTCCATAGTCTTTCATGTCGTATGCCACTGCGAGATTACGTAACCGTAATACCTCTGGAATATTGATATTTTCTGGACAGGGCAAACAAGCATAACATTGGCTACATTTATCAGTTCCCAAAGCAAATTTTTGGTGATTTTCTAACCTCTGGAAAGCAGAAATTTCTGCTGATTTTAGCTCTCCAACATGGTCAGCAACTCGCAAAGGTTCTATTAATTCATCTGGGTTGGCTGGCCCTATACTCAAAGTATTAATACGGTTATCAGCAAGTAAAAAACGATAACTTAGTTCTAAGGGTGAATACGGCTGACACAAGTTTTTTAGGGTTTGGGGTGGGGTATACAGCTGTCCCCCCTTGTCAGCAGGGGAAATAATGAAAATGCCCATATCTTTTTCGGCAGCTAGTTGAATTGCTGGTGCGTGCCGTTGAAAAAAATAGTAATAATGCAGATTGACAAATTCAAAAAAATCTGTTTTAATAGCTGCCTGAATTAGCTCTAATGACCCGTGGCTGGAAAAACCAACGTGTCGCACTCGACCATCAGCAACAGCTTCATCTACGGCTTGCATACAGCCATTTTTGGCTTGCACCCACTCCAAATGTTGCCAAGTGTTCAAGCCATGAACCCCTAAGCAATCTAAATAATCTAGCTGTAATCGTTTTAGGGATTCGTCGATGCACCGACGCATGGTGTCAGCATCTGCTGTGGCTGAGATTTTGGTAGTGATGTAAAGCTTCGTTCGGGGTACTGACAACCCAGCTTTTAATGCCCTACCAAGATACTCCTCGCTTTTGCCATAACCTCTGGCGGTTTCTAGATGATTAATTCCTAGCGCTAAGGCTTGTTCAACGATCTGGTGAGCATTTTCAAAATCAGCCAGGTAGCGCATTGTTCCCAGAGAAAAAACCGAGAGGTGCAGATTCGTTTTCCCAAAGCGTCGGTATTGCATCTTTAACAAAGTTAGGAGTTATTCAATTTTAGATTTTGAATTTTGGATTTTAGATTCAAGGAAAAATCTAAAATCTAAAATCTAAAATCTAAAATTTACTAACTGTCGCCATTACCAAAGCGCTTGATCAAATCTTCGGGACGGAGATTGGAAATAAATTCGCGGAAGGCTTGCTGTTCAGCTTCATCTGCATCGCGGTCAACAGGGATAGAAGCATCGGCAATCACTTCTTCCATTACCCAGATGGGGGTATTTGTACGGAGAGCAATGGCGATCGCATCGCTAGGACGTGCGTCAATTTCTTTTTTTACCTCGCCTTGCTGGACGATTAAAGCTGCATAAAATGTATCCTTTTGCAGGGAATGAATGATCACCTTTTCTAGAGTCATATTCCAAGTCTCTAGAAGATTCACAATCAGGTCGTGGGTTAAGGGTCTGGGAGGCTTCTGATTCTCCAGTGCGCCCATAATTGCCCTAGCCTGTTCCTGACCAATGTAAATTGGCAAAGCCCGCCGATCTGAAGAATCTTTCAAAAGGACGATCGGGCTGCGGGTTATGGCATCTAATGCTATGCCAGCAACTTTCATTTCAATCATTGCCTAAGCCTCTACAATGCTTTGAGAGCCTTGGATGCTGTGTAACAAATAGCACCCCTTTTTGGGCGGTTTGGCGACAGTAATAAACATAAGCATTCGTTCTCTATAATTGCTTCTATTAAACTCCGAACTTGTGGTGAAAACCAGAGTAAGTCAAATTGGTCTTCTTAGACAATAACCTTCTTACCCAAGTATGCCTTGTGAAGGATGCTAATGTGTTAATATTCCTATACGAAAAGAAGTCAGAAAATATACTTGGATGTTCGACATTTCTGTGACAATTACCAATTGATTTCAGGGAAATTTAGGCAATAAATAGAGTTAGTTTGACAAAAAAGCCGTGTTTACAGGATTAATCCAAGCATTAGGAACGATGGAACCCTTGGGGGGCGATTCTTGGCAAATTACTTGTGAAAGCCAGTCGGGTGAAGTAATTATGCAAGATTTGGCTTATGGTGACAGTGTTGCAGTAGATGGCGTTTGCTTGACAGTGGAAAAAGTTTTAAAAGACGGGTTTATCGCCACAGCTTCACCGGAAACGCTACGCCGCACGACGTTAGGAGGTGAGCAAACGCAACAGAGATATGTCAATTTAGAAGCGTCTCTAAAGGTGGGCAGCAAAGTTGGCGGTCATTTTGTGATGGGTCATGTAGATGGCATCGGTCGATTGCTAGTGGCAGAACAAACGGCGAGTTCTTGGGAAATGACCTTTATTGCATCTGATGCGATCGCGCGGTACATTGTCCCTAAAGGTAGCATAGCTGTTAACGGCATCAGCCTCACAGTAGCCGCTTATGACTCAGAACTCTCCCAGTTCAAGGTAGCGGTAATCCCCCTCACATATAGCGAGACAAATCTTCGTTATTTGGTTGCTGGAAGTTTGGTGAATCTAGAAGGGGATATTCTCGGCAAATACGTCGAAAAATTCCTTTACTCTGGCAACCCACACACCACAGCCCATGATGAAACAAGTCTAGATGGCATTACACCCGCATTCTTAGCAGAACACGGGTATTTGTGATTGGGGAATGGGCATTGGGCATTGGGCATTGGGCATTGGGCATGGAGAAGAGACAAGGTAGACAAGGAAGAGGGGGGAGACAAGGAGAGACTCAATTTTAATAATTCCCCCTTGTCACCCTCATCCTCCACTCCCTTTCTAACGCTCTTTTATGACTCTCGTGGGATAAAAATCATCCACCCTTATTTTTAAGGACTTTGATGAACTTAGGCGTAGGTTGGGTTGAGGAACGAAACCCAACACCAACAATCTCTGATTTTGTTGGGGTTTCACTAAAGTTCAACCCAACCTACGAATATTTTATTTTTTCGGAGTAATAAAAGAGCGCTAATCTAGCTACCTGGTTCTTGGCTAACCTGGGCGGTCTGCAAGCCTCGCACTAACTGGCTGAGGGCGCTTTGTAATTCCACGCCTGGGTCAGTAGCAACCCACCCGTTAGGTGTTAGGTGGCGGACTTCAAAGTGCAGGTGAGGGCCTGTGGATGCCCCGGTGCTGCCAACTCGGCCGATGACAGTTCCAGGTTGTACCCACTGACCAGGTTGAACAAGGATCTCTGACATGTGACCGTAGAGAGTTTGTTCAGCCGATTTGTGATTGAGGATAACGGTTAAACCATAACCACCCATCCAGTTAGCAGTTTCGACTTGACCGCCTGCTGCCGCTAAAACTGGTGTTCCCGTAGGCGCACCTAAGTCTGTGCCAGCATGGAAGCGTTGATTACCTGTGATTGGATGAACTCGCCAACCAAACAATGAAGTAATGGGAGCGGGTATAGACAGGGGATACATCATTCCCGTCCCATTATATGCAACTGCCCCTGTGTAGGGGATTTGCGGCAATACTGATGCTAGTGAGAAGTCGTAAGCTACGTTGCTGGGACGGGGTGCAATGTTGCCATCTGCCATTGGTGGCGGTAAAGTCCCGCCACTGGGTGCGATAGGAGTTGCACTCACTCTTGTGGGGCTAAACTCGCTGGGATTCGGGATAAACCGATTTGGGCGATATGCGGTCTTGGTGTCACCACTAGAACCATTTTGAGCAGCACGCCATCTACTGGTGTTGCCAGTAGTTGCAACTTGCCGTGTGGTTGGAACTACTGGCAATTGGGCATTTTGACTTCTTCTCAGCCAATTAGGTGCTGCTTTACCATTAGAATCAGCTACATTCCTTTGGGGTACTTTGGCGCAAACGCCGCCTAATACGCTTTGTCCTGAAGGCAAAATGGCTCGGCAACCACTGGAGCGTTCTGTGAGAATTACAGAATTTGGTGCTTGATAAGTACCTGTAGCACCATTTTCATAACTATTAGGATCAATATAGGCGTTATTATAATCCTTGGTTTTACCCGGCGTTGCACTAACAGAACTGTTGGAGTTATTTGATGGTTGAGCAACTTCTGGGAGTTTTTCAGGTAAAGAGCGGGCAGGGGTATTGGGTTTTTCCTGTGTCACCCTTGCAGGAGTAACCTGGGAGGCCTCTACCTTGGGTTTTGCCTGTCTAATAATAACAACAGGTTCAGCATCGATTTTGGGCGTAGACTGCCTAACTGGTTCTTTTGATTGAGCTACCTCTGGCTTGCGTAGTCTCTGTTTGAGTCTGGCTCGCCGTTGGGAAAATTCCGGTTGCGCTTGAGCTGCTTCGGGTGCAACAGCCTGCGTTTTAACCGGATTTGTAACTGCTGTTGGCTGGGAAGTTTCAACAGTGGGAACGATGTTATCTACTTGTGTTTCCGTTTGGGCAAACACAAAGCCGCCGCTAAGAAGGCTGACGCTACTCAGCCAACAGAGGCTCTGGGCTGGTAGCGTTGAGGCAAAACGTTTTTTTGTTAGACCTTGCTGCCGTAAGTAATGCAAACGATGATGGGCAGAATTATTGCGCTGCGTCATTTGTTCTCTCAGTTGTGTGTAATTAGCCTAAAGAGATGATGCTAGTGGTTTGTCTTGCCCAAAGAGCGAAATTTTGAACAAACCTCAAATTTAAACGGAAGATTTATGGTACCCCAAACTGATTGTACCGGGTTGAATATAAATTTCCGGTGTAATTAGTTCCTTTGTATCATCTGTTTCTAAATCAACTCGTAAATTTCCTTGAGATGTCACCCCAACTACAGTACCTAAAAGATTATTGACATACACCTTATCGCCCATGTTTGTAAGCAAGTTTAGATAGCGAGACAAGAGTATGCTTACTCCTTCTTGCTGAAGGCACTCCATACCGGATTCTATTCCCAGTAAGACTGTAGAGGTGAGTATTTCCAGACAAGAGATGGGTCTGAAATCTTGGGATGTTTGCCACGATTCCAGGTTGATTCCTGTTTCTGGTACTGGATTTATCCAGTTAATACCAACACCAATAACTGCTTGGGTGATTTGTCCTTTGTTTACTTTGGTTTCTGTCAAAATGCCGCCTAGTTTGCGACCATTTAAAACTAAATCATTGGGCCATTTTATCCCAACATCTATACCGCGCTGACGCAATTGAGACGCAATTCCCCAAGCAGTAGCAAAAGTTAGCTGATAGCTGTCAGTAGCTTCTATTTTGTGGTCGAAAGAAATCGCCACGGAAATATATAATCCGCCAACTGGAGAAATCCATTCGCGTCCCCATTGTCCCCGTCCAGCAGATTGCTGAGTTGCAATGACTACTGTTCCTGAAATAGCCCCTTGGTTGAGTAAGTTCCAGAGGGTTTGGTTTGTTGAAGAGACGCTTTCAAAAAAGTGGAGGGAAAATGGTAAATATGTATACTTACGCCCTGCTTTCAAGGCTGCTTCCAAGTTTTGCAGATTAAATCCCACAGCAATTAACCCAAATTCCGTTGTTCAAGTTAGCATTGATTGGCTGATGAGTGATTTTTGTTTAGGTTTGGTTGAAGATGCACACTTGGCACTGGCGCAATTGGGAAGGACTGCCTTATCTAACTTGTAGTATTCTGGAACATTGGCATCACGGCTTCTTTACCCAACAGTTTTGGCCGCGATCGCCACAAGTTATCACAGAAGTATTGCAACCAGAGGCATCAGTCTATCGCTTAAAGCAGGTTCATGGCAATACTGTTCTCACCCCCCAAGAAGTTGAAAGCTTCTTAAGCTCTGCTGAGGAGGATTTAGCATCGGCGGATGGTTTAATGAGCGAACAGCCTCTCCAAGCTGTTTGGGTAGCTAGTGCAGATTGTACACCCGTGTTGATTGGGGATGTGAAAACTGGACGGGTGGCAGCATTACACGCGGGTTGGCGGGGGACAGCCAAGAAAATTGTGCCCCAAGCGATCGCTCGATTACAATCTCAAGGCAGTAAACTCGATGATTTACGGATTGCGATGGGCCCGGCGATCGCTGGTGAGGTTTATCAAGTCTCTATCGAAGTGGCTGCCGAAATCGGGGCTACCATTATACCAGATTATGACGAACAAAAAATTGTAACTGCATTACATGAGCTACCAAATTCACCTTTGCTAGAAGATGCCGATCCTGGTAAGGTACGGCTGGATGTGCGGCGAGTGAATACCTTACAACTGGAAAATATGGGAATTAGTGGAGAACAAATTGCGATCGCACCTTATTGTACTTTCCAAACTCCAGAGCATTTCTTTTCTTATCGTCGAGAGAAAGAGAAAAAAGTTCAATGGTCAGGGATTGTTAGCAGTAAAACGAGTCACTAGCCTATATTCTCATCACAGGATAGTTAGGATGTTCTGGATTCGGGATAAGTCGCTGATTTCTACAGTCCACCAGTAAATCCAGCGTCTCAAGCACCGTTTGTCCAATCAAAACTATATCGCCTGTAACCAATGTGGCTTCGGTAGTTTCCCGTCCTGTCAATTCAATGATTACGGGTTCAGTCACGCCTATAGATTCTTCACTACCGTTGGCGTATTGAGCAATCTGCTGTCCTCGAATTCTCAAACCAAGTTGCTTGACAATAGATATGGGTAGTACAGTACGTACTGCCCCGGTGTCCACTAATGCTTCTGTTTCATACACCCGTAGCATATTTGGATTGAGCATTCCTCGGCTAACAAGCGCTTCATCAATGGCATTAGTGAGCTTAACTTTGACTCGAACTGCACCCATAGGTTGATTGCTGGCAGGATGGTAACGGTTGAGATTTACCATAGTTTGTATGTTTTTGAAAATTCTTTAATCTGCTTCTAGAGTATTCTGTTTTTGACGCAGTGAACTAATTGCTAAGACTAAAATACTCAGGGTGATTCCTAGAATTGCATAACTCGGTAGGGCGAAGATAGTTACTTTCATAAAGTAGGGTAATTCCCCTGCTTTCACATTCCATCGGTTTGCTAGAGAGCCGATGAGCCAGCGATGAATAACTGCTGTTTGCACTGCTAGACAGCAAACCCCTGCTAGCCAAACAGACATTCTTCTCCTAGAGAATTTACAATGCCTGATCTGATACAGCAAATCATTTAGCAAAAAAACAACAGCAGGTACTAACATAACAGAACTAGTTTGCTGTGAATAATTAATGGCAATACTTAAGCAAGAAAATAGTAACATTTCTGGTAAGTATATTTTTTTTGACCAGGCTGTGACAGATTGTTGTAAATACCAATACCAACCCACCAAACCAACAAGTATCAGAACAATTAAGTTTGACAAAAGCTTGGCAAAGAATGGGTTATTGGGAAAAAATCTCGGGCCCACGACCATCAAATCCAGGCGACTGATTGAAATATAGGGGCTAACTGATGGATCATTTAGCCAGAGTGAAAATCCATAAGATGCATCCGACAGGAATTGTGTCAAAGAATTGCCCGTCAACACTAGACCTATAAATACTAAAGAAGTTGTTGTAAGAAGAGATACAAAAACTAGAGCAAATCTTCTTTTAAGTAGAAAATACAGAATGAATAATGCAGCTAATGTTGGTTTACAAACGGCAAGCCCCAAGCAAATTCCTGCTGGTATATCCCGATCTTTTCTAGCGAAGATAAACATCCATAAGATAAGAACTGCAACAAAAAGGGCAATATTACCAACTTGAAGATCGTAAACTAAGCCATAAATTAAGGCAGTCGAGATTGTGCAAATAATTCTGAAAGCTTTCGAGTTCGATTCTAGCAGGATATTCTCTCCCCACAAGGCCAAACCGATTGCCAATATATGCATCACAATCCAGATTGTAAATGCAGTATTGATTGAAAAATAACCGAGAAACCAAATAAGAGGAATAATATTAGGTGGATAGACAAACGGTGGGATAAATCCACACACCTGAGTTAGGGTACAGAAACTTTGCTTAAAAATCTCGACATTAAAAGGACTCAAATGCTGATGAGCCAATTTACTTGCCACATAATACCACTTAAAATCCCATAAAGGTGGATTTGGCTGATTTAGGAAATAAATTAGCCAACCTGTATAGCAGAGAAATCTTGTTACTACTAATACAACAACTGCTTGGATAATAAAGTTAACAATTGGTTGACGTAAAAATTGCATCAACCGTTGGATTGCAGAAGATTTTAAGAATAAAGAATTTTTCCAGGCTGCCTTCTCATCATCGTCTAGTCGCCAATTATTTTTGAGAACAAATGCAACTACAATTACTATAATTAGGTTCCAAAAACCAAAGTTTATCATCAGAACGATCTCAAGAATTGTTTCTGTATATTTTAGATAACATAACTGTTATAATTTGTTATAAAATATACTTGAATATTTTTATAATCGATTTACAAAATTTTGATAATTATCGATTTAGAATCTCCGCCATTTATAGCTAAGGAGTGTCAAATAAAAGCTTGGCTTAATAACTCGCGGTGCATTAATGCCCTATCTACTAAAGATTGTATTTGGTCTGGTGATAACGGATCGCCATTAGCGTAATGCTCCATCCAAGTTAGACTAATCAAATTGGGGTCATCGGGTAAACTAGCCAAATCCCACCCAGGCATTTCTAAGTCTTCCATGAGACGATTTACCTTGGGATCATAACTAAGAGCAAAGCAGCGACAACCTTCAGATGCAGCCATAATCAAGCTGTGTAGGCGCATCCCAATCGCCATTTCAACGCCGCGAAATACACCTTTCAAAAGTTGTGGATCCTCCAGACATAAAATCTGGCTGACATCTTTAAGTTGGGGTTGAATGGCTTCGGCAATACTTAAATCTTCACTTTTTTGAAATGGCAGTAGTAAAATAAATGCCTGCGTAGCTTTTTGAAAATCCACCAAAGCACGAGTCAAATTTGCTAGGCGTGTTTCTGTAAGGTGGGGATGCGATCGCAACGTTACCGCAACTCTCGGCGCTGGTAAATCCCAAAGTCCCGGTACTGGCTTAGATTCCAACGCCCAAACCGGGTCAGGAGCTATAATACAAGGAATTTGCCAATCAGATAATAAAGCAGCGGTGGCGCGATCGCGGACACTAACTTTGGTACAATTACTAAAGGTTTGCCGTGCCAACCAACGAGTTTGCGGACGCACCAATGGGCCAATCCCCTGCGCCCAAGCAACAGTTTTCAAACCCATTTTCTGCGCCAATGCCATCAGTCCCCCATAATAAAAGGGGCTAATAGTGCTGGTAACATCTTGAATAAGACTACCCCCGCCCCAAATCAAGGCATCACTTGAGCGTAAAGCTTGCAGCACAGCTAAGGGAGCCATGCGATCGCAACTTTCTACATTGTAGCGATCGCGCGTTTCCTCTGGATTACCAGAAAGCACCACAGGGGTTACGTGAGATGGTAACATTTGCAAGAGCGTTGCTAACAAAGCTTCGTCACCACCATTACCTTTACCGTAATATCCAGACAATAACGCCCGCATCTTGACCATTTTGGATTTTAGATTTTGGATTTTAGATTAACAACTTTTTTTAAACCGTTGATGCCATCCTGCCAACAAAAGATAAATTTTATTGTGGAAAAATAAGGACTTAATACTATTGACTTTTAACTCCAGTACAGACCCTAAATTTTAGCGTCTCTAATTCCTAACTCATAACTCCTAACTCCTAACTTTCTTATGCACACCCTATCGATTCCCACCTGGATTATTCATATTTCTAGCGTTATTGAGTGGATTGTTGCCATTTGGTTAATCTGGACTTATGGCGAACTCACTAATAACCGCAATTGGTGGGTATTGTCCCTTGCTATGTTACCAGCTTTAGTTAGCGCTATGTGTGCTTGTACCTGGCATTATTTCGACAACGCCGAATCTCTGGAATGGCTGGTAACACTTCAAGCTACCATGACCTTAGTTGGTAATTTTACGCTTTGGGCAGCAGCGTTTTTGGTCTGGCGTTCTACCAAATCTTCTAACACTGTTGAACCAAAACCTATCAAATTAGAGCAATGATTTCTAAAGAAACCCTGTTTGCACTTTCACTGTTTCCCTATTTGGGTTTCTTGTGGTTTATCAGCCGCAGTCCACAAATGCCGCGTTTAGCGCTGTATGGATTTTACGGTACTCTCGTTTTTGTGGCCATCACCATCCCAGCCGGAATTTATGCCCAATTGCATTATGGCGAGTCTTTGGCGAATGTAGATTGGTTGCACGGTGGCGCAGAACTATTTTTGACTCTTTCTAACATCTTGCTTGTGCTAGGTTTTGGGCAAGCTGTCAGGCAATTACAAATCAAAAATCAAAAATAGAAACCCCAGCGCTAGCTAAGGTTTTGATTGCATTGAGTTATGAGGGAGAAGTAAATGGATGTAATTCCAGCGATTGATTTACTAGAAGGTCGATGTGTGCGATTGTATCAGGGAGATTACGATCGCTCGCAAGTTTTTAGCGAAAATCCCGTTGATGTTGCCAAACAGTGGGTAGACCAAGGTGCTAATAGATTGCATATAGTTGATTTAGATGGTGCCAAAGCAGGTAAAGTAGTAAACCTGGGGGCAATTGAAGCGATCGCTCACGCGGTGTCAGTGCCTATTGAAATTGGTGGAGGATTGCGCGATCGCACCAGCGTGCAACAATTATTCAATCTAGGCGTACAGTGGGCAATTCTCGGAACCATCGCCGTAGAACAACCCCAGCTAGTACAAGAACTGTGTGCAGAATTTCCTGGACAGATTATCATCGGCATTGATGCCCGTAACGGTCAAGTCGCAACTCGTGGTTGGTTAGAAACCTCAGAAGTTTTAGCAACCCAATTGGCTGTACAAATGCAAGAATTGGGTGCAGCCGCCATCATTTATACAGATATTCACCGAGATGGTACTCTCATTGGCCCCAATTTAGAAGCTTTGCGAGAACTTGCGACGGTAATTTCCATCCCGATAATTGCCTCTGGTGGGGTAAGTTCTCTCACCGATTTGTTGAGTTTGTTGGCGTTAGAACCTCAAGGCGTAACTGGCGTAATTGTCGGACGTGCTTTGTATACTGGGGATATTTTACTCAAAGAAGCATTACGAGCGATCGGCCCTGGGCGGATTCAGGATATCCCACCCAATCTAGGTTTTTCTAGTTTTGCTTGATTATCGCTCTTCTATTAGCGATCGCGTTTGTAATCGTTATCGTAAATTCAAGGGTTTAAGACCCCAACCATTACACGTAGTATCAGTTGAGTTGGGGTTTAAAGGCCCGACTCCAAATGTCTTTAATTTTGAAGTAATAAGTAATAAGTAATGGGTATTACTCATTACTCATTACTCATTACTCATTTATTTAACGTCTCATCCTGCCTGTACTTATCTCCACCTTCTGAGATCCTTCGACGATTTGGTAAAGTTTGTCTTCAAGTTTTTGCATACATGCCGACCAATCAAATTCAAGTATGGAAGGGCGAGCGTGCCGAGTCATATCTGCCTTCAAATCGGGATTTTCTAGAATCGTAATCACCTTTTGAGCGAAGTCTGTGGGGTTGTTAGGTTGGGCAAGAAAGCCGTTCCGACCAGGCAACACCTGTTCTGAAGTTGAGGGTGCAACAACGGCAACTAGAGGGGTTCCAGATGCTAGCGCTTCGTTATTTGTAGTGCAGAAGTTTTCGGTAACTGAGGGGTTGACAAAAACATCCGCTCTAGCAAACCAGCCTAAAAGTTCTGTACCGTGGGATTCACCCCATATAGTAATACCCGATCCAAATTTTTCGGCACGCTGACGGATTTCTTCATCTAGAGGGCCACTACCAACAATCACCAGATGAACATCAGGAATTTTGGCAGCGATGAGTGGAAAGATATCAAGCAATTGGTTGACATTCTTTTCCGGGGTGATGCGGCCGACAAACAAAAGAGTTGGTCGGTTATCGTTAGGAATGGGATTGTAACAAATGTTTCGCGGATGAAATTTTTCGCAATCAATGCCTTGATAAGGGACATATTCAGCGCGTTGGCATTTCAGTTCTTCGTATTTAGTGAGTTGTTCTTTAGAAGAAAAGTAATTGAAGTCATAAGACTCACTAAATTGCTTGACTAAAACAGGAATGATGGGGCGAACAAAGTTAAAGAATTTATCCCCAAAATAATATTTGATATACGCCACGATATCAGTATGGAACAGTGATATTATTGGCGTGCGTGTTCTTTTTGCGTATTCAATACCGATGGGACGACCATAACCTTGCAAGAAAAATGAGTATAAACCTCTCATTTGCGCGGCTTCTTCAACCACGATAATATCAGGCTTAAATTTCTCCAGCAACTTGGTATCACTCCAATGCCGATAATTTAACGGTTGAGGAAGAGACTTATAGAATAACAGGGGTTCTGTGGGAAATGCGTAAGCAGAGAAATTGGGGAAAGACTGAATTTCATTCAAACCTGGCATAGGGCGATCGCCAACATTTTTGGGGTAGCGATCGTTGATTTGCGGATGGATGAGAAAAACCTCATGTCCTTGCTCTAGCAACCAACGAACTCGTTGGTGAACCGCGACGGAAACACCAGTCAAGAAAGGGGCGTACAATCCTGTAAATAGTGCAATGCGAAGTTTTTGCTTAGTCATAAAAAAGGGGAATATTTCACGAAAATGCTGGTTTTCAATTTAGGATTTACGCAGCTTATGTTTCATGAACATCCTGATTTTCTAGCTCAGAAATTCCCACTAATACGGTTAGACTAAGGATTTACGCATTTTTCAAATAGCCGAAACTCTCGATTGGTAAATGGATGTTTATAAACCTAGATTGAAACTATCAAAACATCCAAAATACTAAGTCCAAATTCCCCTTAATATATTTGTCTAAACCCTTGTCATGAATGCAAATAAATTTTGATAATTAATAAGAAGCGTGTATTCTGACAAGGGTTATAGCTAATATAGTTCTACTAAATATAAGATAATATAATTTGAATACTAGGGAATGTTTAGCGTAATAACTTTCATGCCCTAGTTCATATTTAGCGATTTAATTCAAAGAGAAACCTTGCCATCAATAGGCTGATCTAACCATTGATAAGGGCGATATTCCACTAGCCGGACATTCCAGGGCCCTTGAACCCGATAGGAGACACCGCGCCAGGTGACTGTTGAGATCCAAATGGATGATAGCATCGCTAACCCATAAACCCACTGTGTTAGCGGAATCCCAATTAACATTTTGATGATTGTAGCACCTGATAATTTTGCGATCGCCTGGTCATTAGAGAGAACCACTCGCTGTATCTCTAATTCCAACACGAGCATTATCAAGAGTAATCCGACAGTATAGACACCATAGCAGCCTAACAAGAGAGTCGCAGCTTCCCATTTTGCCTGTAAGAAGGACTCTAAAACTAAGATGATGAGTGTAGTAGGAAACAAAATGCTAGAAACAGCTTCACTGACTAAAGCTAACCAACGTGGGTGATACAGTCGAGAATAAAGTATCAGGCGCTTGAGATAGTCAATTAAGTTGGATAAATCAGTCTCTTCACGATTGACAATTAGCAGCGAAGGCACAAACTTTACCTGAAACCCATGTTTTTTGAGGATGTCGTGCATCATAAAATCTTCGCCTAAAGCTTGTCCCCACTTATCTAGGAGTTCTGTTTGGCGAAGCACTTCTGTTTTCACAGCCAAACTCCCACCCCAAGGAATCTGGAAGATAAACATTTGCACTACTGTGGATACATTGCCGATGTACCGCACTAAAGATCCCCAATACCTACCTGTAGGTACATACCAACGATTACCTGTTGTCGCCCCTACTCTAGCATCACCTAAAGGACTGACTAATTCTCGCAGCCAATTTACATGGACTATGGTATCAGCATCTACTAAGGCAACCACTTTGTAAGAATCATCCAAATCACGGACAGCTTGGACTAAGGAACTACATTTAAGACTACAATTGTTGCGTACTATTCTCAAAGGGCTAATTTGAACGTTGGTCGCTTCTTGCTCTGTGATGCTTTCACTGGCAATTTTCCAAGCGGGGTCTTCATGACTATCAACGATCAATTTTAAATCATACTGTGGATAGTTTTGGTTCAGGAGCGATCGCAAACATCTAGGCAAAAACGGATCAGCTCCGCGTAAGCAAAGAATCACTGCTGTTTTAGGTAACTGATCATCTGGCAATAAGTTTTTTTTAGATGAGCGCAGATACCATATAAAGACAAGCGTTAAACACACCTGAATAACCAACCAACCCATCAAAGACTTAGACAAAAATATCGCCAAATCTTCCATTAAATTTTTAATCTCCGGTAGAATCTTGCCTTGATTATTGGGAATTGGGAATTGGGAATTGGGAATTGGGCACTTGTACTGAGCGACTTGTGCCGAGCGAAGTCGAGGTAAGTCGAAGTATTGGGCATGGGGCATTGGTTATTCTCCTTGTCTTTCTCCCTCATCTCCCTCATCCCCACTCCCCACTCCCCATTCCCTTTACGAATCCAGCGAATATTTCATAATGATATTGACCGTTGTATTTTTATTTACAACAAAACTGGCATCACGAAACTTTGGTGTACCTGTTTGTATTGACACAGTTGGGTTTTTGGAAATTCCAAAACCTTCTGTGGGAATACCGAAAAAGTCTTTATTGAGTTTGCGATCGCCATTTTGATCGTCAACAACAGCGACAGCATAAGTTCCAGGCTTCAAACCGGAGAATTCTTTTTTAACTAAATTGCCAGTAATCTTAGCGCAGCCACTTTGAGAGCCACTAGAATTACTCATCGGAAATCCTTGTTCAGTTGCGTAAACTCTAAAGCAAATCTCACCTTTTTTGTGTTGTATGCCATTTACCACAACACTAAGTGTTGCAGTTGGTTCTGCATTCACTGTTTTAGCAAAGCTGAGGCTCATTAAAGTAGCAATCAAAACATGAGAGAGATAAGATAGTTTCAGCATAATTTTGTAGTGAAGATTAGGTTATTTTGGGGCTGGTAAAAAGCTGTATTTACCAGATTTTCTTTTTGAACTGATTCGTTCAATGTATGACTTGATGTTTTTTAATTGATGCTGGTCGCCAACCTTTCCAAAGTACTTGTAGCACTCTTAGTAAATCTTTCAGCAAAAGATATTCTGTCCCTTTTAACTGCTGATGTAGGCTTCTATGACAACAAAGCCGCTCATTAAAACTCAGGGAACTATGCCATATAGAGAGTATATACTCCCAGATTATTCTCCAATGTGGCAATAAAATTTGTCCTTTCTTTGCTGAATCGAACCACACTGCATACGCATAGAAATCAGGTAGCATACTCAATGAGGATTTTTTATTGTTGTTAGTAAACAACAAATAATTAGGAAAATACATACTCATTGATTGTTGTGGATGGCTTCTGGCAAAAAACAGGTATTCAGGAATTTCATAAAACCTACCAAGAATACCAAGTCTTAACAAGAAAATTCCATCTGCATTACCGTAACCACCCATAGGCGTTATCATTCTCAGGACACTGGCACGAATTACACCGTAACATTGGTAACATAAATGCTTGGTCAGCAATTCATGAAAACGCTCGTGTGGTTTTAGAGCATCTGCCTTGAGTTTGATATCGTAGTTTTGGAGAAAATTTCCCTGTTCATCAATGAAATATGTTTGGGAGTGACACAAGATTATGCTAGGGTCTTGGTCAAGTACCTCAACACACTTCATGATAAAATCTTGAGCATGTAGATCATCATAAGCTGCCCATTTAAAGTACTCACCTGAAGACAATTTAAAGACGCGATTGAAGTTACGAGCGCAACCGATATTCTTGTCATTGCGGTAGTAACAGATACGTTGGTCTTTGTCGGCATAAGCTCTACAAATTTCCTCAGTTTTATCTGTAGATGCATTATCTGAAATAATTAGCTCAAAATCTTCAAAAGTTTGAGCCAAGAGTGAATCTATGGCTTCTTTGATAAATTTTTCGCCATTATATACAGGTAATCCGATGCTCAATCGTGGCTGATTGCTACTCATAACAAGTATTCGGAAAATCTGTGGATTATTTTATGATCAATTGCAGATAATTGTTAGGCAGATGCAACGGAAGAATTCAGAATCCAGAATAATTTGATGCTTAAGCTGAATAATTTCAATAAAATCAATCAACCATGCTGTAGCCTCTTGATTTTCCAATCATTCTGACTCCTGACTCCTGACTCCTGAATTCTGACTTCTTAAAATTTGTTGACTATTTAATCAAGCTTTGGATATCTGTTTTTTGCAGCCATTCATGTGTTCGCTGCATTCCTTCTTCTAGGTCAATTGTCGGTTTATAATTTAACAGGCTTTGTGCTTTGACAATAGAACAAGCATAAGGACGAGTCATAAAATCTATAGACTCTGGTAAAATATCAACTTTTTTCCGAAAAAGTTTTTGTCCTTGAACACGTAACTTTAGAAACAACTTAATTTCATCTTTCGATAATGAAAGGGGTGCTGATAAACCTTCCATTGCTGCTAAACGCATAAAATACTCTTTCCACGAAGTTTCTTGTCCGTCGGTGATATTAAATATTTCACCGTAGGTTTCTTTTTCTATCGCTAGAAAGATGCCATCAATCAGATTATCTATATATACGTGATTGATTACTCCTTTAGCATCGTTGGCACAGGCAAATAATTTTTGACGCATCATCAGAAGCGGTCTGACTATCCAGGGGATACTTCCTGGCCCATAAACATCTCCAGAGCGAACAACAATGATGCCAAAACCTGGAGGATTATTCAGTTCTAAAACTGCTGTTTCGGCTTCTATTTTGGTTTCACAGTAAGGATTATTTTCGCCAGAAAGTGGCCCGGATTCTGTAACACCATTAGGATAGTTGAAACCATAAACCATTACACTAGAAAGATGTACAAATGTTTTGACACCAGCCTGTTTAGCGGCTTTAGCCATATTTAGAGTACCGCCAACATTGACATCACGAAAATGCTTAATTGCACCAGCTTCTTCGGCAAGTTGATCTGTGTGTAAAACGATATCTACTCCCTGACAAGCTTTTTGAGCAATAGTATAATCGGTGATACTACCAATGATTATCTCAACACCTAAATTCTGTAATTGTTTGTTTTGTTCTGTAGAACTTTTCAGTCCACGAACCTTCATCCCTTGTGCTATGGCTAACTCGGCTGTACGCAAACCGACAAATTCATCAATTCCCGTAATTAGCAGGGTTTTATCTTTGAGGTTCATATACGTTTGGGTATACCAATTTTGGATTTTAGACTTCGGCTTACTTCGACTTCGCTCAGTACAAGTCGCTCAGTCGAACGATTTTAGATTTTGGATTCAAGCAAAGGCATTCGCTTTGATGGTTTGTAGTAAGCACTGAAGTGCTTATAAAATAATTACTAAAGTCCTTACTACAAAATTAATTTATCCACCAACTTAAATATTTTTAGAAAATATCTCCTGGATCTGCGGAGCGAAGTTTGTTGATAGCAAGCGCTCCTGATGTTATACACATTAGAACTGTCGATGTTAAGACTATCAACGCATTATTAGTGGTCATAACTATTGGTAGTTTAGTTGCTTCTGCGGCAAAACTATATAACAAAACAGAAGTAATAAATCCTGGGATATAACCTAAAATTGCTAAAATCAAAGCTTGCTGAAATACCACATTCAACAAATAGCTATTGGCATAACCGATAGCTTTTAAAGTGGCGTAAGCAACAAATTGGGTAGCAATATTGCTGTAAAGAATTTGATAAACAATAACCACGCCAACAACCGCAGCCATTGTCAACATCAAGTTAAGAATAAAACCAATGGGTGTTCTAACAGCCCAATAGTTTTTTTCAAAATCAATGAAGCCTTGGCGAGTAAAAACTTGGACATCATTAGGCAAACTTGCTTGCAAGTTTTTCAGTACTGTTTCTACATTAGTACCAGGTTTGAGTGAAATCAAACCGATATCTATCATATCCGCCGGACGAGTATTGGGATTTATCCTCAAAAAAGTTGAGTCACTAACAAGTAAATTTCCGTCTACCCCAAAGGAAGGCCCTAATGTGAATAAACCACCAATTCTCACTCTATAACCAATTAATGAATTGTAGGGAAATATTTCAATTGTCTGTGCAGTCTCTCCCGCATTAAATTTTTCAGCTATTGGTCCAAACTCTGGGCGAGAACCCCGATCAAAAAGTACGACATCGGGAATTTTGAGTTTATCTAAATTTTTCTCCACTTCTGGGAGATTCATTACTGGTCTACCCGGATCGAAACCAATAACATATATTGAATATTTCTCACTAGTAGCCGGATTTTTTAGTTTGGCAAATTGCAAATACATGGGGCTAACTGACTGTACACCATCAAACCCCAGAGATTGGTACAAACGAGTCCGCGAAAAACTTTGATTTGAGGTCAAAGATTTATATTGCGAACTCACTAAAAATAAATCTCCTTTGAGATTCTGATGCACTGCGGTTGCACTGGAATAAAGAGCATCTTGGAAACCAAGTTGCACAAACATTAATAGCACAATAAAACCAATCCCGGCTACAGCTACTAATAAACGAACTTTTTGCTGTGCTAGCTGTAGCCATCCTAAAGGAATTTTGAAATTCATGGATTTATTTGGCAATTGTCATTGGTCATTTGTCATTTGTCATTTGTCATTTGTGAATGACCTATGCCCTATGACTAAATATGAATGGCGACATCCACTTGTAAGTTAGTTAAGCGAGCGACCTTTTCACTATCTGCGGGATTATCGATGGAGATTTTTACTTCAACTATTCTGCGGTCTGTATCTGAACCAGGGTTTAGGCTGAAGATGTTTTGCTTGTCAACTTGCCAACCAATCTCTTTTACAGTTCCTTTTATTGTTCCAGTAAATGCAGTGCTGGTAATTGTAGCTTTTTGTCCTGCACGCACTTTTTGAACATCGGTTTGATACACCTCTGCAATCACATACATTTGAGATGTTTTACCGATTTCAGCAAATCCTTTGTTAGTGCTGATTACTTCTCCAGTTTTGGCGTGAATTTTTAAAATTTTGCCATCTATGGGAGATTTAATGTAACTTAAATCCAAGTCGGCTTTTGCTTGTTGAACAGAAGTTGTGGCACTGTTGACTTCGGTTTGTGCGACCTGAACATCTACACTACGTACTTCGCTAATACTGGTGAGTTGTGCTTGTGCTTGCTTGCGTTGTTCTTGGTATGTGTCTTGAGTCCGCTTGAGGGTGGCTTGAGCTTCTGTTAGCTGCTGTTGTGTAGTCTTAAGTTGCAACGCTTTGGTATCTGCTACAGAAGCCGCGATCGCACCTTGTTTATATAATTGCTGATAGCGATCGTTCTCAGATTGAGCATTGTCTACCTCAGCCTGGATACGGGCAATTGCCGCCTGTTGTGTGGCAACATCCCCTTTATATTGTGGCTCTAAACGTGCGATCGCAGCCTTTTGAGCATCAACATCTCCGGTTTTACCTCCAGATTTAACTTGCGCTAATTTAGCTTTGGCTACTTGCAGTTGGTCTAAAGCCTGTTGCAATGCGCTTCTAGAACG
The DNA here is from genome assembly GCF_017115105.1 of Nostoc sp. NMS2. Lineage (GTDB taxonomy): Bacteria > Cyanobacteriota > Cyanobacteriia > Cyanobacteriales > Nostocaceae > Nostoc. The sequence goes on from NZ_JABXKH010000095.1 coordinate 113,944, forward strand.
ACCATAATTTTCTAAATAGGCCAGTAATTGCCCTGCTTTAACCGCATCTCCTTCTTTCACCAATAGTCTTTCTACTCGCACCCCATTATTGGAAGCAGGAGCAGTCAAAGAAGTAACTTCGCCTTCTGGCTCCAAACGTCCCAAAGCAGTCACAGCAAGTTTCACAGGCGTGGCAGCTTTGGGAGGATTCGCTTGTGGTGTCACAACTTTAGGTTTAGACCAAAATGGTACTAAACTATAAAAAGCTATTAATCCGGCTGCTAAAGTTAGAGAAGCTGCCAAAATTACTTGCGATCTACCTACGGGTTTTGTGAATAATCGGCTTTCTTTATTTACTGCCATCTTTTCATTCCAATTCTGCTTTTTTAGGGGATAGCCTGGTTATATTTAGTCCATTAGAATAGACTCATCCATAAATTACTCAGAGGGCTTTTCCTCTAAGGTTTCTACCTTAATCAAGTGGATGGATCTAAATTGGTTTTATATGAATTGTTGTACGCTTGTACCGCCCAAAATCACTATTGTGGCGTGAAAATTAATGGTGGTGTTAGTTCAAAGCTTCCTAAGTTATATCCTAATTTGACATCTAATCCAGTAGCTTAAAATACAATAGCGCTAACCAGAAAACTTAACTCTCAAGAAGAACGAAGCGCCAATAAAAATGAAATCAAAACTTGGATAAACTTGTTGTTAAGTATGGCGTGGAAATTTATTTTTGTCAACGGATTAACTTTGCATAAGTCCTGATTCTCTCACTAAAATATTTGTTCACAGTAAGATTAAATGCTGAAAAAATGTATTCATCACTAATCTCTTGTCTGCTAATTTAATACCAAGTGATGTAATACTGCCTAGTTTTTGCCTAAAAAATAACTCCAATGTAGGTTGGGTTGAGGAACGAAACCCAACATTTTATTTTCAGGGCTTTGTTGGGTTTCAGTCTGTTCAACCCAACCTACGAATTTAATCTCTCGTCTGCTAATTGAATACCAACTGATGGTTAGTTATTAAGTAGATTTGATATTATTAACAGATTCTTGTTTGCAACGTTGTGTACTATAAGACATTATTATAGCGATTTCCAGTAGGGGCAATTCATGAATTGCCTCTACTTGAGCCATTAGCCCTGCAATTGATTGCACAGTGCCTCGGTTGGTAAATCCAAAATCTAAGCTTTGCTTTGGTTCACTTTTTACTAAAGGCTCATTGAATCCATATTATGTTTATCAAGTAACATAGTAAAAATTAATATTTGCTTTATAAATAACCGCTTTACTTATTAACTTGATTTATATTGAAAAATAACCAGAAACTTTGACTAAATTATGATGTTTCTCTGAGAAAACATACTTATGGTTCTTCAATTTATCTATGTGTTTATTGAATTGTTACTTAGTAGACAACAGATTTGCATTGTTAACTTAATTCACAAAAACTTCCATCTAACCCGTAGATAACAAAATCTCTGACACATTTATATAGTCACAAGTTATACTTAATTTCTTAATTTTATTCAAATTAACATCAGTAATTGTGGATGTTTATTTATAAAATAACTTTAAAGAAATGATTTAGTTTCTGTAAAGTATGTTAGTGTTTTTATTAATTCAATGCTTTAAAGTGGTTAAAGAAACTAGTTATTTAATTGAGATTTTGAAATTAAAAATAACTAAAGATAACTGCTTTACCATCACCGTCTGCTCGTTTAATTACTGTTTCAACTTGCATAAATTCGGATTAAAGGTGGTGTATTTTGTGTAACGAGCTTGTCAAATTTCATAGTTCAAATAGCATAAAATACATTATCCCGAACGTTGAAATTGACTATGACTTTGATAGAGATACAGAACGTTGTCATTAACAACAGCTATGTTGCTGTGGTTAGGCTAGATAATCAAAAGCTTTCGGGTGAAAAAACGTTTTTGTTCTCTTAGCTACTCCTGAGTTTCCATCACTCCAGTAGGATACCATTACTCAAAATCTCTACCATTACAAATGGATTAAATTCACTGGTCAAGCAGCTATTACACTCCAAGACTATTTTACCAGTTTTAACAACGTCTTTGACCTATTGCCACAATTTCAAGAGTCTAGCGTTGGATAACATTTTTTCGCGATGTCTACGACGGGCTACGCCTACGCAGTGTGCCAAAGTTGCCTGGAAACATAAGGCTTTACCCTGGCAGTATGTGTCGTGTGGTGTTGATTTAGGAAAAAAGCATTTAGCAAAGATAGAATAGCTAACTGCTTATACCAATTCGCTATGAAGATGCACTTAATATTTATTAAACGAACCGCCAAGTACGCCAAGTACGCCAAGAGAGAAGGAGTAATTATTAAGTGCAAGCTTACGGATAATTGGTATTACAAGACAAGAGTTTTTCATTATTTAGTAGGCAACAGAAATTACTGTAGCTACACAATTCACAGTACTCACTATGCCCTATGTCTGCTTATTCAATTGATACTGCCTTAGCGGAGTTAGAAAGCCTTGTCAATAATTGTGAACAGGCTGTGATTAAGTCTATCGAGGGAAAAAAAATGAAGTCAGATAAATCAGTGTCAATCAACAAAATTAACAGACAATTACAACACAATCCTATCGCTATCGTTGGGATGGCTTCTCTATTGCCTCAAGCCAGAAATTTACGGGAATACTGGCAAAATATCGTAAATAAAATTGACTGTATTACTGATGTTCCTTCCACTCATTGGAGTGTCGAAGATTATTACGATCCGAATCCTAGAACTACTGAGGATAAAACCTATTGTAAAAGAGGTGGGTTTCTTCCAGAGGTAGATTTTAATCCGATGGAATTCGGCATTCCACCCAGCATTTTGGAAGTTACAGATGTATCGCAACTATTAAGTTTAGTGGTTGCGAAAGAGGCGATGGAAGATGCAGGCTATGGCGAAAAACGTGAGTTTAGCCGCGAAACTGTTGGCGTAATCTTAGGCGTGGCTATGGCCAAGCAATTAGGAATGCCACTTTCTGCCAGGTTGGAATATCCGATTTGGGAAAAAGCACTTAAAAGCAGTGGTTTATCTGACGAAGATACCCAAAAAATCGTTGAGAAAATCAAAAGCGCTTATGTGAAGTGGGATGAGAACGCTTTCCCTGGAATGTTAGCTAACGTGGTTGCGGGTAGAATTGCCAACCGTCTAAATTTTGGCGGGATGAATTGTGTAGTTGATGCCGCTTGCGCTAGTTCCTTTGGTGCTTTAAAAATGGCAATTAGTGAGCTAGTTGAGCATCGTTCTGACATGATGTTGACTGGTGGCGTTGATACCGATAACACCATCATGGCTTACATCTCATTCAGCAAAACACCGGCAGTTTCTCCTAGTGAGAATGTCAAACCTTTCGATGCTAAGTCGGATGGGATGATGTTGGGTGAAGGTATTGGGATGATTGTCCTCAAACGGTTAGAAGATGCTGAACGGGACAACGATAAAATCTATGCCGTAATTAAGGGTATTGGTACTTCTAGCGATGGACGTTACAAGAGCATTTATGCTCCGCGCAAAGAAGGCCAAGTTAAAGCCTTAGAACGTGCTTATGAAGATGCCGGTTTCTCTCCCGCTACTGTTGGTTTGATGGAAGCACACGGCACCGGCACAATGGCTGGAGATCCGACAGAATTCGGTTCTTTAAAAGACTTCTTTGATGTACATGATGACAAAAAGCAGCACATCGCTTTGGGTAGTGTGAAATCACAAATTGGACACACAAAAGCGGCTGCGGGTGCGGCGAGTTTGATTAAAACTGCTTTGGCTTTACATCACAAAGTATTACCGCCGACAATTAACATTACCGAGCCGAACCCCAAACTCAACATTAAAAATTCATCCTTTTATTTGAATACCGAAACTAGACCTTGGATTCGTCCAGAAGGGGAAGCGCCAAGACGTGCGGGTGTGAGTTCTTTCGGCTTTGGCGGCACCAACTATCACGTCGTTTTGGAAGAATATGAAGCCGACCAAAATCACGCTTACCGCTTACATAGTGGTGCTAGTGAAGTGCTGTTGTTTGCTCCCACAGTAGACCAATTGTTGAGCAAATCGGAAGAGATTTTAGGTAAGTTGCGTTCACGAAGTGACTCCGCAGGAGTATCGCCAGATGCATCTACACACTACGCAGAATTAGTCAAGGAATGCAAATCACAACAAATTCCTCTCTCTGCTGCCAGATTTGGGTTTGTAGCTGAGAATCTGGAAGAAGCTTGCAAGTTGCTGCAAACTAGCATTGACTGGCTGAAACACAAAGGAACAGCAGCATCTTGGGAGCATCCCCAAGGAATTTATTACCGCGCTTCTGGTATGGAGTTGGGCGGAAAAGTTGTCTCTCTATTTTCTGGTCAAGGTTCGCAATACTTGGAGATGGGACGCGAACTGGTGATGAATTTTCCTTTGATGCGTCGTCTTCATGGCTATATGGATAGCCTGTTGCTCAAAGATAATTTGCAGCCGTTGTCAGAAATCGTTTTCCCTCATCCTGTGTTTGAGGAAGCAGAGAAAAATGTCCAAATTGCTGCTTTACAACGCACAGAATACGCTCAACCAGCCATCGGGGTGTTGAGTGCAGGGATGTACAGCATACTGCAACAAGCTGGATTTAAGTCAGATTTTGTTGCCGGTCATAGCTTCGGGGAACTCACAGCGCTATGGGCTGCGGGAGTTTTGAGTACTGAAGATTACTTGTTTTTGGTGAAAGCTAGGGGTCAAGCAATGGCTGCACCCGAAGACCCGGATCATGATGCGGGTAGTATGCTGGCTGTCAAAGAAGAGATCAGCAAAGTCGAAGCAGTAATCAGACATTTTCCGCAAGTTGCGATCGCTAATCAAAATTCTCCGACTCAATTTGTCTTGGCTGGGCCTACCGCAGAAATAGCCAGAGTCAGAGAGGCTTTACACGAGAAAGGATATACGGCTGTATTGTTACCTGTATCAGCAGCGTTCCATACACCGCTAATTGCCTTTGCTCAGAAATCATTTGCGATCGCAACCAAGTCTGTCAAGTTTCAAAGTCCCAAAATCCCTGTTTACAGCAACGTTACCAGTAAGCAGTATCCCAAAGAAGCTCAAAATATTCAAAAAATCTTGGAAACGCACCTTTCTAATTCAGTGCTGTTTAAACAGGAAATTGAAAATATCTATGCGGCGGGTGGTACTTGCTTTGTGGAATTTGGGCCGAGAAGAATTCTCACCAACTTAGTCAAAGATATTCTTGGCGATCGCCCTCATATTACCGTATCTTTAAACCCCAGCACTCAAAAGAATAGCGATCGCTCTTTACGAGAAGCAGTTGTGCAATTGCGGGTAATTGGTTTGGCTTTGAATAACCTCGATCCTTACCAACTTCCCCAAACTATTCCCCCAATTGAAACGAAGAAGACATTAAATGTCCGTTTGAACGGCATCAACTACAGATCCGAAAAAACGAAAAATGCCTTTGCTCTAGCTTTGCAGGATGGGCACAAAGTCACATTACCCACTCCCGAATATTCTGAAGCGGCTCCTTTGTTTAGCAGCCCCGGTGTCACTCCACCTGTAGCAGTGATAGAGACTAACGGACATAAAAAATCCACCCCAGAAATTAACGTTGTGACTGCTAATATCATTGCCCAAACAGAGCAACAGATGAATCCTGTTACCCTGTCACAACCAGCCCAGGAATCTAAGATGCAACCAACGCCAGAAAAACTTACAAATTACGAACAACTTTTAGCAAGTTTAGAATATCTCCTGACACAGTTCCAGGAAAATCAAGCCGAGAATTTACAAGTTCACGGTACTTATCTCAACCATCAAATGGAATATGCCAAAGCGTTTTTCCAACTGATGCAGCAGCAGAATTCTTTGTTGAGTGAAAGTAAATCAACAGCCGAAACTGCCAAAATGAAGCTAGTTGTCATGGAAAGCTTAGAGCGTAGCATGATGCAGTTTCATTCCCAACAAGGTGAAACTCTACGCATCCATGAGCAATATCTCCAAGAGCAGTTGGAATATACTAAAAGCTTTTTCCAACTCATCCAGCAAGAGTATTCTCTAATCATCTCTGGTGAGGGAGCAACTCAACTAACAGAGAAACTCAGCAATTTCACTCCGTTCACCACAGAAGCACCAGTACCCGCCACTACTAAGATAGTAGAAAGCCAGCCTTTGCCTGTAGCCGAGCCTGTTGTTAAAAATGTTATCCAAGAACCTCTTCCGGCTGCTGTAGAGCCTGTAGTTGAAACTCCTGTATCCCCAGAGACACGAGTGATCGAGACGCGATCAATATCTCTACTGCCCACTCCACACTTCGCCACTGTCGAGACAGTAGAGCCTGTAGTCGCGGAACCCCAAGCCGAAGTTGTAGTCAAAATTAGCTCACCTCCAGTCAATGAAGTTGTTGCATTCACCCCAGAACCAGCACCCACAACTGCTGCACCTGTATCTGGCACAACCATCGATATTGTTGACTTAGATAAAAACCTGTTAGCCATCACCAGCGACAAGACCGGCTACCCAGTCGAGATGCTGGAAATGGACATGGACATGGAGGCTGACTTAGGAATTGACTCTATCAAACGGGTGGAAATTTTAGGGGCGCTACAAGAAATGTACCCCAACTTACCCAAACCCAATTTAGAAGAACTATCAGAAAAACGCACCATCGGTCAAGTTGTAGAGTATCTGCAATCCCACGCTTCCAAAAGTGTTTCTGTAGAAATTGCAATTCACGAAGTACAACAAGTAACTGAGATTTCAGTAGAGACTGCACCAGTAGTTGAGGTAGTCACTGCACCGGAACCAAGCGTAGTTGTTGCATTCACACCAGAACCAGCTACAAGTGATGAATTTGCAAACTTAGGTGAAACCCTGTTAGCCATCACCAGCGATAAGACTGGCTACCCAGTCGAGATGCTGGAACTGGAAATGGACATGGAAGCCGACTTGGGGATTGACTCCATCAAACGGGTAGAAATCTTAGGGGCGATGCAAGAAATGTACCCCAACTTACCCAAACCAAATATCGAAGAACTCGGAGAACTCCGCACCATCGGTCAAATAGTCGATTACCTACAGCAGTTGGCTGGAGGTGAAAAAAAAAAGTCTGAGCCTGAGTTTGTCCAGCAACCACCGGAATTAGAGCATAATATTCAGCGCCATCTCGTCAAACTCAGAAGTCTACCACAACCCGATTATTTGGATTTCACGTTACCAGAGGGACACATCGGTTTAATCACCGATGATGGTTCCCTCACCACTTATAAATTAACTGAATCCCTAATCGAGAAAGGCTGGAAAGTAGTAGTTATCAGCTTTCCCCAATCGCTGATCGCCCAACAAGCGCCCTTACCCACAGGAGTAACCCGCGTCACCTTAGCAAACTTGAGTGAAGAACATCTCCAACAACAACTACAAGCGATCGCATCTCACTGCGGAGCGATTGGGGCCTTCATCCATCTCCATCCCATATTTGTAGGAAATAACACCGCGAGTATTTCTTATAACGAATCAGAAAAGGCGATCGTCAAGCACGTATTTTTGATGGCGAAACACCTTAAACCCTCTTTAAATGAAGCTGCGCGTCATGGACGTAGTTGCTTCTGCACAGTAGCTCACCTTGATGGAGCCTTCGGCTTAGAGTATAAAGTCAACTTCGGTGCGATCGGCGCTGGTTTATTCGGATTAACCAAAACTCTGAGATGGGAATGGCCAAAGGTGTTTACTCGTGCGATCGATTTAAGTCCCAGACTTGATGCTAAACAGTCAGTACAAAACATCATCGCCGAACTTCACGACCCTAACCTTTATATCAGTGAAGTTGGCTACGGTTCACAAGGACGAGTCACCATTATCGCCGATTAATCTCCTCTCTCTGCGCTCTCTGCGTCTCTGTGGTTCGTTTAAAAAAAACCGCAGAGGCGCAGAGGACACAGAGGAAGAAAAAACCCAATTTATGCAGGTATTCACGAGGATTTATGACACAAACAGCCCAGCTTAGTCCATCATCAGTCTTTGTCGTGAGCGGCGGTGCAAAAGGGATTACGGCTGAGTGTACTATCAAACTAGCCCAACAGCAACCCGGTAAATTCATCCTCCTCGGTCGCTCCGAACTATTAGAAACCGAGCCAGATTATGCTCAAAACTCTGACGACTCCGCCTTGAAAAAATGCATCATGGAAAATCTTCTTTCTCAAGGAGAGAAGCCCACACCCATGAATGTGCAAAAAATATATAACAAAATTACCTCCAGCCGCGAAATTAAAAAGACCCTAGCAGCAATTGAAAAAACCGGAGCTAAAGCAGAATATATCAGCGTCGATGTCACAGATACGCAGGCTTTACAAGAAAAACTTGCCACTGCTGTGCAACATCAGGGCCCAATTACCGGAATCATCCACGGCGCGGGAAACTTAGCTGATAAGTTAATTGAAAAGAAAACAGAAGAGGATTTTGAAAAAGTTTACACCGCCAAAGTTCAGGGATTAGAAAACCTGCTGGCTTGCGTCAACCCGAATCAACTTCAGCATTTAGTTTTGTTTTCTTCAGTAACAGGCTTTTACGGAAATCCTGGACAATCTGATTATGCGATCGCTAATGAAATTCTGAACAAATCAGCCCATATATTTAAGCAAAGTTATCCTTCATGTCATGTAGTCGCTATCAACTGGGGCGCTTGGGACAGTGGGATGGTGACAGCAGAATTAAAGAAGATTTTTCAAGAGCGAAAAATCGATATAATTCCCATTGCAGTTGGGGCACAAATGCTCGTTAAAGAAATGAATAACACCAATCATGCAACCGCACAAGTTGTTATTGGTAGCCCACTTATTCCACTGGCGACGGAGTTAGATTCAGAACTACGAACTTATCGTATTCGTCGCCAAATGACATTAGAGGCTAATCCATTTTTACACGATCATACCATTGCTGGTTCTCCAGTCTTACCAGCAACTTGTGCAATGACCTGGATTATCAATGCCTGTGAGCAATTATATCCTGGTTATAGATTGTTTTATTACCAAGATTTCAAAGTGTTGAAGGGGATTACTTTCAATGAAACATTAGCGAAGGAACACATTTTAGAAATAGAAGAAATTGCTAAAGTTAACTTAGAAAACATCGAACTTAAAGCCAAAATTTCGAGTAAAAACCCTGAAGGAAGAATCCATTATCATTTTAGCGCTCAACTCAATCTCCAGCGAGAAATCCCAGATGTACCAACTTATGAATCTCTCAATCTCGAAGAAGATAATATCATCACCGCTACCGGAAAAGACTTTTACCAAAATGGGGGAACCACATTATTTCATGGCCCCGCTTTTCAAGAAATCAAAAGAGTTTTAAACATCAGTCCTGAAAAAATTACTACAGAATGTCTTTGGCCAGAACTCACCGCCCAACAACAAGGACAATTCCCCGTCCAATGGGTAAATCCTTACACCACTGACTTGAGTATGCACGCCTTATGGGTTTGGACACAACACTTTCATGAAGAAGGTTGTTTACCTGGAAAAGTCGAAAAATTTGAACAATTTGCGATGATACCACATAACGAAACATTTTACGTTTCTTGTGAAGTACTAGCTAAGACATCGAGTAGTGCGATCGCAAACTTTATCATACACGACCGCCAAGGTAAAATCTATTCACGAATGCTCGGTGCCCACGCCATTATTTGGTCAATGAAAATGCTCAGAAGCTAGTAATCTTCCTTTACGACTCAACACCTATCTATAGCAGTCCTAAATCATTTGTGAAAACTTCCCTTTCTTTTCTTGGCGCTCTTGGCGTCTTGGCGGTTCGTTAATTTTCACAACTCAGATAGGATTGCTATAAATTGCCACTTCAAAGTTTGGGGAACAGCGTAAATCCTGCCTTTTAATTATCTCTTGCTAAATACCCAAACTCGGAGCATATAAATCGTGGAAAAAATAGCCATCATCGCATTATCATGCCTATTCCCCGATGCTAATAACCCTGAAGAATACTGGCAAAACATCGTTAATCAAAAAGATTCCACATCCTCTGCAACCGTCGAAGAAATCGGAGTAGATCCGACAATATTTCACAATCCAGTTAAAGGTACACCAGACAAAACCTATTCTATCAAAGGCGGGTACATCCGCAACTTCCAATTTAACCCTAATGAATATAATCTACCATCAGAACTTGTTGCTGGCTTAGATAACACTTTCAAATGGTCATTGTATGCCGCTAAACAAGCAATTGTAAACAGTGGTTATTGGGGTAATCAAACTGTTCTGGCAAAATGTGGCGTAATTTTAGGTAATTTGTCATTCCCAACAAAATTATCTAATCAATTATTCTCTCCAATTTACCAGCAATCTATTACCCCTGCCGTCAGAGAACTTTTGCAGTATGAAAACTTTGATTTAGCTACTCTCCCAAGTGCAACCAAAGCCTCTTTATACAATGCGATGATATCTGGATTACCAGCATCTATCATTGTTCAAGCTCTCTCTCTATCCCAGATAAATTTATGTCTGGATGCTGCTTGTTCGTCATCATTTTATGCTATTAAACTAGCATCTCATTACTTATGGTCACACAAAGCTGATGTCATGTTAGCTGGAGCCATCAGTTGTGCAGATTCCCTGTTCGTGCGGATGTTATTTTCTGGCGTTCAAGGGTATGCAGAAAACGGCATCAGCCGTCCCTTAGATAAATCCTCTAGGGGGCTAATTCCCGCCGATGGTGTTGGCATGGTGATGCTGAAAAGATATTCTGATGCCGTCAGAGATGGCGATAATATTCTCGCTACCATCTGCGGTAATGGACTCTCAAATGATGGCAAAGGTAAGCATTTATTGAGTCCAAATCCTAAAGGACAAATCTTAGCTTTTGAACGAGCCTATAATGAGGCGAAATTTAGTCCAAAAACCATCGATTATTTAGAGTGTCATGCCACTGGCACATTACTAGGAGATACAACCGAATTCAACTCCATAGAAACATTCTTTGGTCAAAATCAAGCTGCGCCTCTGGTGGGTTCTGCTAAGGCAAATACTGGTCACTTGCTAACTGCTGCTGGCATGGTTGGCTTGACTAAAGTGATTTTGAGTATGTCGCATGGTGTAATTCCAGCAACCATGAATGTTTCTGAACCTTTAACATCAGAAAATGGTACAATTTCCGCCGATAAAATTGTTAGAACAGCTACGACATGGCCGAATAATAACGCACCAATTAAACGGGCAGCTATTAGCGCTTTCGGTTTTGGCGGTACTAATTCTCATCTGATTTTAGAACAAGGAAATACAACACAATCAATTGAATCAACTCCACCTGTTCCACCTACCAAAATTGCTATTGTCGGCATGGATGCCTTTTTTGGTAACTGCAATGGTTTAGATGCTTTTGAACGCAGCATTTATGATGGAATACAACATTTTACTTCCCTACCGCCTCAAAGATGGCATGGTATAGAAAATCAAGAAAGTGTCCTGAAAGAGTACGGTTTAACAGATGGGAAAGCACCAATAGGGGCATATATCAAGGATTTTGAAATCGATACTTTATCGTGCAAAATCCCACCGAATGAGATAGAGAAATTAAATCCACAACAATTGTTGCTTCTGAAGGTTAGCGATCGCGCCCTAAAAGATGCGAAACTACAGGAGGGTGGCAATGTGGCAGTTATTGTCGCCGCCGAGACAGAATTCTCTGTGCATCAGCTACAACAAAGATGGAATCTCTCTTGGCAAGTTAAGGATGGTTTACTCAACCAAGGAATTTCTCTACCTGCTGAACAGCTTTCCCAACTGGAAACCATTGTCAAAGATAGCATTCACCAACCAGTAGAAATTGGCGAATACGTGAGTCACATCGCCAACATCATGGCGAGTCGGATTTCGGCTTTGTGGAACTTCACTGGCCCTGCATTCACCGTCAGCGCTGGCGAAAATTCCGCCCTCAAAGCGTTGGAAGTTGCCCAAATGCTACTCGCTACTGGAGAAGTAGACGCGGTGGTTGTTGGTGCGGTAGATTTAGCAGGTGGTGTGGAAAATGTCTTGTTCCGCAGCCAATTTGCCCCAATTAATACGGGTGTGAATACGTTGGGTTATGACCAGCAAGCTAATGGCTGGACGGTTGGCGAAGGTGCGGGTGCTGTCGTCCTCAAGCGCTACGAAGCTGCTAAAGAAGACAACGAACGCATCTATGCAGTAATTGATGCCATGAGTTTCGCACAAGGTAATTCTACTTTGAGTAACGCTTTGGTAAAACCTGATGCTTCAGCTATCAGTGATGTCTGCAAACAAGCCTTCCAGATGGCAGATATTCAACCCACAGAGGTTAACTATGTGGAAGTCTTTGGTAGCGGCGTTCCCCAGGAGGATGAAGCCGAAATCACAGGTTTGCTGCAAGCTTATCCGAAAGTGGGCAATGGTTTGCATTGTGCATTAGGTAGCGTTAAAGCCAATATTGGCCACACCTATACAGCATCGGGAATTGCTAGCTTAATCAAAACCGCTCTCTGTCTTTATTACAGATATATTCCCGCTACTCCCAAATGGTCTGGTGTCAAAACACCGCAAGTATGGTCAGGTAGCCCTTTCTATGTGGCAATGGAATCAAGACCTTGGTTTGTCGATAAAGGCGGCACACGCAGAATAGCAGCAATTAATAGCATGGCTATAGATGGCAGTTACGCCCATTTAATCTTATCGGAGGAACCCAGCCAAGAGGAGCGCGATAACAGATATTTGCAACAAATGCCTTTTCATCTGTTTCCGATAGCAGTTAGCGATCGCACCACCATCCCCGATCTTCTCAACAATCTCCAACATACCATAGAAGCGAGTTCTTCTTTATCAGCTACCGCCAGCGAGATATTCGCTACTTTTGAGCAGCAATCTAATGCAAAATACGTCTTATCAATCACAGGACGTAACACAAAAGATTTACTCAAAGAAATTGAATCTGCCCGTAAAGGTGTAAATAATGCCTTTGAAAACGGTACAGATTGGCAAACACCACTAGGAAGTTATTTCACCGCGAAACCATTAGGTAAAACTGGAGCAGTTGCTTACGTTTACCCCGCAGCAGTCAATTCTTATATTGGCATTGGTCGCAGCGTCTTCCGGTTATTTCCGAAAGTCTTTGAGGATTTAAAAAGCAACAATCTCTACAATCGGGCTGCCGATGTTGAAAAGCTGGTTTATCCGAGAAGCTTACCTAAATTGACCACCAGGCAACTAGAAACACTCGAAAAGCAATTGTTAGATGATTCACTGGCAATGTTTGAAAGTGAAATCGCCTTTGCTAGATACATGACAGCAATTTTTCGAGATGATTTTCAAGTCAAGCCGCAATCTGTATTTGGGTATAGTTTGGGTGAAACTAGCATGATGGTTGCCCAAGGAGTTTGGAGTGATTTTGAGGGCGGAAGTAACACCTTAAACTCATCACCTCTATTTGGCGATAAGTTATCTGGCCCTAAAAATGCTGTGCGTGAATATTGGGGATTAACAGATTCACCAAACAACAATTTTTGGAATACTTATGTTCTCATGGCGACTCCATCGCAAGTTAGAGAATACCTGAAACATGAGAATCGCGTCTACTTAACTCAAATTAACACACCAGAAGAAGTATTAATCGCTGGTGAAGATGCTGCCTGTAAGCGAGTGATAGCAACTTTAGGTTGTAATTCTTTCCCCGCACCCTTCGACCATGTGATACATTGTGAAGCGATGCGATCGCAGTACGAGGAAATTAAGAAGGTAAACACCTTACCATCGCAAAATCTCCCCGGTATTGTGTTTTACTCAGCCGCCGACTATCAACCGATTGTACTTGAAAGTGATGCGATCGCGCACAACATCGCCAAAGGATTGTGCCAGGAACTTGATTTTCCGCAATTAGTGAATCGTGTCTATGGTGATGGAGTCAAAATATTTCTAGAAGCAGGTGCTGGTAATGTTTGTTCCCGATGGATTGATAAAATTCTCGACAACAAAGAACATATCACAGTTTCTCTGAATCGTAGAGGAATGGATGACCATGCTGCAATGGTTAAAGCATTAGCAAAACTACTCAGTCATCAGGTGAACGTGGATTTATCACCACTGTACAACAAAGTTCAAGGAACTGCTAATCAAAATAAAGCAACATTGAGAACAGTTACCTTGGGTGGAAAAGCAATTGCTGCTACAATTTTGAGTGACGAAAATCGCAAACTTGTTGAAAATTTCGCTGGGGATATTAGGAGCGAACGCTTCAAAATACAGCATCCAGATATACCTAATATCCAACAATCTGAAATCACAGATTTTCTTAACACTTCCAATCAAATCACCCAACAAGAAAATTACTCCCCTAACATCTTGCCTCAGCCAGAAGAAGTAAAACCGAAAAATATCATTGATAACGTTTTTGAAGCGAGAGAACAATTACAATCTTCAGAGTCAAGCGCAATTAAACAGCAAATTCCTCCTTCTTCCCCACCAGTCACAACTCAAAAAATTAGTAGCATCATCAGCATGTTCGATTTAAATAAGACCCAGTATCAAAAGCTCAATGCTAATAATTCCAAGATAACCAAAGCGCACACAGCCTTCTTACAAGCTAGACAAGATTACAGTCAACAGATGAGCGAAATCATTCAATTGCAACTAGCTTGCGCCCAAAACTTGCTTAACGACGAATCCTGATAAATCATATCAATTCTCTCTGAACTCCTCTCTTCCTTGGTGTCCTTGGCGTCTTGGCGGTTCGTTTAAAAATTATTACGTGCATCTTCATAGAGAATTGGTATGAAAATTTAGATTTATATCGCAATCCTATCTAAGTTTTGGAAATGAACGAACCGCCAAGACGCCAAGAGCGCCAAGGAAGAGAGAAGTTTTCACATACGATTTAGGATTGCTATATCAAGAGTCTACACCCTTCAATTTTAATTATCCATTGCTTGTAATCCGAGGGATAACTGCCGTGACAACCGTAGATACGGTACTAAGTAAACACGATAATGGCCTTAACTTCTCCGCTTGGTCTTATAACAAAAACCAGGTTTGGAAAGGTTCTTTAGAAACTGTATCTTTCGAGAAACAAACCATCAAAGATAAATTGATGGTATTAGATAAACCCTGCTACATCGTGAAAGTTGCCGGAAAAATCGGTGTCACGAATGAGGGGTATTTATCCCCTGGTGATAATGGCACAACCGCACAAGTAGAACTGTTAACATTTGCCGCCCCAATCCGCATTCAACAATTTGGAGATCCGAATTTTCTCTCCTCTCATGGAGTAAAATATGCTTACGTTACCGGCGCAATGGCTGGCGGAATTGCTTCCGAAGAAATGGTCATTGCACTCGGAAAAGAGCAAATTTTGAGTTCCTTTGGTGCAGGTGGTTTAACTCCAGAACGTTTAGAAGCAGCCATAAATCGCATTCAACAAGCTTTACCTCAAGGGCCTTATGCATTTAATTTAATTCACAGTCCCAATGAACCTGCGATTGAACGCCGCGCTGTAGATTTATACCTCAAATATCAAGTGAGAACAGTAGAAGCATCTGCATTTCTCGACTTAACTCCCAACATTGTTTATTACCGGGTTGCTGGATTGGGGTTGAATAACGCCAATCAAATTGAAATCAAAAATAAAGTCATCGCCAAAATTTCTCGCCGAGAAGTTGCGACTAAATTTCTGCAACCAGCACCAGCCAGAATACTCAAAGAACTTCTGGAACAAGGATTAATTACTGAGTTACAAGCAACCCTTGCCGCTAAAGTTCCAATGGCTGATGATATTACCGTCGAGGCTGATTCTGGAGGTCATACAGATAACCGTCCCCTGGTTTGTTTGTTGCCTTCTATTATTGCCTTGCGGGATGAAATTCAAGCCCAATATCATTACCAAACACCCATTAGAATTGGTGTAGCAGGGGGAATTGGTACACCACAATCAGCATTAGCAGCCTTTATGATGGGTGCTGCTTATGTAATGACTGGTTCAATTAATCAATCATGCGTTGAATCTGGGGCTTGTGAACATACCAAAAAGTTATTAGCCCAAGCAGAAATGGCTGATATGATAATGGCTCCAGCAGCAGATATGTTTGAAATGGGAGTTAAATTGCAAGTTCTCAAACGGGGTACAATGTTCCCCATGCGAGCGCAGAAATTATTTGAACTCTATCGCGCTTATGATTCCATTGAAAGCATCCCCCTTGCAGAAAGAGAGAAATTAGAAAAACAAGTTTTTCGTAAAACTATTGCTGAAGTATGGGAAGGAACTGCGGCTTATTTGTCCCAAAAGAATCCTGAGAAACTTGGGAAAGCAGTTAATAATCCTAAACTGAAAATGGCGTTGATTTTTCGCTGGTATCTAGGATTATCTTCTCGTTGGTCTAGTTCTGGTGAAAAAGGTAGAGAAGTCGATTATCAAATTTGGTGTGGCCCCGCAATGGGCGGTTTCAATGACTGGGTACGCGGTTCTTACTTATCTGAACCAAATAATCGTGGTGTAGTTGATGTTGCTAATCAAATTATGACTGGTGCAGCCTTTTTGTACCGTGTCCAAAATTTGAAAATTCAAGGGCTGCAAACTTCTGATTATTACAGTCAATATCATCCTGTTCGTTCTACATCATTGTTGGAGATTTAAAAATGACTATAAAACAGTCTTTCACAGCAAACGATATTCAAATATTTTTGATATCTAACTTAGCTAAGTTGCTAGGAGTAGCAACTGATGAAATAGATGTCAAAGAACATTTAGAAAACTATGGGTTAGATTCAGCCCAAGCAATGATTTTAGTAAGTAACTTAGAAAAGTTGCTCGGATTTCAACCATCTCCGTTGCTGCTGTGGCATTACCCAAATATTGAAGCTCTTTCACAGCGTTTAGCTGAAGAAGTGCAAGAAGGTTCACCGATTCAAGATACAAAGGTGACAGCCTCTAATGCCAATGCTGCACCCTCTGTTCTAGATTTAGGTGCTGAGGCTGTTCTTGACCCTACCATCCATCCCGGCGCTGCATCTAATGTACTTGTGGGTGAACCTAAGAACATCTTTTTAACTGGAGGAACAGGCTTTTTAGGAGCTTTTATTATCCGGGAATTGCTACAGGAAACCAATGCGGATATCTATTGCTTAGTCCGTGCTGCCAATACTGAAGAAGGCAAAAGCAAACTCCAAAAGAATCTGCAACAGTATGCAATTTGGCAGGAAGAATTTAACTCCAGAATTATTCCTATTGTTGGCGATTTATCTCAGCCTTTGTTAGGTATTGGTTCAGAACAGTTTCAAGTTTTAGCTACCAATATTGATACTATTTATCATAGTGCTGCTTTGTTGAATTATGTTTTCCCATACTCCGCACTAAAAGCAGCCAATGTTTTAGGAACTCAAGAAGTTTTGAGATTAGCTTGTCAAATTAAAGTCAAGCCTGTACATTATGTTTCTAGTGTGGCTGTTTTTGAATCAACTGCTTATGCTGGCAAGGTTGTCAAAGAGCAGGATGAATTCAACCATTGGGAAGGTATTTATCTTGGTTACTCTCAAACTAAATGGGTAGCTGAAAAGTTAGTTAAAATTGCTCGTGACCGTGGACTTCCTGTAACTATTCATAGACCACCACTGATTTCCGGTGATAGCAAAACAGGCATTTGTAACACGCATGACTTTATCAATTTGATGACCAAGGGCTGTCTACAAATGGGATATTTCCCTGATGTAGATTATATGTTGGATATGTCTCCTGTGGACTATGTGAGTAAAGCGATTGTTTATCTATCACGGCAGAAAGAATCTATAGGTAAAGCTTTCAATTTACAACATCCCCAACCTGCCGCTTTGAAAATGCTAGTTGAGTGGATACGCTCTTTTGGTTATTCGGTTGAGATGATTCCTTATGAAAAATGGCAATCTGAGTTAATCAATAATGTGACTTCTGCGGACAATCCTTTGTACACTCTGCGACCATTTTTGCTGGAACGTTGGTCTGATGAACAACTGACTATTCCTGATTTGTATTTACAAGCTAGAAGACCCCATATTAGCTGCCAAGATACTCTTCATGCATTGGCAGGTAGTTCTATTGCTTGTCCTCCAATTGACTCTCAATTGTTTATGACTTATACTGCCTACTTGATTCAAAGTGGTTTCTTGAATATCGCTTAGTAATTCACAAATTGCGTAGGGTGTGTCAAGACTAAATTGTTGCAAAAAAAAATTGTAGGTTGGGTTGAGGAACGAAACCCAACACTCCGTTCAATGTTGGGTTTCGCGCTGCTCAACCCAACCTACGTCTAATGCAATACTGTTCGGTTAAGACAAGAGACGCGATGAATCGCCGTCTCTACAATAATCAGTCTTGCGTCTTTGTAATCTAGAATTTTCATCAAAAACCTTAACTGAACCGTATTGACATCTAATGCACTATTTTAGCCTTGACACGCCACTACAAAATTATTTTGTTTATGTCCATGTTTTTTAAAACTCAGTACTGCTGAATAGTTAATATTTCAGATGCCAGCAACAACTTATATACCAACAGTGGCAATATAATTGCCCTGTTTTTTTATGCTCAATAATGTAAACTTTTAGGATTCACTCCTTGACAGAAGCAATTGAGGATAGAATGGTTAGTGTCGGGCATAAAAGTTTGATTTTGCCTGCTGGCTTTTGTGAGTAATCAAAAGCCAGTGCTAGTAGTTTGAAATAACCAAACTTCTTTAATGCTCCACTGATTCGATGCATAAGTCCTAAATTTACGCTTGGACTGATACATCTATCCAAGGCATCACACAAGCATTTGAAAGGGTAATAACTCAAGACAGTTATTGTCGGTTCAAATATTATGCGTATTTAATTGTAGAACGAGAACCACTGTAAATGCAAGGCAGCTTCATCAAGTTGAATTCACCAATATTCTTACATGAACAAAAAACATCAAGGTCAGAGCAAAAAAACTGCTCTTATTACTGGGGCAGCCGGTGGAATTGGCTACGAATTAGCCTGTATTTTTGCTGCTCATGATTACAATCTAGTCTTAGTAGACAGAAACGGGCTAAAGTTAGTAGAAATTGCCGCTAAATTCCAAAAACAATTCGGAAATCTTGTCAAAACTATTGTTAAGGATTTATCTATATCAACTGCTCCTGAAGAAATTTTCACGGAGTTGCAAAAAGCTGATATTAATGTTGATGTGCTGGTAAATAATGCTGGATTTGGTATTTATGGATTATTTCACGAAACAGATTTAGCTACTGAACTGGAAATGTTACAGGTAAATTTGGTCTGTCTCACCCATTTAACTAAGCTATTCGTGAAGGGGATGGTAAAGCAAGGTGAAGGTAAAATCTTAAACGTCTCTTCGGCTGCGGCTTTTCAACCAGGGCCTTTGATGGCGGTTTATTTTGCTACTAAAGCTTATATCTTATCTTTTTCTGAAGCGATCGCTAATGAATTAGAAGGTACTGGTGTCACTGTGACAGTTCTTTGCCCAGGCTCAACAGAATCTGGCTTTCATGAAAGAACCGGAATGGCTGACTCGAAGTTGCTCAAGGGTAAGAGGATGATGGATGCACAAACTGTAGCCGAAATTGGTTTTCACGGCTTAATGAAGGGCAAAATCATTGTTATTCCTGGTTTTATGAATAAACTACTTGCAAAAAGCGTCAGATTTGTACCCAGAAGGCTGGTGACAAAAATTGTGAGAAATATGCAGGAGGATAAGTAATTTGTCATTTGTCATTGGTCATTGGTCATTGGTCATTGGTCATTGGTCATTTTACAATGTCTGCAAAATTTCTCTTGTTTCACCCAGGAGATGAGCTTAATCAACATTAATATTGCCAGCATTTTAAGTTCCAGTCACAATTTGCTATGGCAACGGCAGCAACATAATTGTTAGCAGGGACTAGTTCAAAAAGACTCCAGTCTTCTAATATCTGTAACTTGGCTGGTTCTGTGGGAGTCAACGACACTTCAATTTGCTCTAACTGGGATAGTCCGTCTCCAGTTGCTTTTAAATAAGCTTCCTTACAAGTCCAGTAACGGAAAAATACTTCTTGCTGTTGGTTTAGAGATAGCGATCGCAACATATCATATTCTCTCGGCAAAAAGAACCTTTTGGCAAGGGCTTCCAAATCAGACATCGGGCGGATATATTCTAGGTCTACACCAATTGGGTGAGTACAATTCACCGCACACAAACCCAACCCTTGGGAATGAGACAAGTTAAACGCCAGTCCACTATCAGCAAATGTATCTGCTAATACTGGTTTGCCACGCTGTTGATAATTAAACTGCACTTGTAAAGGCTGGATACCTAAATAGCGACCTAATATTGTTCGCAGGATACCACGACCAGCAATGAAACGCTGTCGATGTTCCTGAAAATAGAACCGTTCAGCACGAGCCGTTTCGTCACTGGAAAGAGTCGCTGCTAAATTTTGCAGTTGTAGTTCTGGTTGGTCAAGTTCTATACGCCAGACATGAATCTCATCTGGTAACAAAGTTAAATCTGTCGGTGCAGCTAGCCAGTGATGATGAGTCGCGGTCATTGAGTCTGATTTGATTTGTTTGTAACCTTTACCGAAGTTTAGCTTTGCTAGTCTCTATTTTATCCTGAAGATATATTTTAAGTTTTCCACAACCAGCAGTGCGATCGCTAGCCTTAATGGTTGAATAATTAGTCGAGAATATTAAGTAACGTATAAAAATTGATTAAATCTAACTTAGATTGTGGAAGAATATTGCTTTTTGTGGATATATCTGTGAAAAACTTTATATTTAACTGGTAAAACTTAATTAAGTATAATTACTTTGTGGAAAAATACCATAGTTTTTCCACAAGTTTTCCACAAGGTAAACTTGGCAACTTATATCTTGCACCAGGCGACTAGAAGTCGCGGCTACACAGACAAAACCTGCCTCCGCAGGTTGAAAAGCCTTGATTTTGCCTTAGTCCGCGTAGGCGGACTTCGTTTGTATAGCCGCGATTTCTAATCGCTAGGGCTAGATGCAAGATGTGAGGCAAGGGGGACGGCGTTAGAATAAGGAAAACACGAAGCTTCGTTGTTGTCCTAATACCTCTGTGTTCTACCATTTCCACTTTAGTTTTTTAAGTCAGTGAGAAATTATGAACGCTTACAAAAAATACATTATTATTACAGATCCAAAGCAAGTGATTTTATCTGATTTACCTTTTCAGGTAGGACAGCGAGTAGAAATCATTATCTTAGCAGAGGAGAATACCAGAGCAGAATATTAGTAAAAAACTGAGAGATTTATTTGATAAAACACAGTCGCTACCCAAAGTACAAGATATTACTGAAGCAGAAATAGCAGCAGAGATTGAAGCTTACCGACGCGGAGAATAAAGTTAGAGCGTTATGCGGTTCCCAATCTGGTGAGGTACATTTTCAAAGCTACTAACCTTGGTAACAAAGATTTGGGTGTACCTCAGTTGCTTAGGAAACGCTATATCCGATTTCTCAGCAAAAATTTATGATCTATAGGCAGACGATTTAAAATTGGTATATACCAGTTGATTAAATCATAAGTCTTCTGTATTATCGGTAAATCACTCATTCAAAATTTAGCCAAAAAATTTTATCGCGCAGAGCGCAAGACAAAGAAGAGAAGAAGGGAAAAGAAAAAATTGTAAAGGGCTACTAAGTCCTGCCCCGAATCACCACAACCCGAAAACTCACGCAGTTGAACCTGTAGTCACGCGTGTAAGCTAGGCGAAACGCAGAGCGGCAATCCCTGGGAGAGTCGTCCCACGAACCACTACGCAGCAGCCGCTTACCATCATCACTCATCCAAGGGCTACCGTCTGCTGGCGATCCGTTATAATTTTTGTGCCAAGCATCATGACACCATTCAAATACATTACCATGCATATCAAATAAATCAAAGGCATTTGGTAGAAAAATTCCGACATCTGTTGTTTGCTCACGATATTCACCCTTTGACCCAGCACCGTAAATATAGTTACCGTTGTAATTCGCTAAGTCAGTCGTAATCGTCTCACCAAAATAAAATGGGGTAGTCGTTCCCGCACGACAGGCATATTCCCACTCTGCCTCACTAGGCAAGCGATAGGTTTTCCCAGTCTTGTTAGACAATCTGGCACAAAATTCAATTGCATCATCCCAAGAAACACAGTCAACAGGTCGATTAACGCCTTTGAAGTGCGAAGGGTCGGGATTTAAATCAATATTTACCTTTTTTAGCCCAGCAACAACAGCCCATTGGCTTTGTGTAACTGGATATTTACCCATGAAAAAGGGTTGAATGGTAACAGTGTGCTGTGGACTTTCAGAATCGTATCGTTCTAGCTCATTGTCTGGGGAACCCATCAAGAATTTACCACCAGGAATTGGAACTATTTCCAGAACTACGCTATTGCCCAATTTTTCTGTAAAAAGCTCTGCTTTTTGTTCTTGCAGAAGTTGTTCTGCTTGCCGTTTTTGATGCTCTACTTCTTGTTCTTTCTCTAAGCGAACTACATCTCCATCCTTAAGCACATAGTATTTTTGTAATTTCTTTAATTCATTTTTAGCTTTTTCATCTAATGGATATCCTTGTTTATCGACAAAATTTATTAAGAATAGCCTGTATTTGTCTATATTTTTCTTATATATGCCGTAAGGCTCTAATGCTTTCTCTCGGACTATACTGGCTTCTATATCTGTTAATTTTAACTTTTCTTGTAAATCTTTCAATATTTCCGATTCCACAAGAGAAATCTCGCCATCAGACGCAAAATCTTCAGCGTGCTGACGATACTCAGCTATGGCGGCTTCCCTTTCCCTGCTTAACCGTTTTTGCTCACGCTCTTTAATTAGTTGTTCAGCAGCAAACTCAATTCCCTCAGCTATATTTGTGAATGCATCGTCTTGATCGTTCCAAGACTTAACAGGTAGAGCATTTTTGGGCAAAGCTTGTAGTTTAGCAAATGGTGCTGATTGCCAAGAAACTTTTCGCAGAATAATTGGAATGACGCAAGCCTCTTTAGCTTCGTGGCGTTCTATTGCTCTGGTAACTTCAACACCCCAGCAGTATTTAGAAGCGATAAAGTCTGAACTTACCAGCAATAGAATGATGTCGGCTGTGTCCAAATTTTCATTAATCTGCTGATCCCATTCTCTTCCAGGTGGTATTTTGCGATCGTGCCAAGTTGAAATTACACCTCGCCGTTCCAACATAGTGAGGTGGTTAACTAGCTCATTTTTTAGGGGTTCGTCGTTGTGAGAGTAGGAACAGAATACTTTGAGCGACACCGACGATACCTCTTGCGTCTTTAGGAGTAGGATAAATTAGTCTGTTCATAAATTATAGTACTACACCGGGCGACTGGAAGTCGCGGTTACACGAGACTTTACCCGCCTTCGCGGGTTAAAAATCTTGATTGTTTATCAGTTACAGACCTAACCCCTAGCCCCTTCCCTGCAAGGGAAGGGGAGCAAGATTCAAAGCCTCTCTCCTTTTAGGAGAGAGGAATGGAAGTGAGGTCAAAGTCTATTGCTTCCATTCGAGAACCGCTATATAAACCCTATTGGATTTTAGCTAACTGACGATCGCAGCCGATGCCCCATTCATAGATCCATTGACAGAAGAAAGCTTAACAGAATCGGTTGCTAAAGGATTGGTGACTTTGGAATTGTCTAATACAACACCTCGCTTCTTTTTGGTATTACCTCGTCTAGCACCACCCGCCATCTCATATTCCTGGCTGGTTTTACCGTAACGGCTGCCAACTCCTAGTAACATTTTTTCTGACATTGCTATTACAGCCTGTTCTGCGTTATTCACGTCATCGGTGAGTTTGTCAATGGTCGATAACGCAGTGTTGTAGGCAGCAAGCTTAGATCGTAGATCGTTAATTGTCATGGTGTAGGCTTGTATATTCACTCCTTCGCCAAAGTCAAGTTCTACGCTGATAGATTGTAAACTTTCAATCCGGCGATCGGCTCGTTCTAAAATGCTGGAATTTCTTTTACGACGTGCCATAATGCATCTCTGCTACTAGGTTGATAGTACTGTTTTATACAAATATATGTTTGGTTGTCATGGGAAAATACTACAAATAAGTTGCGATCGCATCTCAAAAGCTTTAGTTAATTTTACTTAGACAAAATTTATTTCCAGGTAATAAATAGATTCATAAGTTCATTACAACAAATGCTGCAATGATTTAAGCGTTTCTTATACATGGAAGAGCATTTGTTGCAAAGTATTAAGTGTTTGCTGCAACTACTTATACATTTGTAAGAAATGCTTAAGCGTTTCTTATACATGGAAGAGCATTTGTTGCAAAGTATTAAGTGTTTGCTGCAACTACTTATACATTTGTAAGAAATGCTTAAGCGTTTCTTATACATGGAAGAGCATTTGTTGCAAACGTTTAAATTTTTACAATCTGAAGCGTAAGAGCGTAAAAGATTTTAATATTTATCGGCGCGATCGCAACCAACCGTTTAAACGAGTTTTTTACCCTTAAGCAAATTTGTCAGCGATCGCCTATAAACAATAAGGATGTTACCATATCCTTCACCAGCCGAATCTCACTTATGAAATTAGTTTGCTCCCAAAGCGATCTTAGTACAAACCTCTCACTCGTTAGTCGTGCAGTACCTTCACGACCGACTCATCCAGTACTTGCTAATGTGCTGTTACAAGCGGATGCTGAAACTAACCAGGTAAGCTTAACAGCCTTCGATCTCAGTTTGGGAATTCGCACCAGCTTTAACGCAGAGGTATGGCAAGGAGGTGCGATCGCACTTCCTGCTAAGTTACTTGTAGATATCACCTCTCGTCTTCCAGAAGGAGAAATCACTCTAGACGATGAATCAGCCCTCACAGGTGCAACATCCAGTGGAGAAGGTTTAATAGTTACACTCACACCCAAGAGTGGACATTATCAAGTCCGAGCAATGGGGCCTGAAGAATTTCCTGAACTACCTGTAATTGAAAATACAGAAGTAATCCATCTCACCACCGCCGCATTAGTTGAGGGATTACGGGGTTCATTATTTGCTACCAGTGGTGATGAAACTAAACAAGTACTCACTGGAGTGCATTTAACAGTTAAACAAGATACCCTAGAATTTGCAGCTACCGACGGACATCGCCTCGCAGTAGTAGAAACTAGCAACGAACGTCCGCTAGGTGGAACTAGTCAACTAGAGGTGACAGTACCAGCGAGAGCATTACGCGAACTCCAACGGATGCTAGCTCATAGCGCCTCATCAGATGAACCTGTAGCTTTATATTTTGATCAAGGTCAAGTTGTGTTTGCATGGCAAAATCAACGCTTGACTAGTCGTACATTAGAAGGGCAATATCCCGCTTATCGACAATTAATTCCGCGTCAATTTGAGCGACAAGTGACAATTGAACGGCGGCAATTTGTCAGCACTTTGGAACGGATTGCTGTGCTAGCAGATCAAAAAAATAATATTGTCAAGGTGAGTATTGATAGCGAAGCTCAAGAAATTACCTTATCTTGTGAAGCTCAAGATGTGGGTAGTGGTAGAGAGTCAATGCCGGCGCAGATATCTGGAGAAAACATTGAAATTGCTTTTAATATTAAATATTTGATGGAAGGCTTGAAAGAGTTACCCTCTTCCGAAATTCAAATGCATCTAAATCAAAGCCTGACTCCAGTTATTTTTACACCATTGGGTGGTTTGAAAATGACCTATTTAGCTATGCCTGTGCAACTGAGAAGTTGAAGAAGAGGCAGGAGAGCAGGGGGCAGGGGGGCAGGGGAGAAGACCAGATTAAAACCTCTTTATTTAGATGTTGCTTAGGAAACTTCATATCACACCCTAAAACTTGTTGATTACGCAAGGCTACACGGGAGCATCCCGTTTTGGCGGATCGCCCTCAGACTAGAAGTCTGGGGCTATACA
>NZ_JABXKH010000155.1 GCF_017115105.1 Nostoc sp. NMS2
CTTCATCCTCAAGGTAGACTGTACCTGTTGTCAAAATTTGAATTTGGAATTGCTGTTTGGTATCGTTGCTGATCGAGAAATGTCACGCATTGGGTTATCCTGTTGTGTGCGTTCCCGCTTCGGGTTGCCGTAGGCATCGCCTAGCTTGCAGCTATTACCGGGTATCTCTGCATGGCGAAGATTTGGGGAATTGGTCGGAACTTGGGGTGCTGGCAGTGCTTTCGGGGTTACAGCAGGAGTTCTATCGGGGGCGGTTGGTGGGGTCTGGCTGAGAATGGAGTGTCTTGCGGGAGCGGCGAAGTTACAAGGCTTTCCTGACTGGTACGAATTCCCTAACGAAACTGCTACGGCTGGGTCAATTATCGGCTATTCTGTACCACCCAGTTTCGCCGCGCAGTTATTTACTCACATACAGAAACAATTATCAGGAGCATTTTTATGACAAACCGAGAGCAACTCACTTGAAATGTGTTGGTACAGGTAAGGAAGAGGACAACTAACAAGCAGGGGACAGAAAAGAAGAAGCACAGAGGTTATGCGGTGAGAGCGAATTTCCGCCTGCTTTAATGGTTTTCTTTCCTTAGCGACAGTTCACATCTGGGTTCGCAGAATTTTATTAGTGGGATAGATTCATAGCTGCCTTCAGCAAGAACTGCCCTCTGCCTTTCTCAATGAGTTATCTCCAAAAGATTAAAGGTAAGTAATTCGGATTCACTACCAACAGTTTTGAAATCATTTTAGTTAAAATGCCCTAATTAAAGTGCCTAGAGTTGGCGTACCTAAAACTGAAGAGGCTAAATTCCCTGGGATATTCCCATCAATTATCCAGCAGTCAATCCCTAAACTAGAAATAGTCAAAAACTCTTCAACTTTCTTAGCCATCCCGCCAGTAACATCTACTGATTTGCTCTTGCCCAAGAAAGGTTTAATCCGAAAATAGTTAGCTTGAGTAATATTGGAAATTACTAGCCCATCTTGGTCATATACACCTGCATAATTCCCAACATTTATTAGTCTAACTTTAAACTCACCTTGAAGATAGAAGTATTTCGCTAGTTCTGCAAGCATTACATCTGTCGAAAATACAGTACCACCAATAGCTTGATCTAGAACTACATCACCGAAAACTAAAGGAATTAAACCTGCTTTTAGACTACTTTTTATCACACTAAAGTCACTCTTCAATAGTTTTTTGTTGTGAGTGGTTATCATAGTAATAGGTGGCAAACTTACCACTGGCAACCCTGCCTGTAAAAATTTTTTGGCTAGTAGAAAATTTAAATCTAAAGCATCTTGGTGAACTAAGCAGAATCCTAGTTTTTCTTCATCACCGGAAAAACCATTAATTGTATTATATTTATTCGCTGATTGGTGGGCGAAAGAACCAGCACCGTTACCAATAATCAGTTTCAGATTAGGATTTTCATGTTTGATTAGGCTCACTTGCTCAACCAGTTGTGTTATGACTTCTCTTCGAGCAGTATAAGGTTTATCCTTGTCAGTAATTAAGGAACCTCCTAGCTTCACTAATACTAATTCCATAATCAAATATTAAATGAGGAAAGACAAAAACTTATAAGAAACTAATCCTAAACAAAAAAAATCAAAAGTTGATTACAGCTATTTAGCTAAAAGTTTTCAATGACTACAGGCTCAACTGGTTGGGCAATTTCAAAATTGAAAATTCGTGAATAAAAGTAAAGTTCTGCTGACAAAGAACGCTTGATGTTTGCGGCTTTGCGGAAACCATGTTCTTCACCCTCAAAAGCAACATAAGCCACAGGTACACCTTTTGTTCTTAGGGCTGTAACCATTGCTTCAGTTTGATTGGGCGGAACTACTCGATCTTCTAATCCCTGGAAAAAAATCATTGGGCAGTCTAGACGCTCACTAAAGTTAATTGGCGAACGCTGTTGATAAATCTGACGCTGTTGTGGATAAGGGCCAACCAGACCATCCAGGTACCGTGATTCAAACTTATGTGTATCCCGAACTAAAGCTTCCAAGTCACTGACACCAAAATAGCTGGCTCCTGCTTTAAAAGTATCTCGGAAAGTTAAGGCACAAAGCGTTGTGTAACCACCTGCACTCCCGCCGGAAATGGTTAGACGAGCGCCGTCTACATCTCCCCGTGACACTAAGTAACGCGCACCAAAAACACAATCATCCACATCTACAATTCCCCAGTTCCCAGAAAGCCGTTGCCGATACTCCCGCCCGTACCCTGTACTACCACCATAATTTACATCCAAAACCGCTATTCCTCGGCTAGTCCAATACTGAATGTTAAAATTGAGGCTACTAGAAGTTGCTGCGGTGGGGCCACCGTGACTTTTGACAATCAAGGGCGGTTTTTCAGTCTCAGGAGCCGTATAGTCACGGTTTCGAGGTGAGTAGAAAAGGGCGTATGCTGTTTTGCCATCAGATGTTTCGTACTCAATGGTTTCAGGTAAAGAAAGATAACCAGCATCAATAGTTACATCACTAGAAGACCGTAGTACTTCTAGCTCTTTAGTTATCAGATCCAAACGGACAATTGCAGCTAATTGAGTTGGCGAGCTTGCGCGAAAAACTACCTGTTTAGAGGTGGCGTGGAGAGAGCTAATATCTGTGTAGGGCGTATTTATTAGTTCTAAGTGACGTGTTAGTGTATCAAGGCTTGCTAAATACCAAATGCCTTGCTGGGTATAAGTACAAATAATCTGGTTGGCAGACCCAAAAGCATAAGTGGACATCCCAAAATTCCATTGCGGCTGACCAAATTCTGCTTCCATTTGAGTTAGCGCTTCTACATTTTCATCTTGCCAACGATATATATTCCACCAACCTGTACGGTCAGAAACAAAATACAACTTACCATCTGGCGACCACTGTGGCTGAAAAATAGACTCATCTAAATCCCCAGCAATTTTTTGAGTATTTCCCAAAGAACCATCTGCCTAGGCTGTTGACTTTGTGGGTTTTTAAGTGATATTTTTCATACAATAATGATGTC
>NZ_JABXKH010000025.1:0-50277 GCF_017115105.1 Nostoc sp. NMS2
TCAATAATTCCCCCTTGTCCCCCTTGTCCCCCTTGTCCCCCTTGTCCTCCTTGTCTCCCTGCTCCCGGTTGGTGAGCGAAGTCGAACCACATCTCCCTCATCTCCCTTGCCCCCTTATTCCCTATTCCCTCATTTCTTCAAATACTCCTTTGGATCTTGCGCTACCCAACCCAGAGATGAGCTAGAACGCACTTCAAAATGGAGATGCGGTTGAGTGGAAGTTGGTTTTCCACTAGTGCCTACTGTTCCTAGTAAGTCTCCTTTTTTGACTTGCTGACCGACAGTAACTTTGATGCTGTCAAGCTGGGCGTAGCGGCTTTGAAGTCCGCCACTGTGGTTAATGATGACCAACTTGCCATAAGAACCTTGGTCATTAGCAAAGGCTACGGTTCCAGGAGCGATCGCTAACACATTACTACCAACTGGTGCTAATAAGTCAACACCACTGTGGAAGAAAACTTCACCTGTTGACGGATTAATTTGCCATCCATAAGCTAATCCGACATTTGCCACTTGTGCCAAGGGATATCCAGACAGGGATGCACGGTTTGGCGTAGCTGTATCAGTGAGTAAAGGGGACTTAGTTACAACACCATTGGGCGACCAATTTACCCCCGGAACAAACACGATTCTGGGGTTTTGTTGGCAGCCATTCACTTCAAAAAGGCTATCAGCACGAACTTTGTATTGTACTGCCACTTGTCGCCAAGTTTGACCGCGAGGCACTTCAACTACAATCCCATTGTAGGGAGGAATTTGAAGCACACTACCAACGGCTGCGATCGCGCCATTCTGCAAAGCTGGATTCATGCCAATAATAGTTGTAGGTATGAGATTGTAGCGCTGCGCTATGCTCTCCAAAGTTTCGCCACGAACAACTTTATGGCGTTGGAAGCGAGATAGGGCTGGAATCGGGCAACCACCTACAGCAGCGTTAGCACTGTTCAAGTTTGGCAGTATGCTTACTAGGCCCAAGGCGCTAACTAGGCTACAGAGAAACAGTTGACGAAAGGGTAAAGTCATGTATACAGGTCAAAAGCGCATTAACTTTAAATTTTAGATGGAGAGTGTGGGAAGTGGGGAGATCGGGGGCAGGGGGCAGGGGGCAGGGGGCAGGGGGCAGGGAGCAGGGGGCAGGGAGAAGGGAGAAGGGAGAAGGGAGAAGGGAGCAGGGGGCAGGGGGCAGGGGGAGAAGAATTAATAACCAGTCTCCAATGACAAATGACAAATGACAAATGACTAAATAAATTGATCTGTCCACTTGCCGTTAGCTTGACTACACTTAGAAATTAGCAACTGCATTGCTGTCCTTAAGCAGAATTATTATGAAGTTATCTTTAAAGCAACTAGGCGTTTATTTGTTCTTACTGGTATTTGGCTGTGGTGCAGGTTTGTTTGGCAGTCGCTATCTGCTGCTACAAAATCCCTCATTCCAACAGTTAAGAAATGTGACAATGGCTTCGCCTCCAGAATCTGTAGTGCCAAATTCTCCTAACGGAGCAATTGGGGCTACTGGAGGCGATAATGTGAATTTTATTGCGACGGCAGTGCAAAAAGTTGGCCCGGCTGTGGTGCGAATTAATGCCACTCGCAAAGTTGCCAATCCCATCTCTGATGCGTTGAAAAATCCGCTCTTGCGGCGATTCTTTGGAGAGGATGAGCAACCAATTCCTGAAGAACGGATTGAGCGCGGTACAGGATCGGGATTTATTTTGAGCGAGGATGGGGAATTACTCACTAACGCTCATGTAGTAGCAGATACAGATACAGTACAAGTCACCCTCAAGGATGGTCGAAGTTTAGAGGGGAAGGTGATAGGAGTTGATGCTGTGACAGATGTGGCAGTGGTGAAAATTAAAGCGAATCATTTACCGACTGTGAAACTGGG
The DNA here is from genome assembly GCF_017115105.1 of Nostoc sp. NMS2. Classification (GTDB taxonomy): domain Bacteria; phylum Cyanobacteriota; class Cyanobacteriia; order Cyanobacteriales; family Nostocaceae; genus Nostoc. Next base: position 1,889 of record NZ_JABXKH010000025.1, read on the forward strand.
CAATTCGCAAAACTTAATACCAGGACAGTGGGCGATCGCAATTGGCAACCCTCTAGGTTTAGATAATACTGTCACTATCGGCATTATCAGCGCTACCGATCGCACCAGCACTCAAGTTGGTGTCCCAGATAAGCGAGTCAGCTTTATCCAAACTGATGCCGCAATTAACCCTGGTAATTCCGGTGGCCCCTTATTAAACGCCCAAGGTGAAGTAATTGGTGTTAACACTGCCATCCGCGCTGATGCTCAAGGACTTGGTTTTGCCATCCCCATTGAAACCGCCGCCCGCATTGCCAATGAACTTTTTACCAAAGGGCGTGTGGAACATCCCTACTTGGGTATTGAAATGGCAGACCTTTCTCCCATCAGAAAACAGCAGATTAATCAAGAAAATCAACTGAACATTCAGCAGGATGTTGGGATTGTGATTAAAGGAGTTACAGGAGATTCCCCAGCCAAGCGCGGAGGATTGCTGCCTGGAGACGTAATTCAAAAAGTTAACGGTAAACCAGTCAAAACCTCAGCCCAAGTTCAGAAGCTGGTAGAGTCCAGCAAAGTTGGGGACATAATAGCTATCGAAGTCAATCGTAGCGGGAAAATTCAAGCCTTCAAAGTACAATCAGGAGCTTATCCTGAAAGAAAATAGTCAAAATAATTCGTAATTCGTAGTTACAAGACGTTCGCGGACTCGCTCTAAGCGAAAATATGCCCACGGCTTTACGCTGCGCTATCAGTAGAAGCTTTAATTCTCCACTGTCATGTTGCCCACCAAATCAGATATTTTGGTGGTAGCTCATGCCCTCTTAATTACGAATTACGAACTTGTACTGAGCGTAGCCGAAGTATTACGAATTACGAATTATTTTGTCAATAGTCCCAGAATGTTTGACTATTGACTATTGACCATTAGACAAATGCTCTAACTGCATTCTTTGTTCCATCTGACGCAGAAAATACCCCGTCATCATGGCCGACGCTAGAAGCCCAGCTAAGTTATCCCGATCTGTTGTGATTTGCACGTTGAAATTTTCTGCTGGGAGCATTCCCACTAGCCCTTGGACATTTTGCGAGATGATTTGTTTAATTTCAGGGCTGGCGGATTGAGCAATCCTCGCTAAAACATCAGGAGACTGATGTTGTAGATATTTGAGTAACTGATTGGGGTATTCGTCAGAGTGGTCGGAAAGAAGTTGATTAGGGTGTTCCTCGGAGTTGTCATTTAAAAAGTCAGGATTAAACACCATTGGCAGTTTTATTTAGCTTAATTGCTAACTCTACTTTAAACCATAGTACAAGGCTAGCGCATTCACCACGGGTATAAGTCTTGGGGATTGGGAATAGGGAATTGGGCATTGGGAATTGGCATGAAGAAGAGACAAGGGAGACAAGGAAGAGGGGGGAGACAAGGGAGAGACTTATTCAATAATTCCCCCTTGTCCTCCTTGTCCTCCTTGTCCTCCTTGTCTCCCTCATCCCCCTATTCCCCACTCCCCACTCCCTTTAGCTCTAGTTCTAGTTCTAATTGTTCTTCCTTTTGACTGGTGGAAAGTATTTGTGGAAGTTGTTCGATTTGGAAATACTGATGGAATTTTGGGGTTACTTGGAGTGAGTAGGAGCGAGAATCGCTGTCTCGACGTTTGCGGATAAAACCAAGTTCTACGAGTTCTGGAACGTGTTGATATACTCCTGAACCGCGCAAGTTAATCAAGTCGCTTTGGAGTATGGGACTATTGAGAGCGATCGCTGCTAAAGTCCGCAATGCACCTACACCCAACTCTACTGGTATCATCGTTTGCACTAAATCATGAAAATCAGACCGGAGTTGCAAACTATAACCATCTGGGGTTTCTACTACCTCTAGGGCGCTATCTCGGTGGGCATAATTGTCCATGAGTTCAATTATGCCTTCTTTGACTGCGGCGCGATCGCACGCAGCATACTCGGCGATTTCGCCGAGCGACAAAGGTTTACCCTTTAAATAGAGAATTGCTTCTATCTTCGTCGCTGTGGCTGTAATCATTTAGTCATTAGTCATTAGTCACTTGTACTGAGCGTAGTCGAAGTATTGGTCATTAGTACATGACAACTAACAATCAACAAGTGTGTGGCATTATATCGTAAATTGTCAAAATATTGTTAGCCATCAAATTGGAATTGGGAATGGGGAATGGGGCATTGGGCATGAAGAAGAGACAAGGGAGACAAGGAAGAGGGGGGAGACAAGGGAGAGACTTGTTTAATAATTCCTCCTTGTCCCCCTTGTCCCCCTTGTCCCCCTTGTCCCCCTGCCCCCTCACTCCCCCTGCCCCCTGCCCCCTGCTCCCTTGCTCCCTCATCCCCACTCCCTCAAAAGCCTCTAGTTGTGAGAATAAATTCTGCGATCGCTAAATCTTGTGGAGTCGTCACTTTTAAATTTGTCTCCTCTCCTTCGACAATTCGGACTTTAATACCGCACTTTTCAAATAAAGCGGCATCGTCAGTTACTTCCCAACCTTGCCGGACACCTTCAGCATGGCACTGTTTCAACAACTTGACATCAAATCCTTGGGGAGTTTGTGCTGCCCACAATTTTTGTCTGTCGGGTGTTTCTTGAATTATGCCTTGTTCATCGACAACTTTTATGGTGTCTTTGACGGGTACACCAGCAATTAAACCGGGACAGTGGCGAATGGCTTGGGCACAAGAGTTAAATAAATCTGGTGTGGCGAGACATCTAGCACCATCGTGAATTAACACTTGTTCTGCGGCTACTGGCAAAGCTTGCAAGCCATTGTAAACAGATTCTTGGCGGGTAGAACCACCTTGAATCAATTCCACTGGTTTAGTGAGCTTGAGATCGGCGAGAATTGCGCTGAAATCTGGCCAATCGGTAGGCTGAGAAATAATCCCGATCCAACTGATTGTATTTGCGGCTTCTGCGGCTAATAGAGTCCAAGCAATAATTGGTTGCGATCGCACTCTTAGCAGCAGTTTATTGCGGTTACTACCCATTCTTTTTCCGATTCCCGCAGCTGGAATTAGTAAATACACAGAATTCCTCAATCTTTAAGCTATATATTTTCCCCTAAAATAGGGAGCGAGTAAGCGTCAATAAATATTATGCGAGTAGTAGCCCTTGTACCTGGCGGAATTGGCGACCAAATTCTCTTCTTTCCGACTCTAGATGACCTGAAGCGCAATTACCCTGACGCTCAGATAGATGTCGTTGTTGAACCCCAGTCAAAGGCTGCCTACCGAGTGAGCAAGTCAGTTCACGAGGTGCTGAACTTTGATTTTCACGACCGTAATAGTCTGGCAGATTGGGGTAACTTGGTAGGGACAATTCGCGATCGCGAATACGATGTTGTCATTGCTGTGAAGCAAATTTGGTTGCTGGGTCTTTTACTCTGGTTGACAGGAATTCCCATACGTATTGGCTACAAAGGCAAAGGTTCGGTTTTTCTGACCCATGCTGTGCCATTTAAACCATCCCAGTATGCGGCGGCAGTATATCACGATTTGCTGCAACCATTGGAAATAAATAGCCCTGTCCCAGAGTTAGCAGTAAATGTGCCAAAACCTGATATTGAGTGGGCACAAAAGGAACAGAAACGTTTAGGGGTACATGAAACAGGCTATATCTTGATTCATGGTGGCTCTGGCCAGTTATCACAGGCTAAAGAACTGGATAAAATCTACCCTGTCGAAAGTTGGCATCAAATTATTCAAGGCTTCCAAGATAAGCAGCCGGATCTGCCTGTAGTGGTTGTTAAGGGAACTGACGATGAACAGTTTGTGCGATCGCTTCTGGGGTCTTCTCCAGATATCAAGGTGACTGCCCCAGATGATATTGGCAAGTTAACTGCTATGATCGCCGGAGCAAATTTGATGTTGTCTACTGATAGTCCGGCACTACAACTGAGTGTTGCAGTCCAAACCTATACCATCGCCCTATTTGGCCCCACCGATCCAGCTAAGTTGTTGCCGAAAAACGATAAATTTCTGGCGATTACATCCCCCACGGGAAAAACGGCGGATGTTTCACCAAACGCAGTTTTAGAGAAAATTTGGGGTGGCTAAACCAGCAGTTTGTCCCAATTTCTGCAATTAGTCTATTGGATATCCAATTTAGTCATGCGTTTGTTGAATGACCGCAAAACCTGGTTGTGACAGCTAGATTTTGCGGTTATTTCAGTATTTACAGAAGAATTCAGAAGTCAGAATCAATACGCTCTCTACGAGACACTGTTCTATCCAACGGTCACACAGAATTTATACTGTTCGCGGATGCCGGAGGCATTATTCTGGCTCCTGACTCCTGAATTCTGATTAAAATATCTCAAAAAAAGCATCATCTAATTCATAACCCAGCATTTGGGCCATAGACTTCAGCCGCGATAGGCTGGGGATATCCTGCTGTTTGAGCCAATCGCCTAAGACAAAGATTTTGTGCATCAAAAATATTTCTAAGGCTTCAGGATTGTACTGAATGCCATCTTGGGAACTGAACTGGTGTGGTACTAGCATGGCGGCATAACGAGCAAATTCTCCAGCTTTCCAATCTAGTAAAAATGCTAACCAGGGGTATTTGGCATCTAGGCGCACAAACCACAGCCGGATTTCTGGAATTTCTGAGAGTTCGCGTGGATCGCCAGGTTCGAGATCGTAATTGATATCAAAGCGTAGTTGCTGTTCATGGGATGCAACCCCATCTTGCAGCATTTGTTCAATCACCGTTGAAGCAGGCGACAGATCCAGATTGTTAATGAAGTCATTATTGAGTGCGATCGCAATTGTCTTTGACTCAGCAGCCACTTTCTTTTTGCTCAACTTTAGGATCGACAATCTACAGTAGCAGCTTTCAGGGATTGACGCTACATTGACCTTGAGAAATTAATCGCGCGTTCCCATAAGCGTCCGGCGCGATCTCTCGTGGCAGCGTTAACTGAACACCACCTCATACCCCACACGGGCGAAGAGCGTCCCAAGTTTCCCACCCATCAATCCCGAACCTAGAATGCCAACTCGCATACTGCTCTCTCGTCTATCGCTGCCAGCTATCTGCCTTGCACGTGTTACCTTGCTTAGTGAGCTACGGAATGCAAGCAGAGAACACATTTTTTGCCGTTCAGCGACCGGTCATTTGCTCCAGCTTTTCGGGATACCGAGCGCCTTGCACCGCGATCTTGGAAGCGGCATCATCGATGTCACGCAGATCGTCGGGCGTGAGTTCGACTGAGACTGCCCCGATGTTTTCGTCCAAGCGATCCAGCTTCGTGGTGCCTGGGATCGGAACAATCCACGGCTTCTGGGCCAGCAGCCAGGCGATCGCGATCTGAGCAGGTGTCGCCTGCTTCTGTTCTGCAATGCTGCCGAGCAGATTAATCAGGGCTTGATTTGCCTTGAGAGCTAGGGGCGTGAAGCGAGGCAGGGTGCTGCGGAAGTCGGAGCTGTCAAAGGTCGCATTTTCGTCGATCTTGCCAGTGAGAAAGCCCTTCCCCAGAGGGCTGTACGGGACAAAGCCGATTCCGAGCTCTTCAAGGGTTTGTATCACTTCCTTTTCAGGAGTCCTCGTCCACAGTGAGTATTCGCTCTGGAGAGCAGTGATCGGCTGAACCGCGTGTGCGCGACGGATCGTTTGCACTCCTGCTTCCGAGAGTCCAAAGTGCTTAACTTTACCTTGCTGAATCAGTTCCTTCACTGCTCCTGCCACATCTTCAATCGGCACATTCGGATCAACCCGGTGCTGATAGAGTAGGTCGATTGTCTCGACCTTGAGTCGCTTGAGCGAACCCTCCACGGACTGCTTGATATGCTCCGGTCGGCTGTTCAGACCTGGTGAACCCTTCATTCCCCGAGGATCGGAATTAGGACTGATGTCGAACCCGAATTTGGTAGCAATAATCACTTGCCCACGGAAGGGAGCGAGAGCTTCGCCCACAAGCTCTTCATTCAAGAACGGGCCGTAGACCTCGGCGGTGTCAAAGAATGTGATGCCGCGATCGACAGCGGCCCCCAGAAGAGCGGTCATTTCCTGTGTATCTTTGGGCGGACCATAGGAAAAGCTCATTCCCATGCAGCCCAGACCGATAGCCGAGACTTCCAAATTACTGTTTCCAAGTTTGCGCTTCTGCATTTTTTGAACTCCTATCTTTGAATTAAAGGTCGAAACTGTCTTACTCTAAGATCGGGTCTGGTATTGTTCGTCGCTGACCTTTTCCATCCAGTCGGCGGTCTTGCCGTCGAGTTCTGAATGGCGATGTGCGTCATGCGTGGATTTGATGATGATACTTTTTGGGCGATCGCTAGAATGAACCGTCCGTTGATTTCGATAGCTCTTCATTAGCGCGCGTCGCCTGCAACCGTTCCTCGACAGCCGGCGCGATCGCCGCAAGGGCATCACTTCCGGCAACGAACAGCTTCGGCGGATTCTCCATCCCGGCGATTTTGACCAGAGCATCGCCCAACTTTGCCGGATCGCCCTGCTGTGTACCGTGATAAGGCGACCACATCTCTTGGACGTTGCCCTCAGCTGCGTAGTCCTCGATGACATTACTCGCCCACGTAATATTGCGGGCATCCAGAAGATCCGTGCGGAAGAAGCCCGGCTCGACCACCGTGATCTTGATGCCGAACTGCTCGATCTCGGTTGCCATCGACAGCGAGAGTCCTTCGACCGCAAACTTCGTCGCACTGTAAGCAGCGCAGTGCTTCAGTCCGACCACGCCGGCAACGGAGCTGATGTTGATGATGTGGCCCGACCTCTGCTGACGCATAACCGGCAGCACGGCACGCATGACGTACACCACACCATAGAAGTTCGTAGCGAACTGGCGTTCGATCTCGGCTGTGGTCATCTCTTCAAAATTACCAAGCAGGCTGTAGCCCGCATTGTTAACCAAAACGTCGATGCGACCGAACCGCTTCACCGCCTCCTCGACGGCTGTTTTCGCCTGTACCTCGTCGGCAACGTCCAACTGGACAAATGCAAGATTCTCGCTTGCAACATCGCGCAAGGCATTACGCACTTTATCGAGGTTTCGGCCAGTCGCGACTACACGGTCACCGGACTGCAATGCCGCCTTGGCGATTCCGGTGCCGATGCCGCTGCCGGCGCCTGTGATAAACCAGACTTTGCTCATAATTATTTTCCTTTTACTCGGACTTAATCAAGCCCTGTATTGTTCATTGCTCGTTATCATCGCCATTATTCCATCGCTACTTCATTCAGGCATTTCAACGCATTCAGTGTTCGGGGATATCCCACCCAGGGCAACAATTGTGTAATTAGATCCAGCAGGATGTCTTTGCTGTTTCCGACATTCAAGTTGCCTTGAACGTGCCCCTTTATCTGTGATTCAACGAAGAGGCAGGGGGAAGGGGGCAGGGAGCGGGGAGAAATGACCCCTGACTCCTGCCGTGTAGCGGAGCGGAACATGTTCTTACGTCCCCCACTTCTCATAAGTGGTTCTCGTTCAGGTGGGGTCGAATCCCCATCTGAACTCTCCCCCCTGCTCCCTGCTCCCTTGCCTCTTTGTCAACCCCGCCCAGAGCAATGAGGATAGACAGTGTGATCAGCTCCCTGACTCTTATGTCTACGCCATTGCGGGTGTAATAATCGCCAAAGCAATTGGCAGACAGAAACCTTTGAATGTGCAGCTGGTTTTTGGGCGATTTCCCTGCGGGAACGCTACGCGAACGCTCATACATTTGATCGATATTCTCGCCGAACACAGCTTTCTGTATTGCCAGTCCTTTGTCGTAGCGGGTTTCCGGGCTGGTGGTCGATTGCCCTTCTAAAGGTAATTGAATGCCCCTGCTGGACATCACTTCATTCGTGGCATGAACGAAGTCAAATGCTTTCGCCATACCCACGTAAGGTACTGACTGATACAGGATCTCTTTGATTTCAATCGGCGTTACTCCGACATTGAGCGCAGCGGCCACCATAACCCTGTATTCGCTTACTGCCTGACTGCCGATGATAGACGCCAGAATCAGCATCACCCTTGTCTTTGTATCCAGCTTGCTGAGAGCAATTACTTCGTCGAAGGCGAAGTTGTCAAAGACTTCGATCAGTTCCGGGTCAGTTACTTTCAGGGTCGATTTGTGGTTTGGAAAGAGTTCCTCATGATTTTTATCTGCCGCTTCACTTATCCTTACAGAGTCCTGCTGCTGTGTATTTGTCATCCGCACCTCCTTATTTGGGTTAAAGTTATATGGTCGATCTGGGTTAAAGTTATAGCCCCCAATGTTTGATTTTGCCTTCACCGATCAAGTCTTTGATGGTTCCGGCTACATCTTCGATCGGCACTTGAGTATCTACGCGGTGCTGGTAATACAAATCGATCGCGTCGGTGTTTAAGCGCTTCAGCGAACCTTCTACGGATTCCCTGATTCCTGATGGATGACTGTCCTGCACCTGCTTACCGTCCTGTAACTTGATGCCGAACTTCGTGGCAATGACGACGCGATCGCGGTAAGGTTTGAGCGCCTCGCCCAGCAATTCTTCATTGGTGAATGGCCCATACATTTCGGCTGTATCAAAAAAGGTGACACCACGTTCTACGGCAGCTTGAAGCAGGGAGATGCTTTCGTTCTTGTCGAGAGTATTACTGTAGGCATAGTTCAGCCCCATACAGCCCAGCCCGATCGCCGAGACTTCTAAGTTGCTGTTGCCAAGTTTGCGTTTTTGCATTGTTTTTTCCTTTAATGTGGAACTGATATTGTTCGCTGTCGATCGATCTCGCCGTTGTCAGTCGCCTTCGCTACGATCGCGGCTTACAGTGCGATCGCCAATGCGGGACGGGGCGATCTCGTGATCCCGGCGAGGCCAGAGATAAAAGACATTGAGGAGAAGGTAGAGCAGCAGTGCTAGCCAGGGCATGACCAGCGCAATTAGGGTGGCAATCGCATAGACGCTCGGACCAAGGAGGAACCGCCGACTGATCTGCCGTGCCTCTTTCGCCGTGAGGTGGGTGCCAAGCAGCCGATGTCCACGAGCTGCGTACCGCCACATCGCAGTGACGAAGATACCGACTACGGTCAAGATTCCACCGTAGAACGCGGCGGCAACAGGCTCGTCCGTTCCACGGTGGAACGCTTCGGCAAGCACGGCGGTTGGAAACGGCAAGAATGCAATCAGCATCAGGTGGAGGACGTTAAGCAGCAACAGCGTTCCATCCACGCGGACGATGTGTTGGAACATGGCATGGTGGTTGATCCAGATTGCGCCGATCACCAGGAAACTCACCACGTAGGCGAGATAGGACGGCCAAAGCTGGAGGAGTTCTGCCCCGAGCGCCGTACCGGGTGGCGGCACTTTGATTTCGAGTACTAGCAAGGTGATCGCGATCGCGAAAACACCATCGCTGAATGCCTCCAAACGGGTAGTATCCACACTCACCTCCTCTCCGAGTAGTTTCCAAGTTCGCGCTTTTGCATTGTGACTCCTTCGATGCTCCACCTCGGTTATGCAGATTTAAGGGATGCCATATCGATCGAGAAGCGGTACTTCACATCAGACTTAAGCAGTCGCTCGTAGGCTTCGTTGACCTTCTGGATGGGAATGACTTCGACATCGGCAGTGATATTGTGTTCCCCGCAAAAATCGAGCATCTCCTGGGTTTCGGCAATGCCGCCGATGTTAGAGCCAGAGAGACTGCGACGACCCACGATCAGGCTGAATGCCGCAATGTCTAGGGGGGTTGGGGAAGCACCGACCAGGGTGAGGTTGCCATCGCGGGTGAGCAGGTTGAGATAGGCGTTGAGGTCGTGCTTGGCGGAAACGGTGTCGATAAATTGATGCTCCTATTTATCTACTTTCGGCGACTGGTATTGCTCGTCGCTGACCTGTTCCATCCAGTCCACGGGCTTGCCGTCGAGCCATTCCTGAATGGCGATGTGCGTCATGGAAGTGGTTGCTGTAGCACCGTGCCAATGCTTCTCACCCGGCGAGATCCAGATCACGTCCCCTGGTCGAATTTGCTCGATCGAGCCGCCCCAGCGCTGTACGAGGCCACAGCCATCTGTCACGATCAGGGTTTGTCCCAACGGGTGGGTATGCCATGCTGTCCGAGCGCCAGGCTCGAATGTGACACTGGCGCCAGATGTGCGTGCTGGATCGTGTGCCTCGAACAGGGGGTCAATGCGGACAGTGCCGGTAAAATACTCAGCCGGCCCTTTGGCGGAAGGCTGTGAGCCACTTCTTTTGATGTCCATTTCCTTAATTCCTTCACTTGATGCCATTTCGGTGGCTAGCAGGCAAGTCTCTTGCCCAATTAAAACTGAGTTTTCTCTTGAATAAAAATCTAGAATGCTGACAAGAAGCCGAAATCATTTTTCCTTTCTTTAGCTTCATCTTAGGCATTTTGGAGGATAAGCAATAGAATGATCGTCTAAGATCGTTGTACAATCCTGCAAACTTAGAAATGAATGCCAAAACGAGTGAAAAGTCCGATATCGATTTAATGAACGACCAGCAGACAAAGCGCGAGGCAGACAGAGCGCAAGCCAACAGAGACGAACTGAAAGAGCGGATTGCACAGACTATTCGTGATGATGGGACGATTGAGCCACTGAAAGGATTGCACTTCAACCGCTCCTCCTCGCCTTCGGAATGCCTTCATAGTGTCTCTATCCCTGCCTTTTGTGCGATCGCTCAGGGCAGCAAAGAAGTTCTTCTGGGCAGCGATCGCTATCAGTACGACCCGATGCATTATCTGCTTGCTACGGTTGAACTGCCGATTGTCAGCCAAATTCTGGAAGCATCCAAGGCGCAACCGTACTTTAGCCTTCGCCTCGATCTCGACCCCACCCTCGTTGGCTCAGTCATGGTCGAGGCAGGGTATCCCTCATCGCGCAGCCGTGCTGATGTGAAAGCCATTGACGTAAGTCCGTTGAATGCAAATCTGTTGGATGCTGTAGTGCGGCTCGTCAGGCTTCTAGATTCCCCTGCTGAAGCTCATGTTCTCGCACCACTGATTAAGCGGGAAATCATTTACCGACTCCTGATGGGAGAGCAAGGTAATCGGCTCCGTCATATTGCAGTTCTGGGTGGCTACACGTACCACATCGCCAGAGCCGTCGAGCGACTTCGTAAAGACTTTAACGAGCCGCTTCGGATTGAAAACATCGCCCGAGAAATGGGAATGAGTGTTTCGGGCTTTCACCATCACTTCAAGTCTGTCACGGCAATGAGTCCCTTGCAGTTCCAGAAGCAACTGCGGCTCCAGGAGGCTCGCCGTCTGATGCTGGGGGAAAACCTTGACGCTACCAGTGCTGCCTACCGAGTGGGTTATGACGATGCCTCGCACTTCAACCGGGAGTACAAGCGCCTCTTTGGTACCCCACCGATGCGCGATGTGGAGCGGCTGCGAGAAGCTGCTAGGGAGACTGCTAGTACCGCAAGGCGGAATTAAAATAATTCGTAATTCGTAATTCGTAATAGAGCCTCCGGCACGCTCCGCGAACGTAATTAAGTAACGCATGGGGGATTTAGACCCCGCCACAAAACTTGCTGCTTTTTAAAGCAGGGGACTTAAACCCCAGTTCGATATCAGCCGCTAGCGATGCCTGCTGAGGGCTACGCCTACGCTACCCACGTAGTTCGGATCTTTACCAGCTTAAATATTACTTTGTTAACGCGATAAATACTGTTGTGCAGCTAGAAATTAATACACGGTTTACATAGTATGCGATTAGCATCAGCCTACTTGGGAAAGGCAACACCTGCCCCAAGGTGGACATTTCCAGCAATTTTAAGTTAAAGTTGTAATGAGTTTGTTTTAGATTAAGGTCTGACAAAGTAGCCATCAACAAGCAAAAAATAGATCGTTATTTATCGCCACCTGTTACTTCTGAAGCATCATAAGCCAAAACACAAGTACAGGTAGAACAATGGTGTGCAATATTATTGCATATATTAAATAAACAATAAAAATTGAAGTGGGAAAATTCCCTTAACAGTTAATAAGCTGTAATATGCAAAAACAAACAATTTCTACAAAACCAATTCGTTCTTTAGAAGATGCGCTGGATAGGTGTCAAATCCTGGGTATGCGCGTCAGTCGTCAGCGTCGCTTTATTCTGGAATTACTTTGGCAAGCAAATGAACATCTTTCTGCTAGAGAGATTTACGATCGCTTGAACCAAGAAGGTAAAGAGATCGGCCATACCTCTGTTTATCAAAATTTAGAAGCATTATCCAGTCAGGGCATTATTGAATGTATTGAACGCTGTGATGGGCGTTTGTACGGCAATATCAGTGACTCTCACAGTCATATTAACTGTGTGGATACAAATCAAATTCTTGATGTTCATGTAGAACTTCCAGAAGATTTGATCCGCAAAATTGAAGAAGAAACCGGAGTGCGAATTACTGACTACAGTATTAACTTTGTTGGCTACCGTAACCCGGAAGAGGGATAGGGAATGGGGAGCAGGGAGCAGGGAGCAGGGGAGATGGGGGAGATGGGGGAGATGAACCGATGCCCAATGCCCAATACCCAGTTCCCTATTCCCCAATGGAGTTATTGCCAAAAACTGTTTCATCATCGACATCATCATCATATAAACCTACGGGTAAAATTGTGCCTTCGGAGCTTTCAATTAGTCCGATCGCAGGGGGTTGGGGTTTGTTCCGATTATTATCTGTGTTTGGCGTAATTTTGACTGTGTTTAAGAAGGGTTGCTGCGATGCCTGCGGCGGTAAACTACGCAAATTTTTCAGTCTTTGAAACGACTCTTGAGAGAACAAGGCACCATTATCAGCAGCTAATTTTTTGCCAGTCTCAGCAAGGATGGCATCAAAGAAGCAGGCGTTAGTGAGATCGGCTGAATTAAGATTTGCTCTGGTAAGGTTAGCTTGTTGGAGATTTGCGCCTGTCAGGTTAGCTTGTTGAAGGTTTGCGCCTGTAAGGTTTGCCTGTTGAAGGTTTGCGCCTGTCAGGTTTGCCTGTTGCAAATTGGCTCCAGCCAAATTAGTCCCAATTAACTCCGCATTGGATAAGTTTGTCTGCTCAAGGTTTACCCCAGTTAACATCACTTGCAGCAAAGAGGCTCCCGATAAATTGAGTCCAGCCAGAGACTTGATTCGGGTTGCAAAGGCACTTTTATGTAGAACGGTTGTTCTAGCAATTAGCACACTCAAAGCCTCTGGATTGAATTCTGTTAAATTGAGCGGATTGCCACAAGGCCAAAAAGGGATTTTGGTTTCTCGGTAACAAGCACAAAGCAATAAAAATACATTCAATCCTACAGCAGCATTCACTTGCTCAACATTCACCGGGTTTTGTAGTGCGTGGAAATGAGTCAAAGCTTTGTGGGCTATCCCTTCGTCTAACCAATAGCCTTGACAGTAAGCACGCCAGAAAGACAAAAGACGTTGAAACAAAACTTCAAAAGAAAACTTGTGCTTTTGTTCGCGGCGTAAAATTGCGATCGCCAGTTCTTCAATTTCCTGGCTCAGTATCCCGTAACCTAGTAAATTGTAAATATGCTGGGCAACGCTACTGGGAGAATCAAGTACAAAAGTGAGGGAACCGTAAGCTTCATTTTGGCACTGAGTTAATAATTTCAACTCAGCAGTCAAAGCCTTAGCACAAAGAAATTCTCCTAACTTAATATGCGAAAACTCAATTAAACTAGTTTTTTCTGAGCTTTCTAAGTCCCGAATTTTAAAATAAAACCCTGGTAGAGGATTAAATTCACCAACCAAATTAATTTCATGACGTTGCGAGTGTAAAATTTTCAGAGCGATCGCTTGCATCCGATCGAGTAAATCTTGGGGATGACGATTAGCAAGTAAATTAGCGATCGCTTCTGGAGTCCGGTGGATATGAGCCGATCCTGAGCGCAGCAGCATCGTTTTAATCCCACCAGTTAGCGGATAGCCCAATAACCATCGACTGAGGCGATGATAAATTTCCCATAGCACAGAAGACTTTGGGGTATTAGCAGCTAGTTGTAATACTTCATCATTTAGCAGTCCGTCGCGGTGTAAAATCCCCAATAAATGCAACATTAGGGGTTGACGAACCAGGGTAGATAATTCTGGAAACCTTGATTGGCTGGTAAATAAGCCTGACTGTTTTAAGAATGTAAAGAAATTTTGAGCGATCGCCAACGATTGGACTTTTGCCCACTGCTGAAACCATTGTTTGAATTCGTCCACATCCAACGGTTGAATGATAATTCGCTTCAATCGTAGGGGGATCTCTGGGGCGATTTCCTGTAATGTTGTTGAGCGGCTCGTTAACACAATTTTGTGTCTATGCTGAGATTGAAAGTTTAGTAATTGCTGAATAAAAATTGCTTTTGCCCTTATACCATGAGCAGAAGGGGGCAATTCATCCAAACCATCCAGCAGCAATAGACAAGGAAGATTTTCTGGCTCTAACCAGGTTGAAAGATTAACATCAAAAGCAGAATTTAGGGTTTCGATTAAAGTTTTGCCATAAGTTACATCCCTTAACCTAATTACTATAGGCATCCAAATAGGGTAAACTTCTTGTGCTATCTGTGCCGCCCAGAGTTGGCAAAAACTGGTTTTTCCATAACCAGGTTCCGACTCAATGATAGCGATCGTTTCTAAATCAGCTAGCTGTTGCTGCGCCCATGTTTTTAAATCAACTGACTTAACAGCTTTTTTATCCACATCAGAAATACTTTCCTCTATTGGTAAGCCTTTTTGTGGCACATAGATATCCTTGAGGGTAAAGGATTCTATAAATAAAGGCATACTGAGGTTTTTAATCAAACTTGCACGGTAATGTTCTCGGTGCAAGTCAATTTTCTCACCAACTGTAGAACCAACTTCTGGAGCGATCAAACTGGGAGATAATGAAATTCCCAAACGGAAAAACTTTTGCAGTTGGGCTAAAGGGGCAGCATTTTCAGTAACCACTATCAATATGTCACCAGGAAGTGAGTGAACTAAACGCTGTGTTAAAAGTTTAGCTTCATATTCTTCTGCACCATTGGCAACAAACCAAGCGATTACAGCATGATTTATTTGTTGCACCAGTAAAGAATCTGCAAATAGAGACAGTGCTTGTTCTGCTTGAGTATCAGTTAATTTACCTGGGCTGAGAGTTTTCAGTAATCCTTGTAGTTGCGAATCTTGGAGGACGAGTTTACCAACATCTTCTTTAAGTACTTGCGCTTGGATTGGTATACTTGCCCGATCTAACCACGGTCTTTTTAAGCTTGCTTCCTGCTCTAAAATTGCTTGCAAAGCCTGGAGATAGGCAATTTGGAACGCTAGCCATGTGCCCTCGTTACGTTTTAACGGTTTTTTTTGGCTAAGGCTACGCAACAGGTTTTCTGTCAACTGCGAAATCACATTGATTTCTTGCCAAACAATCTCTAAAGGCAGTTCTAAAACCTCTACCAAGGTACAGATATCAAAAGGCATGAGGCTTTTGACTTCCATATCCTGAACAATCCGGTAGGCAATACCTGCCAATTGCCCCGCCGAAAATCCTCTGATTTGATTGATTGCGATATAGCGTTCTGCCAACCAGTGCCGGATACTCAAGTTCATTTAATTACACAGTGACGGCTGTTTATGGCAATTATGATCGATTTATTCAGTTTGCGAAAACAGGTAACAATGGGGGAGACAAAGTTTTGTATCAAAGCTGTTTTCTGATTGGTAAAAAACAGTGCTTGTATAATTGAGTAGAGTATGAGCGATCGCCCTTTAAGATTATTGTTATTCGACCAAGACCCGATTTTTCGTCTGGGATTACGGGTGGCTTTGGAAGCAATTCCTAACCTGGAAGTAACAGGAGTAGTAGAAACTGATACCACTGCCTTGCAGATTCTAGCAGAAATTGCCCAAGAAGACCCTAAACAGGTAAATTTGGTGGTTTTGGAATTCGGTAATGGTCGCTCCACCACCAGCCAGCAGCTAGGTTTACAATTCTGTCGGCAACTCAAAGCCTTATATCCCAACCTGCCAATTCTGCTTCTTAGTTCTGTGCAAGAACAAGGATTGCTATTAGCTGCCAAATCTATTGGTGTAAATGGCTACTGCCCCAAAGGTACACCACTTCCTGAGTTAGTCGCTGCCATGCAAGAAGTTGCAGATGGTGGTTCCTACTGGTTCCAAGACACGCAAGCAATAATAACAGACGCAATTAATCGCGTCTCTCCCTACTCCCCACTCCCTTTTTCTAGACTGCGAAATAATTTACGTTTGTCAGGAATTGGTTACATTGACGCTACCCTAGCCGCAGTCATAGCACAATTACAAGTTCCTGGATTACCAGTACTAGATCGGGCAATTCTAGCTGGACAGAGGCGAGAGTTACTAGCGGCTCGTTGGTTGCTAAATCGGTTGTTAGCTTCATCACAAGAAAGGCAAGAGGAAGATATTCCGGTTGCTGATGAGCCGCCTCTCATCCCTTCATTGAGTAGTGCCATTCAGCCACGGCAAACTGTTTCACCTTTACTTAGTTTGGGAACACTACAATCTAACTTGTTTGCATCTTGCGTTACCAAACTTCAATTTTCTTTGAAAAATGTCACAGATGTACCTTTAGAAATTGACATATTTCGTGAAGAGAAAAAGCGGGAATTGCTTTATCTTATCCTGCAAAAATTGACTGAACAGTTGGATGAACTGCGTGCTTCTCAACTCGATGTAAATCAATTATATGAGGTAAAAAATATCTTATTGCGCGACTTATGGCAAGCAGCAATTACAGATTTTTTTGGAAAATTTTCTCGAATCCGAATAGGAAATCAAAATATAGAAGTTGTTAATTTATTGCTGCAAAATATAGAAGTTGTACAAAGAGATATTCTCAACAAAATTCCGCTGGTTTTTGAGTTATATTCTTATCTAATCTTTCAAACAGAATTGAGAATTGATAATACATCATATCCTGTATTAGGTGCTGAAGCTAAGTCCCAAGCATTAATGATTTTAGAGAACTTGTTGATTCAGGTAGCGAATGGAGTAGTGCAACCACTGTTAAATTCTTTAGCAGATGTGGAAGTTATGAAACAAAATTTATATGGGAGACAATTTATTTCTACCAGAGAGATTGAACGGTTTAGAAACGATTTATCGTGGAAGTATCGTCTAATTAATTATATAAATGAGCCGAAAGCAGTTTTTGAAAGTCGCTACGACCTATTTGTTATTGCTCCTCGTGGTATTGCCAACACTTCAGTTTATGCTCCTCGGAATCAGGAGTTAGCAAATTTTTCTAATATTCCTTTAATAGTGACATTGTTTCTAGAATTTAGTGATGCGATCGCACCGCGTTTAAAATCACTATTATCTTTTTTAGGTAGCGGTATAGTCTTCATCCTTACCCAAATAATTGGTCGTGGTTTAGGTTTAATCGGTCGTGGTATTCTTCAAGGTATTGGTAGCGTTTCGTTACTAGAAAAGAATCTTAGACGAAATAGCGATCGCACTAAGTGAAGGGGGATGAGGGAGATGTGGTTCGACTTCGCTCACCAACCGGGAGATGAGGGGGAAATATAGCGGTTCTCGAATGGAAGCAATACAGTTTGACCTCTCTCCAAACCTCTCTCCTAAGAGGAGAGAGGCTTTGAATCTTACTCCCCTTCCCTTGTAGGGAAGGGGCTGGGGGTTAGGTCTGTATTGCACTCAACTGAGAACTGCTATAACCAATGACAAATGACAAATGACAAATGACAAATGATTTTATCGGGTTAGCAATTTCTTATATTTACGCGATTAGTCTGCTTGTCGTTGGCGAGGGACTGCGTAGGTTGTTTAATGTAAAGCCGGATTTGACCCGCAAGGTAATCCATATTGGTGCAGGGATGTGGGTTTTCGGTGTCCTGCTGCTATTTAATCGCTGGGAAATCGGAATTATACCTTTTGCTACCTTTATAGGACTCAACTACCTGTTATACCGCTACCGAATTATCGGCGCGATGGATACTCAGGATAGCTCACCTGGTACAGTTTATTTCGCTATCTCAGTAACACTACTTTTCGGGCTACTGTGGCGACCAGATGGGCCAGTAGATAGCGTTGCGATCGCTGTTGCTGGGATAATGGCGATGACTTGGGGTGATGCACTAGCAGCATTAATCGGTAGACGCTTCGGGCAGCATAAATACCAAGTGGGAAATTCTGTGCGTTCCTGGGAGGGTTCGGCAGCAATGTTTGTGGCGAGTACGGTAGTGATTTTCTTGGTGCTGTTGCTGCTACCTGGTTCATCGCTGAGTCCCCTAGCAACGCCTTTAAGTTTAGGGTTGGCATTGTTGACGGCAGTGATAGCTGCTACTTTCGCCACTCTAGCAGAGGCAGTCTCACCCCACGGCACAGATAACCTCAGTGTGCCTTTAGTCGCGGCTGGCGTAGTGTGGATAATAAAACAAAATCTTCACCTGTTCTTTTAGAATTTTCAAAATTCCGACTTCAAAGGTGCAACTTCCGACTTCAAAGGTGCAACTTCCGACTTCAAAGGCTCAACTTCCGAGTTCAAAGGTGCAACTTCCGAGTTCAAAGGTGCAACTTCCGAGTTCAAAGGCTCAACTTCCGACTTCAAAGGTGCAACTTCCGACTTCAGAGGCTCAACTTCCGACTTCAAAGGTGCAACTTCCGAGTTCAAAGGCTCAACTTCCGAGTTCAAAGGTGCAACTTCCGAGTTCAGAGGCTCAACTTCCGAGTTCAGAGCTAGTATTGAATACAAAACTCACCTTGACAGCGCCACTTTGCACTCATAAATCAATACAGTTCAGTTAAGCATTTCTTCCTTATAGCGGTTCCCTGTTGAGTGAGGTACAAAAACCCCACCCCCAAACCCCCTCCCCGCTCTTCGATAGGGGGCTATGAAGTACCTCATTTGATTAGGAAAAGCTATATCTTCCTTTGCGTCCTTCTCTTCGAGACGCTGCGCGAACGCATCCTTCGCGGTTTGTTAAAAAAATAACTTTGACAAAAAGTTCTAACCTTAACTGAACCGTATTGACTCACAAATTCCAATTGCGGCGGAAATGGAAGAAACCTTCTAAAAACTCTTGCCAAGCAATATCGCTATTTAACGTCTGCTTACTCCACTCTCTTGCAGCTTGTTCTAGAATTTCTGAGAAACTGGGATAGACAGGAGATAGATTTGCTAAATCTTTGACTTTAATTTTTTGGGACATTGCTAAGGCAATCAAATTAATTAATTCTCCCGCTTCTGCTCCTAATATCGAAGCTCCCAAAATTTCGCCATTGCGTAGCACAATTAATTTACACATACCAGTGGTTTCGTCCCGAAGTTGGGCTGCTGCCACTGTTTTAAAATATTGACGCAAAACTAAAACTTCGTCTCGACTAAATAGGCGTTTTACTTGTGCCTCCGTCAAACCCACTTGCGCCACCATCGGCACAGAAAACATTGCCCAAGGAATGGAGCGATAATTTACTCGTAATCTGGGGAAAAAGAGGGCATTGTTCAGGGCAATTTTTGCTTCATAATTAGCGATATTAGCAAAGTCGTAACCACCGATTACATCACCACAAGCGTAAATGCGGTGGTTAGTGGTTTGTAGTTTGTCATTCACTACCAAACTACGCCGATGCCATTTCACGCCTACCGTTGCCAAATTTAGGGATTCAATATTTGGCTGTTGTCCAGTCGCCACTAAAATTTCATCAGTTTCAATGGCCTTATCTCCTGCTTGAATCCACTTTTTATTCTTAATGAGCCTCACCTGAATTACTGGTTTATCGGTGAGGACGCACACACCTTCGACTTCCAACTGTGCCTGAAGCAATATGGCTATTTCCGGGTCAATATGGGAGAGAACATAAGGATGCTTGACTACTAGCGTCACACTGCAACCAAACCGCGCTAAAGTTTGAGCGATTTCAATGCTTTGGGGAGTTCCACCGATAATTGCCCAAAAATTGGGTAATGTCCCTCCTTGTAAAGATTGCCAAATATTAGAAAGGGTTAGATAGCCAGTGTCTTGCAATCCCTCAATCTCTGGAATTTCTGGACGCGAACCACTGGCTAGCAAATAAGTACGGGCGTGTAGTAGGCGATTATTAACGGCAAAAGCCAGTTGGGGTGAAGATTGAAATTGACCACTGCCAACAATGACATCTACCCCCAGCGCGGCTAGGATGGCGGGAGAATGCTGTTCTTTGAGATTTGCGGCGACGCATTGAGCATACAGCATCGCTTCTTGCCATGCCATAGATATGTGGCATTCTTCTGTATCAGTGTGTGTGGCATGAATACCAAAACTAGCGGCATCATTCAACTTCTGCGCCAGTTTACCGATTTCGGTAAGAGCATGGTGATGAGTAAACCCATAGTCTACTTTAGGTTCCACCAAGGCGACTGTAGCACGTAGTTGGGTTGCAGCCAGAGCAGCGTAGTATCCAGCAAGACTGCCGCCAATAATTACAACATCGTAGTCAATAGTCATTTGTCATTTGTCATTTGTCATTAGGCACAAGGGGCAGGGAGCAGGGGAGCAGGGGGGATAAGAGGTAATTTATTTTTATTCTCACCCTTGCCCCCTGCCCCCTGCTCCCCGGCTTCCTACCCTCATCCCCCGGTTGGTGAGCGAAGTCGAACCACATCCCCCTCATCCCCACTCCCCACTCAGCGCTGTTAGTAAGCGTTGGTTATCAGACTCTCCACGTACAGCAACCCGGAAAAAGCGATCGCCTAGTTCTTTAAAACTAAGGCAATCACGGATTAAAATCTGGTGATGCTTGAGTAATTTTTGCTGTAACTGCGAAGTAGACTCTTGAGACTCAACCAGTAAAAAGTTAGCAGCACTTACTTGGGGTTGCAATCCTGATATTTCAGCCAAACCCTGAAAGAGTTGGTTTCGTGCAGGTGGTAGCCATGCCCAGGTTTGCTGCTGAAACTCTGTATCTTGGAGGGCTGCAATTGCCGCCGCCGCCGCTAGGGTGTTTACGGGCCAAGGGTCACGCCATTGCTGCCATTTAGCTAGGCAGTCGGGGTGGGCGATCGCATATCCTAATCGCAATCCTGGGAGACTGTAAAATTTGGTTAGCGATCGCAATATTACTAAATTCGCATATTCCTGCACCACCGGAATCAGGCTTTGTTCCTCATTGGGCGGCACAAAATCCATAAATGCTTCATCCACCACAACCAAAGCAAATTGCTCCAGGTAGGGCAAAATAGAGTCCCGTGAAAATAGCTTTCCGGTTGGGTTGTGGGGGTTATTCAACAATAGTCCTTTGTCATTTGTCCTTTGTCCTTTGTCAAGGAATAATGACCAATGACCAGTGACCAATGACAAAGGACACTCCAGCACATTAGCGTTATACGCTGCCAAGGTTCGGTAATAGTCACCAAAGGCTGGAGTGATTAAAGTTGTCGCGGCTAATTGAGCTAATTCCCTACCTATTAAAGTGAGTAATTCTGCGGAGCCGTTACCCGGCAGAATCCACTCAGGAGGCAGTTTATGGAAGTGACTGAGAGCTAGTCTCAGTTCACTATAGTTTGGATCTGGATAGTGCTTAAGATTACCAAGCTGGGACAGTATAGCAGCGATCGCGCTGTTTGGAGGCCCCAACGGGCTGATGCTAGCAGAAAAATCCAGAATAGCATCAGGGGGACAGCCAGCCAGTGCTGCTGCCCAGGCTAAATTTCCCCCGTGTGCAGGTTGCCGCATTAAAAAAGGGTTCCCGAAGACAGAACCTATGCTTTTGGGGGTGCTACCTTTTCTCTAAACAGTTTGCCTGCGGAGAAAGCAGGAACCCTGGTTGCAGGAATTTCCATCTTTTCATTTGTTTTCGGGTTGCGACCTTCGCGGGCTTTACGTTCGCGTGATTCAAATGAGCCAAATCCCACCAATGTCACCTTATCACCAGAGGAAACCGCTTCAATAATCGTTTCCAAAGCGGCAGTTAAGACTGCATCCGCTTGTTTCTTGGTAACACTAGCCTTTTCAGCTACGGCATCAACTAATTCACCTTTGTTCATGTCAAACTCCTGAAGGTTTACTTGAGATTCTTTACGGATGCACCCTGGTACACCTGTACTGAAATCTTTGTGATCGGGAATACAAAAATCATCCTTTGGGAGTATTTTTACTCAAAACGGCTGTACATCCCATCGGCTCGACTTTTCAATGAATCATTCTAAAGCGTTGTAGCCTGATGTGGATAGATGAAACCATTAATTTATATAGATTTCAGGATTTTTTGTAATTTTAGGGTACTTGTTTCACTAAAAACCACCCCAAAAGTAGGAAAAAATACCTAGTAAATCCCGCAATTGCCAAGAAAACAGGGGAGTGAGGAGGTGGGAAATGGTAAGCATTTGTTGGGATTAATTACCGATGTTGAAGAGTTATTGCTGATATTAAACAATTTTTAGAGAAATCGAAGACACAAGTTCCCGATTTCTCTAAAAAGTCAGTGATTTTGCTCACTTTTCATGTCATCTGGAAAATCCAACACGAAATTTAACCCTTTAGCGAACTTATTTAGTAGGGAAGGGGGAAAAATTAAAGCCTCTGCCCTACAAGGCTATCCATTAGTCACATCTTTCTTAACATTTGTGGTAAGTAGGTTGACGCAATTAAAGCTAACTGGCAAGGGCTATCATTTGTCATTGGAGACTTCCAACAAATAAATTATCCAATCTTGTGGCGTGGGCAACACGAGCGCCAATACAGTTCGGTTAAGGTTTTTGATGAAAATTAATACATCGCAAAGACGCGATAAATCGCCGTCAAGACGAAAGACTAATTATTGTAGAGACGGCAATTCATCGCGTCTCTTGTCTTATTAGCGGCTGCGAAAACTTCTTCTGGTGCGTCCGTTATGCAAATAACGAATCCAGGCACTCAACAAACCCTTGTAAGAAAAATGCCGAAATTCCTTAAATATGTGGCTGTTGAATATCCGCACATTCATACCAGAGTGAGTCAATCCCTAGCAGAAATTTTCTGTTGCACCCAAGCCCGAAAAGCACGGGTAGTAGCAATTTCTCCATTCTTTTTAGTTTCTTGGATAAATTGATGAATCTCCTTTACTGACACAGGCGCAAAAGTAGGGCTGGTTTGAACTTCTGAGTATTGTCCACCTGCAAGCGTGTAGACTCGCAACACACTGCCGTTATAACGCCAAAATTCAGGGACTCCCATCGCAGCATAAAGCCTCAGCTTGTCTATTGCAGACCTGGAATATTCCACCTCTAACACAAGGTCAGGTGGCGGGTCGGTGGCGATGTTAATATTTTCTTTATCTCGAACTAAGGCTTCATTTTGAATATAGTAGCTACTATCTGGCTCTGCTCCCTTCTCTAAATCATCTCGCGTTAAAGTTAGCGAACCAGCGCGTTTAATTTCCCAGCCCAACTCTTCGCACAACACGCCAACAAAAACCTCTATTAAGCGATTTGAGTTCTCGTGCGGCATTTGTGGGGTCATAATTTCTAAGGTTCCATTGTCATAAGCAAATCGAGAATTACGTTCTGAACCCGTTTCCGCCAGCATGGTTTTAAATGTTTGCCAACTGATATTTTGGAGTAAAACCCTATTTTCTGCGGATGTTGTTATTGCCACCATAGTTTAGTTCTCCGCAACAAACCTTTTTGAGTACTGTACCTCTTAATATTACTGTTAAGGCTGAACGTAAGAAAGCGATATGATCGAAATGACTACTAGAGGCGATACATTATGACTCAAGCCATACCAAAACTAGTAACCTTTGAAGATTTTGCAGCGTGGCGACCCGAAGGTGGAAGATATGAATTACATGATGGAGTGATTGTTGAAATGGCACAACCAGTAGGAGACCATGAGGATGTTGTTGGGTTTTTGGTTGAAAAAATTGCTATTGAGTACGTTCGTAATGGTCTACCTTATACAATCCCCAAAACTGCGCTGGTAAAACCCACTAATTCGGAATCTGCCTATTCCCCAGATGTGCTATTACTCAATCGCCCTAATTTAATAAATGAGCCGCTATGGAAAAAAGAATCAACTGTCAGCCTTGCAGCATCAATTCCCTTAGTAGTTGAGGTAGTTAGTACTAACTGGGATGATGACTACTACACAAAACAGGGTAAATATGAGGGTATTGGAATTCCTGAATACTGGGTTGTAGATTATCTCGGTCTAGGCGCTAAAAAGTTCACTGGCAACCCCAAACAGCCTACTATATCTATTTATCAATTAATCGATGGTGAATACCAAGTTACTCAATTTAGAGGCAGCAATCGCATCGTCTCGCCTACTTTCTCGGAATTGAATTTAACCGCAGAACAGATTTTTCAAGCTGGAGGTCTACCAACGTAGCCATAACCCCACTTACTATTTTATGCTATTAAAAAATGTCAGTTAAAGAGGCGTAAATATGAAAATCAAAGAACAACTTATCGAAGAAATTGAATCAGCATCAGATGCAATTTTGACTGAAACACTTAATTTTTTACGTTTTTTGAAAACAAAGCAAACCCAAGTGCAACCAACACAACATCTAGTAGAATCTGCTAGTCATACTACTGTTAATTCCACAGGAAGCTCACTTCTAGAACATCTGAAAACTATAGGTACTTGGGAAGGTGACGACTTAGAGGAGTGTCTGAAGCTAGTAATTGCTAGCCGTGGTCAAGCAGAGTTTAATGAAGATAATCCTTTTGAATAATGTACCTAATCGATACAAATCACTGTAGTCTAGCTATTTTAGGTAATGTCAATATATTAAGTCGCTTTGCTGAGGTTGAAAACAGTCTAGTTTCAACTTGTGTCATTGTGGAGGGAGAATTAATAGATATGGCAACACGTTCTCAAAAGCAACAAAGTAATTTAGCATTAGTACAAAATTTTGTTAGAGGTATTTATATTTACAATATTGATCGGCAAACTGCTAATACTTATGGTCAACTCAAAGCTGCTTTATTCAATAAATTTGCACCAAAAGAAAAAAGCAAGCGCAGAAGAACTAAGATAACTGATTTAGGTTTTGGTGAAAATGACTTATGGATTGCTTCTATTGCTCTGCAACAAAATCTCACCATTGTCTCAACCGATAGCGATTTTCAGCGTATTCAACAAGTCAGAACATTATCTGTTGAGTCTTGGCTGACAATCTGAAAACTCATATTTTTTCAAATCTTTTTATAGTATATGAGAACTGTGATTCACAGACCGAGCCTTTTACCAAATTCTTTGTACATGGAGTACAAAACCAGGTAATATATCCTCCCCGGAAATAGTTTGAGGAAATTTTAAAACTTCTACATCTTGTCCTGGACGATAAATTTCTACTTCCTGTTTTTTTCGGTTGATCAACCAACCTAGACGACAACCATTTTCGATATACTCTTGCATCTTGTTCTGAGTTTTTTTCAAGCTGTCATTAGGCGAAAGTATCTCGATCACAAAATCAGGACATAAGGGAATAAATTTTTCTTTTTGTTCTTTAGTCAAAGCATCCCAACGAGATTTTTCCACCCAAGAAACATCTGGAGAACGGTCAGCCCCTGAAGGTAAAGTAAATCCAGTTGATGAATCAAAAACTTCGCCCAATTGATTTTGGTCGTTCCAGAACCATATTTGAGCGTTAATAGTAGAATTACTTTTTCCTGTTTCTCCTCCTGTAGGTGGCATTATAATTAACTCTCCCTCGGCATTGCGTTCTAATTTTAAATCGGGGTTTTCTTCACACAATTGATAAAACTGCTCTCTTGTTAGTTTAATTACAGAATTGAGGTTTAATGTAAGTGCTGTCATAAGAGTATTTCCCGTTTTTATTAGCTGACTGGGCTAGAAACCTATATCCATATATTATATTTCAAGGGCTTTCTCGGCAATTATACCAACACCATCTGTTGCGCTGAGTAACACCCCAGAATGAATATAACGCGATGTGCAACTTATTCTTAAAACCCCTCTCCAAACCTCTCCCCGAAACGGAGAGAGGCTTTGATTATTGCTCCCCTTCCCTGGTAGGGAAGGGGTTGGGGGTTAGGTTTGAGAATAAAGTATGGCGTAATAATAAGTTATTTTCATTCTTCTCTACCCTGTAGCCCACCTCTGCGACTGGCGAGTTCTTTTTCGATTTCATCTTCATCTAATAAATGTTTACCAGAAGCAACAATCTTAGTGCGAATTTGCTGCAAACGTTCTCCCAATGGGGTTTTATTTGCAGAGTTTTTCAAACCAAGAAATTCGACAAAATCCAAAACTTCCTCTTGTTTGTCTTGTGGAAGAGAACGCCATTTTGTTAATAACTCTTGTTCTGGACTCATTAGTATTCACCCACTAGTGTTACTACTTTTATTGTGATTGAGTATTCTTATTCTAGAATGACATTTAAAATCCTACTTGTGAACAAGAAGATCCCCGACTTCTTAAAGAAGTCGGGGATCTGAGCCTTTGGCAGAAGTGAACTACCTGGTCATTATTTTTATTACCTGCCAGGAATCTTCAACCCTCGACGCTCAAGAATTTGCCGCACTTCTGGGCTAGGGGTGTAGTTATAGCCATAGGAGGAGTTCTCTGTGTCATCCATAATTTGAGGTGTGAGCAACACAATCACCTCATTCCGCTGGTTCTGTCTGTTTGTACTTCTAAATAGCGAACCAATTAGTGGAAGATCACCCAAGATGGGAATTTTGGAAACAGTTGTCCGGTCTGAATCTTGAATGATGCCCGAAAGAATTAGTGTTTGACCATCTCTCAAGCGAATCGAGCCAGAATTAAGAGAGCGCTCAGATACCAAGAATATTTGTTGGGTATCACCTCCTCCAACATTGATGGTAGCTGGAGCTTGGGGTGCCTTAACAACAGGAGCCACCGATAGAGAGATAAAACCGTTATCATCAATCCGCTCAACTTTGACAGCTAGAGTTAAACCTACTCTGTCTTTTTCGGCTGAAATCGTTTCTGTGGCAAGATTCGCATCGCGAACGATTTCCCTTTTAATATTGCCTACCACTTCCTGAGTCAGGTTAACATTAGCGGTTTGACCTTCTTGGACAATTAAGGTCGGGTCTGTCAAAATCTTGGCGTTGCCATTTTGCACTTGAGCCTGCAAGCTAGCAAGAAGACGTTTAGGGAACTGGAATATGGTGGGTAAGGCGTATGTGGTAGTTGAAGGGGTTGTCGTGGTTTGCTGCTGAAACTGAGTCGGTGTACCAGTAGTAGGATTAATCGCAGTTGGCACAATTGAAGTTGTACTTGTTCCTGGTGTAAATGCTGTAATACCTGGTTGTAGTGGATTAGAGTTTGTGCCAGCGGTAGCTGTTCCTGTATTTGGGTCTATAAAAATATTTGAGCTTTGAAGTGGATTAGCTGTTGTAGGTGTACTAGTCACACTGCTCGACGTTTCAGCTCTTGTAGCTGGTCTGGAACCACCAAAATTTAGAGATGCTGCACCACCATCATTTGTAAAGTAGTTGTTACCAACCCCAAAGGAAAAGCTAGTGTTGTAGTCCTGGGTGTTCAAGAGGTTAACATCGATAATCTTGACGTTAACTACCACCTGACGACGGCGGATATCAAGCTGAGTTAGTTGAGCCATCGCCATCTCAACTAGCCGGGGAGGGCCAATTAAGGTTAGAGAATTAGTGCGCTCATCTCCTAATGCCTGTAAACCTCTCAGTAATGGACTAGAGTCTGTATAATTAACGCGTTGAGTTTCAACTCTGCTTTCCGTGGTCGTTTGAGTTTGGGTAATAGGAGCAACTCCAGTACCCACTGGCACAGCATTAACACTGGTAACTTGTCGTTCGCGGCTGACGGCACTTTCTGCCCCCAAACCAACCAAAAAGTTCAGGGCAACCCCCACTGACACCTGATTGAGTCGCAGGCTACGCATAACCATATCACGGGTGGAATTGGGTAGTTTAGGCCCAACAAAAACCGTGCGATTACTGCGGTTAGCTTCCAAACCACTCAAGCGCAAGACGTAGTTAAACACATCTTGCACTGGCTCGTTTTCTATATCTAGGGAGATTGTTTGAGAGGTTGCCTGACCTCCAGCACCGGCAGCTTGCTCGCCTCCGATATAAGCCAGGTTCAAACTAGCAGCACGAGCAAGCAGTGATAAAACCTCACGCACCGGCGCATCTCGCAATACTAAACGGGGTACACGTTCCTGAGTTCCTAAGTCAATGGTGCTAGGAGAAGCATCGGTAGCGGAAATAGCAATGTCTCCCACTGGTGGGGCAACGGCTCTGGGTAAGAAAGGTGGAGCCTGGCTTAGAGGTTGGCCTGGCCCAGCAGCTTGTGCAGGTTTTCCGTCAATGGTGATTTGCGGATTGGGAACAAGAACACCTGGCTTTTGACCAGGTTGGGCTGGAGTAGTAACAGGCGGTGCTGTGGGTGTTGGCGCTGTTGGCGTTGGTGTTGATGCTATAGTGCCTGACGATGGGCTAAAGCTAAGTGTAATTCCATTTTGCGATCGCACCACAGGTTGACTGCTAGGTACGTTGTTATTACCAGTTACCGTCACTCGGATACTATTGGCATCAAGCTGATTAACCTCAACAGATGCAATTCCTGGTGCTGGGTTATCTTGACGAAAACTATTACCTTGTGGTAATCGTAATTGAGTATTGATAACATCTGCGACTAAAGCCTTACCTCTTTTTGTCGTGAAAACTTGGGGGCGCGACCCTGAAGAAGTTTTCAAAGCAACACTAATTCCACCATTAACTGGATTTAACTGGACATTAGTAACTTGACTAATTTGTGCCCAAACTGGTTGAGCCGCCAAAAAGACAAAGGCGGCAGTACCTAATATAAAACTATTACCGTGAAGCTGTTTCACAGTTCATTCCTCACCTAATAAAACCTTGTTTACAAAAACTTTTGAGTAGTTAGTTAAAAGTAAGAAGTTATGAGTGAATAGTTAGGAATGATAACTCCTAACTCACAATTCACAATTCATAATTACTAATTCAAAACTCTTAACTACTCATTTCTAACTACTTTTTCGGGGTAGCTTTAGCTGCGGCTGCGGCTATTTCTTCAGGACTAAGTGGCATTAATACTTGTAGCTGGAATGATGTATTAATCGCTGCTGGCCCTACCCGCATCGGCGTTTTGTCTGATGGGGATCTTGACTCTAGTGGAGCCAAGGTTGCTTGATAATCTTTAATTATTAACAAAGGCTGTAATCGCTCAATGTTACGAATTATCGATTGTGTTTGCTCATAAGTTCCTGTAATTTCGGCATTGATAGTGCTGCGTTGCAGCTTGCCGTCAACCTGTAGTCCTAGAGAACCATCAATAATCGGTTCTGGTTTTTGGGAAACTGGCACAAATTTCTTCAGTTTGGCTCTGACTGCATTAATAGAAGTTGGAGTATTGCCAGACTCAACTAAGCGGTTCAAATCTAACAGCAATGTATCTAAGGTTTTCGCGTTAGCAAATAAACCTAAAACCTGAATTTTTTGCTGTTTTGCCTGTGCTAGCTCTTCTTTAACCTTGTCAATCTGTTTGATATTGGCTTTTTTTTGCTCAATTTGCCCTTGCAGTTCAGAGCTTTTTGCTTGCTGTTGCTGATAGCTTTCCCAAGCTGGCATCAGTAGGTTTAAGAATATATAACCGGCTCCCGCTAAACCAATTACCCCTACCAAGATGCCAATGATTTTTGGCGTGAAGGCAATACCAAATAGCACGGGTGATGGTGTTGCCTGATCGAATTCCCCACCTTGTTCAGCAAAATTTAAATCATCACTCAGCGTCATTTTGAAATGACTCCTGTTTGTTGCATACTACGAATTCGAGTCACTAAACCCACTGTGCCTTTTTTTTCCAACTCCCGAATTAATTCTGAAGCTGGAACGTCGCTCATAGCAGATTGAATAGTGTATTTAACTACTTGGGGTGGCTTAATTATTACACCACTAGGAGGTTGGGCTGCACCTGGTGTTGCGGGAGGATCTACTAACGTTGCCGTTATAATTCTGCTTTCTGTGGACTTCAAGAACCGAGACTGTTGTAAACTCAATAAAAAATCATTGACATCGTTAAAAGAACGAGCCAATCCGGTAATTTCTAATCCCCCGGCGGGATTGTTTGGGGGCTGATCTGCCGCTACCGCAATGGGTGCGATTTGCCTGATGGTTTCGATTTGCACTGCCGTTGGAATGCGATCGCGCAAATCTTGCAGCATTGCTGACCAAGGTCGAATCTGGTCAAATACAGTAACTAAAGCTTGGGTTTCCCCTTTAACTGCATTCGTCTCGGCTTTGATTTTGTTCAGATTTCCTATTTCTGTATCTAATCTCTTGCTTTCCTGATCGAGTTGTGATATTTGAGCATCTAATTCAACAATCTTTCCTTGCAACAACCACCAACTAACTCCCAATAAAGCTGGAAGACTTATACCTAATGCAACTCCCACATACACTGGTGTCAAATTTCCCGTAGGCAGGTTTAGGGATATTCCTCCCTTTCTCTCAGGTTTTTTCTGGTATGCTGGGCGATCTTTAAGAAAGTTAACATCCAAACTGTACATTTTCTCACACCAACTAAGAACAAATATTTACGGTTTGAGAATTCTCAAACAGCGTAACTATCAAAACAGACAATCCAAAATCTAAAATTGGTATTACACCTCCCGCATTCCTAAACCAAGGACAATCGCCAAGCCAGAGCGTTGTACCTGCGGATATTTATCAGTGTCAACTTCTAACGACAAAGACCCTATTGGATCTATTTGGGTAGTTGGCAAGCTCAATCGTTGGGTAAAAAATTCATCTAGCTGTTGGAGTCCACCTCCTGGCCCAGCTAATAAAATCTGCGCTACCTCCAAATTTTCACTTTGATTAAGGTAAAAATCGATAGAACGGCGCAGTTCATCCGTTAGTTCTCCCAATACTCTTAAGATGGCTGCCATACCAGGATCGATTTCGGTAACACCGGTTTTCCCTCCATCTATGGGAGTTGGGGGAATAATCATTCCGTGTAACAGTTCCATATCTCGTGATGTGGGTAAGCTCATTGCCCTTGCTAACGCAGTTTGCATTTGATAAGTCCCGATTGGGACTGTGCGCGAAAATTGCGGTACTCCGTTAACGATGATGGCGATTTCTGTACTGTCAAACTCTATATCAACTAGTACTGCTGCTTCTTGCGGCCCAAATTGTCGCAGTTGCTCACGAATAGTCCGAATCAGGGCAAAACTGTTAATTTCTAAAACATCAATTTGTAGTCCTGCCTGCTCGAATGTACTTATATAGGTATCCGTTATCTCCTTGCGAGTGGCTACTAGAAGTACATGTACTTTTTCAATGCCATCCTCATCTACAAAGTAGTCAAGTTTCTGATAATCTACATCAGCTTCTTCACGGGGATAGGGTAAATACAAACCTGCTTCATGGTTTAGCACCATTTCTCGCAGTTCTTTGTCATCTAACTCCGTTGGCACAGGTATGATCCGAACGATGGAATCTCGCCCTGGTACACCGGTGGCAACACGAGTAGTTTTGATTTTGCTTTCAGCTAGCGCCTGCTGGATTAATTGCGCCATTGCTGCGGGATCGGTGATTTGACCATCGGTAACTACGCCTTCTGGAACTGCTACCGATGTAAAGGTTTCTAGTTTCAAGCCTTGACGCTGTTTGCGTAGCTGAACTACATTTACCCGTTCGGGAGCAAGTT
Source organism: Nostoc sp. NMS2 (assembly GCF_017115105.1). Lineage (GTDB taxonomy): Bacteria > Cyanobacteriota > Cyanobacteriia > Cyanobacteriales > Nostocaceae > Nostoc. Next base: position 33,467 of record NZ_JABXKH010000025.1, read on the forward strand.
CAATGCCGACCCCTTTATTCGATTTGCCAAATAGACGATTGAGTTTTTGTACCACAGTTGTGTCCGATGGACTGCTAAATTGAAAATTTAAATTTGTTGTGGGTAGAAACGTAATATATTACGTCTCTACGCATAATTTATTTAGCCTATAATCTCGACAATTCTGTCTAAGCTTTTCACACTGATCAAGCGTAAAAATACTGGGAAAATGATTCAATTGCGAAAATTTCAACAACTTCTTGCTTTGGCACTGCTTGGCTTATTAACCAGTTGGATTGTAAGTTGCAGCACAGGTAATGTTAGTACAAATACAAAACAAGCGAATTCGGGAGGCGTAACTATTGAGTTTTGGACAATGCAACTCCAACCTCAATTTACCGACTACTTCAAAAACCTAATTGCGAATTTTGAATCGCAAAATCCAGGTATAAAGATTAACTGGGTTGATGTGCCTTGGGCAGCTATGGAGAACAAAATTTTAACAGCTGTCTCAGCAAAAACGCCACCTGATGTGGTTAACCTCAATCCGGGTTTCGCTTCCCAACTTGCAGGGCGAAATGCCTGGTTAGATTTAGATGCAAAAGTCTCAAACGATATACGTTCCTCCTATCTACCGAATATCTGGAAAGCCAGTACGCTTAATGGCAAGAGTTTTGGATTTCCCTGGTATCTCACCACAAGGTTAACCATTTATAACACTGATTTACTAAAACAGGCAGGTATCAATAAGATACCCGCAACTTACGCAGAATTAGCACAAGCAGCACAACAAATTAAAGATAAGACTGGCAAATATGCCTTTTTTGTAACTTTCGTTCCGCAAGATTCCGGTGAAGTGCTGGAATCTTTCGTGCAAATGGGAGTCACCTTAGTAGATGCTGATGGGAAAGCAGCGTTTAATTCAGCACAAGGTAAGGCAGCTTTTCAATACTGGGTAGACTTGTATAAAAAAGGGCTACTGCCTAAAGAGGCTTTGACACAAGGACATCGCCACGCGATCGATTTATATCAATCTGGAGAAACTGTGTTTCTAGCTTCTGGGCCAGAGTTTCTGAAAACGATCGCTAATAATGCCCCGAAAATCGCCCAAGCTTCGGGAATAGCACCTCAACTCACTGGTGACACAGGCAAGAAAAATGTCGCTGTAATGAACATAGTTATTCCCCGCGACACTAAACAACCAGATGGCGCTGTGAAGTTTGCGTTATTTGTCACCAATGACGAAAATCAATTAGCCTTTGCAAAAGCTGCAAATGTCTTACCTTCTACAGTCAAAGCATTGTCTGATAGTTACTTTAAAGATGTTCCAGCTAATGCTTCAACAATAGAAAAAGCGCGAGTTATGAGTGCTAAAGAACTACAACATGCAGAAATATTAACCCCTAATTTGAAGGATTCCAACAAACTGCAAAAAGCAATTTATGAGAATTTGCAAGCAGCAATGTTAGGGGAGAAGACTGTAGATAAAGCTGTAGAAGATGCGGCGCAGGAGTGGAATCAGAGGTAAATTCGTAATTCGTAATTCGTAATTCGTAATTCGTAATTATGATTTACGAATTATATTGGTGGTTGATAAAAAATCACCTACTAGATAAAGGGAACCACATACAACGATTAAATCGTCTGTGGTAGCGGCTTCTAGGGCTGTGAATAAATCTGGATGGATTTGGCGATCGCTTAATTTGGGACAGAGGCTATAAGCTAGGTTTGTTAAGGAGTTTAGATCGGCAGAAGTTCTACCTGGCCAAGATTCTACTGGTATTGGTACTAAAAAAAGGCGATCGCCTGGCCGTAGCAGGGCGGCAAAAATATCAGCATGATCCTTATCGGCAAACATTCCCATCACCCAATTGACGGGTTTGGGGTTAACTGTGTCTAAGCTATCAACATACTGGCGAAGAACTTGGGCAGCAGCTGTATTATGAGCGCCATCAAGTAATATTTTATGGTTGTTCCAGGTTGTCCATTGCAGCCGCCCTGGCCATTGAGTTTTTGCTATGCCCTTAATTATGGTTTCTTCAGAAATATGCCAACCTTGTTGTTGGAGAATTTCTAAAGCAGCTAAAGCCAAAGCTGAATTTGCTAATTGAATTTGTCCAGCTAACGGCAAAGGATATTTAATTAATTGAGAATTTTGAAGTGTTTGATATTCTGCCCATCCTGTAGCGATTTGACGGGCGGGTTGAGGCGTAAAAATTGGGCATTCTAATTCTAAAGCCCGCGATCGCACAACTTCTTCTGCATCCGGTGGCAATTGCCCAACCACGACAGGACATCCAGGTTTGAGAATACCTGCTTTTTCTCTAGCAATGTCCGCGACAGTGGGGCCAAGTTGCTGCCAATGTTCCCGGCTGATGGAAGTGATGATAGTAACTATGGGTTCCAAGCAGACATTGGTAGCATCTAAGCGTCCTCCTAGTCCGACTTCTACCACAGCCACATCTACTTGCTGCTGGGCAAAATATAACCAAGCAGCCGCCGTAATTACTTCAAACTGAGTTGCGGAATCGTCACCAGCCCGAATAGCCGCTTGGACTTTTTCTAATAATTGGCTCAATTCCTCAGAGGAAATTGGCTGTTCATTCAAACAAATACGTTCCGTCCAATCGACTAAATGGGGGGAAGTGTAGCGTCCTGTGCGATAACCAGCCTCAGTAAGTACCGAGGAAAGATAGGCACAGACGGAACCTTTACCATTAGTGCCAGCAACATGAATTACCGGGACTTGGTGATGAGGATTGCCGAGATTTGCCAATAAGTTGACAATGCGATCGAGTCCCAGATGGACACCAAAGCGTTGCAGGGGTTGTATTACAGAATTAATATCCAAGGAAAGAGGCAGGGGGCAGGGGGCAGGGGGCAGGGGGCAGGGGGCATGAAGAAGAGACAAGGGAGAGGGGGGAGACGGAGAGACTTGTTCAATAATTCCCCCTTGTCCCCCTGCTCACCTGCTCCCTTCCCCTCTGCCTCTTGTGCCCAATGCACCATTAATCGTGATAAAACTGACTGTCTCTGTAAATAGAAACAGGCGGTTCAAAAGTGATGATATTAAGCCGAATTTAGGCTTCCCGATCTAAAAAGCCTTGAATTTGTCTTAAAGCCGCAGCGCCAATATTAAAAACTGCCCAGCTAGCAGCAATGACAACTGGTGCTAAAACAAGCGCTATACGGTAATCGATATCCATATCTAGAACCCCTCTCTTAAGTAGAAATTAAAGTTTTGTCAACTACTCTCATTTTTATTTTTAGCTGAAGTGGGTAACTTTTCCCAATATATATGTAAAGAATGTTTAAATTATTGGGCATTGGGCATTGGGCATGGAGAAGAGACAAGGTAGACAAGGAAGAGACTTAATTTTAATAATTCCCCCTTGTCCCCTTGTCCCCCTTGTCTCCCCCATCTCCCCCTGCTCCCCTGCACCACTCCCTACTCCTTAAGACTTCTAAAGCCTAGATCAGTACCCTTACCAGCATGAACTAAAGCTAACTTTTGGTAACGTTTAGCGTGTTCAATTAGTTCTGCGGCTTCAGCCTCTGTTAATTGTCGTAACACTTTGCCTGGAATACCTACAACTAGTGACAAAGGCGGTATATTTTTAGTTACCACTGCGCCAGCACCGATAATGCTACCAGCACCCACTCGTACCCCGTCTAAAATAACCGCGCCAATGCCAATCAAACTTCCACGCTCAATGTAAGCGGAATGTACCACAGCGCGATGCCCTACGGTAACATGATCTTCTAAAATTGTCGGAAAACCAGGATCGCCATGGAGAATTGCACCATCTTGAATATTTGTGCATTCGCCAATTTCAATCCGTTCTACATCTGCTCTAACTACTGCTCCATACCAAATGCTCACCCCTGCTGCTATATTTACCGAACCCATAACAACAGCATTGGCTGCGATGAAGGCAGCTTGAGAAAAATCAGGAGATGTCCAGTAAGAAGCGGTAGACACGATAGAATATGAATAATGGTACCAAGGAACACTGGAGAAACTCCAACCTTTGAGGCTGGTTGCACGACCAGGATATCACAGCGTCAAGCCTCTACGCTGAGGAAAACACTAGTGAACAATGTTACTGCTGCAACTCTATGTCTGTGCGGTAGTCAACAAGTAACCCAAAGTGGTAGAGCCGAAGTGTATAATCCAATCCACTAGTGCTGGTGAAGACAAAATTATGTTTGTACGCACTTCATGATGAATCCAGGCTTTCAGTACCCGATGTTTGGGCCGGAAATACAGTGTCCCCATTGTCGCCAGACTATTCCGGCGCTGACATTAACAGATACCTATTTGTGTCCGCGTCATGGCGCTTTTGAAGCTAATCCTCAAAATGGAGAGTTAATCCATTTGCAATCAGGCCGTCATTGGCGGAGGTGGAATAATGAATGGTATAGGCAGCATACTCATCCTGATGGTATTCGGTTTGAAATTCACGAAGCATTAGATAAGCTCTATACCCAAGGTTATCGAGCCACAAAAGTGATTATTGCTCGCCGCTATCAGGAATTGATGAGTGGCTATTTAGAACGCAGTACACCTTGGCGTTCTGGACAACCAGAAGTTACTGCGGCTCGACTATACGGCTTACCCGTAGAGTTTAGCCCCGATACCTCAGAAGATGCCTGTTGGGAAGTGATTAATTTTGACTTGGAAAAAGAGCCTGGTGTCCCTGTACGCTACCCTTATTTCAGGTTGTTTGAGTAATGGTCAGTTCTCATTTGTCATTGGTCATTTGTCATTAGTGAATAACAAAGGACAAAGGACAACTGACAACTGACAAAGGACAAAGAACAAATTATGCATCACGCTTCTATTCGGACTGCGAATATTCATCGAGCGATCGCTTTCTACGAACATTTAGGGTTTACAATTTCGGAACGCTTTACTACAGGCTACACCCTAGCTTGCTGGATGGAAGGATTGGGCGGCAGAATTGAACTGATCCAAATTCCTGAGCCAAAGCCAGCCCCAGATGCTTTTGCTGACGAGCATTATGTGGGCTACTATCATCTCTCGTTCGATTTAACTGAGATTACACCAGATTTACCTAGCTGGTTGACAAATTTACAAGAACGTGTATTACTTGCTGCTGAGAGTCAAACCGAAGAATTACAACCGTTGAAGGTACTTTTAGAACCGACACAACAGCAAATAGGCGATCGCATTTACGAAGTGGCTTTCATCGCCGATACTGATGGCTTACCTCTAGAATTCATTCGGGTTTTAGCAAAACTGCCATAATTTAGCTTTTTTATTACCTTTATTGCTAATATATTGTTTTTCTGTATTGTTGCCGAGGTAACAGATTTTTTTGCCACATTAAACTCTGGTCACTCACCAAAATAATTATGTAAATTAATTTACAGATATTGCTAAGTACATGTATGGATTGTCTAGATTTTATAAATATCCCTTGCCGTTATTAATTTTAAGCTTATGGCTAGTAGCGGTTTTTTTGTTGAGCGATCAACCTGCTAATAGCCGACATCCAGCCATATCTAACAAAGAAAAATACCAGTCAACCTTGCTAGCAAAAAGAATAATGCCCTCAACACTGACAGAAAACGTCCATAAGACAGTGCTGGAGAATGGTCTAACTGTCATAACAAAGGAAGTGCATACTGCGCCAGTGGTGACGGTGCAGGTGTGGTACAAGGTTGGCTCACGCAACGAAGAACCAGGTGTGAATGGCATTGCCCACCAGTTGGAACACCTCATGTTTAAAGGCACGAAAAATCGTCCGATTCAATTTGGGCGTTTGTTTAGTGCTTTGGGTAGTGATTCCAATGCTTTCACCAGCTATGACCAAACTGCATATTACGGTACTGTCGAACGTAACAAGCTAAAAGCGCTCTTAGTGCTGGAAGCAGACAGAATGCAAAATTCTCAGATTGAGCCAGAACAACTAGCGAGTGAAAAGCGAGTAGTAATTTCTGAGTTGCAAGGTTACGAAAATAGTCCAGAATATCGCCTCAACCGCGCCGTTATGCAGGCAGTGTTTCCTAATCATGCTTATGGGTTGCCTGTAGGTGGTACTAAAGCTGATGTCGAGAAATTTGAAGTTGAGCAAGTACAGAAATATTACCGTAATTTTTACAGTCCCGATAATGCTGTCTTAGTAATTGTTGGAGATTTTCAAACCGCCAATACCCTAGAAACAATTAAAGAAGTATTTGGCAAACTACCGAAGAGGCAGGGGGCAGGGGGCAGGGGGCAGGGAGCAGGGAGCAGGGAGCAGGGGTTAGGAGTTATTTCTCCCTCATCTCCCTCATCCCCCATAGTATTGCGAGAACCAGGAGCAGGGCGACTGTTACAAGTTGTGTATCCACTACCAGATGCGAATCAACCAGATGTGCCGGCGCTGGATGTGATGGATTACATTTTTACAGAGGGACGGAATTCTAGACTTTATCAGGCATTGGTGGAATCAGGTTTAGCTAGTGAAGTGACAGCATCTGTTACCAGTTTGCGAGAATCTGGCTGGTATGAGGTGTTAGTAACGACTGGATCTAAAAAAGATTTGAAAAAAATTGACTCAGTGTTGAGCAGCGCGATCGCTAATGTAGCAGAAAAAGGCGTGACAACTGAGGAAGTAGAACGAGCCAAAACCCAATTAACAGCAGATGTGATTTTGAGTAATCGGGATATCACCTCTCAAGCAATGCGATTGGGCAATGATGAGACAACTGTTGGTGATTATCACTACACAGAGCGCTATTTGGCTGCTGTTCGTCTGGTGAAGCCGACGGATATTGTAGCTGTGATTAACAAATACCTCACAAAAGAAGCCCGGACAGTAGGCTTTTTTGAACCAACTCAAAAGCAGATAACAGGAGTTGGCGACAAACCAGACTCAGCCCAAACTACAGAAAATTTCTCTCCTGGCGTGCCTGTGCTTCCTTCTGAGGTGGTGAAATACTTACCGCCTGTGGATTTGGCTACAGATGCGATCGCACAAGTGTTACCCGATGAATTTAAACTTACCAACGGACTGCGGATATTACTGTTACCTGATAATAGTACTCCCACCGTTACCCTGAGCGGCCACATTCAAGCCGGGACAGAATTTGATCCAGATGATAAAGCAGGATTGGCTGCTTTTGTGGCAGATAATTTGCTAAATGGTACTAAGAGTAAAGATGTCTTAACTATTGCCAAAATATTGGCAGAACGAGGGGCGAGTCTAAACTTTGAAGTCCATCGTGAAGGTGTGCATATCGAGGGTGATAGTTTAACAGGGGATTTGCCAGTCATTCTGGAGATATTGGCAGATGTTGTGAAAAATAGTACCTTTCCCGCACAAGAATTGGAATTACATCGCCAACAAACTTTAACTGAACTGCAACTGGAATTAGATGAGCCATCAGAAGTAGCCAGAAGAATATTTGTGCAGTCAATTTATCCGAAAAAACATCCCTTACATACTTTTCCCACAGAGGAGAGTTTAAAGCAGATTCAGCGCCAAGATGCGATCGATTTCAAAGCTAAACATTATCGTCCAGATACGACAGTGCTAGCGCTGGTGGGAGATTTTGATCTAGACAAAGTGCGATCGCTGATTCAAAATGATTTTGGTAACTGGGAAGTTAGTGGCCAAGCACCCACATTAAAATATCCTCCGGTATCAATGCCGGAGAAAATCGTCAGTGTCAACCCAGTTTTACCAGGTAAAGCCCAAGCAGTGACATATATGGGTTACACAGGAATTAACCGTTACGATCCTCGGTTTCATGCAGCCTTAGTATTGAACCAGATTTTGGGAGGCGATACCTTATCTAGTAGACTGGGTGCAGAAGTACGCGATCGCCAAGGTTTGAGCTATGGAATTTATAGCTACTTCCAAGCTGGGAAGAACGCAGGCACATTTTTGATAGAAATGCAAACTAGTCCAGAAGATGCTAGTCAAGCGATCGCTAGTACTCGTCAAATACTACAGCAAATCCATCAACAAGGTGTCACTGCCCTAGAAGTAGAAACAGCTAAACGCACCCTCATCAGCAACTACAACGTTTCCCTGGCAAACCCAGAAGAATTAACAGATAGAATTTTGATGAATGAGGTGTATGGATTAGATAAACTAGAATTGCATACCTTTACTGACAAAATCCAGAAAGTCACCTTTGAGCAAGTTAATCAAGCGGCTCGTGAATTACTCCACCCAGATCAAATCGTAGTCGTTACTGCTGGGCCATCTGTATTACAAAAGAAAAGCATTAGGTAGAGATGGGCACTGGGCATGGATAATAAAGAATAGGTAAAGCGGTTTTTCCTCCTACCTATTAATTTAGGACTTACGCAGAAGCGATCCTCCAACCCCCTTAAAAAGGGGGCTTTTCAGATTCCCCCCTTTTTAAGGGGGGGTTAGGGGGGATAGAGGTTTCAGGTTTTCACTGCATAAGTCTTATTAATTGTTCCTGCTCATCAGCGTTGCCTTTTGAGAACTACCAATGAAAATTTACAACCATTTATACCAAATTGTAATTACATCTCTTGCTTTTCCCAATATTTCTTGGCTGCAAATATTACGGCAGAGCTACGTAATATTAACGTTGCTCCTGAGCTTAAATTTCATCACTGCGACTCCAGCAATGGCGGCAAATTTGTCTGGTGATTTGCTTAAGCAACCAGCTACAGAAATTACAATTAGCTTGGGTAATTCGGCTAACGAACTCAAATTTGAGCCAAATCATCTGGAATTCGAGGCTGGCAAACGCTATCAACTCCGGCTTACCAATCCCAGCCAACTGAAGCACTATTTTACTGCTAAAGACTTTGCCGATGGCATCTGGACACAAAAAGTCCAAGCAGGCAAAGTAGAAATTAAAGGAGCCATTCACGAACTAGAACTCAAGCCGGATGCTGAGGCAGAATGGGTATTTGTGCCCTTAAAATCTGGGACTTATGGCTTACGTTGTTCAATACCAGGACATAGGGAAGCAGGGATGACTGGAGAAATTGCCATTAGGAATTAAAAATTATTCGACTTAGTATTTAATAGCCGTCTAGTGTTTCAATTAAAGATAATTGAACTAAATCCTATAGTGTGCAACAAATTTTGATTGAATTCAAAAACATCAGTAGTAAGTAAATATGTTATTCTGTATACATTAGTGAATAAACTGCAATAATCCTTATCAGGGATTGAAATAACTTAAATTATAGATATTATTTCTCAAGTAATCTAGAGAAAGAATTCATACTTCATCGGCAAAGCCACCAGTAATTATTAATATCCTATGAACATTTTCAGTAATTTACTTTCTCAAACAACTCAGCCTGCAACATCAAAAAAAAGGGGACGAGGAATTGAAATTAAATCGTTGCGTGAAATTGAAATCATGCGACAATCATCAGCAATTGTGGCAACTGTCTTAAAAGAAATTTCCGAGCTAGTAAAGCCAGGAATGACAACGGCTGATTTGGACGCTCACGCAGAAAAACGTATCCGTGAAATGGGTGCAACACCGAGTTTTAAGGGATATCACGGTTTTCCAGGTTCTATCTGCTCCAGTATTAATAATGAAGCAGTGCATGGCATTCCTAGTCCCAAAAAAGTGATTCGCGTAGGGGATGTATTAAAAGTAGATACTGGCGCTTATTACCAAGGCTTTCATGGTGATTCTTGCATTTCAATTGCTGTCGGTGAAGTTACCCAAGAAGCTGCTAAATTAATTCGCGTAGCCGAAGAAGCTTTATTTAAGGGCATTGAACAAGTAAAGGCTGGTGTATACCTGCTTGACTTAGCTGGAGCAATTGAAGATCATGTGAAAGCTAACGGTTTTAGTATAGTCGAAGAATTCACTGGACACGGTGTTGGTCGTAACTTGCACGAAGAACCTTCAGTCTTCAACTACCGTACCCGCGAGATGCCCAATGTTAAACTCCGTGCGGGGATGACGCTGGCAATTGAGCCAATTTTAAATGCGGGTTCTAGACACACCCGGACATTATCTGACCGTTGGACAGCAGTCACTGTAGATAATTCTTTGTCGGCTCAGTTTGAGCATACAGTGTTGGTAACAGAGACTGGCTATGAGATTTTAACCGATCGTTCTAAAGTGTAATTATCTCAGGAATTACGCAATAGCCAAAACTCTGATTTTTAGTGGGGGCAATTCATGAATTGCCCCTGAGTCTGTGTATCTTTACGTAAGTGCCATACTTATTTTTGAGAAGACATAGGAGTAAAAATGACGTAGGTGCAATTGATAGATTGTGCCTAATACAAATTCTCTGTAAACTTGCACTTAATAATTAATTCCCTTACTAACCTCTTTCATTGCGTACTTTGCGGTTCGTTTAATAAATATTTAGCGTTATCGATGCAAATAGTCCTAAACAAAAAGGATTAGAAGGTTGGATGCGTAGTAGCAGTCTAAAATGTAGTGGCAATGTAGCTCAGGTTAAGCCTGCACTCTGCGAAGTAACTAGGTTGCAATCGGGGCAATTAGCTTTACGTGCCACACCTGGCGGAAAGTCAATAGCAGGTTTAGACAATGCCAACAATATTACATTACTCAAGCCAGATATTGTATCACTTCAAGGTCGCCCAACGCCTTGGGTTAACGTGCGTGTTACTAATAGCCCAAACAATAAAATTTTAGGTAGGGAGGGGTGGATTAATTCTGAATACATAGATTGCTATAGCAAAGAAAGCAATGATGCAATAAGTTATCCATAAAATAGCTGTGGTTTTTAAGGATGTATCTCATCTGATTGAGAACCGCTACATAGCAATTCTATCTGACTTGTAAAAATTCGCGGTGTCTAGATTCCCGACTTCTTTAAGAAGTCGGGAATCTAATTTTTAATAAATGATTTAGAACAGCTATTTTTGACTATTAGCGGCATAATTAATTTTATAAATAGTAAGCATTTCTTTAGCTTGTGCAGAGACAGATGTCTTCTCTGGAATAGCTTGTAATAAATTGATTGCTTGCACCCATTTATATTTTGCTTGTTGCCGAACTAGTAGCGAATGAGGTAAACTATTTACCAAAATATTAGCTTCTATTGCTAGTTTTTGGGCTGATTCTAAGTTTACTAAGGCTTGCTTTTCTACTAAGATTCTTTGACTGATAGATTTATAGTTAATTTGATAGTAAGCTAATTTTTTCTCTGCCTGAGCATAAACGGATGTTTCATCAGGAATGCTATCTAATAAGTTTATTGCCTGATGCCATTTGTTTTGTGCTTGTTGCCAGACTTTTAGAGGATGCGGCGGATTTTGAGCTAGAGAAGCAGCTTCCATACCGATTTTTTGAGCAGATTTAAAATTAGCATTTGCACTTGCTTCTTGAGTTAAATTTAGACTCATCTGCTGCCATTTTGGACTTTGCTCCTTAAGTTTCCAACCACCAAAACCCAAGATTAATAAACTTGAAGCTATAATCAAAGCCGAACGGACTATTTTTGGTGTCCAATATTTTGGTACTGTCTCTAGATACGGGCTAATAATTGGTTTATTACTACTTTCTTCTTCAATCTTTTTTAGTGCTTCTTCTGCCTGTCCATTTAAAATATTACCCTGGAGAATTAAAGCGGCAACTTGTTGTTGGAGACAATCACATTCATTAAGAATATCGGTCAATTCTTGAAATTTGTTATCACTTGATATAATTAATTCGTGGTCATCATCTAACCACTCTAACGCAAAGCCAGACTTACCACAAAAAGCAGACACACCTAATAAAATGTTTAATAGGTTATGACTATTTTTAATAGTATCAAAAACATAATTTAACTTTTGCTTTAATTGTAATAGTTCCTGCTGAGAATTGATAATTTTTTGAACTTGATTCTCTAAAACATGAGAGTTTTCAAAGGCCAAGTTAATTTTTAAATTTTCAGAAATTACCTGAATTTGTGCAAATAGGCTGAGATGATTAATATCAAAGTTTAGTTGATTGACCAAATAGTTATCACTGAGAATATCAGCAGCTATTGCTTGCAAAAAATAACCCCATTCTATCCAGTCATCGATTTTGGATTGTAAATCAATTAATGAGATTTTAGTTTTTGAATGTCCAAATTTTTCTGCGATCGCGGGATCTATGAATCCAACACTAGCTACAGTCCCTATTCTAGGAAGTGTAGCGATCGCAGAATTTTTGACGTTCTCCAATCTCAATTCCTGAGCAATTAATTTTTTAATATTTCGTAGTTCTTCTTGAGCATTATTGATCAAGATAATTTGTTCCATGATTTTATTAGAATCGCCAATAGTCAGTTTTAGATTATGAATTAGTGTTGGCAATTCACTAATAACTATTTCTAGGTTAGCCATAAATACCTCTTAGGGATTTGTCGAAAGTTTATGCGAAACAATTAAAATAGCTTGAGTAAGAACATAACCACACATCTGAGCATCCTAGTTGAGTGACAAATCTTAGGATCTATAAAATGTATAATTCCCGCAAATCCTGGTAAAGTAACAATTTCAGTTTAAAAATTCCAGAGAAAGACAAAATTACCCATTCACTAACTTATGAATGAAGTTGATTTAGTATTTACCCCTGCACTAGAGTTGGCGCAATTAATTCGTCGCCGGGAAGTATCCCCCCTAGAGTTGGTAGAAATATATTTAGAACGGATTGGCCAGTTAAATCCCCAATTAGGAAGTTATTTTACAGTGACGGCAGAATTAGCGATCGCAGATGCCAAAGCCAAGACAGAATTATTGACAACTACCTCAGAACTACCGCCATTTTTTGGTGTGCCAATTTCCATTAAAGACCTAAATGCTGTAGCTGATATTACCTGTACTTATGGAAATCCAGCATTGCTGAACAATATCCCTGACTATGATGATGGGGTTGTAACGCGGATTAAGCAAGCTGGGTTTACTATTCTCGGTAAAACAGCCACTTCCGAACTAGGTTCATTTCCATACAGTGAACCTACGGGTTTTCCTCCAGCGAGAAATCCGTGGAATTTAGAATACACCCCTGGCGGTTCCAGTGGTGGTGCGGCGGCGGCGGTAGCAGCAGGATTATGTGCGATCGCTCAAGGTTCTGATGGCGGTGGCTCAATTCGTGGCCCTGCGGCTTGTTGTGGTTTGGTAGGACTCAAACCATCCAGGGGCAGAGTAAGTAAAGCACCCATAGGCGAACGCCTCGCTGGAATTGCCGTAAACGGCCCCATCGCCCGCACTGTTGCTGATGCTGCTGCCCTTTTAGATACTATATCTGGCTATGTCACAGGCGATCCTTACTGGTTGCCAAATCCCGAACCATCATTTCTCGCCGCCACTCAGACAAAATTGGGTGCTTTGCGAATTGCCTTTGATACTAACATTTCTCCTTTGGGAGAAGCTGATGCTAACTGTCAGCAAGGTGTCCGTCAAACAGTCCAGTTATTAGAACAACTCGGCCACCACGTTGAACAGAAATCCCCAGATTTTAGCGGTTTAGTTGAACCATTTCAAATTGTTTGGCAAGCTGGGGTAGCTGCGTCAGGACTTCCTGTTGAAGCCTTGCAACCATTAAATCGCTGGCTATTTGCCCGCACAGGTTCTGTTGCTGACTATCTCAAAGCAGTTTCCCAAATGCAGATTGTGGCACGGCAGATTGTGGCGTTTTTCGATACCGTGGATGTGCTGGTATTGCCAGTTTATCTCCATTCACCTATCCGCGTTGGAGAATGGGCTTCGCTGAGTCCAGAAGAGACATTCCAAAATATTATTGAGTGGATTGCCCCTTGTCCACCTGCGAATGCAACTGGACAACCTGCGATCGCAATTCCTGTAGGCTTTGATAGTAAGGGTTTACCCATAAGTGTGCAACTAATTGGTAAACCTGCGGCTGAAGCTACCCTCATCAATCTAGCAGCACAATTAGAAGCAGCTAATCCTTGGATTCATCATCGTCCAGCCTTTGCGATATCAGGCTAATCATGCAGGCATCCCTGGAACAACTTTCGCAAATTATTGTGTTTGCAGGTTTAGAAACAGCAGACAAAGTAAATTTGCAACCTTACACTCAGGTGCAACGCCATCGCCAAGGAGAGATTATTCTCCATGAGGGTGATGTCTTACCAACAAAACTCTATGCTGTTGCCAGTGGAGCAATTCAAGTTACCAAAATAGCAATGACGGGGAAAGAAACGATTCTCCGCACTTTAGCGGCTGGGGAAATTTTTGCGGCTCCTGCTTTATTAGGCAATGGAATTTCCCCGGCAACTGTAACTGCTGAATCTGATTGTGAGATTCTCACTATAGAGAAAGATGCTTTATTAAAAGCGATTGGACAAAACCCTGAAATTGCATTACAAATGCTGATGGTGTTTAACAGTCGGATTCAGCAATTGCATGAAACAGTCCACGGATTAGTTTCTGAAAGAGCGATTGTTCGCCTTGCCAGATTAATTCAATATTTTGCTGCCGAATCGGGAACTGAATTAAGTCCACAAGGCGAGTGTTTAAAAGTCAAATTATCTTATTATCGCATGGCTCGCAGTAGCGGCATTACTTACGAAGAATGTGTGCGGTTAATTAAAAGTCTCAAGTCAGTAGTTGCCTATCGTCGTGGTGGGACGATTATCATACTTGATCCTAAGAAATTAGATGCGATCGCTTCTGGAAATATAGATCAATAGGTTCAGTTAAGGCTAAAACTCTTTGCCAAAGTCAATTTTTTTAACGTTGAGAGTTGCCCCATAAGCTTTTGATCCCCCCAACCCCCCTTAAAAAGCTACCGTGTACACACAAGTGACTTATTTTGCTCAAAGCGCTCCCAGACCTAACCCCCAGCCCCTTCCCTGCGAGGGAAGGGGAGTAAGATTCAAAGCCCCTCTCCGCGTCGGAGAGGGGTTTGGGGAGAGGTCTGCTGACTTGTGTATACACGGTAGCTTAAAAAGGGGGGCAAAAAGGCTCTTAAAGTCCCCCTTTTTAAGAGGGATTTAGGGGGATCTACAACGATTTTGGTTTTCTAGAAAGATGTATATACACCGTAGCCAATCCATCGGGGGGATTAAGGGGGGTAAAATGTATGTGGGACAAACGTTTGAAGCTCAAAGTTGACACGTATGGGTAGTGTCGTGCCCCTACCATGTACTTAAACAATCGCTAAATTCGTTAAACTACCGCTAAACCCAGTAATCTCAATCACAGCATCGCTACTAGATTGGAAGCCGGCTGTACTATTATTCAGTGCCAGGAAAGTGCGGCTACCAAAGCTAAAAGTGGCAGCGCGGTTGGCAACAAAACTACTATTGGTCAGTACACCACTGATTGCGGTTTGGGTTAAAGCAGACACCGCCCCCAACTCGGCAAGGTTTGCCGCGCTGACAGCATTTGGCCCATCAATCAAATCAGTGCCAATTTGCAAATCGGTGATCCGGTCAAAGTTACTCAGCTGTGACTCAGCCAAACTGAAGATCGCAAACTTGTTGACTCCCCCGCCACCAGTCAGGGTATCACCACTGTTGCCACCAATCAGTTGATCGTTTCCCAACCCACCCAAGAGCAGGTCGTTGCCGTTGCCGCCAATCAGCGTATCATTACCTTTGCCACCATTCAGGGTGTCATTACCATTACCGCCATCGAGCAAATCAGGCCCGTCATTACCGTTGAGGGAATCTTTGCCATTACCACCGAGTTGGCTAGAGCCAATTAGCAGGTTGACACTACCTAAAGTAGTGCCGCCTTGATTATCAGTCAGAGTGTATTTGAAGCTGCCTGTACCACTGTTGGTGGGGACAAAGACGACGAAATCATCAGCAGAATTGGCAGGAGTGAAATTGTTGAACAAGGCTACCGCGCCGCCGACGGCATTGCTAACCCCGGTAATCTTCAACACATCGCCTGTATCGACATCGCTGTCGTTAGCAAGTAGGGTGCCCACAGCAATAGTGGTGGGGATAAATTGGGTGGCAGTTAAAGAGTCAGTACCAGCCACGGGGGCATCGTTAACAGCAGTGACAGAGAAAGTATTGCTTTGTCCACTTAAAGTAGCAGTGCCATCACTGACACCGTAGTTGAGGGTGACAGTACCATTAAAGTTGAGAGTTGGGGTGAAGGTATAAGTGCCATTATTGTTATTGACCAATGTACCGTTATTGGCAGTTAAATTAGTAACAGCAAGAGTATCGCCATTCGGATCGCTGAAACCTGCTAATAAGCTAGCCGCAGTAATGTTGATGGCAGTATCTTCAGCTGTGTTGCTTAATGTGGCAGTGGGTGAACCTGTTGGGGGACGATTGAGATTAAATGCCAATGTGGTCGTTGCTACCGCACTGGTATTGGAGTGAGCCGCACCATCATCAACAACAAAGGTAATTGTGCGGGCAGTGGTGTTGGGACTAGTTGCCGGATTGTTGTAAGTAATAGTGCGGAGGACTTGTTGATATTGGGCAACCGTACCTGTGCCAGAAAGAGTTAGAACCCCATTTTGATAGTTGGCGGTGATGCTGCCTGTGGGGGTGGCAGAGAGGATTTCATTGGCACCATCAACAAGGTTAGTAATGGTGACAGTTGCCCCAACTAGGTTAGCTGAGTTGCGGTCAACTAAACTCAGGTCGGTATCGACAAGGGAGACGGAACTGCCGGTAAAAGTGGTGTTGAAATCAATGCCATTGGCGGTACTGCCGTTGAGGTCGAGTTGGGGGGCAACGTTGCCATACACCACATAGCTCTGCCCGGAATAGCTGCCGTTGGGGTCGGCACTTAATGCCCCGATAATCAGGTCATCAATGCCGTCGCCGTTGATGTCGCCGGCGCTGCTGACTGAGTCGCCTGAGCTGTCACCAGCAGCGATGCCGTTAATGATAAAGCCGTTGCTGCCGTTGAGGGTCGAGAGGTTGA
>NZ_JABXKH010000025.1:50287-56227 GCF_017115105.1 Nostoc sp. NMS2
GCAGCGATGCCGTTAATGATAAAGCCGTTGCTGCCGTTGAGGGTCGAGAGGTTGAAGGTTGAATTTGCCATAATTGTGTTTGTTGTTTTTCTTGAGTTGATATTTGGGATTGACTAAGATTTGATGTTCTTGGTCTCTCCCCTTTTCTAAACTTCTCCCTGGGTAGGGAAAAGGTTTAAAAAGCTTGTGTTGAAGTTGCCCTGCCTTCTCTGGTTTGTTGAGAGTTGGATTGGTGCGCCCTTATACCATTTCACCAAAACCTTGATCCAGTAGGGGTACGGCACTATCGTGCTTAAGCGATCGCCAAATTCGTCAAATTACTGCTAAACCCGGTAATCTCAATCACAGCATCACTGGCAGATTGGAAGTCGGCTGTACCATCGGCAGCGATCGCCTCTTCCATGCTTTCCTGATATATTTCCCCTAGTGCAAGTAAATTCTCAAACCGCCAAATTCGATCGCGTGTGCTAACATATAAGCTGTTATTAAATGCATACATGCCCATTGGTTTGTCAAACAATCGCTCGTGAGCAACTACTCGCCCTTGAAAATTGCAGCCGATTGGTTTGATAGGTAGTGAAAGCAAGACTCAGAAGCTGGCTTTGCAGCCAAGAAACAAAGTGTGGTGAGTAAGTAAGCCATCTCCAGTTTGGGCACACTGGAAAAGGGCATGGCGTTATACCAATTCACTAAAATAATGAAACAGATGTAAACCCTGAAAGCCTTGCTGTATCTAATTTTTTTAATTGCGAATTGCGAATTGTGAATTGGTATTACTGCGGGGCAGAAAACTTTCCATACAAAAGTTTTGAATTCATTAATAATTTTTGACAGGACAAAACTGCTTCCATTACTCCTGTAATGGAAATCTGCACAGACAGCACCCGACTAAATCTGTCATGTAATTTTTATTTATTAGCAGTGATGGTAATATTACGGCTAAATAATTATTATTTGAGGAAAGCTTATCAAAAATTCAATAATTGACACTCCCCACCTTATGAGTACATTGAAGGTGGGGATTCTACATTCCTCCTAGCTACTTGCTCTACCAGGGTTTCCCCAAGTAGAGTAGAGGTTGCTAGTCCTGTAGCGTTACTTCCAGTCTGCCCGACTGTAGCTTTTGCAAGATTTAGAATATTCACCGCCGCATTTACATCCCTCTGCAAAACACTTACTCATACATCTGTCCTCTGTCTTACCTGTGGTAAAAATTAATTACAGATGTAATCGTCAATCGCCGCCTTACATCCCCTGAGCTATAGACGGATGGGGTATTACGGCGTTTGGATAAAGGCTCCTATGTTCAGCCGTCTCTGCTGTAGGAGGGGAGGTAAGCCCTAATCTCGGACGAAAGTCTAAGTTTAGGCACTCCCCTGTGATTACAGAAGCCCCAACTTCAACCGTACTCGGTAAGTTGGGGTAGTTCACTCTCTATAACGATTCTAAATAGCTCAAAAGATCCGCCATTTCTTGGGTGCTAGGCTGGAATTTGGGCATTGGCGGGGTTTCGCCACTGATTACCTGGTGAATCAATCCATATTGAGATTTATGCTTAGAAACAGCTTGCAAACTTGGCCCTACTCGCCCGTCTGCTTCCAAACCATGACAACCAGCACAGTTAATTTGAAAGATCGCGTGTCCTTGAACTGGGTTTCCTGTTATAGATAAAACACTCTTGACATAAGGATCTGAGGCTTGAACCAACTGAACACCAAAAAAGCCCAAAGGGACTGATAGCAGTATGGCCAGCGTCAATAAAACGATGCGCTGAATCAAAATTTCAGGTTTGGTAATCTGGTTATCCAAAAGGTTTGCGGTGAAAGTCTAGGTGTGCTAAAAAGTTTTCTTTTCCTACACATAGCTTAAAAGTTCTTGATCGTGTCTGCAAGCACAAAAGACTATTTCTTTATGAGCAGTTGCCCTGCAAAAAGTCTATAGGACGCAGGATTCATACTAAATTTGGTAAAATCAAAAACAGGCAACGAATATTTAATAATTACAAAGAGGAGATTTCCAGTGGTTGAACCCCTGTTATCAGGTATTGTCCTTGGTCTAGTTTTCGTCACCCTTGCCGGACTGTTTTACGCTGCCTATAAGCAATACAAGCGCCCCAATCAGTTGGGCGGTTGAGGGAGTGCTGAATTTTGAGTAGGGGATGAGGGAGCAGGGGAGAAATTGCAGTAAGTTTTTCCCCTCTGCCCCTCCGCTTCTTGTACCCAATGCCCAATCCCCAATGCCCAATCCCCACTCTTCTGTCCTCTCATTGCCCAATTCTGTAGAAAGTAAGTGATGTGTTGCCGTAAACCTTCTCGCGGCAAATTTCCCAAGAGGGAATTTCTAGCGGTGTCCAACCTTGTGAGGCGTGTTCAACTGCGATTTCGCCACTAGGATCTAAAAGTTGATAGTGAGCGATCGCTTCTAATACTGGTTGGAACAATCCACTGGCATAAGGTGGATCAAAGTAAATTCTATCGAATTGCTTGCCTGATAAAGTCTTTAACTGCTGCGTAATATCTCCCCGCAACACCCGAAATTCTTGCTCTTCGACATTAGCTACCTGCTGCCAATTTTGTTGGATGGTGGCACAGGCTCGGCTCGATTGTTCAATTCCCACTACTAGGCTGGCTCCTCTACACAAAGCCTCTGCGCCCATTGAACCAGTACCGGCGCACAAATCTAGCCAGCGACAACCTGCAATTTCTCCCTGCCAAATATTAAAGACTGCCTCCCTTACCCGCGCACTGGTAGGTCTAGTTTCTTTCCCTGGTAAAGTTTTTAGCTGGCGATTACCGTAAATTCTCAGGCTCATTGGTTATTAGTCATTGGTCATTAGTCATTAGTCATTGGTCACTTGTACTGAGCGACTTGCCTTGAGCGAAGTCGAAAGGAGCCGAAGTATTAATTTTAGACAAAAGACAAAGAACAAATGACAAAAATAGATTAGGCAGGAATTTTTTCGCGGACTTGAGCAACAAAATTAGAGAGGATTTGCAATCCGATGTTAGAGGATTTTTCGGGGTGAAATTGCACTGCCATCAGGTTTTCGTGAGCGATCGCAGCTGTGACGGTTTGAGTCCCGTGGGTGATGGTTGCTGCACGGATTAGTGGGTCTATTGGGTCAACATAGTAAGAATGGACAAAATATACCCAAGGATCGGACGGCAAATGCTCCCACAAAATACTTTTTGCCTGAGTCATTTCCAGCTGATTCCAACCCATGTGAGGAATAGTGATGTCAGGTTCTGGACGAAATCGGCGCACTTTTCCTTTGATAATTCCTAGTCCTGGTTGGGTACCTTCTGCACTTGATTCAAAGAGAATTTGCAATCCTAAACAAATTCCCAAAAAAGGTTTACCAGATGCGATCGCTTCTTTAATAGGTTGTTCTAAACCACGCGCTCGCAGGTGTTGCACTGCTGGATCAAATGCTCCCACTCCCGGCAGAACTATTGCATCTGCCTGCTCTAATTCCTTTGGAGAATAAGTAACATTAGGAGTTGCCCCAGCTTTTTCCAAGCCTTTACAGACTGAGTGCAAATTTCCCATCTCGTAGTCTACGACCGCAATTACTGGCATTTACCTGCTCCTTGTAAATTTATTAATGGAGGGTTTTTCTATTCTAAATAATATTTGTTATGAAGCAAAGAATTCTATTAACTTATTTTGACATTTGCCGAAAAGATCAATAGTCAAATTCTTCAGATGATTTATTACTTGAAGTTACCAAACTCGATCTGATACCAGATGACTGAAGTTTTTTACGCCTGTTACCCGTAGATATGCAACTTGCCAAAACTCAGGTAATGGAAAAAATCAATGCAATTCAACCTGATTAAATTATCTGTTGTGGTCAGGCTGCAATCCTTACACAATTAAGTGTGGAAGCGGTTGCTAGCTGTAGAGAAATTGTTTTACAAACAGAAGTTGATTTAGAAAAATTCGTGGCGGCAGCATCGGCAATTGAGATTAGCCACGACTGCGCTAAATTTGTCTTTACTATTCAGTGTTGGACTACTTAAGCGAAAATCAACTCACGACCCGTTGTATTTTTACCCACGTTCCGGTTCTAAATCAAGAAAATTTGATGGGACTTCTGGGAGATTTCGTATTAATTATTAACAAACTGGCACTTTCATCAAGTTGTTAATGTCTGTATGGTGAAAGAAATATCTAAGTATATGTTGCCATTGTTACTAATTTTCCCAATAGCTCAATCAACTCCTACCACGCCACCACCTGAAGAAGTCGTACAACCACAAGAAGTACGTCCTTTGCCAGGTCAATTGGATACAGTGCCAACTTTTAACAGTAATAGTCCAGAATTGGTGTTGAAAGAAGGAATTTTACTCTCCACTTTTCCACCAGATGGCAAAAAAGTGCCAACAGCGCATCTGAATTTTCCCTTTCGGGGACGATTTGATATTTTTGCCCATCACGTTGCTAGGGCTGAACCACCAGAGAATTTGCGGTCGCTCTATTTAGGAATAATTTTGCACAACCCTGGTTCGGAAGCAGTAAAGGTAAATATTTGGCAGGGGGCGAGTTATTTGAGTCAACCGGATGCACCATTTATTCAGTTACCATCCTTTAGCCCAAATCCTTTAGGGACAATTTTTGCAGGACCTGGCGATCGCGTCATGTCTGATGTGCTGATGGGACGACGACAAGAGATTTTCCCTGCCCAAATTGAGATTCCACCAAAGCAAAGTCGGATGTTACTAAATTTACCAATTCCTGTGCAGGGATTGACACCGCCTCTGAATGGTCGGTCTACATTGATCCGACTGCAAAGTAATGGCACTGTCTATGCAGCTAGCCTAGCGATGTTTGCACGGGTGAATCCTGATGGCAGTGAGCGATCGCCAACTTTAGAAGAGTGGCAGAATTTACTAGATAATGGTGATTTAGCTGGGCCACGAGATAAAACCCCCACTCCCTTAGAGGAAACTGGCAAGCCAAGAATTTATGGGCGTGTTGCTGGAGTGGCTAGTGGTTCACGCTGGAGAGCCTTATTAGTAGATAATCCTAAAGCCAGATATCTAACTATTCCCCAGCCTGGTCAAGTGTTTTCCTACGCCCTGAGTACCCTACATGGCGGTACATTAGGAACTGGTCAAATTCAAAGTTCGCCTATGCTGGTGCGCTATCCTGACACCGCATATCGCGCTCATGGCAACTATGGGATTCAATATAATCTCAAGTTGCCGCTATACAACAATACTCAAAGTCGTCAAACTGTGAGTGTATCCATACAAACCCCACTGAAGGAAAATCAGTTAGTCAAACCAGGGTTACGCTTTCTGAGTACACCAGCCCGTGAAGTATTTTTCCGAGGGACAGTGCGGGTACGTTACAAAGATGAGCAAAATCAGCCGCAAACTCAGTTTGTGCATTTAGTGCAAAAGAGAGGTCAACCAGGGGAACCTTTAGTTTCATTAAATATGAAAGCTGGCGATCGCTCCTTAGTAGAAGTAGACTTTCTCTATCCACCAGATGCCACACCACCGCAAGTATTAACAGTGTCAACTCAGGCGGAAAGTCGGTAATGAATGATGGGTAATTAGGTATAGCTTTTCTCCAATTACCAATTACCTATTAAACTAAAAGACATCTAATTTGCATATTAAAATTTTCTCAATATCTTGTGGGGTGGGCATCCTGCTCGCCCTGATTATGCAACTTGAATGCTGATTAGCTTAACAATATCTTTGCCAATTGACGAGATGAACATAGAACAAACGTGGATTATGTACGTCTCTCTCTGCTTTATGGCAAAAAACTAAGCAAATAAAGCTCTACTGCTGACCAACTTTGCGCGGTCAAGCCAGAGGCTCGTTTGATATTAAACAGTTAGTTATGGCAGAGACTTACAATGCTTACTGATATAGGAATCATATTTGATTTCTGAAAAAGACTGCGGGATAATACGGATAGAAA
>NZ_JABXKH010000049.1 GCF_017115105.1 Nostoc sp. NMS2
GCAAATCCTTATTCATTAGAGTTGAACTACAGGTTTCAAGATAGACGTGGTTTAAGACAAGATCAGCATGAAAGACCGAAGTAAATAGCAAAAAATAGCTACATACTTTATTAGTATTAATTCGTACTTATCAACTTCAACCTATCCCGATAAGTTTAAGAAACAGCTAGCAAAAGGTTAAAAATACAAATATTTGGTATGGAATTGCGCTCAGATATAGACTCAGTAGATTGAAAAGTCAACAGATGAGAGGTCAACAGAGGCAGGGGAGCGGGGGCAGGGAGCAAGGGGGAAAACTGGAGACGGAGCTTGTACTCCGCCCGAGTAAGAGCGCCCTAGAAGGGTGGGGCTTCATACCCATGTTCCGCCCCGCTCCACGGCTCCTGGGCAGGGCTTGCTCCCCCAGCTAAGAGCCCCCTGCCCCGGAGCTTCTTCGGTGAGCCAATACTTCTCGGATGAGTACTTTCCATCTCTGGTTTACATTGCCTTCTGCATTTATTTGATTTTTGACTGGATGTAGAAAAATAAGACAGGTTAGCGGCAGCTATTTGCGGGTAAGACTGCTTACTCTTGACCCAAGGGCTTGGGCAATTTGCTCTAAGGTTATCGCTCACTCTTGGACAAAATGCGATCGCATTGTTTTTGAGGTTTTCTGCAAAGCGTAGGCGTAACCCGCACTTCGACTTCGCTCAGTGACCGTCGTAGACATCGCTCTGTTGGCCATCAAAGCTAGATACAGCGTTCAATTTGATGGACAAAATCTTGTCCGCTATATTTAAGGTGTACCATTTGCTTCCTCACTCCAAGTTAATCAGCATGGATATCACAGCTACTTTGAACGAAATCGCAACTCTCAGTATTGAAGATAGAATCCGTCTTGTACAGGCAATTTGGGATACCATCGCTGTGGAGCAAGTTTACCCTGATTTAACCGATGCACAAAAGCGAGAGCTTGATCGTCGAACTTCTGACTATAATTCAAATCCAGATAATGTGCTGACTTGGGAGGAAATCAAAGCATCAATTAAGGGGCAGCAATGAATTATGTCCTGGTGTTTCGTCCAGAGGTTCGAGAAGAACTCAATGATGCACACAGTTGGTACGAGAGTCAGAAACCTGGTCTGGGTGACGAGTTTTTAGACTGTGTAGACGAAACGGTGAATCGAATTTCTCAGATGCCAGAATCCTATGTAACTGTCTACGGTGATATTCGACGAGCAGTAGTGCGACGATTTCCCTATGCTGTGTACTATCGGATTGTGTCGAGTCGAGTAATAGTGACGGCAATTTTCATGGTCGCAGAGATCCAAAATCGTGGCAGACGCGAACCTAACACTATAATTACAAGCGATCGCTTTTTTTGAGGTTTTCTGTAAGGCGATATACCCAAAAATAAATTATCCGATATTTTTAGGGTGCTTTTAGTTCACATATTACAGTGTGTTACCTCCTTTTATCTAATCCCTACAAATTGGATATTTATTCAGGACTTACGCAAACAATAGCCGAAACCATGATTCTCAGGTAGGGGCAATTCATGAATTGCCCCTACAGCGTGTAGTTTTGCGTAAGTCTGATTTTTTTAGTTGGAAGTCTTGAAAGCAACAAGAAAATTTTCAAATAGGATTTAAAAATAAAACTTATTCCCGTAATTTTACATTAGCTCTCAGGCGTACCAGCAAATTATGCAAAGCCGCATTCGCTGAAGGTACTTCAGGTAATAGACTAGATTCGTATGCTTCCTGCAACTTATTACGCAGACGGTCATATTCTATTTGATGAAAATCTACATTCACATTTGACACAACAGATTTTTCTTTACCTGCTAGCTTTTGGGCAATTAAATCATGAATATATGGTAAATTGAAAACCTCATTTAATTTAATGAGATTAGCTTCAACTATACCTGTTTGCATCAAATAAATTCCAGTCAATAAAACTCGATAAACATAAAGCAAGGGCTTTAATCGATATGTGTGTTCTTTTTCAAAAAGTTTCCATTGTGTTGCCGCAAAACCAATATAATGGTAATAATGATGACGGGTAATACAACCTTTGGCAATAAATTTTAATTCCTCATGTTCGGGTGAAGTTATTAATGCTAAAGGTGAGTATAGTTGTTCTAACACGTAGCCATTTTTTTTAAGCAGCATTAAAAAGAATTTTTTGACATCATGAGTTACTAAATCAATTTCTAAAGCTTCCCGAAATTCTGAAACTTCAATAGTTTCATTCCCAGTTTCTAATCCTACAACTTCTTCAACTGGTAAAATATGCACCCCACGCAAGTCATAATCAGAATCAGGAGACGGAAAACCATATAAGTGGGAACCACTAATGATGGCGAATAAAAGCGGGTAAGGCTGTTGCCCAATAATTGTGTTAATAGAAGGTGGAATATTCATCATGTGCCGTTTACTTGCTTACCTTGGTTCGCCTGTTTCTTTAGAGCATCTTTTGTATAAACCAGAACACTCACTCATAGTTCAGAGTTATAAACCCCGCGAAATGACTTCTGGGGTAGTAAATGCAGATGGTTTTGGTGTGGGTTGGTATCATAGCCAAAAAGATATCGAACCATTTACCTACAAAAATACCCTACCTATTTGGAATGACATAAACTTACCCAGTCTCAGCCGTTACGTTGAATCCAAGTGTGTACTTGCTTATGTCCGCAGTGCTACATCCGAACAAGCTGTAGATTTTGCTAATTGTCAGCCCTTTAAACATCAACAACAGCTATTTATTCACAATGGAAGAATTGAAAATTTCCGCAAAACATTACACAGAAAAATCCGCAGCACTTTAACTCAAGATTTTTACGAAAAAATTAATGGCAATACTGACTCTGAACATATTTTTGCATTGTTACTTTCACAAAGTCAAATTAACAAACATCGACCTCCAGAGTATGCTTTACGTACTACATTGTTAACACTATTAGAGATGGCAAAGCGCTATCAAGTAGAAGCCTCAATCAATATAATCTTTAGTGACGGACATCGCCTGATAGCTTCTCGATTTGCTACAACTTCTCCGGCTCCATCTCTTTATTGGATTCGAGACGATCCGACTTTTTCAAATTCTGTAATTATTGCGTCCGAACCTCTATTTATAGGTAACTGGAATGCTTTTCCAGAAAATAGCATCATTACTGTGGGAGCAGATTGTGAGATCCAAATTGAGAAAATTTAGTAAAAAAGAGGCTATTTTTCAAACCTTATCTAGGCTATCCCCTGTACTATCTACTGATTGATGTGTGTATAGGTATGTTGAAAAGTAGTGCGAATCACTAATACAGCAATAATTATTCTGAATCTTGCTTCTTCTAGGGAAGAGCATTCTCGAAGTAACGCTAATGGACTAGTACAGCGCGGCGGAAGTCAAAAGTCAAAAGAATTGTATTCCAGGCTTTTGCGCCATTTGAAATGGTGAACCAGCGCTGCGGGAGGGTTTCCAACGCCAGTCGCTCATGGGGGAAACCACGCCACTTGCTCATGGGGGAAACCCCCAAGACCGCAGTGGCTCCCCAAGACCGCAGTGGCTCCCCAAGTGAAGCAAGTGGCGTGGATTTAGGGGGATCGAAATATGTGCAACTTCACATTAAATTGGTATAGGAATCCGATTTGATTAATGAACATACTTGTGTAGGGAGGGAATAGGGAATAGGGAACAGGGAACAGAAAAGAAGGGAGTTAGAGGTGTACTGAGTTTTTTCAGAAATCAAATATGAGTCCTATATAACCTCTACTCTACTTGGCGAAACCCTGGTAGATCAAGTAACTAGGATGAAATTAGAATCCCCTCAGCAATAGCTGCAGGGAGTGTCAAATCCGAAAGAGAATAAGAATTACCCGCAAATTAGACGCAAAGCGATTACTCATACTACAAATGTGATTTTTAAAATCATCCATATTTGGTATTTCCTATCAATGCGTAAGTATTATATTATTGTTGGATTTGCGCTAATCAATTCTTCAAAAGGCATCTCTCAAGCACAACTTTTTTCAAATTATTTAAATTCTTCAATACCTGATGAGGTAAGGAAATCGGGGATTTGTATAGGATTTCAGTGATATTAACTAACGAGAGAATACTGCATGACTTAAGATGAATATATACTCCCTTTGAAATGGATTCCCAGTATGCTCTGTTGTGTGAATCCCGATTGCCAAAAACCCCTAAATCCTGATAAAAACAACTATTGCCACAGTTGTAGAGTAGAATTAATACCTCTGCTGGGAGGTCGCTATCGTCCCACTCAAGTGTTGTCAGATGAGGGCGGATTTGGTAGAACCTATTTGGCAAAAGATGTACACAAGCTGAATGAATGCTGTGTTGTTAAGCAATTCGCACCAAAACTTCAGGGAACTGGGCCACTAACAAAGGCCATTGAGCTATTTAAACAAGAAGCAAGCCGACTCCAAGAACTCGCCGAACATCCGCAAATTCCAACTTTATTGGCTTATTTTGAGCAAAATGGCTATCTATTTTTAGTGCAGCAATTTATCAATGGGCAAAACTTACTTAAAGAATGGGAGACGCACCGAAGCTATAGCGAAACAGAGATTCGTGAACTTTTGCTAGATTTACTGCCTGTGCTGAAGTTTATCCATGTGCGGGGAGTGATTCATCGGGATATCAAACCACAAAATATTATTCGTCGTCAAAGTGACGGGCGATTAGTGCTAATCGATTTTGGAGCCTCTAAGCAGCTGACGGTAACAGTGCAGACTAAAATGGGCACTGTTATTGGCTCACACGGTTATACTGCACTTGAACAGATGCAAGATGGCAAAGCTTACCCAGCCAGTGATTTATTCAGTTTAGGGGCGACTTGTTTTCATCTACTGACTGGGGTTCGCCCATCTCAACTGTGGGTACAACAAGGCTATAGTTGGGTTGCATCTTGGCGACAATATTTAATCAGTCCAGGTAAGGACGGGGTTTCTGTGTCTATAGAGTTGGGTAAAATTTTGGATAAGCTGTTACAACTAGACATCCAAAAGCGTTACCAATCGGCTGATGAAGTCGTCGCTGACTTGACACCTGGGCTATCACCATTGTCATCAGTGCCTATAACTCTACTTACACCAACATTTACAGCTAGCCAAGCAAACAAAAGGCCAGTTTTATTAAAACTAAATAACACGTTAAAAAATCAACTGCTGTTAATTTCTAGCATTTTGGTATTGGGATTGGGGGGAGTTTGGTATTTCCAGACTCGTCCCCATGCAATGAGCGAATATTCTCCGCCTAATTCTCCTTCTCCGTCTAATTCTCCTTCTTTGCCTAATTCTCCTTCTCCGTCTATTCCTCCGTCTATTTCTTTGCCCCCAAGCGATTTTCTACCCAAAGCTCTGAAGGGGCATTCCAGCGATGTGAATTCCGTAGCTTTCAGTCCTGATGGTAAAACCCTTAGTAGTGCCAGTGATGATAAGACAATCAAGTTATGGAACCTGGCTAGTGGAGAGGAAATCCACACTTTAGAAGGACATTCCAATTGGATTTGGACTGTAGCTTTCAGTCCTAATAGTAAAATCCTTGCTAGTGGTAGTGCGGACAAGACAATCAAACTGTGGAATGTGGAGACAGGAAAGTTAGTCCGCACCTTAGAGGGAAATACCGACGGAGTTACTTCTGTAGCTTTCAGTCCTGATGGCAAAACTCTTGCTAGTGGTACTGCTAGTAAGGATATGAAAATCAAACTGTGGAATCTGGAGACAGGAAAGTTAATCCGTACTTTAGAGGGACATACTGATGGTGTTCCATCTGTGGCTTTTAGTCTTGATGGTAAAACTCTGGCTAGTGGTAGCTGGGATAAGACAATTAAATTGTGGAATCTAAATACAGGAAAGGAAATCCGCACTTTAAAAGGAAATGCAGAGTCGATTCTTTCAGTTGCTTTTGCGCCTGATGGTGTCACCCTTGCTAGTGGAAGTAAAGACAAAACAATTAAATTGTGGAATCTAAATACAGGAAAGGAAATCCGCACTTTAAAGGGACATAAAGATAAGGTTAATTCTGTTGCCTTTTTGCCCAGTGGAACTCAAAATGGACTTACCCTTGTCAGTGGTAGTAGTGACAAGACAATTAAACTGTGGAATCCGTTAACAGGCAAGGAAATTCGCACTTTAGAGACGGGTTCTGGATATATTTATGCGATCGCTATTAGCCCCAATGGACAAACTATTGCGGGTGGTGGAAGTGGTGAAAACATTCTCAAGATTTGGCAGCCGATTCACTAAAAAGTGCAAAAATTTTTGCAGCAAGTAAAAATAAATAAAAATGGAAGATTCAGTATTTGTTATATTTCTTTCCTTTGGGTTTATTTGGGTTTTAATGGGAGTTGTCGGTTGGATTGCATTTCTAAAATCCGAGGGTGAGGAAATTAAGTTTGGTAAGTGGGGACTTATTGTAGCGATTCCAATCTTAATACCAATAATTCTTACTTTGATTATCGGTATATTTTATCATTAGTTTACTTATTAATTGCACCTCTGACTAAAATTACTGTACTTTCTACGCCAGATGCGATCGCTTCAGGAATATTACCTTGAATCGCCTGGTGCAACAATCCTTCGCCGGAAGCCCCCAAAACTACAACATCGTAACCTTCGGTTTTAACTAGGTTAATCACACCTTCAGCGACTGAATCAGCTTGCACTGGGAGCGCAACTACAGTACTGGATAATTTTCGCCGCCGCATCAAATGGCCGATGGCTTGTTCTAAAACTGACATATCCGGCTTGTGTTCAGAAGGCGTAAACACCTGTGTTAAGCGAATTTGCGGATTGTTTCCCAATGTAATTAAAGCAGGTAACAATTTAATCGCTAGCGAGGAATTGGGGCCACCAGCCATTGGGACTAGCCAGCTGTTGAAGTGGGGAGGGGGGGATGCTCCCGATGAGTATTGAGTTTTGCCTAATTTTACTAAAACTACTTCGCAGGTGGCTTGGCGAATTATGGTGTCTACAACGCTGCCAAAAATCCTACCAGGGGTAGATGTGCTACCTTTCCATCCCATTAAAATTAGGTCGATGTGTTGCTCGTTGATTGTCTCTAAAATTGCCTGGGAGACATCGTGGGTAACTCGAATCTGCGTGTGCAAGGGAATTTTCCACTTTTTTGCTAAGACTTCTGCCTGTCTTAGCAAGCGGCGACTTTTTGCTGTTCTTACCTGTGTTTCTGATGGGGAACTGTGGCGGGGTATCAGCATAACTTGTACGCAATCTATTTCATAATGGCGATCGCGGGCAATAGCTGCTGCCATAAGTAACAAAATACCTGCGGTTTCGGGATTAGCTACTGGCACTAATAATCTACCACTGCCAGTGCTGGGCGATCGCGTTTGGTAAACTATGTATGAAGGTTCTGGTTGCAGCTTAGGAGTTCCATTTCCACAATTGAGATGATCTGCTTCCGCCCGAATAATATCTGCACGGGTAATAATCCCGATCAGTTTCCGTCCATTCACCACTGGTAAGCGACTGATTTGAT
The DNA here is from genome assembly GCF_017115105.1 of Nostoc sp. NMS2. Taxonomy (GTDB): domain Bacteria; phylum Cyanobacteriota; class Cyanobacteriia; order Cyanobacteriales; family Nostocaceae; genus Nostoc. The sequence continues at coordinate 7,501 of NZ_JABXKH010000049.1, forward strand.
AACGGTCGAGTAAATACAACACATTGCCCAAAGTGTGAGTCGGTGTTACCGTTATCGGCACAGGTGTCATAATTTCTTTTAAGAAAATATCATTGGCTAAATTGCGAGCGCGGATTTTTAGTAAATCTGATTGCGTCACAATCCCTACTAACTTGTTATCTTCTACCACAGGAAAACCGCGATGATGGGAACGAGCAAAGGACTGCATTGCTTCTTCCAAGCTCATCTCTGCATCCAGAGTTTCGACTCGTTCTTGCATCACATCTTTTGCAGTTAACTTAGTTAATGCTCCCTCCATCGGAACTTCTTTGGTGAGAGTAATACCTTTTAACTCCAAAAGTTTCTCATAAAGTGAACCAGGTACTACCTTATCTGCAACCAGATAAGCTGCTACAGAAACAATCATCAAAGGTAGTACCAGATTGAAATCTGTAGTCATTTCAAACACAATCACAATTGCTGTGATTGGCACTTTGGAAACGGCGCTAAAAAATCCCCCCATCCCCGCTAAGGCGTAAGTAGCAGGAGAACCAACTCCGGTGATATATAACTCAGTTACACCGATGATATGTCCTAAACAAGAACCCAAAATCAGACTGGGAGCGAATAATCCCCCCGGCGCTCCCGAACCGAATGCGATGAGCGTGAGGATGAATTGGGCGGTAAAAGCGATCGCTGCTACTGTAGGATGAGAACCTCCAGTAATTAAGGACTCCCGTAATCCCGTATTATCACGGAAGGATGGAGGGAGCATAGCCACGACCACACCAGAGATAAATCCAGCTAAAGCTACCCGCAGAGGTAAGCTGATATGTAATCTTCTATAAAATTTAATACTAAATATTATGCCGCGATTAAACAATGCGCCAAGCAACCCTGCCAAGATCCCTAACAGTATGAAAAAGGGAATTTCTGGGATAGAGAATTGGCTGGAAGATTGCGTTAATTGCAGGTTAAGGTCAAGAGAGCCACCACCTAAAAGTCGGGATATCACCCCACCAATAAAGGAGGCAATAATGGCAGTTCCCAGAGTCAATCCTGATAAATCTTGGAGTAACTCTTCAACGATAAATAATACACCTGCGATCGGGGCATTGAAAGCAGCAGCCAAACCCGCACCCGCACCTGCTGCAATCATTTGCCGTCGATGATCTGGGGAAGTGGGAACCCAACGACTCATCCCTGCTGCCAAACCTGCCCCCACTTGGACAGTAGGGCCTTGCCGTCCTAGAGTCATGCCCGAACCGATGGCGATGATGGCGCTGAGTAACTTCACACCCGCTACCCGCCAGGATAAATTCACAGGCACATTGGCAAGAGAAGCTTTGACTTGCGGAATACCGCTACCAGCAGCCTCTGGAGCCAATCTATCCACCATCCATCCAGCCAGAAATCCCAGGACAAGACCAATTACAGGTAGTACCAGCCATGCCGGGAAAAAGTGCGTGGTATGGACTCGCCATGTCCCCAGCCATCCCGATCCTACTTTCAGGAACACCGCAGATAAAGCAGCAACCAAACCGATAACACAAGCTTCGGCGATCGCTAAACCTCTTCTAGGCTGCCACCAGGTGCGAAAACGCTGATTCATACCAATTTTGGATTTTAGATTTTGGATTTTTGATTACAAATCTATACTAAAAAGCTGTTCGGTGGAATCTCAGAGGATGTTTTAAAAGTCTATTTCAAGGCTCATCTCCCCGACTTCTTAAAGAATTCGGGGATCTTGTTATTCACAAATAATTTAAGATTGCTATACTAAAGCACTCTCCCCAATTACGAATTACGAATTACGAATTACGAATTATTTAATTGCTTCTCCCCGTGGTAGATAGCCCTTCTACTATCAGAGATGGAGTATAACAAGAACCATTCCAGTCACCATCATTGCCCAGTGCAACCAATTGCTTCAGGGCTGTGTAAACATTACCTGCAACCATAGTATCCTTAACGCGCCCAATTACTTGACCATTTTGGACGCGGTAGCCTAAATCCACGTTGATCGAAAAATCTCCAGAAATACTGCCACCATCACCCAGCATTTGATCCACAATCAGGCCATCATCTAGTTGTTGAATCAAATCTGGTAGTGATGCCGAACCTGGCTGGATGAGAAAATTAAATAAACCAGGGGTGGGATAGCTGCCCAAACCAGGGCGAAAACCATTTCCAGTAGTGTCAGTACCCAGTTGGCGGCCGGTGGTGCGATCGCCATAGAAATGCTGTAAAATCCCGTTTTGGATAAATACTAAAGATTGAGTCGGAGTACCTTCATCATCAAAAGGGCAACTGTAAGGGCCAGCTTCTGGATCTTGGTAGAGAGTGAGACTGGGGGCAACTACTGTCTTACCTAAACGTTCTGCCCAAGGTGAAGCTGCTTCTAAGACTTGCTTGCCATTCAAAGCGGCTTGCACAGTACCCCAAAGCATATCAGCAGCTTTAGATGTGAACAAAATTGGGACACGACCAGTAGGGGGTGAGATATTTTCACTAGCCCAAATTAACCGTTGTAAAATTTGGTTAGCTAATCTTTCAGGGTAGAGTTCCCCCCGCTTGGTTTGACCATCACCAACACTTAAAAAATCATCGCCACGTACCCATTCTGCTGATACATAGCAGCTAAGGGTTGTATCAGTATAGTGACAATCTAAACCTTTGGTGTTGACTATTCTGGTAGTTTCAATATCACATTCCCAGTCACCATTGCACACAACATCAGGATAGGCATCACGGATCAGGGCGATCGCTTCTTTGCCCCAGTCTACCAAAACCTCTATCGGTACACTTTCGCCTAAATCTGGGTATGAGGGCTGAAAGTTAGAGCCTAATTCTATAGTTTCCGGTTCATTTAGGTGACTTAATGCCAGAGCTTTTTCCACCATCACTTCGGCTAAGACAGAACCGTAAGCCACCGTCAGTCCTGGACAACCGTTTCGCCAAAGCCGTAGTGCTGTACCTTCAGATTGGTTGGTTTCTAGCTGTTTGAGCCGGTTTGCCTCAAAAAACACTGGACGAGAAAGCGATCGCGACTGATACACCTCAGCAGCTTCTGCTCCAGATTTTATAGCTAGTTCCAGCAACTGTTCGGCTAGTGTATCTTGTGACAAATTTTCAGAACCCATGACTCTTAGTGAATTGTGGATTTTGAACCGCATATCAACGCACCTTAGAGAAAGTGCGATCGTTAAAAACCAACGATCGGGCTTTCTGCTGATGGACGCAGATAACTATCCAAAAATCATCAGCGTTTCCTTACAGTTACGATTTGGAACCGCAGCTCAACACTGATGGACGCAGTTAATTATCCCAAATCATTGTCATGTCTCAACGGATCTAGTCATTTGTCATTTGTCATTTGTCATTTGTCATTGGATATGGTTATTCTCCCTTATCTCCCTTATCTCCCCAATGCCCAATACTTCGGCTTACCTCTACTTCGCCCTTCGGCTACGCTCAGGACAGGCTCGGCACAAGTCGCTCAGTACAAGTGCCCAATTCCCAATTCCCAATTCCCATTTTCAAAGATTAACCTCTTGCAACAGCCAAAAACCAGCAAAAGATTGTGCTTTGGGATCGGACTGTACACCGATAAAATGCACTCCGTTAGCTTTTTGCTTGGCTTCTTCAAAACCTTTAGCCTCTGCTAAGACTTGAGGTTTTTTGATATTTGCCACAATCCAGCTTTCATTAACACCAGTTTCTAAAAGCAATCTCGCCTCTTCACTGGTGTCAAATCTTAAGAAAGCCAACTCCAAACCAGACATCCAGCCAGACAAAGGCAAGGCTCTCGGTGAGAAAATCAAAATACCAGGAATACGAGCTTCGGGTGAAACTTTCGCCAATTCTAAAGGAAAAGCTTCACCAAAACCAATTTCCCACTCTGGCATCTCTGCCAAATCCGCAGCATCTAAGGTAACAAATACCCACTGTTGCCCTTCTAAAGCATCTGGTAAACGTTGCGGCAAAGGTTTCTCCAAGCGGACTGAGGGATTAGTCCCCCCTTGATACCCTGCCTCTTGAGGATACACTTCCTTCATCCGCTCTTCTAGCCATTGGTTAAGAACCAAAGTGCGGCGACTAGGCTGGGCGGGAATGCCTATATCTTGGCAGGCTTTAGTAATCATGTTGTTCATTTGGCGACGGAAAAAGCGGATTTTGATTGGTGCTTTTCCAGCTTGGTTAATAGCCTCTTGCAATGCTGTCCGCAACCAGCCCGAGTTTACCTGGGTACTGGGACAATATTGAGCATAGCGAAACAAAGAATCTGGTTTTGTTCCTATATCCAAAGGGCTTTCGCAGACTAAGACTTCCCAAATTTTTTTCTGATTATCGTCCAGAATCGGACGAGAGTAAAAATCGATTTCCCAAATACTGCCCATGTTTTACGGTAAAAATCTGGCTGTTATATTTTCCTGATATGTTGATCATACGAGTGTTGGGGCAGCATTGGGAATTGGGAATTGGGCATAAGAGGCAGGGGGGCAGGGGGAAGGGGGCAGGGGGGCAGGGGGAAAACTCTTCTCCCTTGCTCCCTGCTCCATGCTCCCTGCTCCCCATCTTCCTCATCCCCCTCATCTCCCAAACAGAGGTGTCATGGGCTTGACTCCTTTAGCTGTATCGCCCGCCAAATTCAGGTATTCGTAGATTCCAAAAGCATCCTCAGTGGTTCGCAATAGGGAGTAGTGATTATAGGGTGTTTTATCGACTACACTCCGTGAACCGTGGTTAGTAATTACAATGGTTGCAATGTGCCCACCACCAAAGTTAGCATTACTTTTGGGATCAAAACTGCAACAACCTTGTGTGTCTTTTTTGTCGCGTGGATTATTGTCTTCATCCCAAGTAATGACGATCGCATTATTCCCTGAGGCAGCCCAAAGCTTTGAGGTGGTGATTTGTTTGACAACATTACCAATCATCGTGTCACCAGTTTTAATTAGTTTTTGCAGATTAGGACACTCTTGTAAACCGTGCATTTCATGGCATTGGTTAAATATAATGTGGCTATAATTGGGAACATTGCCGCTTTTTAGGTCAGTTGCAAGCTGGTCAAAACCCACAATCTTACTTGACAAATTAGGATCGTCTTGTACTTTTTTGAAGTTGATAAAACCGTTATGCTTTGAGGCATACAGCGCCCGGTTTAGACTAGGTGCAACAACAGCCTTAGAACCTGGGGTGGGAATATCTTCAAAGTATCCCTTCCAAGTTAGACCTTTCTGTTCTAGTTGGTCGATTAAACTTTTAGAGGTGACAGTGTGACTAACATAGTCAGATTTTTGAGAATTCTGACAAAACTTGTCGGCACTACCAACCTGACAATAAAAAGCATCATCGTCATGGATACCAAAAGTACTACCGCCTAACATAGCGACGTAGTTTGCCTCACTGGGATGAACTTCAGCATAGAAGTTGCTAGCAAAGCCGTAAGTTTTTGCCAGTTGATTGATTATTGGTGCATTGGAGTTGCCAATAATCTGATTGGAGGATTTATTTTCCTCAATAATCACAAAAATGCGATCGTATTTAGGGATTGCTTTATCTTCTTTTGTTGGAACAGAGGCTAGTGCGGTATTTTCATTTATGATGGTTTTTTTGCTGGGTTCCGCCTTTGTGAGTACTTGAGAATTTGATGAGCAAGCGATCGCACTCAGGCTTAAACTAAGTAAACAAAGCGCAAAAATAACCTTTTGAGGCGTTTGGTGTGCTGACATAACTAATATTTAGTATTATCAGCTGTTGAGTATATGCTGTGTTGTGTTTAGATTCGAGAAAAAATAGCGATCGCTAAAATATCCCCTCAATTCCCCCGGTTGATCCAAACGCCTCTGAGTCCAGCCGCTTTAGCTGCATAATAGTCTTCTACAATGCTATCGCCAATATGCCATGCTGCCTCTGGGGAACATTTATGTTTATCTAAAGCAATAGCAAAAATTTGAGGATCGGGTTTAGCTGCACGTACCTGGGTAGAAATGGTGACGGAGGTAAAAAACTCTCTCAATCCCAAACTTTGCAATACTGAATAAATTCGGGAATCAAAATTCGACAGTACCCCCAAAGTAACCCCCAACCGCCGCCAGTTGATTAAAGCTGGTAGAACATCAGGATAGACAAACCACGGTTCGCCAGTGCCAAAGTGGATGTAAAGTTCGCTAAAAAAAGCCGAAAAGTCAGAAAATTCCTTGAGAACACCTGCACTTTCAAAAGTGTTCAGGGCAATTATCCGCCACCAATCAAACTCGCGTTGGGGAATATCTTGGAGTTCTGCATCTGGAAATATCGGCGGCGGCGCTGCTTTAAAGCTTTTGATGAAGGCTGTATTCAATGTTTCGGCTGGAACCGTCACACCAAATTCCTCGGCTATCTGACTATAAACTTTACCCACACTGCCTTTAACATCGAAGAGTGTGCCCACAGCATCTAAAAAAATAACTTTCGGTTGTTCCATCAAATTTTGAATATTTTGAATGTAGAATTTTAGATTTTGGCTTGTCAAAAGCTTCTGTGGGTAGAGTCTAGCATCTGCTAAGTAGGTTGGCGAAAATAAAGCAAAGCATTTTAAGGCGGCAGGGAGCAGGGAGCAGAGGGGAAAAAGAATAATTATTTTATTCTCCCCCTTGCCCCCTGCCCCTCTGCCTCTTTCCAATGCCGATTCCCCATTCCCAATTAAGTTACCGAGATAGGGTTTCTATAATTGGACGGACTAGCCAATTAAAACCAACTTTGAGTTGATGGTCTAAAGTTGGCAATCTATATAAATAGGCAATCCGTCGGGCGACTGATGCCAATGGGCCATCTAGTTTAATTCCCAAACCAGTAAGGGTGGCGTTGTCTTTACCCAATGTCATCATTTCTCCTAACTGTTGGTAGTGGAAGGGAAGGAGGGGACGATTAGTGATACTTGCCCAGATATTCCAAGCAGTATAATCAGCTTGTTGAAAAGCCGCCTGTGCTGTGGCGGGAACTTGCTGTCCTTCAACATCATGACAGTCTGCTAAATCTCCCAAGGCAAAGATTTCTGGATGTTCGATAACTTGTAGATTGGATGTGGTGCTGATTTGACCACGCTGATTTTGCTTGAGGGGAAGAGATTTCACTACGGGCGCAACTCTATTTCCCACAGTCCAAATTACCAAATCTACGGGAATTGTGTCTAACTGGTTTTTGTACTCTAGGGTGATGCTATTTTGCTCTATTAATTCGACTTTTGTTTCTAAATCCAGAAACACGCCACGGGCTTCTAAAGCTTTTTTTGCTGCTTCCCGGTTAAACTCTGGAGAAGTTCGCAAAATTTGCTCGGCAATTTCAACGATCCGAAAGCGTCCTCTTTCACCGAGTCTGTCGGCTAACTTACAGGCTAACTCTACACCACTGTAGCCAGCCCCAATAATTGCCACCCGAATTTTATCAGCATCGGATTCTTCTAAAAATCGCAGGCGTTCTTCCAAACGATAGGCATCAGAGATGGTACGGAATGGGTAGCCGTACTCAGTTGCACCGGGGACTAAATCTAGTGGTGTCTCGCCTCCTAGCGCCAGCACTAAGCGGTCGTAAGGGATTTGCGACCCTTCATGTATATTTACCTGTTGCTGGTCGATGTCAATTCCAGACACGATCCCTTGATAAAAACGCACCCCAGTGCCTTGTAAAAGTTCTTCAAAGGGTGGGGCAATTTCCCAGGTTTGTAGTTCGCCAGTGAGTAATTCGTAAAGTAAAGGGGAGAATAGGAAGCGATCGCTTTGATCTACCAAAACAATTTCGGGTTTTTGCGTAGATTCCCAAGGTAACTGGCTTAAGCGTAAGGCTGTGTAAAGACCACCAAAGCCTCCACCAAGGATACAAATTCTAGAAGTTTGTTGAGTCATCGATTTTATCTATAAAAGGATCAATAGGATCAATACAAGCTGGGCAACTAACTTCAGTCTAGTCAGTTAAAGCGGACTTTTCAAAATCCCATCAAGTTTTTGAGAAATTAGTCATTAGTCATTTGTGACAGTTATCTAACGGTCGATTCGCTATAGTTAACGGTTACAGGCAATAGCTAAAAGGAGTTAAAGGGATGGAAATTAAGCCAACTGACCCATCGCTAGCACTCACGGATATTCCCCCCGGCTATCTCAACATTATGGGTTATGTCGATCAGTCAGAAGTTAATGGCCCTGGTTGTCGTGCAGTTGTTTGGGTACAAGGTTGTCTTCGTGAGTGTCCTGGTTGCTTTAATACTAACTCCTGGTCATTTGAAGCTAACCAATTGATTGCTGTTGATACCCTTGCGGAAAATATTCTCAGTAATCCCCGCAATATGGGTGTAACATTCTCTGGTGGAGAACCGTTTTGGCAAGCAACTGCATTGGCATCTTTAGCCCGTAAAGTAAAAGCTGCTGGGTTAAATGTAATGTCTTTTACTGGGTTTACTCTCAAGCAACTACAGTCTCAATCTGCACCGCCAGGTTCTCAAGAATTGTTAGAACAACTTGATATCCTGATTGACGGGCCTTTTGTCCAATCTCTGGCAATTAATTCTCCCAACTCTCCAGTCTCTTCTAGCAATCAACGGGTTCGGGTGTTAAACCCGGCTTTCCAAGACCAGATTACTTGGGCTAGCGATCAGATAGAAGTCCACATCCTCAAAGATGGTGGCCGCATTGTCACTGGCTATCAAGGTGGATTGGAATTGACGGAATAATTCGTAATTCGTAATAGAGCCTCCGGCACGCTACGCGAACGTAATTCGTAAGGGACTTCCAAGAAATAAATTATCCAATTTTGTGGGGTGGACATCCTGTCCGCCCTTGGCTATGAGCGGACAAGATGTCCACCCCACAAGAAGTAGTTGAGTATTTTTATTATTTGTCAGTCCCTAACGAAAGTTATAGTGCCTCAATTTATTGATGGAGATAAAAAGCATGGTTCCTTTTTCTGAGCAAGCGACTTCAGTTTTAGGGTAATAATTACGAATTACGTTCGCGTAGCGTGCCGGAGGCTCTATTATTAATTACGAATTATGTTGACTAAACCATTTCAGACAATTTTTACTGAACACCGCGTACTTTGGGCTGTTTTACTCCTTAGTGCAGCACTGCTAGTAACGCTAGCGCTATCGCTTTCTCAAGGAGCAGTACCTTTAAGTATGTCGGAATTTTGGCAAGCCATACTCCACAAAGGCGATCCGGTTAAACAGACAATTCTCTGGGATTTACGTCTTCCGCGTATTACGGCTGCTCTCATTGTCGGCGCGGCTTTGGGAATGTCAGGAGCATTACTACAAGGAATGTTACGCAATAGCCTTGCCGATCCATTTATTTTGGGCATTTCTGCGGGTGCTGGATTAGTTGTGATTGTGATGATTGTGTGGCAAATATTCCCAATCGCAATTCCTCTAGCAGCGTGGATGGGAGCAATTTTGACTTCTGCGATCGTTATTTTACTCGGTCGTGCGGGGTCGGGAATTTCGGTTGAGCGGTTAATTTTAGGCGGTGTGGCGGTAAGTTCTTTATTTGGTGCTGTACAAAGTACATTGCTACTTTTAGCTGAAGACGGTCAAATTCAAATTGCACTCAGTTGGCTAGTTGGTAGTCTTAATGGACGGGGTTGGCAAGAAATTGCGACGGCTGGCCCCTACATTATTGTTGCATTGATCGGCGGATGTTTGCTGGCGCGATCAGTAAATGTGCTGGCTTTGGGAGATGATTTGGCTGTGGGTTTGGGGGTTTCGTTGACGCGATCGCGCCTGTTAATTGGTGGTGTCGCCACTCTCTTAGCCGCAGGTGCAGTCAGTATCAGTGGTTTGATTGGATTTGTTGGTCTGGTTGTCCCCCACGGTGTCCGCCTCATTGTTGGTACAGATCATCGCTTTGTTCTACCACTTTCCGCCCTTGCAGGTGCATGGTTACTGACTTTTGCAGATTTACTCTCTAGATTAGGAGCAGTAGAACTACCAGTAGGTTCTGTCACCGCTTTGCTGGGTTCACCGCTATTTATCTGGTTACTTTATCGTCGTTCTGCTGGGTTTAATAAATTTTGAGACTACGGGGTAGGGGCAATTCATGAATTGCCCCTACGATAGATGTAGTTTAAATACATGAAAACGTCTATAAGATAAAATAATATTTTTTACGCCTCAGTGTATAAAAAACCTGCCAATTTGGCTGTATGAGCTTGGTTGTCTCTGCTAAAGTATTAAAAGTAAATGACTTGTGGGCTATATTTACCGAGGTTTACTATACTTTTAAAAGCATTTAGCTAAGTCTGCTCATTTTGCTTTGCTAACGGAACAATAAAAATGCTGGTGTATTCACTACAACAGCAACAAGCAAAATGATCGGTTTTGGTTTATTTACTTCGTCTATTTTAAAATAGACGAGGTATTTTTCATTTATTCACTTGCATTTATACCAATTACACCCATAATTATTAGGGCGATTGACAAAAGTTTGATAGATGTAGCAGATTCACGAAACCAAATAATACCAATGATTGCAATTAGGACAGTTCCCAACCCAGCCCAGACAGAATAAGCCACGCTTACTTCCAGTCTCTTGAGAGCAAGAGTTAAAAAACTAAAACAAAGTCCATAAAAAACAAATATTAATACTGAAGGAACTAATTTAGTAAATCCTTCTGATAACTTCATGCAAGTTGTGCCTGAAACCTCAAAAAGTATTGCTGCGATGAGATAAATCCAACTTGTTGACATATCTTTTGTGAGCGGTTTGTTAGCAGTCTTTTATTATCTCTATGAAAACAAGAAAATACAACACTTTTAATTGATATTATTGATTGAACAAATACCCTAATGCCAACGTCACAGCAAATCATAAAGATGGTATTTGAAACCTGACGCTACCCAAAGCTGAAGAATAAAAGAACAAAGTCGTCAAAGTTAATCTAGCATCATCTAGCTAATTTTCTCTTTATATTCTGCTAGCTATTTATTAAATAACATAAAAAGCGCTCCCCTTTTGGAGAGCGCTTTTTAGTGTGAATGACTTAGGCTATACAGATTTGTTAGGAAAGTGCAAAATTCTAAATCCTGTAGAGTGTATTATCGCCGAGAGTACGGCATCACCTCAGATTTTAGGTGCGCTAGGACGAATGTTCTAACGCACCCTACAATATTTGCTCTTTATTAAATCTACATTTCTTAGTTAACCGTTAAGCGCTTCTTCTTGATGAGTTTGGATTACACAGTCAGAAGTAGGCTTGGCAACGCAGGTAAGAACCCATCCCTCATCAATTTGATCATTGTCTAAGAAATTCTGATCCGATTGATCAACAGTACCTGAAATCAGCTTTCCGGTACAGGTTGAGCAAGAACCAGCGTTACAGGAATAGGGCAAGTCCAGATTATATTCTTCGTTAGCGATCTCTAGGATGTACTCATCATCAGGAACTTCAATTGTTTGTTCACCGTCTGGGGTCTTTAATGTGACCTTATAAGTTGCCATGTAACAATCCCTAGCTCATATAAACTCCATATTCGATACTACGGGTTTATGTGCTGCTAGTCTAGAGTTTAATGTGGTTGATTGCTCTACATCCTGAAGTGCTTAGTGGGAATTGGAAGTGAGAGTAAAAAATTCTGCGATCGCTTCAGCAAATCCCTGAAATGAACTATAATCCCTAGACACGATGGAGACATTCATGCCTAACTTTCGCGCATTGGCAGTTGTATAAGGGCCAAAACATGCGATAATGCAGCCTTCATAGTCGCTTTGCGAGTTGACCATTATCAAAAAGCTTTCTACTTCCGCCGTGCTACTAAAGGCAATGACATCGATCATTCCTTGATGTATCAGGTTTAATTCAATACTGTAGATACTTGTGTCTAAGCCCTGTGTAATATATGTGGGTACGCGAGTTACTTCTATGCCCAATTGTTGCAAATCCGTAATCAAATTGGGTACAACATCAGGTTCAGGCAAACCAACAACTTCTGGGGCAGGTATCAACACTTTTTTGTCATGAATTTGCGGAATTTTCGCTAATTCCGCCACAATTCCGGCTGGGCTAGATTCTGTTGGGATTAAATCTACCTTGCCACAAAAAGACAATAAGCTTTCGGCATCTTTTCCTAAAGCACATAATTGACATTTCTTTACCACAGATATAGGAATATTTAAATCATTCATGCGGTGAAAAAATGCAGTAATGCCATTTCTACTTGTAAAGATAATCCAATCAAATTCGGCTATGTGGTTGAGAGCAGCATCTAACTTAGTGTAGTTTAATAAATAGCAGGTTTCGATTGTAGGCATGAAAACAGGTAAACCACCTTGTTTGATAATTTGTTCAGATAACCTATAAGCATAATTTCTCGGTGCTGTTACTAAAATTCTCTTGCCATATAGAGGTAAATCTCTAGATGGAGTGAGCATATTAATTTGTAGTGATTGGGTGTACATTTATTTATCATAAGCAGATCCCTGACTTCTTAAAGAAGTCGGGGATCTAAATCATCAATTTAGCGATCGCTGGCAATTTTCTGAAGATATTACCACTTTGCTTGCAGTCTTCAGGATACACCCCCAAAACATCCTAAATCTTCGTCCAGTAAGTCCGCACTGCTCGTTCCGATTTATACATTCTGTCGGCGATCGCCTTATCTGTCAAACTCTCTTCAAAAGCCAAACGCAACACATCCAACCATTCCGGCTTGAGTTCGATTGCTGTTTTGATGTCTTTTGTGTGAGTTGCACCCTGAAGTGCTAAATTAACTCGCATGAGCATTTCATCTTCGGGTAATCCTTTATCTGCGATCGCAAACCCAGAACAACCTTTACCATTATTGCTTCTCTTTGTACCAATTCTCAAAGGCGGGGAGAATGAATCCATAATCCGGGAAGCATTGCAAATTTTGCGTAGAGATGAACAATTAAACCAACTAGAAACAGTTTTAGCTTTTTTTGCTACTTTTGTACTAGAGAGTGCCTTAGTTCAGGAAATCATGAGGTGGGATATGGCTGTATTGCGCGAATCACCTTGGTATCAAGAAATTTTACGCGAAGGAGAAGCCCGTGGAGAAGCCCGTGGAGAAGCACGCGGAGAAATCCGTGGAATTCAGACGTGTCTTGAGACGTTATTAGAGATAAAATTTGGCAATCCTGGCTTAGAGTTAATACCAATCATCTATCAAATTACAGATTTACAGCAATTGAAAGCAATTCAACAAGCCATCAAAACCGTAAATTCAGTTGAGGAATTGAGGCAGCTTTTATAGTACAATTATTTAGCTCAAAGATAGCAAGTTGCAGTGTCTTCCTCAGCAAGATGAAAGGTGGACGCAAGCAAAACTATCGAGCGTCTAGCTCGTTCTATAAACTGGACGGGCTAGAGAGCTACTCCAGCCAAGATTGAAAGTTATGGTTGTAGTTCCTTCACTAATTCGACGGGGCAATTTCCCGTTCTAAGTTCTGTACACCTGTGAATCTGGAGTATTCCCGAACGATATTTTAGATCGGTGCGATGGCGTACCCACCCTTTCCGGTGGCGATCGCATTTTCCCAATTCCCAATCCCTAATTAAATTTTTCTAATAATCATTCTCTATTTTGTGGCATAAATTTAGTGAATGCGGATGATATATACATAGCAGCATTGATCACTAAAGATTGATTTATGAATAACTCCACCTACCAGCTAGACGATTTCGCTTTAACATTACCGATTCCTCAATTAGCTCGCATCACTGCTCATAAATTTGCTAACCAACAGCCAAATTTTGAAAAAGCAGAGCAAGTTCGGCTGAATACGCTAGCTGTGTGGGTGGTGAATGACTACTTAGAAATGATGGATATTCCTACCAACCTCCAAGCTAGCGACAGCTGGAACCCCATCATGCGCCTCTGTGGAAATGTCGCTGACTTAGAAGTGCCCTCAGTTGGCCGTCTAGAGTGTCGCCCTGTCCATCAGCATCAACAGATATGTTCCATTCCCCCAGAAACCTGGGAAGAACGGGTGGGTTATTTAGTAGTTCAATTTGATGAATCACTCCAAGAAGCGAGGCTGCTTGGTTTTATTCCTAGTGTCACAACTGAAACACTGCCTTTAGAACAACTGCAACCATTGGAAGCGTTTATCGACCACTTGGGAGAACTGCGCCAATCTCCAGTTACTTCACTCGTGAATTTAAGTCAGTGGTTTACTGGTATATTTGAGACAGGTTGGCAAACTATTGAATCTTTGTGGAACTTGCCGGAACTCAGACCAGATTATGCCTTTCGTAGTACCGAAACTTTAGAACTTAATGCCCTAAATCAACCAGAATCAATTACTAAACGGGCAAAACTAATTGATTTAGGTATTCAAATTCTTAACCAACCCGTCATGTTGATTGTGGAAATCAGCCCAGAAAAAGATCAACAAACCAGTATCCATCTACAATTGCACGCCACTGGGAATCAAATCTACTTACCACCCGGAGTTCATCTCACCGTTCTAGATAGTTCGGGAGCAGTATTTCTAGACGCTCAATCGAGAAAATCAGATAACTACATTCAGTTACAGTTTCGCGGTGAAGCTACAGAACAATTTAGCGTTAGGGTAGCTATTAATGATACTAGCATTACTGAACATTTTCGGATTTAAAACATCTAGTTATTTTCCCTCTTTGTCGGTAATTTATTAAGTGGTAATTGGTTAATTAAAAATTAAAAATTAAAAATTCAAGCCGATTTTTGGGGATTTTGAAAAAAGTCTGCAAAAGCTTGTGGAGCTTGTTATGAGACATTAGAACAGGGGATGATTCTGCACAGAGGGATAGTGACGGTCATGGGTAAGTTAGTGGTTCTGAAATTCGGAGAGGGTAGTTTTGAGCAGGGGTTTGCTGTCACCCTCCAAATTGGTGAAGAACACGAGCGGGCGGCAACAGAAATCACGGGTAAACTACCTTCATTTCCCGAAATGCCGCTTTATTATAGTCATTGGCAGTCTAGTTATCGGCAGATAGGCAATCGTTATCGTCTCCATGCTGATAAAATGCAGGTGACGAATGTATCGATGATTCAAGACTGCGAAAACACTTCCCATATCTTGCGGGCCCGCTTTAATACCTGGTTGCGAGCAGAAGAGTTTCGCCCTCTGAGAGAAAAATGGTTAGAAAGATTGTCGTCCGAAGAAGAAGTACGAGTAATTTTGCAAACAGAAAATAGCCAATTGCAGCTATTGCCTTGGCATCTGTGGGAGTTATTAGAACGCTACCCCAAGGCTGAAATCGCTCTTTCTTCACCATCTTACGATCGCATTCACAAGCCACGCACCAAAAATCCATTAGTCAATATTTTGGCAATTGTGGGCAATAGTCAGGGGATTGATACTGAGGCCGATAAAGCTTTACTCCAACAGTGTGGTAACGCAGAAGTCAGCTTTTTGGTAGAACCACAACGGAAAGAATTAACCGAGCATCTTTGGGGAAAAAACTGGGATATTCTCTTCTTTGCTGGGCACAGTTCCAGTAACAAAAATGGAGAAAGTGGACGAATTTACCTGAATAAAACTGATAGTCTGACCATTGGCGAATTAAAGTATGCTCTGAAAAAAGCCATTGAGAACGGCTTGCAACTAGCTATATTCAACTCCTGTGATGGATTAGGATTAGCGCGAGAATTGGCTGATTTGCAAATTCCTCAAATAATCGTCATGCGTGAACCAGTCCCAGACAAGGTTGCAAAGGAATTCTTAAAGTATTTTCTCCAAGGTTTTGCTGGTGGCGAGTCTTTATATCAAGCGGTACGCCAAGCACGGGAACGATTGCAAGGACTTGAGGATCGATTTCCCTGTGCAACTTGGCTACCAATGATTTGCCAAAATCCAGCGCAGACACCACCCACTTGGGATGAATTAAGGTATACAAAAAAACCTGAAGAGAGACAGAATTTAGTTTTGTCTACCAAACGCAGATTAGCAACAACTTTGTTATCCAGCTTGGCGATTACAGGCTTGGTTTTTGGGGTGAGATGGATAGGATGGCTGGAAAGTCTAGAAATTCCCGCTTTTGACCAGATAATGCGATCGCGCCCTGCACAGGCATTAGATTCGCGCCTGCTGGTAATTACAATTGATGATGACGATCTGGCAATTCAAAGACAGAATAATGAATCCTTGATTGGAGCTTCCATTTCCGAAAAATCTCTCAACAAATTACTGGCAAAACTGAATCAATACAAACCTCGCGCCATTGGCTTGGATATCTACCGTGATTTTCCAGCCAAACAACCAGATTTAATTACTCGTCTCCAACAAACTCAGAATTTAGTTGGCGTATGCAAAGGAAGTGATAGCACAGCAAACATCACAGGTATTAAGCCGCCACCAGAAATCCCCAAAACAAATCTCGGATTCAGTGACTTTATTCACGATCCTGATGGAGTTATCCGTCGCCATTTGCTGTTCATGAACCAGGAACCGACATCGTTGTGTCCTGCTACCTTTGCATTCAGTCTACAACTGGCCTTTCTCTATTTGCAACCTTCAGGAATTCAACCAAAGTTCACCCCTGAAGGGAATTTGCAACTCGGTAAAACTATTTTTCCGAATCTGAAGTCTCGCACTGGCGGCTATCACGATATTGATGCTAATGGCGGTCAAATCTTACTTAACTACCGTTCTCCAAAACAGATAGCCCAACAGGTGAAGCTGACCCAATTTTTAACCAGTCCAATTAACTCCAGTGCTATCAAAGACAAGATTGTTTTAATTGGTGTGACAGCAAAGGGGGATTCTCAAGATACCTGGGCTACACCTTATGGCGTTCCTTTTCAGGAGCAAATGCCCGGAGTGTTAGTCCAAGCCCACATGATCAGCCAGATTCTCAGTGCTGTGCAGGATGGGCGGCCATTGCTGCGGGTTTGGTCGCTGTGGGCTGAGGCAGTCTGGATTTGGGGCTGGTCTTTGGTAGGGGGAGTTTTGGCTTGGCGAAAGCTTTCCTTACCTTGGTTGGCATTGGCAGTTAGTATTAGCTCTGGTGTGCTGTATATAGTTTGCTTTGGTCTGTTAATTTCGGGTGCTTGGGTGCCATTTATCCCGTCGATTTTGTCGCTGGTAGCCACGGTTAGCATGATGTCAATTTATAATTCAGCAACTAAAGTGCGGGTGGCGAGTAGGAAATAGGAAAAGATTTTTTTGATTAAATCGACAAGGCTAATATAGTTCAGGAAGGGTTTTTATGAAGTCAAATTCACAAGCGATAAAACTGTTTTTAGTAGTAGCTTTTAGCTATACCAATTTATTAGTTAGCCTGACACCAGTACTGGCGAAACCAAACCTTGGTTCTTCACCTAGCGATGCCTACGGCGGGCTACGCCTACGTTCGGAAGCTAAAACAAGCCCTACTAAAGCCACATTTAATCAACCTCCAATTCCACCTGGCCCTCCTCCTGGAGGTCGCGTTCGTGGTGGAGCGAAGCGCAGCATACCAGGATGTCCAATTACTAAACATGACCTGACTGCTTTAGTTTCCTTTACTCAAGAAGCTAACTCAGTAATCAATGTCTGGGGAAAGACAACCCTAGAACACCCAAGTTGGTTTTTCTATGTGCCATATACCAAAAATTCTCCTTATGCAGTTGAATTTGTGCTGCAAGATCAAGACTCTAACGAGATTTACAAAAAAGCGATCGTTCTACCAGAGAAACCAGGAGTCATCAGCGTATCTCTGCCTACCACTTCTCCTAGCTTGGCACTAAACAAACAATATCGCTGGTTTTTCACCATTAACTGCGACCAGGAAAAGAATGCTCCCCCGACTTTTGTCGAAGGGGTAATACAAAGAGTTGAACTGAATTCTGCCACAGTCAAAGAGCTAGAAACGACAGAACTTTTAAAGCGCTATGCTATCTATGCCCAAAATGGGATATGGTACGACGCACTTACAACACTGGCTCAACTGCGCCAGAAAAATCCTAAAGATGCAAAATTACAAGCTGAGTGGCAGAATTTGTTAGGCGGCATCCATTTAAATGATATTGCAGCAGAACCAATTTTATCGGAGCAACCTTAGAGGTTGTTTGAAAAGTCTAATTTCTTACTAGCCGGGCGACTAGAAGTCGCGGCTACACGAGACTTTACCTGCCTTCGCAGGTTAACTATTACACCGTAAGTCCCCCACTGAATTTTGTACTCAAAATCAGTGGTGGGATATAAGGTGGGCAATGAGGAAGTGACTTTTCTGTCGTCATTGAACGCAGTTCAATCAGCAATGTTGGTCGGTGACGAATTGCCAATCTTTATGTCCGGCAGGGAGTCAATCCAATCATCAATCAAGGACGTTATAGTTTTGTCCTGTTGAACCGCATATTGCATTAATTTATGTTTCCGTTTGTCTGATAGTCGTATTTGCAATGAGTTGTTTTTCATAATGCAGTGACAGCGTGTTTGCATTTATGTTACCATACATTAAAGGAGGTAAAACAAATGAGAACTTCGTACCATTACAAACTACGCCCAACAAAACAGCAAATAGTTCAATTTAATAAATGGCTAGACTTGCTTCGCTGTCAATATAATTATTTGCTGGCTGATAGATTTCGCTGGTACGAAGAAAATCGATGCTCAATTAATTCTTGCTCTCTAGTTGTTTGTCATCTACCAGAGTTACGAAACAACCCTAATTACAATAGTCAGCAAGATTCATTGCCTCAACTAAAAAAAGACCGTCCTTGGTACAAAGAGTTACATTCCCAGGTGTTGCAAAATGCAGCTAAACGAGTAGAGTTAGCGATGAACAGATTTCTTAGTGGTGACTGGAATGGGAAAAGGAGCGGAAAGCCAAGGTTCAAGGCAGCTAATCAGTACAAAACTTTTACCTATCCAACTATCAAAAGTGACTGTATTGATAACGGTTTTATAACTCTACCTAAATTTGGAAAGGTAAAGCTAGTACAGCATCGGGTTATACCAGATGGATTCAAGATAAAGACTTGCTCCATTACCAAAAAGGCAGATGGATACTACGCAACCTTGAGTTTAGAAGATAAGACTGTGCCTTCAATTAAACCAGATTTCAACCCAGGTTCTATAACTGGGATTGATGTTGGTTTGAAGGAGTTTTTGACAACCTCCGATAACGAAGTGGTCAAAATTCCTCAGTATTATCGGAAATCTCAAAAACGTTTGCGAGTTATTCAAAAGCGAGTATCTCGTAGAAAAAAAGGTAGTATTGGTAGACATAAAGCTATCAAACAATTGAGCAAGCAACATAAGAAAGTTGCTGATAAAAGAAAAGATTTTCACTTCCAAACCGCGAACAATCTGTTGAAAAAATATGATGTTATTGCGGTTGAAGATTTGAACGTCAAAGGACTTGCGCGAACACGATTAGCTAAATCTATAACGGACGCTGGATGGTCAAGCTTTCTGTCGATACTAGCAAACAAAGCCGAAAATGCTGGTTTGTTAGTTATTCCAGTCAAAGCCTCTGGCACTAGTCAAGACTGCTCTAGTTGCGGTGTGAAAGTTTCTAAAAAACTAGATGTGAGATGGCATGATTGCCCTAATTGCGGGTGTAGTTTAGACCGTGACCACAATGCCGCTATAAATATAAAAAACAGAGCGGAGGGTCATCCCGCTCTTAAAGCCAAGAGCCTCCTAAGCAATAGCCGGATTGTCTTGGAAGCCCCCACTGAAACGGTACTCCGTTCAGTGGTGGGAGATGTCACAAACTCTTGATTTCCTCTTAGTCCACGGAGGTGGACTTTGTTTGTGTAGTAGCGTTGGCCCTTGGCGTGCCGGAGGCATCATTCTACTCGCCTAATCTTTTCAAACATCCTCTTAGACTAAGAAACACATTCCCAGAACAACTAAGTAAGTTGGCGCGAAAAAAACCAAGTATGTTACGAAACGTAAATAGATTTAAAGCCCTTACTAATGACAAATACTTCGGCTTACCTCGACTTCGCCCTTCGGCTACGCTCAGGACAGGCTCGGCACAAGTCGCTCAGTACAAGTGACCAATAACAGCATCCGCCAGTTAGCTTTAATTGCGCCGACCTACTTAAATAGTTAGCCATAATTCAACATAAAATAAAATCCTAGTTGGTAGTGAGCGATAAACCGCTCACTACCAACTAGGATTATTAGGACTAAAGTCCTTACTACAAACTTTAATTTATTTAGGCACTGACAGATAAAAAAACATCCCAAATTTTCTTGTGGGATGGGGTCTGCACTACGTGCCGCTACGCGAACATCCGTCCCAGATTCAGGGTGGGCATCCTGCCCACCCCACAAGATCGATAATTTATTTCTTGCCGGTCTCTTACGCCTAGCTACTTACCTTTATCCAAAATCCAAAATTGATTAATCTTCTTTTTGCAAAATATCATCATCAATTCGTTTCTCCCGATTAACATCGGGAATATCTGCTGTCCAATAGTCCTCTACTTCAGGAGATTCAGAAACCATCACAAACTCAGTCTCTTTTTTATGGTTATTTCCCCATTCATCTAAAACATCTTTAATTAACACTTCTTGCAACCAAATCTTAGCGACAACAGTCAGGGGTAGTGCTAAAAATAATCCTAAAAAGCCAAAGAAAGTGACGAAAAATAGTTGGGCAATTAAGGTGATGGCGGGTAGTAATGAGACTTGACGCGCCATCACCACAGGCGTGATGAAATTGCTCTCAACCTGTTGAATGATAAAGTAGAGAATAAAAACAGCGATCGCTTTCCAAGGTTCATCTAAGAAAGCGATCGCCATTGCTGGGATTACACTCATCGTTGGGCCCAGGTTGGGAATCAAGTTAAAAAATCCCGCTAAAATCGCCAAAGCGAGTGCTGCCTTTACACCCAAAACTGATAAACCAACCAGACTCATTACCCCTACTACACAGATGGCAATGAAAGCACCTGTAATCCATCCCTCCAAAGAGACTTCGCACTTATTTAAAATTCCTTCCACCCGCCGCCGATAAAATGAGGGGAAAAGCCGCACAAATACTTTCCGGTAGGCTAATGGATCGGCTAACATCATTCCTGTTAAAACTAACACTAGCAAAATCTTGAGAACGACTTCCAAAGATCCAGATACAAAGGCAAAGGAATTTCCCAGTACCCGATTGACGAATGGTTGTGCTTGTTGGATGAGGCTGTTGATATCTGGGATGTAAGGAACCAACTGGTTAGGAATGTGAGTTCTCAGGGCATCAAGCCAACTATTAAAGCGCCCAAACCCTTTAGGAACCTGATAGGTTAGTTCTTGAAACTGCTGTGCAAATGGTGGGACAATAAGCCAGAAAAAACCCACAATGCCTGCGAAAAAGATAGCTACTGCCAGGAGAACGGCGAATCCACGCTTCATCCCAAAGCGTTGGAAGCGTTTTGCTAGCCGATTTAAGGTAGTGGCTAAGACAACTGCGGCAAACATGAGCAAAAGCACTTCCCGAATTTGCCACAGGATGTATAAAGAAAGAACTATGGCGATTAAGCCGATCCATTGACCGAGGTTCACAGGCTAACTCCCAACGGGTGGCGAGATGCAATTTTGTTGTAATTCAGCTAGGTTAGCTGATTTCAGTCACTTGTGCGTACATAGTTTGAGTTAATTTTGTTTCTGTGCCTGGAATCGCCACAGTAGCGCGATCGCTATAATCACAATCGGCAACAATACTATAATTAGCGCGTTGGTTCCTGTCGCCGGAATTGATAGATTTGGCCCCGCATACTTAATTAATAGAGATAACAAAGCCGAGAGTAAAAGCAGTTTCAGAACAAATCCTAATTGATTTCCCATAAAAGTACGGCATAAAAATTTTTGTGGTACACACGAGTTGGCGTTGCACCGTCCAGTTTCTACAATAAACCCACAGATACAATCTTTTTAAACTTTTATAAAGAGTTTCTACCTAGTGACTTCCAAATAAAAAAATACTCAATCATTCTTTGTGGGGTAGGCATCTTGCCCGCCTTGGCCTATGGGCGGGCAAGATGCCCACCCCACAAGATTGGATAATTTATTTGTTGGAAGTCCCCTATTGTCTCCTGCTTCCAAACCCATAGCTTTACTTTATGCCAAAGAAAACTGCTGTATGTGCATTAGCGATCGCTTAGAGTCTTAATTCACTAAATCTTAACTTTACCATTATTGAGCAAAAGCAGTATTTACTCTGAGGATACCTGTAAAAAATACAGCCATTATAAATAGTACTACGTCACTCGTTACACCAAAGTATCGGGGATGAACTGAATGTAAAGAAGAAAAATTCAGAAGTCAGAATGGGCTAAACGCCCCGC
Source organism: Nostoc sp. NMS2 (assembly GCF_017115105.1). Lineage (GTDB taxonomy): Bacteria > Cyanobacteriota > Cyanobacteriia > Cyanobacteriales > Nostocaceae > Nostoc. The sequence continues at coordinate 29,726 of NZ_JABXKH010000049.1, forward strand.
TATCGCTAACAGGAGCGAAGCCGGAGACGTTGGGAGCATCCACAAATGGCAAGAAACACCGGGCGATTGGAAATCGCTCGCGGCTACACAAACGAAGTCTGCCTTCGCGGACTCTCTGAAACCCGCGTTCGCGTATTCCGAAGAAAAGGCGGGTTTAGTTTGTATAGCCCCAGACTTCTAGTCTGAGGACGATCCGCCAAAACGTGATGCTCCCGAGACGTTTCTGTTGCTTTGGTCAAAATCGAGACCACTAAATCTGCCTATTTAGCGTGGGTCTTAAACTTCTCTATTCGGAGGTTAGCGGACTTGCTACTGCTTCTTTGGTCAGAATAACCAACTGAAATTATGACCAAAAAAGACATCCGGCTCCCCTTCTGACTCCTGAATTCTTATTTAGTAAATTTAAGGAGAAGGGTGTCGGTGAAGCAAGTCGTTATTAAAAACTCTAGTATTAAACCAGTATTTTCTACGCTACAAAGATTAAACAAGCCTGTAAGTATTATCTCTGAACTGCGACCTCTGGCATTTGGGTTTGTTTTAGTAGCAGTGTTATGTAATTATCAGCAGGTCATTGCCCAAACTCCTAATCCTGAGACCTTACCACCTGGTCGGTTAGAAGAAGTTCCTGTCACTCCCTTACCTGCTAATGTGTTGCCAATGCCAACAGATAACAATCAATTGGTTCCTTTGCCAACAATACCAGATGAGTCAATTCCGAGTCAGGATGATTCTAATGCTAAATTTCGGGTAGATCGGATTGAAATTGTTGGTAGTACAGTTTTCAAACCAGAGCAGTTTGCCGCTATTATCAATCCCTTTGTGGGAAAAGAAGTGACATTTGCAGAATTATTGCAAATCAAAGATGCGATCGCCAAGCTTTACACTGATAACGGTTATGTGACTACAGGGGCATTGATTACACCACAGACACTAGAAGCTGGAACAGTGAAGATTCAGGTGATCGAGGGCAGTCTGCAAGAAATCAAAATCATTGGTAACAGACGATTAGGTAGTAAATACATTCGCGATCGCATCCAACTTGGTGCTGGCAAACCCCTAAATGTACCACGCCTACTAGAAAAGCTACAACTACTCCGCCTCGATCCACGGATTCAAAACCTGTCAGCCGAATTGCAGACAGGCGTGCATCCGGGAAACAATGTGTTGCAAGTTGAGGTTGAAGAAGCGGACACTTTTAAGCTGACGGCAAGCTTGGATAATGGGCGATCGCCTAGTGTGGGCAGTTTTCGCCGAGGAATAGATTTACAAGAAGCCAATTTATTGGGCTTGGGCGATACTCTGAGTGTAGGATATGCAAATACTGATGGCAGTAATAGCATTAATGCCAATTACACACTACCGATTAATGCCCACAATGGCACTATATCCTTTGGCTTTAGCCAGGGATGGAACCGCGTTATTGAAGAACCATTCAGCGTCCTTGATATCCAGTCAAATTCCCAGTCTTACGAATTGGGCTATCGCCAACCACTGGTGCAAAAACCAACCCAAGAGTTGGCAGTTGGGCTGTCATTCTCGCGTCAGTCAAGCCAAACTGAGTTGGGTATTGATAATATTGGGCCGTTTCGCCTCTCACCAGGTGCAGATGCAAACGGAAAAACTAATATTTCGGCTCTACGCTTTTTTCAAGAATATACCCAGCGAAGTAATAAATATGTATTTGCAGCGCGATCGCAATTGAGCTTTGGTGTAGATTGGTTCGATGCAAATGTCAGTGATAATGAACCAGATAGCCGCTTTTTTGCATGGCGGGGACAGGCGCAGTGGGTACGACAATTAGCACCAGACACATTATTTTTAGCTAGGGGCGATTTCCAATTAGCAACAGATTCCTTAGTGCCTTTAGAGCAATTTGGTCTTGGTGGACAACTAAGTGTCCGGGGCTATCGCCAAGACGCATTACTTACAGATAATGGTCTGTTGTTTTCGGCAGAATTTCGAGTCCCCATTGTCCGCGCTAAAAAGATTGACGGCATGCTGCAACTTACACCCTTCATTGATGTGGGTAAAGGCTGGAATGTTAAGGGCGAAAATCCATCACAAAGTACGCTGCTTAGTACTGGGTTGGGGCTGCTGTGGAAACAGGGTGATGACTTCTTGGCCCGCCTAGATTGGGGCATTCCCCTAATCTCAGTGGATGGTGAAAGGCGATCGCTCCAAGAAAATGGGCTGTATTTCTCAGTAAAGTATTCGCCGTTTTGATCTCTAGTACTTAATCAAAATTCTGTCTTGAGAGTGCTGAGTCCAGTAAAAAATACTCGGCACTTTTGATTTTTTAAGGTGTTTCAGTACCATGCCATTTTGGGAATCATAATAGCATCTGGTAAAGAGAGGATTGACAGTATGAGAGCAATTCGCAAAGCAACAAGCCTCTGGCTTAATACATTTCTATCTATACTTACAACCGGGTTCTTAACTTCCGTGGTACTACCTGCGATCGCTCAGGTTACATCTGATGGTACTACCAATACGATTGTCAACCTAAATAGTAATAATTTTACAATTCTGAATGGGATAAATCAAGGTAGCAATTTATTTCACAGTTTTAGTAATTTCTCTGTCCCAACTGGTGGCTCTGCAACCTTTAATTTAGTTAACACACCAAATATTACAACTATATTTAGTCGGGTTACAGGTGGGAATGTTTCTAATATTGATGGGTTAATTCGTACAGTAAATAGTAGTAATCTGGTAAGTTTGTTTTTAATGAATCCTAACGGCATTATATTTGGGCAAAATGCCAAGTTGGATATTAGTGGATCGTTTGTCGGCACTACAGCAAATAGCATCAAATTTGCAGATGGATCTGAGTTTATGGCCACAAATTCCAGTGCAATGCCATTATTAACGATCGCAGTGCCCATTGGCTTACAATTTGGGCAAAATCCGGGAACCATTACCCATCAAGCCAGTACCACAGGATTGATCCTTAAAACAGGCAAAACTATTGGTTTACTGGGTGGCGAAGTCACTATAGATAGGGGGAAAATCACCGCCCCTACTGGTCAGATAGAAGTAGCTGGTTTAGCCAGTAACACAACAGTCAACCTGGCTCAAACAGCATCAGGCTGGCAATTTAGCTATCCTACTTATTCAAAGTTTCAAAATGTTCGGATTACCAACGGCGCGCAAATCAATGCCGATGGTGTCGGTGGGGGACGGATTCAAATCAACGGACAGCAAGTGACAATTGACGGACTCTCCTCCATCACCGCCAACACCAGTGGAGGCAGTAATGGTCAGGGTATTCTGATTCAAGGTTCTGATAGTATAGCGATCGCCGGATCAGCCCCTACCTCTAGTACCGTCACCAACATCGCTGCCGATGTTAGACCGAAGGCAACAGGTAACGGCGGTGAAATTCGCTTGATTACACCCACCCTCAAAGTCCAAGATGGGGCCCGCATCCGCACACGTGTTTTTGGTGCTGGTAAGGGTGGTAGTGCGATCGTCCAAGCCGACCGGGTAGAACTGCTGCGGGATACCACCGACGGTAATAATAACCGATTTGCCAGCACCCTGGCAGCGAATACCGAAGAAGGATCGCAAGGTCATGGGGGTAACGTCGAAATCACGGCAAAAACGGTTTTGATTCAAGATGGGGCAGAACTGCGGGCTTCCGCCCGTGGTTCGGGTGATGGCGGCAATATCATCGTCAAAGCTAGTGATTTACTCAGCGTTACTGGCGAGTCTAGCACCAACGATCCAGGTTATCTCACAGGTATGAGTACTAGCATTCGTGAAAATGCCACAGGACAAGGTGGCAGCATTTTTTTAGAAGCGGGCAAGATTGAAGTATTAAATGGCCCCTCAATTCGCACAGGTACTTATGGTCAAGGCAATGCTGGAAACATTTATGTCAAGGCAAATGAAGTCACCATCGCTGGTTATGCCAACAGTGGTATAGTCAGTCGGTTTTTTGCGTCTGCCTATGTGCTGGAAGAAAATGGCAAGCCGCGTCTAGATAGATCCACTGGGAAAGGAGGCAATATTACCTTTGATGTGGGACATCTCAAACTACTTGAAGGTGGCAAGATTTCTTCATCCTCCGAAGCCCAAGGCAATGCTGGCTGGATTTTAATTAATGCAGATAGAGTTGAACTGGCGGGGAAATCCCGCTCTCCAGTGCAACTCAATTTCACCTATGCCTTGGATGCAGGTGGCAAGAGTGGTCTCTATGCTTTTTCGGATAACACATCGACCAAAGATTTACCAGTTTCTCAGGGGCTTCGGTATGGCGATGCTGGCTCTATTCGCATCAATGCAAACAGCCTGACTGTACGGGATGAAGCCGAAATTGTGGTCAGCAGCAACAACAACAGTAATGCTGGCAACTTAGTGGTTCAGTCTGACACCATCAGACTGAGTGAACAGGGAAAGCTGCGTGCTGAAGTAGCCTCTGGTAGTCAAGGAAATATCAATTTGACTAGTTCACTTTTGCTGATGCGGGATGGTAGTCAAATTAGCTCGAATGCTGGTAGTACGGCTAGTGGTGGCAACATTTCAATTAACAGTAAGGTCATCGTTCAAACCAATAATAGTGATATCACTGCCAATGCGATCAAAGGTCAGGGTGGTAATATTAACCTCACCACTCAATCATTGATTGGCGGTGCTTTTCGCCCTCAACTTACACCCCAGAGCGACATTACAGCAAGTTCCGAATTTGGTATTAATGGTTCTGTCCAAATCATGACACCGAATGTGAATCCAAACTCTGGTTTAGTGGAACTACCAGCGAATGTTACCGATCCATCGCAGCAAATAGCCAATGGTTGTTCTGCAAGTCAAGGCAGCCGTTTTGTAGCAACAGGACGGGGTGGTGTACCGCAAAATCCCAGTCAAGATGTGACAAGCGATCGCACCTGGTCAGATATCCGCGATATCTCGGCATATCGCCAAACAGATAACGTTACAGCCCAAATACCTATAACAGGACAAACACTAATCCAAGCTACGTCTTGGCATCGTAACGCACTAGGAAAAATTGAGCTATTAGCAGATAAACACCCTGCTCAGGTGCAACAATTATTAACTTGTGCTGCTATATCCAAAAATTAATTATAGCCGTCCCCAGTCCAGTTATGACGTAGACTAGAAACGCACTTGGGATGATATCCGCGACATATCTGCATACCGTAATACTGTTGCAGTTACAGTACAAATACTTAACTATCCCAAAATAGGACTGACAAGAAATAAATTATCCATCTTGTGGGGTGGGCATCCTGCCCGCCCTGAATATTAGACGGGTGTTAGCGTAGCGGCACGTAGTACGAACACCCATCCCACAAGAAAATTTAGGATGTTTTTTTATTTGTCAGTCCCTTAGAGGTTGTTTGAAAAGTGGTTGGCTGTATCTTTGCACTAACTGATCCCCCCTAGCCCCCCTTAAAAAGGGGGGAACCGGAATCCAAGTCCCCCTTTTTAAGGGGAGCCACTGCGGTCTTGGGGTCTCCCCAAATGAAGCAAGTGGCGTGGATTTAGGGGGATCTACAACGTTTTGTTACCGAGAAGAAAACTTTTCAAACATCCTCTTAGACTGCACATCACTTACAATGATGATTCAAGTGAGTATCGCATTCTAATCACCGATCTGAAGAATCCGAAGAGTGCCATCTGACTCGATGGGGTTGGCTACGCACCCCGCAAACAGAGAAAATTTTAGTTGAAATCTAGATGGATGGACAGGTGAACCGAAAAGTTCTACAATCTGACTGATTGTGGTAAGTTTACCTATTGCCCAATCCACATAACCATAGTAAAGATTTTCTAGCGATCCGGTTTGATTGCGGAAGCACTAAATTAATATAAGAAAGTCTTGAGTAAGGGGCAGCAAACAAATGGATGTAAAGCTGATTCTAGCTGGATTAACAGTTATCTTCACGCTTTCGTGCTTATTCTTTGGCACGAAAAACGGATTCTATGATTCAGATAACTATCACGGCAATGGTTCTGCACATTGAGATAAATCTGTAGAGGCTTGGGCGACTTCCCGCAGGGTGAGTTTGCTAAGATAGCTCTGAAGTTGCAAAGGGAAAACACACAAGAGGCAAACTCTTTTAGCTCCTAGTTTGATGGCTTCTCGTTAGCCCACCTTTCCGAACCAGTGCGGGTTCGGAGGAGGCGTCCTCCCCAATCAAAAATCTGTATTCTCAGGGTGTAGGGGCGCACGCTAAAACTTACCCCTAAGTCACAAAACCAAAACTTGTGTAACTTTTGGCTTTTGGGATATGTCCATGATGATGAGGTTGGAGGGGAGGACAGCATGAGGGATAATCTGTCGGCATCTTCTAGCGTAGATGCTGCGGAAGTGGGTACTGAATTAGAATGTTTGCCCTATAGTGTCCAGCATCACGATGAGGGTGTGTGTTTATTGGTAAAGATGGGGCCACACCGCATCCTGTTAGACTGTGGTATGGAAGATATTTCATCGCTGGCTAAGGGGCTTACTAAGTCGGAACGTGGATCTAGTTCTCCCCTACCAGCAGATTTAGTTTTGATTAGTCACGCCCACCCAGATCACTCCAGAGGCTTACTGGCACTGCATAAAGCTTTTCCCAAGTTACCTATCTATGGTAGCGAAGTAACCAGCAAGTTACTGCCACTGAATTGGCTAGACCAAGATGCTGAGGAAATTTCCAAATTTTGTCATGCTTTGCCGTTGCGATCGCCTGTGGAATTTCAAGATGGTTTAGTAGCAGAATTATTTCCCGCCGGGCATCTACCAGGGGCAGTGGCTATTCTCCTTACCTACACCACCAAGCAGCGGACTTACAAGCTATTATATACAGGGGATTTTTTCTTATCAAATTCCCGGTTGGTAGAAGGTTTGCGTTTAGAAGAACTACGGGGCTTAGACTTGGATGTGCTGATCATTGAAGGCAGTTATGGCACATCCCGTCATCCTCACCGCCGCAACCAGGAAAATCAACTAGCAGAGCGAATTAATCGGGCGATCGCTGACCATTGTTCTGTAATTCTTCCCACTCCTGCTTTAGGATTGGGTCAAGAGATGCTAATGCTGTTACGCTCTCATCACCATTTCACCGGAAGAGATTTAGATATCTGGGTGGATGGTGCTGTCGCTACTGGCTGCGATGCTTACCTCGAACTGCTACCCCACCTCCCCCCATCTGTGCAAAACTTCGCCCGGCATCAACCCTTATTTTGGGATGAACGGGTACGTCCCCGCGTGCGTCGTTTACAAGCAGAACATCGTCCCACAGTAGGCAAGTCACCTTGTATAGTCCTCACCGACTCTACAGATGATTTGGGCAAGCACTGCCAACTAGACACCGGCCCTTGGCTGATCCTTCTCCCAGAAAAAATTGATATAAAAGTTAATAAAGAATATTTAGCGCCTACCACTGTTGAAAGCTATCTCTTAGCGCAACATAGTGATGGCCCTGGTACTACGCAGCTAATTCATAATTTGCGACCCCAGCACGTCATTTTTGTCCACGGTTCTCCTGCTTATTTAGCAGACCTGACTAGCTTAGAAGAGTTGCAAAACCGCTACCATGTACATTCTCCGGCGGCTAACACTTTAGTAGAACTGCCTATCGGCGACACATTTTTACAACCGGCAGCACCAGAGACTAACTACGAAGGCGAACTGACAGAGTTGGGAACAGTAATCACAATTACCCTACCCAATATGATTACTACCGATCCGCGTTGGCGACAATTTGCCGATACTGGTTTAATCGAAGCTCGTTGGCAAGGGGAAGAACTAGTCTTAAGGGGATTGTCTCAACGAGAACTTCTGAGTCAAAATAGCGATCGCTATACATGGACAGATGTCGATTGTTGTGGTACTTGCCGACATCAAAGGGGGCAGAGGTGTTGGAACCCAGCTTCGCCGTTGTATAACTTTAAGGTAACTCTCGAAGGTTACTGTCCTGCTTTTGAAGGTTTATCTAGTGCTGAGTCCTGAGTTAGGATTTATGACTTAGAACTCGGCACTAGGCAAAGCCAGTCGCTTTTCTCTTGACGCTAGCCTCTCCTTTTGGGGTAAGGGGAGAGGCTGCACGAATTAAGCTGGCAGAATCAGAAACCAGTCACCTCAGAAACCAGTCACCTCCAACGGAAAAACTGTTTTCAGTGCTGGCTCCTCAACACTGATTATTCTGGATTCGAGTCAGTGTAACGGTTGTGGATGCGTTCAGCTTCGGGACAGTCTTCAGTCATCAGAGGTTCCACATTTCCGCGTGGCACTGAAGCCAGTTTTTGCGTTACAGCACCAATGCTCTCGAGGCGAACCATTTCTTCCCAAGAACAAACTTCGTCCTCTTCTTCTGTTTCATAGCGTAGGGTCACTAAATCTCCCTCTATGTCGATGATGCGGGCGCGTTCAATCCAGCGTTGCTGGTCCCGCAAGAAAACACATACCTCGCGCCCATCGCAACAGAGTTGATAAATCTTGCGGTGTAGCATGTACTGTTTCTGCCTTTTTAAACAACGTAGTTAAACCTGTCAAAATCTGGGTTCTACCCCATTACATTACACCTTTGGGAGGCTAATTTCACCGTTGAGAACAAGTACGCTTTATCACCCAATCCCAAAATTTGCTTGTAGTTGTCAAAATATTGGGAAATGTTGAGTCATAAATCATGGGTTGCTCTGGCAATGAATTCAATCTCCTTCCAGCTTATTCTAAGGAACGTCTGCTTCATAGAAGTCAAACAATTCGGAATCTGTCCTAACCAGGTTCATATTTCTTGGTGAGTCATTCTTACCATTATGTAATAAATAATACTCCAAAACAATCGTTGATTGCGGTTGTTTAATTTGCCTACTTTTACTCATTGGCATTACTGGGAAGTCCGGGGACTCGGCTTTACTTTTACCCACTTGTATCTGATCTTAACTCATTCTCTTGCTGACCTTGATGGTTTTCAGCAACAACACCCAAAGAGTTTTGAGTTTTTAAGGTTTTTTGCCTGATGATGGGTAAGAGAATGGAATGGCGAGTGAGCATAAATACTTGCAACCAGCTTAACTCGGTTCCTCTAGTTCTTTTGGAGGATTCAGCAAGATTTATGTGGTGGGGGAAATTCTATAAACACATTTGATGATGATGCTTCTCGTTTAATTTTGCCTGCACGAACTGCGTCATATAGGGCTGCAAGGTCTGGCAAATCCTCTGACTGATAGCATTTAGTAGCTAGCACTTGCTGGAGTAAACCCTCAGATTCAACACTAAGATATCCAGTTTGGAAAGCAGATTCAACGATTGTGCGAATCATCTTGGTTAGGACAGAGTAAACAATTTGTTACATCAAGTGTGGAACATTTTTTTCTGCGACTAGTTGATATGGAACATGAATACAATGTGATTATAGTTACACGTAATCAGTGATCGATATCACAGAAATGGTAGTAAATATGAGCTTTAGATGGGATCAATAGGGGTATACGGTGAGATTTTAATACAAATATATTCAGCATTAATCTTGGTAAGCTAAATAGTTTGACAATACCAAAATATAGTGAAACATAAGCAATCAAGCAAAAAACTGGCGGAAATCTTCATCCTTTTGACTTAATTGCACCCAGTCTAAGTTTAAGGACTGGAATTTTTGCACCAAGCGATCGCAAGCCGGACGTTCGGTAGCGTAATGTCCGGCATCGATTAAAATGAGATTGAGATCGCGGCTTTCTTGAAACTGATGAAATTTACAGTCAGAAGTCAGATAAGCCTGGGCACCAATTTTGGCGACGGCTGAAATGTAACCAGCCCCCGAACCACCTAAAACAGCAACTCGTGAAATTGTTTGCTGTAAGTCAGCACTTGGGGAAAAAATCAAATTAGGGGGAGCAAGTCGGGTTTGAATAGCTGCGAGTAATTCCTGTAGTGTCAAAAATGGCTCCAGCAAACCAACACGACCATATCCTAATCCTGCTTGTGTTGGTACTATGGGAGTAATTTCCTTGAGTTCTAAAATTTGAGCTAATACGTCAGCAGTACCATCCTGCACTTGGTCGAAATTGGTGTGAGCGCTGTAAATACCAATATTGTGGGTAAAAGCTAACCGTACCATTTCTGCGATCGCTTCACCAGTGCGTAAAGATTTCAGAGGATTAAAAATTAAGGGATGATGGGCGAATATCAGATTAGCATTTTCTGCGATCGCTTCTTGCATTACTGCCAAAGTCGGTGTCAAACAAACCAAAACCCGTACTTTTTCCTGCAACACTCCTGGTTCAATCTGCCAGCCGCAGTTATCCCAGCCTTCACACCAAGCGGGATTTGCCCATGCTTCAAACCAAGTAATTAAATCGGCAATTTTCATAATTATTTTCTTCAGCAATTTTTAATTTCTAAGTAAGTTAACGTGAAAAAACCCAAATATGTTACGAAACGTAAATAGGTTTAAAGCCCTTACTAATGACCAATGACAAATGACAGCCTTCTCCTGTCGGTGACGCTACGCGAACATCAGTTAGCTTTAATTTCGCCGACCTACTTAATCAGTGTTTTTGTGGTTGAATATTTAATTTTAATGCTAATTGCTGACGCATTTCTTGGAAAGGTTTGTTCCATACAGGGCTAGCATTCCAGTTCCACACTGCTACTGGAATAAGTTGCTCCTCAGCTAGATAAGTTAGTAGACGATATTCGTCTTCTGGTTCACGAGAAAAAGTGAAGGGATTCCGGTAGCCTGTATCACATAGTTTATAAGATACGACCTGACCGTGATTAATCCGTTGTACAAGTTCTTTACCTTTGGCGAGTAAATAATCCAAAAAAACCAGACTAAAAGGCTCTATATATGCGCGTTTTTGTGGTTCTTTTTGTACCCACCTTGCCCACTCAAAACCATACATAAAATCGTGAACGTAACGAAAACGAATTTCTGTTTTAGTTCCGAACATTTCTATCAGAGAAACCATCTTTTCACCAAAAATTTTTAGAAAAGGAATAGCACCCTCATTTGCTACTAAAGCTTGCCTAAGCATACTACTGACTAGAAAATCAAAATCCCAAAATATGTTTTCTGGAAAGTTTTGTAACTGAGTACAGACTATGATTTCGAGAGTTTCCTGAAGATTTGTAATAAGTTCAATATCGATGTTTTGCTCAGTAATTAAGTTTTCTAACTCTGCAAAACTCGTAATTAATGTCTTTTGTGGATTAAGTGATAACAAATTAATAGACTGTTGGGCAAGGATTTGATCAATATATTGAAAAGTATGAATTGGTGTCAGTTCTTGCTTCATAGTAATTGAAATAACCCAAACAGCTTACACTCAATATTAGTGTATATCGAAACTAGTAAATTATTAAATAATCAAAAATAAACTTAACTTTTAAACTTACAAATTTACACGAATTATTTAATGTGTGTCTAATTATTTTTGCACCAGTAATTTTTATTGCAAAAATATCACGGCGAAATTTGTTTAATGCATCTCACCGTGAGTTTATGAGATTATATCTAAAGAGTGGACAGGATAACCAGAGTATTTAAACTCTACAAAACTAAACCTTAAATCAAGCTTGAGCATCAACTATCCAGAAATGTGGATAACCAATTCTCTTAGATGACTATGCTGGCGATGTTCCCAAATATAAATTCCCTGCCAAGTTCCCAGTACTAGATGACCTCGATTAATGGGGATATGTTCAGATGTGTGGGTGAGTGCGGTACGAATATGTGCTGGCATATCATCGGGGCCTTCTGCATTGTGGATGTATTTGCCTGATTCTGGGACGAGTTTTGCCATAAAATTGGCTAAATCCACAAGAACATCAGGATCGGCATTTTCTTGAATAACTAAACTAGCTGAAGTGTGGCGCAAAAATAAAGTACAAAGACCAGTTTCAACCCCCGATTCTGCGACTGTGGCTTCAATTTTAGCGGTAATGTTGTAAAAAGATTTGGCAGTGGTGGAAATTTTTAGTAACTTTTGGTAGTGAGTCATTTAAAACAGTAATTGTTGATGACGGTAAAAGCTAATTAGCAGTTAAGTCTGCTTGATTTGGTCGTTGTTCTATTTAGTTATAATATAGCAATCCTAAATGAGTTGTGAAAATGCGCGATGTCCAGGATACAGCTGGCGAATAGGGGGTATTACCCCACAAGGAGCAACTGGGGTTGGTTTTGAACAATCAACAAGTCCTCTCCAAAAGATGCGCTTCAAATCAGTGCATCTTTCTTTTTGAGCATGAAAATTTGTGACAATTCGGCAGTTTGAAGTGTCCCTGGAGAACAAATGCTCATGAATTTAGGACTTGTTAGTCAAGCACAATGAACACGCAATTTAGCAAAAGAACTAGTATGAGTGTGAGCCGGAGTAGCATGATTAGACCAGTCAAAAAACTGACTTAAATTGATTGCAAAAGCAGTGGCGATATGTTGTAAATGTGTTTTGGCTAGTCCAAAATATCGTGTTCGTCGCAAATCAAATCTGCCGACACCTTGGGAAATAGTACCCTCAACACCATCTCGACGTGCATCGTTTTGTTAAAACTGTGGAGTTTGTTGTTAATGACGACGTTCTACAAGTGCCTGATATTCGTTACGTGATCCCAACTTCATCTTACGGGCGGCAGTAGCAGAACTTGTACAAACTAATTTCTTTAAATGTTCAGCACGTCATTAAAACACTGTAACAAATGTTCCGTATATTTCTGAATTTAGTCAGATAAAAACTAAGTAGATAAAAATTAAACTAAGCGTTCTGTTCAAAACAAAATAAATACAAGTTAATTTACGGATTAAGCAACAGGTGATAAATAATTTATTGACTGTATTATTTTTATCATCTCTCAGTTTATATGTCCTTTCACTAACTAAGATAAATTTTTCAAAAAGTAGCGCTAATTAGATAAAGTTGAGTTAATCTTGGAAACTAGCAATTGTTAAGAATATACGTTGCTACTGGGTGGCAACATTGGAGATTTGTTTTGGTCTCTATGTAATCAAACCAGCAAGTAAAATGATTAACATAGAATATGCAAGAAGGAAGCTTTATTTGGAGTCATCTAGAAAAACAGCATCGCACGGTTGGCAGATGGATTGATTGGGTATGGCTAATAGTATTGCTGTTGGCAGCAGTGTTACTGTTTAGCATCAATCTGGGAGGATTGCCCCTGCGAGATTGGGATGAAGGGACTGTGGCACAGGTTGCTCGTGAAATTTGGCACGCCCCAGCAGGTTCAATGCGTTGGCTTTACCCAACGCTAGGAGGCGAACCATATCATAACAAGCCGCCTTTAATGCATTTGCTCATTGCTTGGGCTTATTCTCTAGGAGGCGAAAATGAGTTGACAACGCGCCTACCTGGAGCAATTTTAACAGCGACATCTGTACCTTTACTGTATTGCATTGCTCGAGAGATATTTCGCCAACGTTGGGCTGCTATTTATAGCGCCTTGATTTATCTAACAATGCTACCTGTGGTGCGTCATGGGCGGTTGGCAATGTTGGATGGGGCAATGGTAAGTTTTTTGATGGTGATGATGTTGTGCGTGTTGCGATCGCGCCGAGATTTACGTTATTGTCTTGGTGTTGGTGTCAGTTTTGGGTTGATTTGCCTAACTCAAGGACTGCTAGGTGTGTTGCTAGGTGCGATCGCAATCGTATTTTTGTTTTGGGATACGCCACGGCTGCTCACCTGTTACTATCTGTGGATAGCAATCTTCATTGGCATTGTGCCTGTAGCTGCTTGGTATAGTGCCCAACTAATTCATTATGGTTACACTTTCGCCCAAATTGGCGTTGTAAATCCATCACTCGGTCGAATTGGCTCATTCGTAGAAAGCAATCCTGAACCACCTTGGTACTATGTTGTTGAACTTCTCAAATACACATGGCCGTGGTTATTATTCTTACCGCAAACTGTCCGCTTAACCTGGGAAAATCGCAACCTTAGTTGGGCAAAACTAGTAATGGCGTGGAGTGGTGTTTATTTATTGGTAATTTCTTTCATGATTACCAAAGTCCCCTGGTATTTATTCCCGATTTACCCTAGTTTGGCTTTAGCTTTTGGTATCCAATTATCAGAGACAGAAAATTCGCCTTTACTTTCATCCTATCCCCGTGCTTGGGTTGCTGGTTTGGCAATACTTGCAGTAGTCGCTTCTGCTGGTAGCATTTATTTCAGTTGGGGTACAACATCACAAACAGATTTACAACTGATTTTTGCCGCAGTAGCTTTAACAATGACCTTAGCAGCTATTTTGGCAGAACGAGGCGACGGGCAATTTCTGAAGATTTTGTTTTGGGGAAGTTATCTTTCGCTGCTGCTGTTAATGAAATCTAACTACTGGGTTTGGGAATTATCTGAAGCCTATCCAGTCAAACCAGTCGCCGCCATGATTGTGCGGGCAAATCCAGCTACGAGGAAGATTTACACATCTTTTCCCTACCATCGTCCCTCGTTGGATTATTATAGCGATCGCACCATCATTCCCGCTTCTGTTGGCGAACTGGAATATTATTGGCACTACAACGAGCAACCTTACTTCCTGCTTCATGCATCTGCTTTCAACAATCTCCAGCTAGATTCGATGAAGCTAATTGACCAAGCTGAAGGCTGGAAATTAGTTACGAAAGACATTAATCGTCTTTAAGTTTAGGGCATTGGGCATGGAAAAGAGGCAGAGGGGCGGGGGGCAGGGGGCAGGGGAAAAACTCTTCTCCCTTGCTCCCTGCTCCGCATCTCCCTCATCCCCCCATTCCCCCTGCTCCCCTGCTCCGCATCTTCCTCGTCTCCCTCATCTCCCTGCTCCTCTGCCCCCTGCTCCCTCATCCCTATTCCCTCCCAAGAAAGTAATTTCTCACAAATTTTGTCTTATCACAGTTAATACTTCATATACTTAAGTACTGAAATCCCTATTTGTTAAATTATTCGATATCTTTGTATAAATTTTTACTGTGATAAATAAACTCATCGCTTAAAAGCTAATAATCATCTGGCGATCGCCTTTTCCTAACAAGTATAAAAAATCTATAATTTAGTTTGAAGAAATGATAAACTCCGTAATCTTGCGGTTCTAACAGCGAGATTGATTTTTTTATACTCTAAATATTAGAAAATATTTCATTCATTAAATTTAGAACTAGGTGTTTATGGAGTTACAAAATCTTTCATTCTTACCACAAGAAATAGGAGGGCTTGAGACAGCAGCAAACCAGCCATTTTCAGAAGTATGGGCGAAGAAGTATTTGCGAAAGCTAGCTCAACAAGATGATCGCGTCGAAGTTCTCAAGCGGAGTGAAATCGCAAGTGAGGTTGCAACAACGTTAATGCAGGAACTCCGAACTACAAGTCTTCAAGCGTGGGGAAGAACAGAAGCACTTTTGTCTCAAGAGGTGATTCGGCATCAAATTGATCCTGAATTAATTAATCCGTGGGAAGTCGCAAAGGATACCCACCAGATTTATAAAACTGCCCTCTCAGCTTATGCTGAACAGATTCCTCCGTCGAAGTTTTCTACTCGGATTGCAAAGGATTTGGGAAACATTCGGCAGAAGTATATAGTAAATGATCCACGAGTGATTGGGTTCATTAGTATACAGTTCCACTATAGCGGACAAATGCTCCTCAACTTGGCACCGCCAGCGCAGCAACCATTGCTGAGTGCTTATTTTAAAGTGATTGATGACCATTTCTATATGCCGCTTCAGCGTGCTTACAAGGCAGCAGCAGAATATGCTTGCGACGCACCACAGTTAAAAGCAGTCCAGCAACTCTTGCCGTTATGCACTGAGATTGCGACCAAGATTGTAGAACGGGTGATGGAGTTGTATCCCACCTATTACTCCTACACAGGTCGTTTAAGTGATACTAACATTAGGATTTCAAGTATCCGTGATACGGAGATGTTTCAGGTCTATCTCTGGGTATGTATTTTGGAAAACAACATTAGTGCTGTTCAACAAGAGCTATTTCCACTATGTGTGATGCTGTATCCCAAATTGAAGGTAAGCTGGGAATTGGTGCGGCAATTAATTCACTTACTTGGTATCGAAATCCGCTCTCGTTTAGAACCGGAACAGGCTGCTTACTTTCAACCTTACTATGAGTCGTTGTGGGGAATGTTTTCACCGCAAGTATTCCCGGACATTGTTACTTCTTAGACCTAATTTCGTCATGTCTAACTTAGGATTTAGGCACTGTACAAAATAATCATGTTGTGTAGCAAGGTAAATACGTCGTTTCAGGTTTTTATTAATCATTGTTTGATGGGAAAATCGACCAGCGCTGTAGATGGATCTGGTTTTTCAAATCATCTATACTTGGTTTTTCCTGTCAATGCGTAAGTCCTAGCAGAGTATTTTTAGAGCTAATTCGCTAAGATTAATGCAAAGCTGTACTAAGTTGTAAATATTTTTGTCCACCTAAGTACAGTTGGCGCGAAAAAAACTAAGTATATTACGAAACGTAAATAGGCTTAAAGCCCTTACAAATGACATCTAAGGAATCATCGCTACCTTAATTACCTGTCGCGCCTTCATCTCACAAAACACCTGTTCTAAATCTTTTAATGGCCGTTGTTCGCTAATAAGTAACTCAAAGGGAATTTTGCGACTAGCGATTAGTGCCAACGCCTCCCGCACATACTCTGGTGTATTGTGAAACACGCCTTTTATAGTCAGTTCGCTGTAGTGTAGCTGTTCTGTATTAACGGTAATAGTGGTATGCCGTGGACATCCACCGAATAAGTTAACTGTTGCACCAGGACGGGCGCAAGCGATCGCAGTTTCCCAAACACTTGGTACACCTGTGGCTTCAATCACCACATCTGCGCCCCATCCTTGAGTAAGTTCTTTCACCACACTGGGAATATCCGGGATTTGATGATAATTAAAGGTCTGGGTTGCACCCAATTTCTGACCAATTTCTAGCCGATGGTGATTACCTCCCCATAGCAACACCTCAGCTTTTTTGCTCAACGCCGCCACAAACATCAGCCCAATCGCCCCATCTCCTAAGACGACTACTCGATCTTTGGGCTTGATATTAGAACGGGCTACACCATGCAACACACAAGCTAAGGGTTCCGTCATGGCTGCCAATTCCCACGGCAACTCATCGGGAATCTGCAACAAATTATGCTCTACTATCGGTGCGGGAATTTTCAAGTATTCCGCAAAGGTACCATTATTCCATGTTAGATTCGGACATAATGAATACTCTTGGCGTTGACAAAAAAAGCAATTCATGCATGGGGCAGAATTATTAGCGACAATGCGATCGCCCACTTGCCAATTTGTAACACCTGCTCCCAAGGCAACAATTCGCCCAGCAGCTTCGTGACCGAAAAGTGTCGGCGGTTTCAACATCTTGGCATGACCACCACGCCGCCAGACTTTCAAGTCTGTACCACAAGTTGTTGCAGCCCCCACTTGAATAACAACTTCACCAGCCGCCGGAGTGGGATCAGTAACTTTTTCTAAGCGTAAATCTTCCCTACCATAAAGTAACGCTGCTAACAAAGCTTTAAACCTATTTAATTAGCTCCATCCGATTTTATCAGGTGGAGCTAATTGATAGGTATAAACTTATATCTTGCACCTAGCCCTGGCGAATATAATCATGCCTCCGGCAGGCTGACGGGAAAGCGGCTATACAAACGAAGTCCGCCTGGTATTGTGAAGACAAACACAATATCAGGAATCAGACCGGAAGTCCGCACAGACAATTAAGCAAATCGGATTCTTATATAATTAGTGACATACTCCTACACTGATTGAGTACAATACAGTGTAGGCTTCTCACCAAATCCAGCTATTGCTTCGGATACTCGATGAGCTTTAAGAACGGAATGCCCTACCGCCCTATTCTTTATATTTATAGCTCCATTATGGTCACGGTCAAGACTGCACCCACAGTTAGGGCAATCGTGCCATCTTTCATGCAGCTTTTTAGGAACTTTCACGTTACAACCAGAACAATCTTGACTTGTGCCAGATGCAATAACTGTGATAACCAACAAACCAGCATTTTCGGCTTTGTTTTTTAGTATCGACAGAAAGCTTGACCATCCAGCATCAAGTACAGACTTCGCCAATCGAGTACGTGCAAGTCCTTTAACGTTTAAATCTTCAACTGCAATAACATCATATTTTTTCAATAAATTGTTAGCAGTTTTGAAATGAAAATCTTTGCGTTTATCCGCAACTTTCTTGTGCTGCCTCCCCAATTGTTTTACTGCTTTCTTTCTTCGATTACTGCCAATATGCCGACGTGAAACACGTTTTTGAATGACTCGTAAACGTTTCTGAGATGAGCGGTAATGTTGAGGGATTGCAACAGTTTCACCCACGGATGTGGTTAAGAATTCCTTTAAGCCAACATCAATTCCAGTTATAGAATCTGGGTTGAAGTCCGGTTTAGTAGTTGGAACTGTCGCATCTTCCAGGCTGAGGGTTATGTAATACCCATCCGCTTTTTTGGTTATAGATGCAGTCTTGATTTTGAATCCGGCGGGGGTAGAACGATGCAAAACAACCTTAACCTTGCCAAACATTGGGAGATTAATTAGATTGCCTTGTATGCAAGTCTCTTTCATACTCGGATAAGTGAAAGTCCGATAACGGTCACGAGCCTTAAATCTCGGTCTACCGCTACGTTTCCCGTTACTATCACCACCTAGAAAAAGGTCAAAAGTTTTCTTAACTCGTTTTACTACATCTTGGAGAACTTGCGAATAAATCTCACCGTAATGAGGATGAGTTTTCTTTAGTTCGGGAAGAGTTCTCTTTTGACTGTAGTAGTCAGGATTATCACGCAGGCGGGGAAGATGACAAACAAGAGGACAAGCGTTGACGGGACAACGATTTTGCTCATACCAGTTAAATCTGTCTGCCAGCAAATAGTTGTATTGAGCGCAAAGCATAGATAACCATCTATCTATCTCTACGGCTTGTTGTTTTGTTGGGCGAAGTTTGTACTGGTATGCTGTTCTCATTTGTTTTCCTCCTTACAAATATGAGAACATAAATATGTTCGCGTTGTGTACCAATAATGAAAAAAGATTTACATGTAAGGTTGAGTGAACGCAGAATCAACAAGTTACGCTTATTGGCTATTGAAAAGGATAAGACTATTACTCAAATTATTGAAGAATTAATTGACACCTTGGGAGAGCCAACAATAAAGATTGGCAATTCGTCAGCGACCAACGTTTCTAATTGAACTACGTTAAATATCGTTTGTTGGTCACTTCCTCATTGCCCATAATTCATCCCACACTGACTGAGTACAGTACAGGTGTGGGGCTTCTTCTGCTTCAAGCTAACGCCCAGTAGTTTAAGCTTTAACTTTAGCTTTTGACCAAACGCCGTTTTGATCTTCATCATATTGCTGATGAACAGACTCCCAGGCGGCTTGTTCGGCTGTGAACTCGTCATTTTTCTCATTGAAAACAGTGTTATAGCGCTCAATAAATGTGCGTTGAGCTTCATCAGAAAGATGAGCGCGAACTTCGGGAGACAAGTCTTGTGGGCTGTTGCATTGTCCAGGACAAGGGCGAGCAAAGGTTTTTTCGATCGTGTTAATTTCTTCGCCACCAGCACTTTCGAGTAGCAATTGAAATTCACCAGTGCGATCGCTCGGAACTTCTGCCATCACTAAGAACTCGCCAGCTTGTAAGCGGGTTTGATAGATAGCTGCTTTCTCTTCTGGCATCCCCAAAGTGGTTAGAACCGATACTAGACCTGCACCTGCACTACCTGCGATCGCTCCACTTGCAGCCCCCAGCAGTACTGCACCAATAGGCCCTGCTGCTACAATTGGGCCGACAAATGGAATAAACAGTACGCCTACACCCGTGAGTAAGCTGAGAAAAGAACCAAACAATGAACCAAAAACCGCCCCTGTTCTCAAACCTCCCAGAATCACATCTTTTTTACTAATAAAGCCAGCGATTCTAGTTTCTGACTGGAAGTTTCTACCCATGACCGAAATATGATCTCTAGGTACACCCCTGTCTAGTAAACGTCGAATTACATCATCAATTTGCTTCTGTTCTTTAAATACAGCAGATATAGTACGTTCTGCTTTGTATACTTCTGTCACTTAAATACGCTCCCTGTATTATTTTGTTTTTGCCATTGATATCGTGAAGAGGTAGATGCAGGCAGATTAATTCTTTTACAACAGTTAGAAGGAAGATTGATTCCTCCTTCTAATTGGTTTCGCAAACACCCATTATTAACTCAGACGTTATGAGCTACACACCAACAGGAGTCTTAGCCCCTTCTGCTGGCTGTCTACCATCTGGGCCCAGTGCTTCGCCTTCAATAAATGAACGCAGCATCCAAGCCATTTCTTCATGTTGTTCCATAAGTCCAGTCAGAAAGTCAGCAGTTCCCTGATCGTGGAACTCATCACCAGACTGATCTACATGATCTCTTAAGTTACGAATAACCTGCTCGTGGTCTTCCACTAGATTAGCTACCATTCCCGTTGCTGTGGGAACACTACCAGCATGTTCCTTAAGAGTAGCAATCTTCAGAAATCCTTCCATTGTTCCAACTGGATAACCACCCAAAGCACGAACCCGCTCTGCCAAAGCATCAATATTTAGAGTCAGCTTTTGGTAGTGTTCTTCCCAAAGCTGATGCAAAGAGCGGAACTGAGGGCCAACGACATCCCAGTGATACTTTTTGGTTTTCACCAACAGTAGATAGGCATCTGCCAAATCTTTATTTAACAGATTAATTACACCTTGACGCTGTTCTTCTGTCAACCCAATGTTTATCGCACGCATTGTTTTTCCATCCCTAAGCAAACTTATCTACTAACTTCTCAGATTTTATATACATTCCACATCAACCCAAGGAAACATTATCAGCTTAAATTAATTACCCATTTCTAATTATGCCTACGTCTTAATAGGTAGTATTAAGCCAATAGTCTAGTAATTAGCAACTTTAAACTCAAAGCATAATAATATTAAATGTGTAATATAGCAATCTTAAATGAGTTGTGAAAATGCGCGATGTCCAGATCCCCGACTTCTTCGAGAAGTCGGGGATCTAATTTTTCACGAATGATTTAAGATTGCTATAGTTAATTCAGAATTACGTAGAGCCTGCGGCATAGCTTCGCTTAACGCGGATGCCGGAGGCTCTATTACGAATTATTTAATTTGTCAGCCAGCTTAACATCAATAATTAGTAATGGGTCCTGCTTTTACACAATCACCCATTACTACCCAAAAATTGCCAGGACTATTAATTTAGTTACTTACCTGTAACTTTTTCCAAGACATTCTTTATATTTTCTTCCACAGAGGTTGCACCCTGTGAATTTTCAGGACGCTTCTGCTTATCAATATCAGCATCTCCCTGAACCTCATTGAGTCCTTTGTTTGACTCCTTTTGAACCTTTTCCAATCCTGCTGGTGGTTGTTGAGCAGCTTCGTCAGTTTTGCGTTGAATATCAAGCAGTTGTGTAGTACCTTCGGTAGGGTCACTTTGGTAGCTATTGATCGCAAAAGCAGGAAAAGCACTAGATAACAATAGTAAGGCGCAAGTAAAAGCCACAACTAGAAAACGTACTGGACTTAAGACAGATAAAACAGAAGCAATAATCTTCATTGGAAATCCTCGATAACAGCTTTAACAACGCAGAAGTTTCACTGAAAGAGCGGAAGCTTATAACTTTATTTGGCAAATTTAAGCAATAATAAAACTAGCAAGCAACGCTTCAATCTGGAAGCTCTTGTAAAACGAACCTGACCAAGAATTGTCTTTAGATTTCTGCATAGAATCAATAAGGGATAATAAGCAAATACCACCTTAATTCTGTAGCAAAATTCTTACATTTAATATTGACATTCTTTTCTCAAGGTTGCCTGTTTCTACTTGTACTTGGAAAATACTAAAGCCTGCATCAATCTCTAGAATGAACTTTCCTATATCTGTGGTTGCAATAAAAATCAGTCTCTAGATATATCGACTTAATATAGTTGTCGCAGCTTAATGAGTCTGGGATTTATGTTCAGTTAGCTCGAATTTATCCAATCAAAGCACTTTCACACGTATGCACCTTATAGGATATTTGTAAAGTATAAATTTATATAAATTTTCCCCTTAAAAAAGAGGGAAAATAAATCTTTTTTTAAACTTGATAAGTCTGCCTTATTACCTCTTCTATTGAACTTACATGATTGAACATTTGTATTAATTCATGGGATCTTGTTTGTCGCTTCGCCAGCAGTACTTTTAAGCGCATTAAATAATGAACATCTGGGTCATTTCCCAAGGCAACTTCGGCTGCTTGCAAGACTTTTGTCGCATTCTCAAAAATATCCTCGTTGTCAAAACCTTCTTTTGCAGAAATTTGATGTAATGCTGCATCGGGTATAGTTGCTCTACCGAGCAAGGTTTTATCTAACACCAAACCTTTCAGTAATGTCAGTAAAGACGCATAGATCAAAAAATCATCACAACTATCACAAGCCTTAAATTCAATGCGTCCCACTTCAGCCGGGATGCGGGCGATTTTTGTTAGCGAAGGTATACTATTAATCAGTTGTTCTTCTTTCTGAACAAAAACTAAGGCTGCGGGTCTTTTTCCGGTTCTGATAAACGTTCGTACCGATAACCCATCCCATAAACCTCCGTTATAAAAAGGAGAACTATAACTAAAAGGGACGATATAGGGACTGTAATAAGTTAGCTTTTTGCCAATATCAATCACACTTTCAGTAGACAAATCTGCCACTGAAATATTTAAATCTGGCCCATAAGACACCATGTGAATATTAGCAGTTTGTTCATCAGGATAAGCCTCTAGCTGTTTGATTTCATAATCATTTAATGGAGGCTGAGGCTCAAAAGCCGGATTGTAAGGATTAAAACTGACCAAAACAGGTGATAAGCCAAAGTTAGCAGCAACTTCACGTAGTAAGTGAAAACTTTCTGATAATTCTGTAATAGCGCCTTGAATATCAGAATGGATAGTTGTTCTAATTTCAATACCTTTAACATGACAGTCTATCACTTCATCGGAATCTGCAAATCTTTCAAATCCTTCAATGTACCATCTCTTCATTTTAATACCCGCATCACCTACGCGCAGTTGAGGATAGTCGCTGGGATATGTGGGTAGCTTTTCAATAATTTGATTAAAATCAGCAAATTTTGTGTGGGAAAAATCAGCAAATTTTCCTTCTTTGTTTAGGAAAGCGACTTCATGCTCAATGCCAAAGAAAAACATTATCTATACCTTTATTGCTTAGAATTAACCTAATCTAACTAATAAATATTTCCAAAAATTAAATATGCTTTATCCAGAACCCTTGTATAGAGGTATCACGAATATTTGAGATACTCCAATCGAATTCACTTTAACTATAAAAATTCTCAATAATCGGATAAATGAATTTTACCCTAAGATTGGCTTTGTGCGATTTGAAAACCTTTCTGATTTATTTTTCTGTGTTGCCGTCACTATCTTCCTAGTCGCTGGGTAGGGTAGCTTAGTAATGACTGAGGAAAGCTTGAGACGTGAGTTTATGACAAGTACCGTTCAATCCCCCTACAGCAGCGAACAGATTGCCGCTTGGTTGCGTGGGCTGCTCACCATTGCTTGGGCAGATGGTAATTTTGATGCCCAAGAACAGGAATTAATAGCCAGCATCACCAAAGATGAATTGGCTCCTAAGATGAAATGGGACTCACTAGAGGTAATTACGCCAGAAGAATTAGCCGCAGTGTTGGGTAAAGGTACACCAGCCGCAGAAAATTTCTTAAGGACAGCGATAATGGTAGCGATCGCAGATGGCACTTATTCTCCCAGCGAAGATGAGGTTCTACAAGAGTTCTGCCAAGCCTTAGAACAGCCAGAGAATTTACTAGAAGCCCTTCGCCACACCCTAGAGAACCCACAACAAGTGATCCCTGCTATTGCACTTACAAAGCGTCAAATTAATGCACTACACCCCCTGCGCGACTGGCTCGATGGGCTAGATATCCAAGACCCAAGAGTAGCCCGCTTTTTGTGTAAAATGATTCCCTCCCAGTGTCCCTTTGAGCGGGATGTCACCTTATTTGGACGTAAGATTGTCCATATCCCGCCAATGTGTAAAATTAACCCCTTGTATGAGCAACTGGTAGGCTTACGTTTCCGCGCCCTTTCTTATCTAGCTGATAAATGTGGTGAAGATGTTTCACCATATATTTAGTTAGAGTTAGGAGTGAGGAGTAAAGAGTTATAATTTGTAACTCCTCACTCTTCACTATCATTTAAGTATGCAATTTATCGATCAAGCAAAAATTGAAGTTGAAGCTGGTAAGGGCGGCGATGGTATTGTCGCCTTCCGGCGAGAGAAATACGTGCCGACTGGTGGCCCCTCTGGTGGTAATGGAGGACGAGGCGGTTCGGTATTTTTCGTAGCCGACGAAAACCTACAAACCTTGCTGGACTTCAGATACAATCATCGCTTTCAGGCAGAAAAAGGGACTCGTGGTGGGCCAAATAACTGCACTGGGGCAGGAGGAAAAGATTTAATCATTGAAGTTCCTTGTGGTACAACCATTTATGATGCTGAAACTGGCGAATTGCTGGGGGATTTAATTGAGCCTAAGCAGACTTTGCGGATTGCTCAAGGTGGTAAAGGCGGATTAGGAAATCAGCATTTCTTGAGTAACCGTAACCGCGCCCCAGAATACGCCCTCCCCGGATTACCAGGGGAAATCAAGCAGTTGCGTCTAGAGTTAAAACTTTTGGCAGAAGTGGGGATTATTGGCTTACCAAATGCTGGTAAATCCACTTTAATTTCATCTTTATCAGCTGCACGTCCGAAAATTGCCGACTATCCTTTTACTACCCTGATCCCAAATTTGGGTGTAGTGCGAAAACCAACTGGCGATGGTACTGTTTTCGCCGACATTCCCGGACTAATTGAAGGAGCAGCTCACGGGGCTGGATTAGGGCATGATTTCTTGCGCCATATCGAGCGCACGCGAGTGCTACTTCACTTGATTGATGCCACTAGTGATGATGTGGTTAGAGATTACAACACAATTAAGGAAGAATTACAAGCCTATGGACGGGGTTTAGCAGAACGCCCGCAAATTTTGGCGCTGAACAAAATTGATGCAGTAGATCGGGAAACTGTCGATTTGGAGGCGTTAGCTACCCAACTTAATCATCTCTCTTACGCCCCGGTTTTTGTAATTTCAGCAGTTACTCGCACCGGGTTAGAGCCGATGTTACAAGAAATCTGGGGAATTCTCGACCAAATGAAGGTTCCTCAAGAAGTGGAGGCATTGAGATAATTTGTAATTCGTAATTCGTAATTCGTAATTACTACTTCATTGACAGGAAAGACCAAATATAGATGATTTGAAAAACTGTATCTGTCGTAGGGGCAATTCGTGAATTGTCCCTACAGCGAGGTCTATTTTCCATCAAAGAATGATTAATAAAGGCAAGCTTTGGTTCAATACTTCTGCATAGGTTTTTTGTAGGAAGTAGTAATTTATGACAGCAATACAACAAGAAATCATGGTAAGCTTTGATTTTTACTCACCTTTATATCTACTTTATAAATAGCATCTAAATATTAAAATATCTTAATATATTAAGTGTTACTTTTTTAGCACCCTAATGGAGTTAACTTTAAAAGAATTTAAGTCAAAACTGATATTAGAAATCCAAGCCTGTCTACAATTGGCAGTTCCTCTAGTAATTACTCAAATATTAGAAGCGGGTATTCCTTTATTGGATGGGGTGATGATGGGCTTACTTAACAGCCAAGCTTTAGCTGCGGGTGCTTTAGGTGCTGTTACCTTTTCGACTCTAGCTTCCGTTTGTCGTTCTATTCTTTCAGCCGCAGGTGTGAGTGTCGCAAATGCCTTTGGTGCAGGGAAAATAGACCAAGTTAGCCGTGCTACTGGTCAAGGAATTTGGTTAGCTGTGACGATGTGCTTACCTGTGATGTTTATTATTTGGCACTTTGACTATATCTTGCTGCTTACTGGTCAAGAAGAAAGCAATGTGTTGTTGGCTCAAACATATTTACGGTCTATTGTTTGGGGGTTTCCTGCTGCTCTTGGTTTTTGTATCTTAAAAGAAGTTAGCTCTGCCCTCAATCGCAGCCAATTCTTAACAGTAATTACGGTGTCTGGACTATTATTAAATGCGGGTGCTAATTACGTATTAATGTTTGGCAAATTTTGTTTGCCAACTCTGGGTTTAGCTGGTATAGGTTGGGCAAGCGCACTCATTTTTTGGCTGAATTTTATCGCCACCGCCAGTTGGATTTGCTTCGATAACTACTTTAAAAACTACCAACTTGATTCGGCTCTGCATCACTTCGATAAAGATATGTTTATGGATATCTTCCAAACTGGATGCTTCTTGGGGTTGCAGTATGGAGCAGAAATTGGAGTATTCACTGCCACTGCTTTAATGATGGGGTGGTTTGGGACAGAGACTTTAGTAGCCCATGAAATTACTATTGAGACAGAAAGTTTTGTCGAAACGGTGTCTATAGGTCTTTCCTATGCCGTCACCATGAGAGTAGCACAGTTGAAGGGACAAAATGATCTCAAGGGTGCAAGCAGAGCGGGATTTGTCTGCATTGCGTTTGTTACTCCCTTTGTAAGCATTGTGGCACTAGTTTTTTGGCTGTTTCCCAACTATATTGTGGCAATGTTTTTAGACACCAGTAATCTAGATAATATCGAGATAGTTAAAACTGCAATTTCTTTCCTCGCTGTGGGGGCACTAGTCCAGATATTTTATTCTATTCAGACTATTGCTGCTGGTGCTTTGATCGGATTGAAGGATACCAAAGTGCCAGTGTTAATCACTATGTTCGCTTACTGGGGAGTGGGTCTAGGTGGGGGCTATTTGATGGCATTCCCTTTCGGCTGGGGTGCTATAGGTTTATGGTTGGGTTTAGTAGTAGGGCTACTCATGGGTGCAGTGCTTTTAACTTGGCGTTTTTATCTTTTGACTTCTGAAATTGATTCTCTGTAAACTTGCACTTAATAATTACTCTTTTACCGCTATTAGATAACTCATCTCTCAATACTGTTCGGTTAAGGCAAGAGATACAATGAATCGCCGTCTCTACAATAATCTTCTTTCGTCTTGACAGCGATTTATCGCATCTTTGTGATCTAAAATTTTCATCAAAAAATCTTAACCGAACCGTATTGACTCATCTCTTACTTTGCATACTTTGCATACTTTGCGTACTTTGCGGTTCGTTTAATTAAAATCAAGTGCATTTTCATGGAGAATTGGGATGAGATTGAGTTTGCTTGAACTGCCCTAAAAACTTCAACCTTTGTACCTTTGCCATGCAGAATTGACTATTTTAGCAATGATTTCTGTGTATGTCACACCACCCAAACGTCCCATAATTGGCAAGTCTGAGCGGATATGATGTAGCCCTGGTAATGGGTTAACCTCCATAAACTGCAACACACCGCTAGCATCGCAGCGCAAATCTACGCGGGCAGCATCTTGGCAACCAAGAGTATGGTAAGCATCTAGCCCTAGCTGCCTTGCCTGTGCTGCCAGTGGTTCGGGATCTATGAGCAAACGATAAGATACCCGTTCTAGATACTCATCCTTGTTGAGGGTGGTATAGGCGGAGGTTTCTGCTTGATCTGTAAAAATTACTTCCATCACACCTACTACCCGTGAGTTGCTTCCGTTGCCAACAATACCCACTGTCATTTCTCTACCGGGAAGAAAGGTTTCTACCAGTATGGGTTGCTGAAAAAATTCGCGTAATACTTGATAAGTATTTACTAGCTCTTCGCGTTCTTTGACAAGAGAACACCCTGTTACCCCTTTAGAACTGCCTTCCGCCACAGGTTTGAGGAAAAGTGGCATTGGCAGCGATACGGCTGCGGCTTCGGCGGTGGTACTCACTACTTCAAAGGGGGCTGTAGGCAAACCGCGATCGCGCAGTACTCTTTTAGCAAGGGCTTTGTCTAGCGTTAGAGCGCAGGTGAGCGGATCGGAAAAGGTGTAAGGTTGAGCGAATAATTCACAAACTGCCGGGACTTGGGCTTCACGAGAGCGACCCTTCAAACCCTCAGCAATATTGAAAACCAGATCCCAGCGATCGCCTTTGGCCAAGCGCAGAGCAAGTTCTCTACCATTGCCCACACGTTCAACCTGATGACCTAACTGAAATAGTGCATTTTCCAGCCCGATGATAGTTTCTTCGTCGTCGAACTCCATCACCTCAGAGGCACTGAAACCAGCCTGAAGGTAGTCTGCCTTCAGGTCATAACATAGACCAATGAATAACCCCATAGCCCGATAATTCCCAGTGAGAAAGCTTTCTCTGTCAGCTTTAATATACAACTCAGATTAATTGCAGAAATTTTGATTACTAAGTCCTCAATCAAGTCGGAGCTATTCATCAACAACATCGAACCAGATAGGAGATTGATCGTTAGGTGAACCGTTAAAGTTGGCAGTAATTTCTTCTCCCACTTCTATATCTCGGTAGGCAATATACTCCACCTCCCGTTCGGCGAATTTTTTCACATAGTAAGTATTAGGACGGTAAGAATGGTTGAACAGGGACACTAAACCAAGTGCGATCGCCGCAGCTTTATCTTCCCAATCGTAGTAATAGTTGCTCAAAATTGTTTGATCGAGCAATTCAACCTGTTCTGCAGGTATAACAACAACTGCTGCTCTATCAACGATCTCTCCTTTTAAAAAGCGCTTCTGTGCGAAGACACCTCGACCCTTTAGGTTTGTATTACCAACAATCAACATTCCAACTAATCTCCTACAATTACTTAGTTTTTTGGTTTGCCATCATCTAAAAGAATCATTCCAACTGGCTCTTTTAGATAATGGCGATCAACTATCTATATAGTGTTAGTCCTGCTCCACAGGATCTACATAAGTGTATGTCTTACCTGCCCAATTTTGCACTGTAGCTGTGCCCTTCTCATAAGCAAGTAGAGTCTCAGCTTGAATTGGGACTTTACCACCACCGCCAGGAGCATCAATCACATAAGTTGGTACAGCGTAGCCAGTGGTATGACCACGCAATTGAGAAATTAAATTAAGGCCAGTTTGAACACTCGTTCGTAGATGTGCGGTACCAACAACTGGGTCGCATTGGTAAAGATAATAGGGACGCACCCGCAGCTTGAGAAGACCGTGAAACAGATTCTTCAGGGCTTTTTCCGAATCATTTACATTTTTTAATAGCACGGTTTGACTGCCTAGAGGAATGCCGCCATCGGCTAGGCGATCGCAAGCTTGTGCCACTTCTGGGGTAAGTTCCCGCAGATGACAAAAGTGCAAAGACAGCCACACCCGATGTTTACGCAGCAATGCAACTAGTTGCGGTGTAATTCGCTGCGGTAAAAAACTCGGCACGCGAGAACCAATTCGGATAAATTCAATATGCTTAATGGCACGCAGCCGTCTAAGCAAGTTATCTAAAGGTTCATCAGCCATCAACAGAGGATCGCCACCGGAAATTAGCACATCACGGATCTCGGTGTGTTCCTCCAGGTAAGCAGCGATCGCATCCAAGCGCCGCGTTACTGGGTGCATCTCACCTTGGCTCACTAAACGAGAGCGGGTGCAGTAACGACAATAAGCAGCGCAAGTATCTAGGGCAAGGAGCAACACGCGATCGGGGTAGCGGTGTACGAGTCCTGGTACTGGAGTGTCGCTATCTTCACCGCATGGATCTACCATGTCTGCTGCACTAACTATTAGTTCTTCTTCCCGTGGAATCACTTGTAACCGCAGTGGGCAAAGGGGATCTTCTGGATCGAGTAGTGATGCAAAGTATGGGGTTACGGCTACAGCAAACTTCTCTGGGGCGATTAAAAGTCCCTGTTCTTCGGTAGCACTCAGCCTTAATAACTTCTGAAAATGCTCTAGCTTAGTCAAGCGATGCCGCATTTGCCAGCGCCAATCGTTCCAGCGTTCTTGATTATAAGTCTCTCCCAAAATCTGACAAATTTCTTCACACCGAACATCGGTTACTAAAGGATCTAAAGTAGTGTTTTTGAGCATGATTAGAACTAAATTAAGCTGAGAATGATAAACCAATCACCACAGCCTAGCTTGCATTTCTCATAAGTCCCGCGATCGCGCTCGTCACAATCTATACCCAGAATATATTTCGGGCATTTTTGACAGGTTATTTTTTGATGAAGTGTGATTAGGAGGAGATGATATAAAGCGATCGCAGACCATAAACTCGCTTCACCTATATCTGATACGAGATACGCCATTTCTTGGTGAAGTAGGAAACCTACACTGGACTTTGTAATCCAAGTCAGTGTGGCTACTTCACGTAGGAATTAATACAAAAGCTTAAAGGCTTTGCTTACTGGTAAAAAAACGGAGTTAGACTAGAATTGCAGGGTAACAATCAGAGGAAAATTATGATGAGCGATCGCGACTATACATTAATCATTGACAAAAGCGGCAGTATGTCCACACCCGACCAAGTGGGTGGTAGAAGTAGATGGGAGATCGCCCAAGAGTCTACACTCGCTTTGGCAAGAAAGGCTGAACAGTTTGACCCCGATGGCATCACCGTTTACTTATTTTCTGGTAGATTTAAACGCTACGATGATGTCACTTCGGCCAAAGTCGCACAGATATTTCTCGAAAATGACCCTGCTGGGACAACAAACTTAGCTGGTGTGCTTCAAGACGCACTCAATAATTATTTTCAACGTAAAGCAGCTGGTAAAACCAAGTCAAACGGAGAGACAATTTTAGTCATCACCGATGGTGAACCAGACGATCGCAAAGCTGTATTTGAAGTCATTATTCATGCTACTCGCCAGATGGAGCGTGATGAAGAATTAGCAATTTCGATCATTCAAGTAGGTTCAGATGCCCAAGCAACTAAGTTTCTCAAAGCTTTAGATGACCAGTTGCAAAGTGTGGGTGCTAAATTTGATATTTGCGATACGGTCACTTTAGACGACTTAGAAGAAATGAGTCTTGCAGATGTATTGAGCAACGCCATAACTGACTGATTGATAATTTAATTTAGCAGTTTGGACTAAATGTTTAGAGAAGTTATTAAATGCTAGAAAATCGTGATTACACCTTGATTATTGACAAAAGCGCCAGCATGTCAACCCCAGATAAAAAGAATGGCAAAAGCAGATGGTTAGCATTACAAGAATCGACATTTGCATTAGCTACTAAATGTGAAGAGTTTGATCCAGATGGAATCACGATTTATCTGTTCGCTAAAGAATTTCAACGTTATGACCATGTAACTTCAGCTAAAGTCAAGCAGATTTTCACAGAAAATATACCTGGAGATACAACTAATTTAGCAGGCGTACTGCAAGACGCAATTAATAACTACTTTCAACGTAAAGCTAATAGTCAAACCAAGCCAGCAGGAGAAGTAATTTTAGTTGTTACCGATGGTACACAAGGCGATCGCCAAGCCGTCTATGAGATAATTATCAATGCTACTCAGCGTTTGGAAAATCCTCAAGAATTAAGAATTTCTCTCATTCAAGTAGGTGCTGATACAAAAGCAACAAAGTTTCTTAATGCTTTAGATGTTGGCTTACAAAGTGTTGGCGCTAAATTTGATATTTGTGACACCATCACTTTAGAAGAATTAGAAGAAATGAGTCTTACTGATGTCTTAATTAAGGCAATAACTGACTGAATAGGTTAGAATTTTTTATTAAACACTTTGGGAAATATAAATGCTAGAAAATCGTGATTACACATTAATTATTGACAAAAGCGGCAGCATGGCAACCCAAGATCAAAAGGGTGGCAGAAGTAGATGGTTTGCAGCACAGGAATCTACTTTAGCTTTAGCTAGCAAGTGTGAGCAATTTGACCCAGATGGGATCACTATTTATGTATTTTCTGGTAAATTCAAGCGATACGAAAATGTGACATCGAGCATAGTATCGCAAATCTTTCGAGAAAATGATCCCTCTGGTACAACTGACTTGGCAGGTGTGTTGAAACACGCAACTGATGATTACTTACAACGCAAAGCAGCCGGTCAAACGAAGCCAAATGGTGAAACAATTTTAGTGGTTACTGATGGTGAACCGGACGATCGCAAAGCAGTGATGAAGGTAATTATTGAAGCTTCTCGCCGCATCGATCGAGATGAAGAATTAGCCATTTCCTTCATTCAAGTCGGCACAGATCCACAAGCTACTCGCTTTCTGAAAGTCTTAGATGATGAACTACAAAGTGCTGGTGCCAAGTTTGATATCTGTGACACCGTTACTATGGAAGATATGGAAGATATGAGTCTATCAGAAGTACTGCTCAATGCCATTAATGACTAGCTATACCATTTAGAGGAATTGCAAAAATGGATTCCATTGATAAGCTGTTAGCTGAACTGCAAACTGAATATAAAGAAGTCCAACCACAACAGCAACAGTCAAAATCAGCCACAGCCAAATCCTTTATTCCATCATCGCCAAAGTCGGCATCTTTTATGGATAACCTTTTGGCAGAGGTTAAGGCTGATTTTGCAGAAGAGGATGCTGCTATTGAGTTAAAAAAACAACAAGCACTAGAACAGGAAAGAATTCGCCAAGAACAACTAAAAGCCAAACAATTAGAGGCTTTGAAAGTGCAAGCAAAAGAATGGTTAGCCAAAGTAGATCCACTTTCGTCTGAAGGACTTTGGTTTGAAAGGTTTGCTGAAAGTTACCCCTCAAAATTAGAGGCAGCAATTGAATATTTAAGAAGCAATGAATGAAAGGGAACAGGGAATAGGGAAATAAGCCAGTGAGGCTTCTGCTTATCTAGCTAAAATTATAAGTTAGCAATTATTGTTTATTACCTGTAGCAATTGGTGTAGGAGTTACAAACAAAAAGATCCCCGACTTCTTCAAGAAGTCGGGGATCTGAGCCTCTCCATGTTTGTAAATTAATATTGATGGTGATTTGTTCGATTTGAGTGTTGAACAGCCCATTCATGCATAGCATAGAGAATTGGTTGCAAAGTTTCTCCTAAATGCGTTAGAGAATATTCTACCTTTGGTGGAATTTGGGGATAAACTTCTCGATGGATAATGCCGTCTTGCTCCATTTCTCTAAGTTGCTGAGTCAACATCTTTTGCGTAACTCCAGGTAAAGCCCGTTGTAACTCACCAAATCTTTTTACGCCAGTCATTAATTCTCTAATAATCAAAACTTTCCAGCGTCCACCAATCACCTTTAGGGTAGTTTCTACTTCACAAGTCAGCCTGATATTGTTTTCTGCTTCAGCTTTCATAGTCAGTTTTTAGGAAGTACCTTACTTAGGTTTGCTGGGTAGTACCGCTAGTTAAAAGTATGGGTACATCTATAACACTCCACAAAATTTAACTGCTCTCTTTGATGGACTAAACTTTTTTGGCAACGTGAAAAGCGGAGATATATGAGAGATGAAGACTGCCTCCAAAGTCATCTTCTATACTGTGTCTCAATCCTGCAAATAATGCTTCTTTGGTGTGTGGAGCTAACTTTAGGTACGGCGAGTAAGTGTTTAAAAGCATTAAATATTCATCAACATTATATGTCACTTCCGATGCAAATCGCCCGGATATCAAATCTTTAAATTGACCCGAATCGATGGCCATATTGCCTAATCCTCTCAATATCTCTTCTTGGGTTTCTATGTCTTCATATCGATCAAGAGATGGAGCATATAGTTGATAGATTTGGGATAACCGTTGATATACTTGATAGCAAGGTTGAAGTTCCTTGTTCCATAGTAAAATCAGGTAGCCACCTTGTTGTAGAGTACTTGCTGCTTTTGGATATCCTACTTCTTGTGATATCCAATGAAAAGAACTCGCTGCTAAGACGGCATCAAATTTAGAAGTCTGTAGCGCCCACTCTTCAAAAGATGTATTCTCAATCTCTACATTGGGATACGGTTGACAATTCTGTTGAGCTAACCGAAAAAAATCTGGGTTGGGTTCTAAGCAAACCATTGAGCAACCCAATTGAGCGAATGCTATCGTTGCAGTTGCAGGGCCACATCCTACTTCTAGAATTTTTGAGTTAGTGGAGAGTTGAGCAATTTCCACAACTTGGTGAATTAAATCCTCTGGATAGCGGGGTCGTGCCTTGTTGTAAGCCTCTGCTGCTGGAGAATACCAATTTTTTCGCTGTTCGAGGTCTTTACTGGAGTAGCTGATTATTGCTTGTTTTAAGTCTTCCATAATCTACTTGGGGATAGCGCTTCAAATAAAGCAATGTGGAATTAATTTGAAGAAGGCAAAAGGCAAAGTTTTTACCTTTCAAGCTAGATGTTGAAGGGAGCATCCACTTTTGGAAGAAACACTGGGCGATTGGAAATCGCGGCTACACAAACGAAGTCCGCCTACGCGGACTCTCTGAAACCCGCGCAGGCGGGTTTAGTTTGTATAGCCCCAGACTTCTAGTCTGAGGGCAATCTGCCAAAAGTGGATGCTCCCGATGTTGAATGTTCTCAATTTTTTTAAAATTAGATACTCAACGATAACTATATAGGAATCCGATTTGATTACTGTTCGCGCAGCGTGGCGTAGCCATACTTACTTGGGTAGGGAGGGAACAGGGAATAGGGAACAGGGAATAGGGAACAGGGAATAGGAAAGAAGGGAATAGATGTGTACTGGGTTTTTTCAAAAATCAAATACGAGTCCTATAGTTACGTAGCTATCAACTCAGAATCGATTTCCGACGGCGCACTATCTTGGACTAGCGATCGCGTTTCACCGTTATGGAGGATACCACCAACCATTGCTAACAAGGCGTTTACTTTGCGCGATCGCCACATATCTACAAGTTTTTCCACTTTGGCAGCAGACATCCGTCGCATCATCGCTTCGTAGAGATAAGCAGCATGTCCAGTTTCATCTTGGGCAATACTTAGCATTCCTAACTTCAAGTTACGACCGGTTGGCTCTTTATCAGGTAATACTTTCGCCATTCGCGCAAAGTCTTTACTAGCATCTAACTCAAGAATGTATGTGCTTGCCATAAACACATCCCAGTCAATGACAGCAGGTTTAAGTTGTTCTTGGGTATAACCTTCAAAGAATGCTGCAAAAAATGGGCTACGCTGCTGTTGTGATTTGTTTGTGGTTGTAGTTTGGGGTTGACGCTTAAAATCTATAACTTGTTTATTCATCTGTTGTAAGGCGTGGGCAAAAACTTTACCATGCCTAGTCTCATCTGATGCGTGTTTTGCTAGTTTTTCGGCTAGCCATGTATCGCCTTCGGCAGAGGCGCGATCGCTAAGTGCAGATAAAAACGGCACAGAACCAGATTCGGCGAAATAAAACCCTGCAAGGATGTTGGGGCGGGTTTTAGAATCACGAATTTGAGCAGCAGAGTAATAGGCAAAAGCACCTGAACCAGCTAAATGCAGAATGTGAGTTAAGAAGTTCATCAGAAATTGCCACTGATAATTGGGAGGTTACAATTCTTATACTAATGTGCATTTTCTATTCGGGTGTCGGCAGAGGGCAGGGGGGAATTTTGGAAGTTGTTAAATCATCTCGCAAATATGCAATGCCCCATTTTGGATTTTGAATTGCTTGTGGCAATGATGTCAATGGTTAACAAATACAGCACCTTGCAAGTAAGTGAGGTACAAATGCAGGACTCACGCATTAGATAGATGTTCCTACCTCCTGCCTCCTGTCTCAAAACCCGTAGCTCTTTGTACTTCATGCAAAAGAAAACTGCTGTATATCTTTGCATTTTGCTAGTATCATCGCACAGAGGTAATTTGGTAAGTTTGGATGGAGAAATTAACTAAACCAGTACGATTTTTGCTGTGTGCAACAACTATCATCTTTTTGGGTTTGATGGGCTGCGATCGCTTTGTCAATACTTCTGGAGAACCAGTTGAGCGTGTGAGTGATGGCGATACTTTAGTAGTTAAAGATACAGATGGCAAAAATGTTACCGTGCGCTTTGCTTGTGTAGATGCGCCAGAAATAGCCCACTCTAATAAAGAAAAGCAGAGTAAACGCACTAGCGATCGCAATCAATTTACTTGGGGTGTGAAAGCTCAAGAACGGGTGCAACAATTGGTGCAACAAGGAGGCAATCGCGTGACTTTGAATATCACAGATAGCGATCGCTATAAACGCAAAATTGCCGAAGTTCGTTTACAAAATGGCACTTTTGTGCAGCAAGTATTGTTAAAAGAAGGATTGGCAAAAGTATATCGTCCTTATTTAAACAAGTGTCCTAGTAAAGACTTAGTTCAACAAGCCGAAGCTGAAGCCAAGGAACAACGTATTGGGATTTGGAGTGACACTAAATTTGTTAATCCTTGGGAATATCGCAGCTTATATAAAAAGTAAAACAGGAGTCAGAATGGGCTAAACCCTAGCTATCCGCTAACAGGAGCGGAGCCGGAGACGCTCCGCCTCCGGTCAGAATTCAGAATTGGTGAATACTCTACGCATAAAGTCCCCTTACTCTTCTCCCCAGGTTTGTAGTTGCAAATAAACTAGTATCATCGTCACTGCTAGTAATAACGTCGCTGCTGCTGCTGCATAACCAAAATCAAATTGACCAAAAGCCTCTTGATAAATGTAATAAACCAGCAAATTAGTCGAATTCAGTGGGCCACCGCCAGTCATCACATAAACTTGCTCAAAACTCCGCAATGTAAAAATCGCGGTAGTGATGATTGTAAATATCACAGTAGGGCGCAATCCAGGTAGAGTAATATACCAAAATTGTTGCCAAGCATTTGCTCCATCCAAATCTGCTGCTTCATAACGACTGGGAGGAATTGCTTGCAAGCCTGCTAAAAAAACTACCATATTGAAACCCAGTTGTTTCCAAATACTCATTAAAATAATTATCGGCATTGCCCAAAATGTATCTCCTAGCCAGGGGATGGCTGGAATCCCAAAAAAATCTAAAAGTCCGTTAGCTGGCCCTGATGTTTGAAACAGCCAGCGAAATCCCAAGCCGGCTGCCACAAGTGAGATAATTGAAGGTAGAAAATAAGCACTCCGCAGGATGCCCCGCAAGGGAATGGAGCGGTTTAATAGCACTGCCAATCCCAAGGAAATAACTAAACTGGGAATAATGGTGGCAACAGTAAAATAAATGGTGTTACCCAGAACTTGCCAAAAGTCAGGGTTGAGTAGCAAGCGCCAATAGTTTTTTAAGCCTATCCAATAAGTGCCTTTTAAGGTGAAACTACCAGCAGTAAAGCTGAGGTAAAACAAATAAGCGATCGGCCAAATGATAAAAGCACCCAGTAAAATTAGTGCTGGTGTGAGAAAAGTCCAGGCAGCTACTGTATCATTATCCAACCATGACTTAGTATATTTTTTTGGCATCTATAATTTTTCCTCTTAGCTGTTATGACCCTCGGCCCTGATTCTACCCTTAGCTTGGTTTCTCCTAGTATTAGCGATCGCTTGGGTTAAGGGCTACTGACAACAATTTTGGGTTTTGGAGACGCGATAAATCGCCGTCTCTACAAGTGTTTTGGGCTTATCTGAACTGTATTGGGGTAAACTCTTGGTTCATAATTATCTCTAGTTGAAATCTTTACTTAAACATCGCTATTTTTCTGCAAACTCAAACCAATCCCAAATGCAATTTCAACGCTGCATCAATTAGTACTATCAACTCTTCGTTTAAACTACCTAATACTTCACCAGTAATTCGTTGCTTAGAAATTGTTCGCACTTGCTGCGCCTGTACTTTAGAAGGTTTTGTTAAACCACTAATCTCTGGATTAAGCAGAACTTCAAAGGGATAAACACGGCTCACATTAGAAGTAAGCGGTAAAATTGTCACAGTGGTAGCAGCACTATTACTTATATCATTACTGACAATTAGCACTGGACGACGTTTACCCATTTCTGAACCCATCACCGGACTAAGATTTGCGTAATAAATATCACCACGTTTCATCTGTTAAACCATCTGCCACCGTCACATCCCAATAGTTATCAACTTCAGCAGAGGCTTCTCGGTAAGCTGCCTCTAATTCTCGGTTTCGGAGCAATTCTAATGCTTCTTCAATTACTTGAGAACGAGATTTACATCCTTTATTGCGTTTGTAGTTTTCGACAAACTCCACTAAAGACGGTGGCAAGGAAATAGAGAGTTTTTCTACATTCATCTTCCTACCAATTAGTAGCAATAATAATTCCTACTAATATACTATAGCGGTTCTCAGTTGAGTGCAATACAGACCTAACCCCCAGCCCCAACCCTTGTAGCGTTGGGGAGTAAGATTCAAAGCCTCTCTCCTTTTAGGAGAGAGGAATGGAAGTGAGGTCAAACTGTATTGCATCCAAGCGAGAACCCCTATAGCTTAATCTCAAAGTTCAGCAGAATTCATTTACCAGTTTTTTTCCAAAGCAACATCTTCTTCAAAAAGGTAAGAAAATTCAATTCCCATAAGTTCTAGAATTTTGAGCAATTGTGCTGGCTCTAGTTGCATAACTTCTGCGGCTTTTTGAAGGCTGATTATTTTAGCAAGTAAAGCACCAAGTAAAAAGAGAAAATTTTCTTTCTG
This sequence comes from Nostoc sp. NMS2, assembly GCF_017115105.1. Lineage (GTDB taxonomy): Bacteria > Cyanobacteriota > Cyanobacteriia > Cyanobacteriales > Nostocaceae > Nostoc. The sequence goes on from NZ_JABXKH010000049.1 coordinate 68,226, forward strand.
CTCGATGCTGTGGAATAGCTGAACTTCTAAAGCGATCGCTTGAGTAAGCTCTTGGTTCATAATTATCTCTACTTGGAGTCTTTAAACTAAGTTTTGCATCAAAGCCCAGCAGGTGCGTAGCTTACAGCCGTAGGCATCGCTTATACTTTAATATGCTATTATTAGCATAATTAGCATTACATGAGTAAAAAACAAGAAAAACCCCTCAAATGGATTGCAAGCGCTCTTGATGATTTAAAAGATTTCCCTGAAGATGTGCAAGATGTAATGGGTTATGCTCTGGATTTAGCACAACATGGTGAAAAGCATCCTGACGCAAAACCTTTGTATGGATTTACAGGCACTGGGGTTTTAGAAATTGTAGATGATTTTGAAGGAGATACATACAGGGCAATTTACACTGTTAAATTTGCAGGATTTGTTTACCTATTACATTCATTTCAAAAGAAATCAAAACACGGTATTGCTACACCAAAACAAGATATAGATTTAGTTAAAAAGAGACTCAAGGTTGCTCAGGAAGATTATTTACAAGAAATAGCAAAAACAGTGGAGTAAAAAATGAGCAACGAAAATGATGTTTATATTAGTAACGGAAATGTCTTTGCTGATCTAGGATTGTCTAATCCTGAAGAACGCTTAATTAAAGCAGAACTTGCACGCAAAATTAGTGAAATTATTGCTAATCGCCAATTAAATCAAGTCCAAGCAGCCGAAGTTCTTGGAATAGATCAACCAAAAATATCTGCTTTAACTAGAGGGAAACTAAAAGATTTTTCAATAGATAGATTGATCAGATTTATAAATATTTTAGGTAATGATGTAGAAATTACAATTAAGCCTAAACCAGAAAGCCGTTCAATTGCTTGCACGACTGTAGTTTGTGAATAATTATCCATCTTGTGGGGTGGGCATCTTGCCCGCCCTGAATCTGGGACGGGTGGGGACACCCATCCCACAAGACAATTTTGGATGTTTTTTTAGTTGGAAGTCCCTAAACCTAATCCTAATTTGATCCACTCTGTTTTTTGAAAAAAAATTTAGATCGTTCCGCTTCGCTACAGTCAAAAAGAGTAAAGGAAAGAAGGGTAGAGGACAAAAGAGCTAGAGTGTAAAGGGCTAAGGAGTCCTCCCAACGGCAGAAACGACAACCCGAAAACCAAGATTGCTGTGGATGAGGTCGCGCCCCACCCTAAAGTTGAGATTACGGGACGCGGAACGGCATTCTCCAGGAAGATCGTGCCAGGAACCGCCTCGCAGCATCCGAATTTTATTATCATTATCTATCCATGCACTTCCATCACTAGGCGCTCCTTTATAGCTGTCATGCCAAGTATCTTGACACCACTCCCAGACATTCCCATGCATATCGTATAATCCAAAGGCGTTGGGTGGAAAACTTTCTACTTCTGTTGTTTCTTGAAGATTTTTTCCTTTTGGTGCAGAAGCATAAGTGGAATCTCCCTCATAGTTAGCTAACTCAGTTGTAATCGTTTCGCCGAAGTGAAATGCTGTGGTTGTTCCTGCACGACAGGCGTATTCCCACTCTGCTTCACTAGGTAGGCAATAATTACGCCCAGCCTTTTGACTCAGCTTTTTGCAAAATTCCACTGCATCATTCCAGGACACTTGCTCTACAGGACGTTTTGCTCCCTTAAATTTGGACGGAGTGCTAACCATTATTTGCTGGTACTGTTCCTGAGTCACTTCAAACTTGCCGATAAAAAAAGCAGGGACATTCACAACGTGCTGTGGTTCTTCATTTTTGGCTCGACCATTTTCACCGGGTGGTGAACCCATATTAAAAGAGCCTTCAACAATCTGAACCATATCTAAAGTTATGCCATTGCCTAAGTCCTCCTTAAAGAACTTAGCTTGCTTGTTAGGCTCTCGTTTAATTACCTGTCCCTTTTTATTTACCGTTACCGTTTCAAACTTAAAGGGAATATATTTAGGTTCAGGTACAGAGATAGTTGTTGATTTATTAGTAGGTTGATTAGTAGGTTGATTAGCAGGTTCAATAATAGTAGATTGAGGTGTCGGTGATTGACCCTTAAAAATTTCACGACCTACTACTGCTGTCACCAAACCTACACTTCCGAAGCCAGCCCATTTGAAAAACTTTTGTCGGGTTATTCGCTCTTGAGCCGGTTGAGTGGGTTGAACAGAGCTTGACTGCTGCTGAATCGGAGGTTTAATTAATTCTTGGCTTGCTACAACTCTGGTTTCAATTCCAGTGATGTCCATCTGCTGTAATTTTTGGCGATATTCTGCTTCCTCCTGCTGCCGTTGTCTTTCTACCTCCTGCTTGTTTAGTCGTACAGCTTCTTCTTGTTGTTTTTCTGTCTGCTGCTGTCTGATTCTGTCTTGCTGTTTCCGGTATTCTGCTTTTGAAGATGATTGAATAATAATTGCTTCGATCGCAGCTATTTCCCCATCATTTAGTTCTAAAATTCGTTGAAAACGTTGAAGTTCTTCACGAGTAACGTCACTGAGAGGATATTCAAACTGCATCGACTCTCTAAACACCTCTTCATACTGTTGCAGCTTTTGCCGATGTTCCTCGATCGCAGCCACAATTGGATTTTCAATTGCAGTCACATCCTCAGCAGTCAGATTCAACGCTTGATGACGTTGCGTTAGTTGAGAGCGGTTAAAAGCACTGAGCGGATATTCTTGCTGAATCGCTTCTGTAAACTCTTGCTCATATTGCCGCAAGTTTGCTTGATGTCTTTCAATCTCCGCATTAATCCGCCTCTCGATCGCCCCCACATCCCCTTCACTCAACCCCAACGTCTGCCACGTTTGCTGCAACTGCTTTTGCGTCACCTCATCTGGATAATGCTGGCGCTGCGTCGCCTTCACAAACGCCTGCTCGTACTGCTGGAGTTTTTGATGATAGCTTTCAATCTGTGTTGTGATTTGCGCTTCAATTGGTGCAACATCTACATCCGTCAGTCCCAAGCGCTGCTGCTGTTGACGTAAATCATTGCGGGTTGCCGCACTAAGGGGATATTCCTGCTGCGTGGCTGTAAAAAACAACTTTTGGTAGTCCTGGAGTTTTTGGTGATATGCCTCTACCTCAGTCGTAATCTGAGATTCAATTGCGGCAATATCTCCATCCGCAAGTTCTAATTGCTGCTGCGTTTGCCGTAAGCGATCGCGGCTTGCTGCACTCAGAGGAAACTCCTGTCGTAGTGCCGTTGTAAACGCTTGCTGATATGTTTGCAGGTTTTGCTGATGCGTCTTAAACCGTGCAGTCACCAGTGCCTCAATCGGCATCGTGTCCTCATTCCGCAGCCCCAAAATTTGCTGGAGATTTTGCAGATCGTGGCGATCGCTATCGGTAATTGTCTCATCTCGCTCCAGTAGTTCAGTAAACACCTGCTGATACTGCTGGAGTTTTTCGCCAAACTCGTTGCGATAAGGTTCCAACACCTCATCTTCGATCGCCTTTGCCTCAGTTGTCTCCAATTCCAAGCGAGTCCTCAGTACATCCAATGTACGACGACCAACAAAGGAAATTTCGCCTCGATGAATAAATCGCGCTACCTCTTTACGGTATCGCTGTCTAGGATCGCCCGGAGCCACCTTTGTCAGCCGAATTTTAAAGCCTTCTCGAATTGCATAGATTTCCGGCTTCATCGCAGGTTGAAGTTCTCGCACCTTCTGACTGGCGTATTCATGGAGTTCATCGATGGAGATAAACTCATCGCGATCGCGATCGGCTTCTCCCGACTTGATACCTTCAACCAAAAAACGAGTGTAAATCGATAAATCTTGCCCTTCCTCCTCAAAGGAATATTGAGTTGAAGTAGAAGAAGTCAATACGGCTCGTCCTTCACCGCCTAATTGTTCCCGAATGTCAATCATGCCGTCATCTTTGGCAGACATCCCCTCAGCAAAGGCACCACTAAAGCAGCTATCCAGGATTACCACCTGCCGACGGGAGCGGCTAAGACTCATACACTGTTGGATAAAGCGTGCTGCAACAGCAGTAGAACGAACTAATTCACCTTTGCTATTTTTGCGTGTTTTGCGCGTTGCCAAGTAAAGCTGTCCTAGATCATCCTTGATGCCATGCCCTGAAAAGTAAAACAACACCAAGTCATCCTTTGGCTGATAGGTAAATAGACGCTCGATCGCTTCTTCTACATCTTGTCGCTCAGGATTTTTTAGCAGGGTAATATCTGACGCAGCAAATCCACCCATATCTGGATGCAAAAGCACCTCTCGCAACGCTTCTACATCCTTAACTGCACTAGGCAATGGGTTCAGCCCTGGCTCATACTCACTGATTCCAACCAGCAACGCTACCTTCACCATTTAACTCACCTGTGCGGCTTTAATCTCTATGTTGTTTCTTTCATACTAAGTTTTAGAATATCACTTATATCAATTGGACTAGTTATGAAGTGAGAAAAATCTAGGCGGCTACTGTATCATTACCCAACCACGATCTACTATATATTTTTGGCATCTATAATTTTTCCTTTTAGCTGTTATGACCCTCCGCCCTGATTCTACCTTTAGCTTGGTTTCTCCTAGCATTAGCGATATTTGCCAACAAGTCGCCCCTTTAAAACTGGGAATTATGGCTTCTGGGAATGGCAGCAATTTTGATGTAGTTGCTCAAGCTATCCAAGATGGACAGCTAAATGCCCAAATTAAAGTTTTAATTTACAATAACTCCTCAGCGAAAGCAGCCGTCAGAGCCGCTAATAGAGGTGTAGAAACCGTCTTATTAAATCACCGCAACTATCAAAACCGAGAAGAATTTGACGAAAAAATTGTGCAGACATTGCAGCACTACGATGTAGAATGGGTGATTTTGGCAGGGTGGATGCGACTATTAACGTCAGTTTTTATTGATGCTTTTCCTGAGAAGATTATCAATATCCATCCTAGTTTGTTACCTAGTTTCAAGGGAATCCATGCTGTAGAACAAGCCTTGGCATCTGGGGTAAAAATCACTGGTTGTACAGCGCATATCGCTTGTTTAGAAATGGATAGTGGCCCCATATTGATGCAAGCCGCAGTCCCAGTACTGCCGGATGATACCGCAGAAACACTCCACGCTAGAATTCAAATTCAGGAACATCGAATTTTACCACTAGCGATCGCTCTAGCAGCTTCTTCGTCAAAAGGTATACTAAGCGTTACATAAAAATACATATAGCGGTTCGTATTTATGATTCATTCTCAAACCACCAAGGGTCATTAGTCGCATTAGTTTTAATTAAAATAGCTTTTTTTCGCATGAACCGTTTCAGCGCTGCTGCACCCATGCGCGATCCTCCCATCCCGGAGAATTTAAAGGCGTTTTTCTCTCCCTCGTGCATGATGGCGGTGAGTCCAGCATCGTTGATACTAATAGCACCTGCATCTATCTGCTGGGCAATTTCTAAGGCTTTAGCTTCCGAGGCAAAAACAGCAGCACTCAATCCATAAATTGAATCGTTTGCTAAAGACACTGCTTCCTCAACTGTAGAAAAAGGCATTATTGGCATAATGGGGCCAAAAGTCTCTTCCGTCATCACTTTCATGGAATGATTAACTTGGGTGAGAACTGTCGGACGACACCACCAACCCCCACCCAAGTCTTCAATTACACCGCCGCAGTGAATTACTGCTCCCTTTTCTACGGCATCTAGGAGATGATCGCTAATAATTGCGGCTTGTCTTTCGGCGATGATGGGGCCAATTTCTCCACTTTCAACAGTGGGGTAGGCTAGCCCAAGGCGATGTGCTTTGGCTACTAATTGATGGTAAAACTTGTCAAATATGGAGTCAGCAACGTAAATCCGCTCAATTGATAAGCACGACTGTCCAGTGTTGACGACGGAACCCCACAAGATTGCTGAGGTTGCTAATTCTAAATTGGCTGATTCTAAAACGATCGCAGGATCTTTTCCCCCTAATTCCAAAAAAGCTGGAATAAACCGTTTAGCAGCCGCTTCTGCCACTTTTCGCCCTGTCGCTACACTACCCGTGAAGCACACTAAGTCTACATTGTCAATCAAAATAGATCCGGTTACGCCTGCTCCTTCAATAAAAGTTAAGACATCGCGCAATTTGGGTACGGCGTTGAGTGCTGTTGTCAGTGGTGCGACGAAGCGGGGAGCGATTTCACTGGGTTTGACAATGACGGCACAACCTGCCAACAATGCCGGAATGGTATCAATGGTTGACAACAACAGTGGAAAATTCCACGGGCTAATGATCCCAACTAGTGGGTAAGGGACGGATATTTGTTGCAAGGCGATAAATGGAATTGCTGTGTTTTTTGCAGAGTCTTGCAGCAATTCTGGTGCTAACCTACACCACCGATCGATGCTAGAGAGGAAGGAGTCTATTTCTAATACTGAGGTTGATAATCTTCCCGTATCATTTACCAGAGCTTCCGTTAAGCGATCGCGCTCAGATACTATCGCTTTCCTCCACTGCTGTAAAGCTTCAATTCTCCCCTCCAAACCCAGTTTTTGCCAGCTAACTTGTGCCCGGCGCGATCGCTTACATTGCTGTGCCAGCAACCTTGGGGGCGGCGGGATAATTACGTAGTCAAATTTGCCAGTTCGGGGATTGCGGACTTCTATTGGTTTTGTCATTTGTCATTTGTCATTTGTCATTTGTCATTTGTTATTACTGCCAATGCCCAATTCCCAATTCCCAATTCCCAAATTCAAATTATCCCCAGTTGGGCTAACCGATTAATTGTGGCTTGCTGGGTTTGCAAAAAGTGTTTGCGGTCTATTTCTCCCTCCAGCATAGTATTAGCCGGGTAAAAGTGTGATTGGTGATAACTTTCGGCGTATAGTTCAAAGCGTTGGCGGGCAAGTAAATTATGTAACCCCGGACGGCGGCGATCGCGGCGTAATGCTGCTAAATCAATCTCGGCAAATGCTGCCATGCTCTCGCCTGCACCTGTTTCGGCTAAAACGATTCCGCGATGGTCGATGATTTTAGAGCCACCATCAGCCGAAGCTATGGGGATAGCAATATTGGCGATGCCTGCGGTATTGGCTGAAACTACGTAAGCCATGTTTTCGACGGCGCGAGTAATTTTTGCCGCGTCTTTGGGAGTGAGGTTTTTGTTGTATACTTCCGAGGTGGAATGGACAAAAATCTCTGCTCCTCGCATTGCCAGACATCGCGCCACTTCTGGATATAAAATTTCTTCTGATGCTAAAGCTGCTAAATTACCGATCGCAGTTTTGGCTACGGGGAAAACTCCCTCTAAACCATAGCAGTCAAGATATTTATCCCAAACATCATGGGGAGTGGGAGCAAATAAGGAATTTAGCCGCCGATATCGCAAGACGATTGAGCCAGAGGGGTCAAGAATAAAGCAGGTTTGGAAGTACAATCCGGGAAAGTTAGGATCGACTTCATAGGCGTTCCCAGCTAAGAAGATTTTGTGCTTTTGAGCAATTTTACCAAGTGCTTCATACTCAGCACCAGCCATTTCTATACAAGCTTTTTCTGCCCACCCTGCAAGACTATCTCCCATTGGAAAACCCGTGAGGAAATATTCTGGCAGTACAATTAAACGACAATCAAAGCCAATGAAAGCGATACTGGCAGCAATTTGTTGAGCTAGGCGATTGATGGAGTTTAGCATGAGCGATCGCGCTTCGTGGCAATCGCTGGTTTGGTTCACTGCATGACAGGTAACTTGCAGTGCTAAGGCGCGGTATGATTCTTGATTACTCATAGGGCATGGGGCAAAACAGTGCTGAGTGCTGAGTTAGTAGTTAGGAGTTAGGAGTTATTCTCCACTCAGCACGGGCTAAACACCCCGCTAACGGAACTCGGAACTCCTAAAGGGCATGGGGCATTGGTCTTTTGCTAATGACTAATGACTAATGACTAATGACTAATGACTAATGACTAATTCGATCGCCACCCCAGAGAGATCGGACTAATTTATCAGTCATTTCTGCTCCAAATAGCCGTATAGCGATTTGGTTGTCTGGGTCGCGTTCTGCGATCGCCTGGCGTACAATTAAATCACGGTTAGATAAAGCAGCACGCTCATTATCTGGTACGGATTCCGCTTCATCTACCCACTTCAACCAGCGATCGATCATCTCATGAGCCACCGTGCGAAGACGAGCTAGTGTCTCTTCTGTAACAGGGCTGGTATAACACAGACTAGTATGGGATTGAGCTTGGCGGATGTAAAGAGTTTTGCTGATATACTGCTTGAAACGAGAATCTTCTAGCAACGCCAGATATGTCTGGTTCATCGGTTCATAGTAGCGATCCAAATATTCCAGGTCAACAGAGAGGTCGCTCCGAGGAATGTAATCCATGTAGAAAAACAAGTGTGGAACCGTGGCAAAAGCAAAGGCTAAATGTGGAACACGGAACTGTGACTTGAGCCAAATAGTTAAGTGCATATTGCAAAAGCCGGATTTAGGTTCACGCAACCATGAATGCACTAGCCAATCAATTTCTGAGCCAGAGAACGTGTTGAGCGATCCGTGAGCGCCTCCTGTCGTAGCAGAATAGCTTTTTAAGTCCTCGGTAGAAGGATCTGGATGTAACTCAAAACGAGCGTCTATTTTCTGACGGAGTTCCTTTGTAATGTCCCATAACTGCCCAAATACAGACTTATTATCTAGATCGCTTGGTTGCTGAGTCATAGTTTGAGTTTGTGGCTTTTCATAGACTTTATATTGTATCCACTCCGTAAGTTGGGGTAAGGAGAAAAAAGAAGAAGGAAGATTAGCTAAAACAAAAGGTGTTTGAACATTTTCATTTTGTATTGTTCAACTGTGCGGAGGGGCATCTCGTGCAGTCTAAACAAAGCTCAGTTAATGTCCGACGGGATACCGGGAGTCGCTGAGAAGTTTACACTGTATGCAGTGTAGGAGTATGTCACTACACCTTGCGTCATAGAATATGACACATGACGCAAACAGTATCCCCAGAGAAATTAATGTCCGCATTACTGCAATCTATCGGCCCGAAAGAGATTGCAGACTACTCAATGCATCAAATAGCTGCACAATAATCCTACGGAGTTGACATAACTTAACCCAATTGTAGGAAGTATTTTGGTGAGCAATTGTGCCAATCTAGCAAATAACTTTTCTTTAGATGGACTTATGGCTAAAAAATCCCAAACAAATGTAGAACAATACCAAGATGTCAGATTATCTGCCACCACAAGAATTTGGGTCATTACAGTTGCCATTCTCGGAGTTTGCGTCCCCCTCTCAGCCGTTACTAGAAGTGGTGCTATTCTTCCTTTAGTTGCTATTGGTGGTGCAGCAGTTGGTACAGTTGCTATTTGGCGTTCTGATGAGCAAAAATCCAAAACTAACTATTTGCAACAGCAGCAAATAGAACTGTTAGAGCGGAGATTAGCGAATTTAGAAACGATTGTTAGCAGTGATGACTTGAACTTGCAAATGAAAATTAAACAGATTGAGGCAAGAGATACTTTTGGTGACTCCTCTGATACAAGTACTATACCCAGACAACCAAAACGCAAAGGTTAAAATTAGCTAATCTTCACCATTTATGCCAATTTCAGATGATATACCTGTAAATCATCGTTACTAAGTCATTCTAGTGGGGGTATTTGTTGACTTAACGTTGCCGCAACCTTTAAAATACCTCTCACATTAAACTTTCCTTTGCAGCTAGAAGTGTTTCCCTAGAAACAGTATCTTATTCTCCATCTCCGTTAGAATTGACTGACATCATTTAATTCTATATACTTCAACTGCATCAGTTTATGAAATGTCTAAGTGCTATCCATCTCTATTTTTCCCGGAAATATCTACCAATGGCTGTGTTTTATTAGACTGCTAACATTACTGAATTTTTAATTAACTAAGGTTATAAACTTGGGTAATTGCATTGGTATAGCTTACCGTAGGTATGCAATAGTTTGCCGCAGGAATGCAGATGGATTGGATTAGCTTACTTAAAGCTCAACAAACTGACTTCCTTCAACGTGTGAAGAAACCTAAAACTTATGACTTATCTTTATTGGAAAGTCAAGTCAAGGGTTGTCACACTGAAATGATGGCATTTTGGGGCGAACCATTGGCCAGACTCCAAGAACTTTCTCGCCAACAAGCAGAAGTTCTGGCCAAAAATCCGCCGCCTACGCCACCCGAATATCCTGAGCCTCCCGACTGGACGATACCTTTTCCCAAATACTTCCAGCGCCAAGCGGAAGATTATCTTTTGCGGGAAAAAATCGTTGACTTGGTGATAGCTGAACGTTTGGGGAAGTTGGTAAAAAAGGTATCACAAGATACTTTGCAAAACATGATTTTAGATGATGAGGGAAATTTGTGTGGTGAAAGCAAATTTTCTTATGTACTAAAAGATAATCCTCAGCTAAGTGTTCAAGTTTATGTTGCTGATGGAGAAAGTTTTAATGGTATTAAGAAAGACAAAATTAGGTGGTCGGTTACTCAAGAAGATTTAAAAAATCACCAAGTATTAATTTTTCTGTGTTTGTTTTATCCATCAACAAGTCAGTTAGGATACGAAAGACAGAGTATAATTACAGGCTTTTTACCTGCAAATCAAATTGAACTTACTGAACCAAAACTGTATATAAGTCCAAGTAACTTGTTGTATGCCGGTGGACTGAGTTGGTATTTAGAATCACTTCTTGGCAAAAAAGACACGTCGCCAGTAATTAATGAGAAAGCGATCGCAGATACAATAGAGACTCTACCATCAGAGCATTGCCTTAAGGGGATAGTTGGTGACTGGGAATGCTGGCAAACTTTACAAGGGCACAACAGAGGGATTAATTGCCTAGCTTTCAGTTCCGGGTGTAAGAATGGTAAAGCCTTACCCATATTAGCAAGTGGTAGTCGGGGAGAAACGAAACTCTGGGATTTGAGCAAGGGTGAATTAATAGATACATTATCAGAGTATCCTTGGGTGATACCTGGGCTAGTGGATGAAGTGAATTCCCTGGCTTTTAGTTCAGATGGACAGACTTTAGTGAGTTGTGGTGCAGATTCCACAATTAAACTTTGGCACGTAGGTGCTTTAGACTTGATAGATATTTTGCATAAACATAATGGCGTAGTGCGGTGTGCTGCCTTTACTCCCGATGGCAGAATGTTAGCTACAGGCGGAGATGACAGAAAAATTCTGTTTTGGGATTTGATGCATCGTCAGGTTGCGATCGCACTTTCTTTAGATGATACAGCTGCTCATTCCCTAGTTTTGAGTCGAGACGGCGAAACTCTGGTTACAGGTAGCTACCGTAAAATCAAAGTCTGGCGCACCTTACCCCAAACGGGGATCAAAAGTTTAAAGGACGCACAACCTCTGCATACCCTCATGGGTCATTCTCACATCGTTCGTTCCTTAGCAATCAGCGCAGATGCTAAACTGCTCGTGAGTGGTAGCTGGGATCAAACAATTAAAATTTGGCAATTAGAGACTGGAGAATTACTTCATACTCTTAAAGGACATAGAGATAGAGTATATGCGATCGCCTTAAGTCCCGATGGACAAATTATCGCTAGTGGTAGTGCAGATAAAACCATCAAATTATGGCATCTACAAACCGGTGAATTACTGGGTACGTTTACAGGTCATGGAAATATAGTCACAGCATTAGCTTTCACCGCTTCTGGCGAGATGTTGGTTAGCGGGAGTTTAGATAAGACAATTAAAATTTGGCAACGGAGTTAAGAATTTATCACGTTACCCTGAATGACCAAAATAGCTTTATGATTTTCTAGAAAAGCATATTTGAAATTATTTTGGTAGTAGACCTAAATATTTTCAAGCTCATTCTGGAAAATAGTGAATTACTTAAAAGTGATTCGTGCAATCCAGGTATTGAACGTTCTTCCAGGTCAAATAAAGTACAGGGAGATGCAAAAGTATGGCTGAACACCCATTTCATGACCAACTGAGTTTAGAGGAACAAGCTGAGAAACTTGGAAAGCAAGCAGTAAGTTTGGGTCTGATTCCCAGCTTTGTGGTGCATTACTTTCCAGATACTTGGGTATTTTATATACCTAATGAAAGTCAATCAACAGCGCTGACACCAGAAGAGGCATACTTTCGTTTAAAGCAACTGGTTAATACCATTTCGCTTTAATAATGATACAAATACACTGGTAGGGGCTTGTCTTTGCCCATTGGTGTCAACTTAAGGGAAAATCTGCTTTGTTTCAAGGTTTTGCCCTCATCCCCTAACCCCTTCTCCCAATTTGGGAGAAGGGGAACTAGAGAATTTGCTCCCCTCTCCCAATTTTGGGAGAGGGGTTGGAGGTGAGGGCAACCAAAGAATGCTTGTCAATGCTAGCTTCTACGTTAAGTTGACACCAATGGGCAATGCCATGCCCCTACGAGAAATCTATATGTATCAGTTTTTTTGTGAATTGGTATAAGTAAGTCGGAAGTCGGATTTTGCTGTAATTGTTGCTCTTAGTTATGTCAGGGTATCATCTGCTAAAGTGCCTAGAATTTGCAGAATTTAGTTTGGAGTAATTTAAGCACGCCAGCGAAGTACTTGATCCTTAACAGGGTTCACAAATTCTCTTCCTTCAGCGACAGACCGAGCATACTCCCGCTTTAACTGGTAATACCACTGCGCCTGCATATCTGAATCCTTAATCAGTCGCAGCACAGGATTATATTTGAGTCCAATCTGCTGCTTTTCCACAACCGTTCGGTCTTGACCCAGGAAGGTTTGTGCCAGTACATGCAGCAGTGGCTTGAAAAATCCCACCCAGGGAAGTGTCGAGTAAAGAACAAAAGTTACCTCAGTTTCTGTGTCTGAAATGGGGGTAACTGCCGTTAAATTAACAACTCGATGGTTGCCTATTGTGGTTTCTTCTATTCTGACACTAGGTAAACGAAAAGAAATCTCCGTTTCCGGCACACCACCGCCAATCAGCAAGTATAATCGGCCTCCATTTGCTGGCAATCGGTGTCGTCGCATCGTGAAGCCGTAGGGCGAAGCGTCAAATTGTTTGACTTCCTCGTGCAGTTTCTCACTTCGCCACCACCAAGCACGATGAACGTAGGGTGAATGGGCAGGGTCCATCAGACCCACTACTGCATGATCCACAAAACAGGGAAATCTCATCACCTCTACAAATTGGGGCAATCGCTCATCAAACCCTGGAATCACCGGAATCTCCATCTCAGAAGCAGCAGGCTGAGATTTATCGGGATCAGCCATATATATCCAAATGTTCCCTTGGGCTTCCCGAACTTCGTAGGATTGTACGTCAAAGCGGCTTAAATCCATCTGCTGCTCTTCAACAAGAGATGGAATTGCAGTGCAACGTCCAGCCGGGTTAAAGCGCCAACCGTGATAGCAGCATTCCACTTCCTGCCCATCGAATCTACCACAACTCAAAGGCACGGCCCGATGAGGACAAATATCTCTCATCGCCGATATTTTACCATTCTGGTCTCGGACTAACAGCACCGGTTCACCCAAGAAAATGCGGCTGATCATCATACCTGGTTTGATTTGATTACTAGGCAGAGCATAGTACCAAGTATTACGTAATACAAAGTTATCGTTATTTTTCATCACTAATTGCCTCTGCCTTTGACACAACAAAAGTTCTGGTTTGTGGAAAGGAAGGTTATGTTTAGAAACATTCTTTCAGATTTTTAATTACTGTAAGTAAATTCAACTGATGCACTTGTTGATCGTGTTCGTAATTCTCTCAGATTTGGGTTGTTCTGAGAGGATTGTAGATGTGAAGTTGCATTATTCGCCAGAAATTTGGACAAATACCGTTCTTTTGCGCGGCCCATCCAACTCAAAAAACAACACAGATTGCCAGGTTCCCAAAGCTAATTTACCATCCACAATGGGAATTATCTCACTAGTGGTCAGCATCATTGCCATTAAGTGAGAGTGAGCATTAATCGGCTCATCTTCCGGGACATCTCTTAAATGCAAGTCATTATGCAAGTAACTGTCCGATTCTGGTGCTAATTTTTGCAAGAATGCTTTTATATCTTCTAACAATCTGACTTCATTCTCGTTGATAGCTAAAGCTGTTGTCGTGTGCCGAGAAAATACTAAAATTTGTCCATTGTTAATCGATGTTGAAGCAAGAAAGTCTTGAATTTGTGGTGTTATATTATGAATATTAATTTTTGGCTCAGTTGCAATTTCAATTAGCTTATTAATAATCGGCATCTGTTCAATTTTATATTTATGATTGCATAGGAGTGACAATTTGAGATTTTTGATTTGCGATTGGAGGAAAAATCTAAAATCTAAAATCTAAAATCCAAAATTAAATGACTTTTAACTCCTAACTATAGTTTCCAAGCCTTGTACTAATCTTTCTATACCTTCTTTGGCTGTATCATTTTGCAGCGCACCGTAAGCAACGCGCAAGTAGCATCCGTCATCCATGCCAAAGGTTGTACCTGGAATGACTGCCACTTTATGTTCCTGAATCAGTCTTTTAACTAACTCAAAAGCATCCATCTGAGTATTAACTTTGAGGAAAAAATAGAAAGCGCCATTAGCGGGTGTAATGCTACATAAACCTTGTAGGCGGTTAAGCGAGTCGAGTACTACTTGCCGCACTTGAGCAATTGCACCTATATTACTCTGTAAATACTCCTCTTTTGCCTGCAATGCCCCTAAAGCTGCATATTGGGAAATTACTGGCGGACAAATCAAAATTGTATCCTGGACTTTTTTGATGGCGACAAATAAGTGTTTGGGAATCACCATATAGCCAATGCGCCAACTAGCAAAGCCGTATGCTTTGGAAAGGCTAAATAGAGAAATAGTGTACTTGCTACTCCCAAATGCACCAGGAGAAACGTGTTTTACGCCGTTATAGGTAAAGTATTCATAAGCTTCATCGCTGATGTGGTAAATGCAGTGAGTGTCACAAATTTGATTTACTTGGCGCAATGCTGCTTCTGAATAGACAACTCCAGTGGGATTATTTGGCGAAATTGTCACCACAGCGCGTGTTTTGGGAGTAATTGCTTGAGCGATCGCTTCTTGTCGCAGTTGGTAATTTTCATCTGTCGCCACTAACACTGCACGACAACCAGCCATTGCGATCGCCATTTCATGGTTGAAATAGTAAGGCGTATTCAGAATAATTTCATCACCTGGGTTAGTAATAGCAAGAATGGCATTCATAAATCCCATATTGCTTCCTGCTGTCACGACGATGCAGTTTTCCTCATTGATTTCAATACCATTGAAAGCTTGCAATTTTCCAGCAAGTGCTGTCAGAAACGCGGAAATTCCCTCAACCGCTTTGTATAAATTGTTAGCGGGTTCGGCTAAAAATTTGGGTAAAAATTCGATAGCTTCCGGTGGTGGGTTGTAATGAACAACACCCTGTCCTAGAGAGATTGTTCCTGGAGAGTTTTTAATCAGTTCCCCAACCACAGGAATAATCGGCGACTGTACACCCTGCATACGAGAGGTTAGGGATTCCATATTTCCTTGGCTATGTACTGGGAATTGGGAATGGGGAATTGGGAATTGAGAATTGGGGAAACCCACGGGTTTCAAGCGTGGGATTGTAACAAAAACATCGAATTTAAGAGCGCTGCGCGTCTCGAAAAACATTTTTTTTCAAATGGGATTTTGACCCATAACTAAAGTTTCTATCACTATCCCCTGTTCCCAATTCCCAATTCCCTATTCCCAATAATAATCAACCGAATTTGCGATTACTCAAAAATTTAGTCAATGGAAATCTGTTGAGGCCCACTTGCTTTGCCATTATGTGCTTGTGTTGTGCTGGTATAGCTATTTGAGCCGCTCTGTCGATCAAGCCAGCTTTTAACAGGATCGTCTGCAAGATTGAGCCGAAGCACACCAGAGAATAACCCACCCACAAATGAGGCCGGATGCTGGATAAATTCTCTGAATATAGGTGACAATTCATTAATGAACATAAAAAGACTCCTGGCAGTGCCATAAAAAATTATTACTTCTTAATTCATCGTAACCTGTTGATTTCTGCCCTACGCTACTGGTGACTGGAAGTCATTAGTTAGGCGCTCCATATTCTGTTAAAATCAGCATATAGCGAAAACCAAGCTCTGCAAGTCTTTTTTCTGATTCTTTTATGTGCTGCCCCATTTTCTCCACCAGTTGTTTGACCCTGGGTGGAGTTTTTTCCCAATCTGACTCAGAAATCTCAATTCCGTAAGCGAGGCAGTTTTTATATTATTCATAGGCTTTGTCTCCTATTATTAAATAATGTGCCAATGTGCCAATTCACTCATGGTAAAGTTTCATGACAAGTTTTGGCACGAGTAAAAAATAAATGCATCTGCCATACTAGCCAAGATCCAACTCGCCAAGCTGCCATTGACAGGGGGGTTGTAGATGAATGTGGGGGTATGTCATTTTGGTCATAATGTAACCATTTAACTGGTAGATGCCCCATTGGTGTCTTCGGGGATAATTTAAAAGTTAGTTGGTCGTAATTTAACCAGTTTCCCTCTTTTCGCCAACCCAGGCGATCGCCAAGTCTTTTTTCTGTTTCATAATCTATTTGACCGCCTATTTCGTTCCAAATACTTTGCTGAACACTAAAGCCAAAGTAACCATGACTGTATTGTTGCCAAAGTCGATCAATTTTATGAAAAGCTTGACATGAAAAGTTAAGAATATCTTCTTTATAAACTTCATTCCAGTCATTCTTACCCATGACTTGTAGCATTAATTTAGCTGTTTCAATATCAGCTTCTTCCCACTTGTACTGTGTAAGGAGGTTTTGCAATTTACCGTAATCAATACTCCAATTACTTTTAAATTCTGTGGCAAACTCAATATCATTATTAGATTGTTCCGCCAATTCTGTTTTTTCGATAAAAATTGAAGAAACAATATCTGTTTCTACTATCCCTAGCACTTTCTTTTGATCAACCAGTTGAGTAGACATATAATTAGATATTAGGTAAATCGCTTGATTTAAAGTTATCTCATCTTTACTTAAATCAAAGTCATGAGCCTCCAAATCTAATAATTGTGACTGAAAAAAAGCATCTTGCAGTCTATCTTTTTTATCATAACTTGCCACTAATAAATTGAGGATGTCATGAGACATCGTATTAGTATCCTGTATGGTTAATAAATTTACTTGAGAATTTAGATTGTTACTTGCTAAATTTTGAATTTCTCCTACAACTGCGTAAAAATCTGCATCTACTTTTACTACATCATCTATTAAAGATTGAAACGGACTAAAGTAATCTTGTAGAGAGTTTTCTAGATTAATTGCTGTTTCAGCTATTTTTGCTATTTCTTGACGAATTTTTGTAGCTCTGACTTGGTATTCATAAATTTCTTGATACACCTCTATATCTTTAAGTATTTGCTGAATAGCTTGCTTTTGATTTTTGGTATCTTCCGCTAAATTTTTAATTCCTTCACTGAGTATTTTGACTTTTTCTAAAATCAAAAGGTTAGTATTACTTAACAGCAAAATAGATTTTAAATTTTCTTCTTCTTCCAATTTTAACTTGTCAATTATTTGAGAATTATTATAATTCTTTATCTCTAGCTTATTTCTTTCCTCATTTACTTTTCTAATTTCATAATATTTTTGGTTAAACAGATTTTTCCAGTCATCTATAAATTTTAGTAAAAAATCTTGATAACTATCTTTATAGTTTTCTAAAAAATCAAGAAGTTGAGTATAATCTCTAATTAATAATTTAACTTCTGCTAAAATTTCTCTTTGACTAATTTCTTTTTTACGTTTGATTATTCCCCAAAAATAAGAATGATATTTAGTACCTTCTTTAATTAAGCTTTGGCATTTTCTAATTTTTCTTTGAACTTTTTTTAGCTTGGGATTTTTTAAAGTAGGAAATTTATAATTTTTTTCATAAATTGTAATAGATTCATAAGTAACTAATTGTTTTTGCTTTTTAGTTAGCATCACTATATAGCCTTAATCTATTACCCATTTCAAGACCTCCGGGTTTTTGTTATAGCGGTAGGTTACACCATCCTTAGTAGTCACAGACTTTTCTTGACTAGCCTTGCTTCTAATAGTAGCAAGAGTATAGTCTGTTAATTTCTGAAGCTCTTTATGAGAAAGTCCTATAATTGTGGCGTAGACGCTTTGCGGTGAGGAAGTTGCAGTCTTGGCGGTTCCCGTCGATTGCGATAGCGTAGCGTTAGCGACGTTAGGAGCGTCACTCTCGAACCCGAAGGGCTTGTCGTTAGACATCGCTGCTGACTCTAGTTTTATTTTGAGTTCATTTTTAGGGTAAATATCTATCGTAATTTGCTCCTTTTGTGATGGGTTAACAGCAATTCCTTTTTGCAATTGATAATCTTGGATAGAAACAAGTTGCCAACTAGATTCTTGTGAAAGTTCTAACACCCATTGATGATAATTAAATAAGCTTTCTCTATGACCAACGCTGATAAAAGTTGTTTTCGTTGATTGTAATTGTTTATATAAATTACCTTCGTTATTTAAATCTAAAGCACTCGTTGCTTCATCTAAGATAGTGAAACTGGGATGTGTAATTAATAGCCGTGCAAAAGCGAGGCGTTGTTGTTCTCCCAACGATAATATATTTTCCCAAGGAACTTCTGTATCAAAGCCATCTACGCGAGTAAGTAAGTGTTGCAGGTTAACTTGTTGCAAAATGTGTTCAAGTTCGCGATCGCTCATTTTCCTGTCTGTTTGAGGATAAAGCAACTGTTCGCGCAAAGTCCCTAAAATGATATAAGGCCGTTGGGGTAAGAATAATACTTCTTTTAGGGGAGGACGCACCAAACGACCGGTTCCCGCATTCCACAAACCAGCGATCGCTCTCAACAAAGAACTTTTACCCCTACCACTAGGGCCAACAATCAATAACCCTTCGCCAGCCTGAACAGCAACTGACAAATTTTCAACAATCACCTGTTCATAATTTGGCGTTTGTAAAGTGACATTCTCAAAAGCTAAACGTTCTTCTTCTACAATTTGAATAGTACTGACATTCTCTGGTTGTTTACTAGCAGCCTGTAGCGCATCTGAAAACTCTGCTAAACGCTTGACATAGCCAGAAAATCGCCCTGAAATCCCAAACTCAGCTATTAGTTCTCCCAGAGCATTAGAAAACATAAAGCAAGCAAAACTAACTTGGTTAATTTCTCCATAATCAATTTGATCCTGAAGAAATAAAGGTGTAAGAATGAACATCGAAAATACGCCAATGGCAGACTGATATGCTCTGCCAAAAGCGTCTTGTCCTCTCTCTAAACTCAGCCTGCGTTCAGCAGTTTTTAAAACATTATTAAATCGGCGCTGAATTATATTTAATTCTTCATCTTCTCCCTGAAAAAAAGCGATGGATTCAGCGTGATTACGAACATGAGTTAAGCAATAAGCAAAATCTGCTTTAAATGCAAGTTCTTCTTGGTTAACTTTATTTATTACTTGATTTAAGTAAATAGCTATGAAATTACCTATAATTGTATAAATAACTAAATAAATTGCGATTTGTGAAGAAACTGTCCAGAGAATTATCAAAGCACTTCCCATTTCTAAAGATTTTTCTAGCAAAGAAGATGAGAATCTCAAACCAATACTAGTAATGGGTTCTATTTCTTGGGATAAGCGCTGATCTGGATTATCTATATCAGAGTTAAAATTGATTTTATAATAAGCTTGATTGCTTAAATATTTTTCTAAAACATGAAAATTTAGCCATTTGTACCAGTCAAGAATTATTTTTTTTCTGACATATCTCAAAAGAGTTACTAACAAGACTAACCCGACAATAATAAGACTGGACAGCCATAAAGTACTATTATATTTATCAAGATTTCTCTCTTCAATAACGATATCAATTACATAGCGATTCCAGTAGCTATTTGCAGCATTTGCACCGACAATCCCGACTATTAATAATACTAAGAGAATGAGCATTCCCCATGAACGAATCACATCTGAAAATGCTCTTCCTTCTGCTTTTGTTGGATACCAATAAGGCCCGGCAACTAGTTTCACATCCTCCCAAAATTGAATCAAGGCTGAAAAAGGATTTGTTGTATTTTGCTCACGCACAGATGGAGTTTGCATATTCTAAAAATGTAGCCGTTACTAATTACACTAGGAATTTTGAAATGGCCTTTGAGAATTAAGTTAGACTCAGCTGACTTTTCACGTTATGTGGAAAAGTCCACCGAAAACCTAACCCCCTAACCCCCAACCCGTGGCGGGAAGGGGGAAAATTCAAAGTCTCTCTCCTTTTAGGAGAGAGAAATAGAAGTTAAGAAAAATAGTAGGTTGGGTTGAGCAATAGCGAAACCCAACAAATGGTTAATAATGTTGGGTTTCGTTCCTCAACCCAACCTACACAACTTTTAGTTTTTACCCTTAACTGAACCGTATTGAAATAGAAGTGAGGTTTTCCAGATGCCGTGAAAAGTCAGAGACTCAGAGGCCATTCCCATGCGGAGCATGGGAACGAGAGAACAATGGGAAATCAAGCTTTTTTCGACTTGTGTGTACACCGTAGCCTTTTTAAGAGGAGCCAGCGCTGTGAGTGGGTTTCCCGACTTCCCTACGGGGAAGCAAGCTACGCTGTAAGCGTTCTCGCAGGGTAGCGACTGGCGCAGGCTAGGGGGGATCAAATCAAATGCACTAAATCAATGGTTCCGGTTCCTCATCAACAATTTCGACTGTTCTCGGAAAAGGGCCTTGGTCAGGCTCAGTAACGACTACTGGGCTAATATAATGTTTCAGTTTGAGTTTTAACTCATCTGTAATGGGCAATTCTTGAATTTCTTTGAGAAGAAATCTGATAGATTCAGTTTTGCTACGTTCTGTATAAATGAGCTTGAGAACGTTTTCAATTCCAAATCCCGCTATATATTCCCCTAGAACACCTACCAGTCCAAGTAGTCCTAAACCTCCTAAGAGGCCTAAAGGCCCGCCCAACGATGAAAGCATAGCGACAACGGCGGCGACACTACCCCCTGATGCAGCCGTTGCAATCACGAAAAGTATGCCAGGAAGTCCTAAACCAGAAATTTTTTTGACGAGTTCATCCATTGTACTTACCTACAATCCTTATAAGGTGAAAACATGACTAAGAGAGTCATTACTAATTTCTTTTGTGAAGAAATTAAAAATCTTACATCTTGCACCAGTTAGCTGGTGCAAGATACAAGAAATCTGATTTAGCCCAACAAAAGACTACACAGCTCATCGATTTGTTGACTTTTTTGAGATATTAATCGATGGGCTATAGCTTGTAGCTGACGAGTATTTTGAAGTTTGGTATTATCTATTTCTTCTAGTTCACTATCTAACAATGTTTGAAAGCGATAATAAAAACTTTTAGCTTCTTTATCGCTAGGTTCAAACAACTGTTCTAATTCTCCAGCTACCACTTCACTACCACCGTCAAACACAATATTTAAAAGTGGTCTTCCCCATTGCAAGAGTCCCCAATTTTTGACTTCTTTATAAGGGTAGACACTCGTCAGCGAACCAGTACCTAAAGAAACTACTAAAATATCTTCTGTATTGAGGACTTTTTGTGCTTTTCGTTTACTACTAATTTGTGCTTCTAAAATAGCTAAATGGGCTGGATTATTAGCAAATACTCCACCATCGATTAAAGTATAGGCGATGCCGCTATTGTGGGGGTTTACAATCCGATGAGGAGCAAAATAAGTCGGAGTGGCACTAGTTGCCAATGCTGCATCTAGGAGCGAAAAACCACCACATAACTTCTGAAAATTCTTAGATTCTATTTGCTGTTTTTCTAGTTTGTTTGTAAAAAATATCGGAATTCGCTGCTCTATATCGTAACTCGTAACAAAAACTTCTTTGAGATTATTTTCTAAAGGAGCGTTACCAAAATATTGCCTTAAAATTTCTTCTTTACTTTCGGAAGGATATTTTGGCTGGAGAAATATATCCTCTAATGGGCCAAGTAGTCTTTCAAACAACGGCTCATAAAATATTTCTACCCCATACTCAATAAATAGCTGTAGGAGATCCTCAGCAGTGTATTCAGCTAGTGGTGAGTTATCGGATACATCGGAACTTAATCGTGGTTTAGTTAGTCCAAGTGCTAAAATTCCGCCGCTAGAAGTGCCAGTAATTAAATCAAACAAACTGAATATGGGCTTTTGTGTCCGCCTTTCAATTTCTGCTAGGAGTAATGCAGGAATAATGCCCCGAATACCGCCTCCATCAATGGAAAGTATTTTATATTTGGGACGGGCTTTTGTATTCATGGTTTCTGGCGATTCCTCCTGAATTAATATTTGTGCTTGTTGGATATTGACAGGATCTTCAGTTTGATCTGTTTTGGTTTCTTCGCTATATGGCTGGAGAGCGATCGCAGTTGGAATAATCTCGGATTCTTCGCTCTTTGTTTCTGTCTGTTGAATTTCCTTTGCTTGGTCTTCGTCGTCGCTTACTAACGATACCGTTGCTGCTAATAAACTTGTGGTTAGTGGTGAGATATTTTCTTCGGGAATAACTGCTGTCTCAATTTGGATCTCTTCTTGAATATCTTCTTGATTGGATGATTCTTCTGCAAATGGAACTGAATTTGATGATTGTGTTGCAAATGGGATTTCTGCTAAAGTCCAAATAGGATTACCACGAAAATTTCCTTGATAGGACTTTCCAGTTTGGTTTTTGACAGTTGTACCTTGCCCATCGTCTAATTTCCAGTAAGCCACTAATCCTGCTTCATTCCCGACTATTAGCCCACAACGATGAGTCTGGATTTGTGCTGGAGTACAGGGATAATTCCAAAGGGTAATGTTTGCTAATTGTCCTTTGAAATAGACCTGTTTATGTAACGTTGCTCCCAGAGTTATAGAACTTGTGGCTTTGTTTAAAGATGAACCTCTAAGAGAATCGTTGTATTCACGATCGTCAAGATATACGGTTAGTTGACCACTATTAAAAACAATAGCAAAAAAGTGCCATTGTCCTATAGTTAATTCTCCTTGCCCGAAGGTTTTGATATTTTTGCTAACACTTTCATCAATGTAGACATCTAGGCTTCCTGTTTCACTGATGCCGAATTCAAAATTATCGCTATATCTCTCTGAAGAACGGGCAAAAAATACATTGCGCGTCCCGTAACTAGTGGCTTTATTTGTTAGTTCATGTGGATTTACCCATCCTGAAACCGTAAAAGCTGAACTCCCTTGAGCAAAAACGCCGCCAATATCGTTTCTGCCAAAATCTATATAATCATTTACCCCATCAAATGTTAAAACTATTTGTGTATTTACTAGGTTTATCACAAGGATTTAATCTCCAAATATCATTTAATTCGTAATTTTAAATAAGAATTTTAATATCAATAAAGTTAATAGAAAAATCTCACTATAGCGGTTCTCGTTTGGATGCAATACAGTTTGACCTCTCTCCAAACCTCTCTCCTAAGAGGAGAGAGGCTTTGAATCTTACTCCCCTTCCCTACAAGGGAAGGGGCTGGGGGTTAGGTCTGTATTGCACTCAACTGAGAACCGCTATAACAACTTTCAAAGTGGTAGAGGATAGACGCAGCATCGGCTACTTTTCTTTACAGGACGCTACTATAGCGGTTCTCGAATGGAAACAATACAGTCTGACCTCACTTCCATTCCTCTCTCCTAAAAGGAGAGAGACTTTGAATCTTACTCCCCTTCCCTACAAGGGAAGGGGCTGGGGGTTAGGTTTGTATTGCACTCAACCCAGAAGCACTATATAAACGTGTTTTTCAATTGAGTACCTATAGGATAGAAGACAATAAAAATACACAAGGCTCAATCTCCTAATTTTTATTAGTCAGTAATACTTCTGCGATCGCCTGCGAAATCGGGTAGTGTGGTGCATATATCTCCATCCAAAAAAATTCCCCGACTGGGTTAACTTCGAGGAATACATGGTGACCATCGGGGGTAACAATAATATCAATTGCTCCATAGTTTAAGCCAAAATAAGCCATCAGTTTGAGCAGTTTTTTCTCAATATCTTCTGGCAAGTCGTAGGGTTGCCAATTTTTAACTAAGGCTCTCCCCTCTTTGCGCCAGTCGTAAGTAGATCCTGACAAGCTTTGGGAATCTACTGCGGCAGTAAATACGCGGTGTCCGACAATAGTTGTCCGCAACTCCACTACTTTGGGCACATTTTCTTGAAAGGTCATCGGACAAAAACCCAGTCCTTCCATATTCTCCAGATCATCATTTGTAACTGGAGTGGTAAACACAACGTTTTCTCGCCCCCGATCATCATAAATAGCAAAGGAAGAAAGCATCTTGGTAACTATACCTTGCTTACACTCTTGAGCAAATTGCTTGACTGCTTCTGGATTGTTTGAAGTCAGAGTGCGTGGAGTTACAAGACCAACTTCTCGTGCAACTTGCAATTGTAGTTGCTTATTATTAGCCCGATCCACATTGGACATTTTATCAAAGTGGAATCCCTGAAGGCTGGCAATCATACCTCTGACTGTGGCGCGACACTCGTTAATTGACGCATCTCTATATTGCTTGTCCATTGAGTCGGGGATTTTTTGTCCGTAGCGCATTCGCCGATACCAAACTGAGGAAACCTCACTCAAATCTAGCTTTTGTTCGCCATCAGTAATAATTACCCGTTCAGTAACGCCAGAGTAAATATCTAGCTTGACTTCGGTGGGATATCTGTCTGTGTCAAACCGAAATGCTTTTTCTCCTCTAGCCTCAATTTCTCTGATGACTAGAGGAATGCTTTCGTTGTCTTTACTAAACGTGACTATTAATACGGTCATAATTTAGTTGCGCCTAAGATACCCTACAGTAATTGACTTTCTTAATTACGAATTACGAATTACGAATTACGAATTGGTACAAGAGCATCTGCGATCGCATTTGCAATTGGTAAGTCTAAATCCTTTTCCAGCATTCCCCACTCCCCCACAGGGTTGATTTCCAAAAAGACGTATTCGCCTGATGGTGTGACGATGAAATCTAAGGCTCCAAACAACAATCCAAATTTCCCCATAAAGGCTTTGAGACGGCAAGCTACTTCATCAGGAAGCTGGTGGTGTTGCCATGCGCCAACCTCAACACCTGGTTTACGCCAATCAACTTTGGCTGCTGCATACACATCTGCATTTAGCGCCCCCACAAATACATTACCATTCACATACACCACCCGTAATTCTTGTTGCTTCGGAATTTGCTCTTGAAAAACCATTGGGCAATAGCGCAGTAACTCGGCATCTTGTAAGTCTTCTTCTTTGACGATGCTGGTGTACAGAAAAAACGAGGAGTTAGCTTCCATACTGCGGGAGAGAGGAGTTAAAAGCTTGCTCACCATTTTGCCCTTGACTTGCCAGAAAAACTCTCGTGCTGCTTCTGCTTTGTTGGTGATAAGAGTCTGCGGAATAACAAAACCTACTTCAGACGCAATCCGTAGTTGACGCAGCTTGTTACTTGCATAATCTATCCGCTCTAAATTATCTACCCACGTAGCTCCCTTGAGGCTGTCCCAAAAACCATCTAAAGTTGCTTGTGATTCTCTAACACAAGCTTCTCGGAACTTGGGCGCTAATTCTTGACTTAGTTGTGGTTCCCAA
Organism: Nostoc sp. NMS2; assembly: GCF_017115105.1. Lineage (GTDB taxonomy): Bacteria > Cyanobacteriota > Cyanobacteriia > Cyanobacteriales > Nostocaceae > Nostoc. The sequence continues at coordinate 93,780 of NZ_JABXKH010000049.1, forward strand.
ATACGGCGCATCCATACAGCTTGCACCTGCTCTGTGCTGATAGAGTGGTTGTTACATTCTATAGTGTGGTAGCTTTTAGACTTATCAAAATGTGCTGTTAATTGCACTTCTAGAGGAAATTTATCAGTATCTAGACGAAATGGTTGCACCCCTTTTTTTGATAAGGCTTCTGCCACTCTATCTATTGTGAAGAAATCACCACTGTGGGTGATTAATAAAACAACATCACGAGACAGGTGCATAAAATATATTTTCTTTGATAATTTTAGGAGGTAGCTATTAAGGAATAGCAAACAAATTGCTTTCTATAACCCCAAAGTTTTGATGAATTTAGTGAGATAGAAAAAGCAATCACCTCCATGTTATGGATAAGGTAATATGAAAGCGATCGCGTTGTTAAGAGTAGTTTTCAGTTGTTTGATAATTACTACTCACTTAATTATGATGAAGCCAATTACAAGGTATCTTCCCGATCCCAAAGGTACTTTCAGATGTAGAAGACTAAATTATTTGTCTTCCAAATCTGAAGGAAACTTGTAAGTCCAAGGAACATCTGTTCCTTCAATAGCTTGCTCTTCCAAGAAACGCGCAAAAAATGGTATTGCTTTGACATCCACTGTTTTGACTGTGTTTGTAGGCATAGAGTTTTCCTTAAAGAAAATTGTTTTTTCAACTAAATATATATCACTAATTAAATATATTTTCAAGGTCAGTTAAGACAGTTAAGAAGTAATTATTCTCAGGCGTTTAAGAAAGTTAAGAAAGTTAAGAAAGTTAAGCGGGCAGTTAAGAAAAAAATATTTAATAATTATCAATGGTAAGTAATCAATATCAAACTATAGCAATTCTATTTGATTATTGAACAAGTAGGGGTGGGTTCACCGAGATCATCATTAGTAATTAATAATAAATATTTTTAAACCTGCTCCTACTCTTGCCTGTTTTCCTTGCTGTTAACTTATTTCATACATATAGGACTACTATTTGATTTTTGAAAAGATACGTAGGGTGCGTTAGCGTTTCGCGTAACGCACCTTACTAATGGGTATGCCCTACCCCCTACAGGTGTACCTCACGTAAACGAGAACGGCTATAAGTCATTCATTCGTGAACAACAAGATCCCCGACTTTTTAAAAAGTCGGGGATCTGAGCGAGCGGGATTTTTACAAATCAAAATATAAAACTATTCTTTCACAGACGATAATTCAGCAGACTAAACAGATTGTTTAACCGCTAAACCCTCAGCCATTTCAACACACTTGGGTTCTTGTCATAGCGGTACATCAAGCCGTCCCTAGTAGTGATAGAATCTCCTTTGCTTGCCTTACCTCTGATAGTGCTAGTGGAATAGTTTGTTAATTCACTTATTTCCTTATGAGAAAGCCCTTCACTTGTGATTGTTTTCGTCAATATTTGTGATTGATTTTGCGACTCATTATTAGGGGTGCTTTGAAAATTTATTATTTGTTGATTTCGATATTCCTGCACAGTCAAAAGTTGCCAACTAGAATCTTGTGAAAGTTCTAGAACCCATTGATGATAATTAAATAGGCTTTCTCGATGTCCAACACTAATAAACGTTGTTTTCGTCTCTTGTAACTGTTGATATAAATTTCCTTCATTCTTCAAATCTAAGGCACTTGTTGCTTCATCTAATATAGTGAACCTGGGATTAGTCACTAACAGGCGTGCGAAAGCTAGGCGTTGTTGTTCTCCCAAGGACAATATATTTTCCCAAGGAACTTCAGTATCAAAACTTTCAACTCGACTTAGCAAGTTTTGCAGGTTAACTTGTTGCAAAACTTCTTTGAGTTCTGCGTCGGTCAATTGACGATTAGTTTTAGGATAAAGCAACTGTTCGCGCAAAGTTCCCAGAATTATATAAGGACGTTGGGGTAAGAATAAGACTTCTTTTAGGGGAGGACGCACCAAACGACCAGTTCCGGCATTCCACAAACCAGCGATGGCTCTCAACATAGAACTTTTACCCCTACCACTTGGCCCAACAATCAATAAACCTTCTCCTGGCTGAACAGCTAGTGACAAGTTTTCGACGATTACCTGTTCATAGTTTGGCGTTTGTAAAGTGACGTTTTCAAAAGCAAAATAATTCTCTTCTATGGTTTTAATAGTACCGACGTTTTCAGGTTCTTTTGCCACTGCTTCTAAAGCATCTGAAAAATCAGATAAACGCTGAACGTAACTAGAAAATCGCCCAGAAACGCCAAATTCAGCTATTAATTCTTCCAAAGCACCAGCAAAGAAATAGCAAGCTGTAGTGGCTTGTCCAATTTCTCCGAAATCAATATCACCTCTAATAAATAAAGGTGCGAGTACTAAGAGCGTGAGAAATTCGATAGTAGCCCGATATCCTCTGTTAAAAATTGCCTGATTTTTCTCCCAATTAATCTTTTCTTTAATATTTTTTATCAGGATACTAAATCTGCGTTGAATTATATTCAGTTCTTGTTTTTCTCCTTGAAAAAAAGCTATTGACTCAGCGTGATTGCGGACATGAGTTAGACAATAACTATAATCAGCTTTAGACTCGAGTTCTGCTTGATTAATCTTAATTAATTCTTGATTTAAGTAAACAGCAATAAAGTTACCTATAATTGTATAGATGAGCAGAGCAAGAGCTATCTGTTGGGAAATTGACCAGACAACTATTAAAAAAGTTACCATTTCTAGTGCTTTTTCTAGTAAAGTAGCTGAAAAACTGAGGGCACTACTGGTTATCGGTTCAATTTCTTGAGATAAACGTTGATCTGGGTTATCAATATCAGCTTTAAAATTGATTTTATAATAAGCACGATTGTGCAAATATTTATTTAAAGTATGATTATCGAGCCATTGATACCAATCAATAGAAATTTGTTTTCTAATAAATTTGGTAAATCCTACTAAAAGCGTTATTAAGACAAGTCCAACAGCATAAATTGATATAGTATAAGTAAATTTTGAATAATCTTTTTCTTGAATGATGACATCGATTAAATAGCGATGAATGAAACTATTATAAGTAGTTGCAGCGACAAGGGCGAATATTAGCAATATTAGGAGAATAAGCATTCCCCAGGCGCGAATAACGTCTGAAAAGGCTCTTTCTCCTGGCGAGGTTGGATACCAGTAAGGGCCGGCGATCGCTCTTATATCTTGCCAAAATTTAATAAAGTCTGAAAAAGCATTTGTTGAGGGTTTAGCTTGAACAACTTGGGTTGCCATATTTTAGAGATAAATTAAAATTTTTGAGAATTAGATTTAATATTTTTTAGTGTTGGATTATCAGTAATAATTACCGAATAAAGAATTCCACTCACCACTAATTTTTCAACTGAAATTACCTAACTGTTGAGTGTGGTTCAATGCAGCAAGCACTGCATTAGAAATGACAGTTCGCATACCACCTTTTTCTAACTCGTAAAGACCAGCGGCCGTCACTCCTCCAGGACTTGTTACCTTGTTGCGTAAGACTGCTGGATGTTCATGAGTTTGAAACATAAGTTCTACACTACCAGCGATCGCATGCAATGTTAGTTCTTGAGCTTGTGTGCGAGTTAAACCCATCTGAACCCCAGCATCAATCATCGCTTCGATATATAGAAACACAAATCCAGTCCCCGCACTACTCAACGCCGTTGCCATATCAAGGTAGTGTTCGTTTTGGGTAGCAAATTCCTTACCTAATGCTTGTAAAATGATTTGGATATGCGATCGCTGTATCTCTGTCACACCTGATGATGCGCTCCACACCGTAGTCCCATGACCAACTTGTACTGCAATATTCGGCATTGTACGGACAACAGCAGGATGATTCAACCCTTGACACAGAGATGAAATACTCACTCCACTGACAATACTCATTACTAAAACATCAGGTGAAATTTTATCCTTGAGCATAGCCATCACAGAGGTCAAAACCTGCGGCTTCACGGCTAATATAACGATGGATGCACCTTCTACAGCTTCTAGATTGCAGGTTGTAGTACGTACTCCATATTCCTTTTCTAAATGAAGGCATCGTGCAGCAACTGGATCGCTAACTATAATCAGATCGGGTTCTGGAACAATTTTCGTTGATAACAATCTAGTAATTATCATTTCGCCCATTGTCCCACCGCCGATAAAGGCAATTTTTAAATCTCCGAGCATATTTTTTTCCTATTATCTAAGTCTGATATATTGGCATCAAAATATAGATTTTCCTAATCAAATGAGGTACTTCATAGCCCCCTATCGAAGAGCGGGGAGGGGGTTGGGTTTTTGTACCTCACTCAACTGGGAACCGCTATATAGAAATCTTATCTAAGTTGTGAAAATTATTTTTTAATCGAACCACAGAGATCAGAATCAACAGAAATTTTCACGAATGATTTAGTAGTACTATAGATTAGGTTGAATTACAGCTTTTAATACAGAGCCTTTTTCTACATCTGCTAGGGCTTGATTAATTTCTTGTAATGTGTATGAACGACTAATTAAGCTTTCCCACGCAATATTTTTACTGGAATCGCTATGGCGTTTTAGTAATTTAATCATTCTGTAAAAATGGCTGAAATCGATTCCCCAAGTTCCGCGAATATCAATATGTTTTAGATTAATTTCCAAGTGGGGATTGATGAGAATCTCGCCCGTATTGGTATAATGCCCGACGATAACATAACGACCTCCATTTCTTGTCATATTCAAACCTTCTTTAACAGCAATGGGAATACCAGTGGCTTCAATAGTGACATCAGCACCATGTCCGTTTGTCAATTCCAAAACCCGCTCAATATGTTGTCGTGGATCATCATTAATTACAAGGGTTTCATCTACACCAAAGGATTTGGCAACTAGTAATCGGCTCTCAAATTTATCGATGACGATTACTTTGCCTGCACCTGAGAGCAAAGCTAGAATTGCCACACTCAAACCCACAGGCCCACAACCCTGCACCACGACAACATCACCAATTTGAATCTGCGCTCGGTCGATAGCGTGTAGTGCAGTTGGTAAAGCACACCCCCCAGCAATGAATTGCTTTGGTGAGACTTCTTCGGGTAAGGTTAGGACTTTAACCCCTGGTTTAAGGTAAATCAGTTCAGACCAACCACCCAGCAATCCATCTTTAGCTGAGTAGGTGACACCATAAACCTTGCGTTGTGGACAGCGAGTGGATGCTTTCGCTACTAGACAATACCAGCAGTTGTAACAGGTTTCGTGGACATCGAGAAAGGTAGCGATCGCTCCAGGCTGAATTAATTTACCATTGACATCACTAACTTGTCCACCTGTTTCCACCACACGACCGACTGAGAAATGTCCAGGGATAATTGGATACGGTACTCCGTCTAAACGCCCATGTAGTAAATGTACATCAGTTCCGCAAACCTCAGAATATAAGGTTTCAAGAATGATTCCACCCTTTTCTAAAATCGGGTCTGGTAATTGTTGCACTTCAACCGGGTAGTTAGGTGCAGTCATCACAGCGGCCAAGGGCATAAATTACTTCCTCACTATATTTACCAGATTGCTTTCTACTTCTCAGCTTCAAGACCACAAAATAATTTCACCGTTAGGCAGTAATCCAATTGCGGAAGTGAAAGTCATACGTTGTCCATCCATCGGCTCAACAGTGTGATAGTTGCGTGTATTGAAAATGAATACATCCCCCACATAAGGTTGGAAAGTCATCATGTCTGCATCTGCAATTACAGTATCACTATATCCGTAGGAATCGAGTTTATATTGGTCATTTCCTGGTTGCCACTGGCGATCGTAAATACTTGTTTTGCCATGATTACTGAGAGAAAACTTCAAGTACAAATTCCAGGAAAGTTGATAAATAACTGTACCAACTTCCCATCCAGATTGTTCTAGCGGGGCATAATCAATATGAAGTTGAGTCCCCTGCTCTATTTTTCTAATCAGTCCTGCATAATAACTACCATAGAATGGTTCCGAAGCAATTCGCACAGTTGCGCCAGTACACTCTTGGATTTTCACCATTAAGCGTTCTAATGGATTGAAAGAAGCTCTCATAATGGAGTCTCTTAATTTAGTTGCGCGTTCTACTGCTTGAAAATAAGCTGCTTTACTAATGCGGTTATATTCAAACACAGTGATGCCAATTCGCTCAATCTTGGGATGCACATCTTGATAGGAGTCAAAATTGAACAATTGAGCTTGAGCAATTAACATCTCACACTCTTGGGGTGTAGCAAATTCTTTCAGCCGAATTAAAGGAATTCGGTTTTCCAAGAGCATTCTTAAAGATTCTATAGTTAAGGGATACTCTTGTTTGTTTTCCCATACCTTAGATTTAATCTGGTTAGAAGTAGCAGTCATAGTACAGTTCCTTATATTCAAATGGAAGTTTTATCCCAATTCAGGGTGTTTCCTAACAACGTAGAGATGAAAATTTAGCCCCTCTACAAGTTTTTTACCAATTGTCTATAAATCAACACAGTTCAGTTAAGCATTTCTTTCTTTCTTTTCTTCGCGTTCTTCGCGTCCTTCTCTGCGAGACGCTGCGCGTAGCTTGCTTCTCCGTAGGAGTACGTGGTTCGTTAAAAAAAAATCATTTGACAAAGAATAAAGCCTTAACTGAACCGTATTGGTCTATTGATTGGTTTCTACTTATTCAAGAAATTTTTGGAGTTTTTGAACTAGGGTCTGGACATGAGGTGGTGTCACTATGTTGTGATGATTACCAGGAACTACAAAAGTTTCTATATCTTCCACTAGTTCATTCCAGTGATATTCAAAGTTGGCATCAGTCTCACTGGCTTTAAATAGAACAATTGAGCCTGAGTAATACTGAGGTTTGTAATGTTGTATTGCTTGAGCGTTGATCTGGAAAATTTTCAGAAGATGAGGAGCTAAATCGAAGTCAAAACCTCTTATAACTATGTTTTTCTGTTTAGCTTGTTCCCCGACATAAATTATCTGCTCCTCTGGTTCTAATTGCCGCAGTTCCTCTAAACAGAGTTTTAAACGATCTTTGAATAACTCTACTAATAGAAAAGCATAGTCTACTGATTCTTTATAACTTAGACAAGGAGGAGTAGTATCTATTAGAGCTAATAGAGCTATTTGTTCACCTTGACGAGAAAGCTGTTGAGCCATCTCAAAAGCTACCAAGCCACCAAAAGACCAGCCAGAGAGAAAATAAGGGCCATAAGGTTGAACAGTTTGCAACTCTTGAATATAGTGAGTTGCCATTTCTTCAATACTAGTATGAGGTTGATTTTCGGGATTTAAACCAATACATTGTAGTCCATATAATGGTCGTTCTGAACTCAAATAATAGGCAAGATGGTGATAGCAAAGGACATTTCCCCCACCAGGATGAACACAGAACAGAGGTGATTGATTGCCATTAATTTTGATAGGAACTAGGGCAGACCAAGGTAAAGAATCTGTTGAAGAATCCAGAAAATGTGCTAGTTGCTCGATAGTGGGATATTGGAACAAAATAGCTAAAGACAAATTTATCTGGAAATGTTTTTGAATCTGGAACACGAGACGGAGAGCTATAAGGGAATGGCCCCCAACTTCAAAGAAGTTATCTCTGATGCTGATAGGATGAATGTCCAGAATGTCTTCCCAAATTTGTACAAGTTTAAATTCACAGACATTTCGAGGTGCTTCAAAGTCCTGTTGCAGTTTCTTTTGAACAAGTTGCTGAGGTAGTCTAACTTGGGGAATTTGATCTGCCGCAATTCTTTCAATTAGTGTTCCCAGGTGCTGCTCTGGAAGGTCAACAATGCTGTTCAATAAAGCCTGAAAATGTTCCAAAATCAGCGTTATCGCCGAATTGTCATAACGGTAACGGTTGTAGATGATGCGAAACTCAAGCTCTGAACTTGGGCTAACTAGAATCGTGAGGGCGTATTTCGTTTGCGCCCCTATAGAACGAGTCTGAAGTTGATTCACGTCATGGTTCGCAGACTGTTTTACTGATGAATCGACTGGATAGTTTTGGAAAACCAGAAGACTCTCGTAAAGGGGTAATGAACCTGGTACTTCACTCCATTCATGAATTTGTCCTTCAGAGCAGTATTCATAATCTCGTTGCGTGAAGCTTTGATCGTGGATATCTTTAAGCCAAGACCAAAGTGATGCTTGGGGAGAAACCAAAAGCCGCATCGGTAAGGTATTAATGAATAGACCTAACATAGATTCAGCCCCGACCAATTCTGAGGGACGACCAGAGACAGTCGCACCGAATACCACATCTTCCAGACCGCTATAGCGACTCAAGAGCAAAGCCCAAACGCCTTGAACTAGAATATTTAAGGTCAAGTGATGTTGCCGCACCAAAGACTGTAAAGCTGCTGTTGCCGAAGCTGGCAAGCGGGTTTTTTGTTCACCATAGCGCTCTTCCTGGGTAGAAAGATTAACAGGTTCAGCTTCTATTCCTAATGGGGTTGGACTTTTGAAACCTTGAAGTTTGCTCCGCCAGAATACCTCTGCCTGTAACAAATCCTGCTGTTTTAGCCAGACGATATAATTTCTGTAGAGATAACTGGGTTCCAGTGATAAATCTTCACCTCTGCTGAATGCCTCATAGAATGCGAAAACCTCCTTGAGTATGAGAGGCACACACCAGCCATCTGTAAGAATGTGATGGGAAGTCCAGACGAATTGATAGGCATTCGAGCCTACTTGGAAAATCGCCAAACGCATTAGGGGTGGTTCAGTCATGTTGAAACCACGGAGTCGATCTGCACTGAGATAGGTTTCTAATTTTTCTTGTTGCTGAGACAGAGAACGTCCCCGCCAATCTTGCTGCTTCAGAAAAATTTCCACTTCCTTCACTACAACTTGAAGTGGCTCATCTTGATCTTCCCAAATAAAGGCTGTTCTGAGGATTGAGTGGCGATCGACGACACGCTGCCAAGCTCTTTCAAAGGCTAAGACGTTTAGTCCTTCTTGGAAGTTGAAAACGCACTGCTCAATATATATTCCTGACTCAAAAGCAGATAGAGTCTCGAAAAGCATTCCCTGTTGTGAAGGAGAAAGTGGATAAATTGACTCAATATTTTTAGTTTGGAACCGAGTTAATAACTCATCCAGTTGTAATTGATTTAATTGTGCATCTGGAAAATCACTTGGTGTATATCCTCTATTCTCTGCTAACTGACAATGTTTTATTATTGACCTAATTGCTTGAATATAGCTCTGTGCTAATTTCTCCACTGTGGCACAAGTATGAACATGACTATTGTAAGTCCAATCAATTTGTAATTCACCTTCCACTACTAGAGCATTAATATCCAATAGATGGTCACGACTTTGCTTTAAACTTTGGCTAGCTCCAGCAGATTCAGGCGCAAATTTCCAACCAGTTTCTGATTGTACTTGGTCAAATTGTCCCAGGTAGTTAAAACTAATTTCTGAAGCCGGAATTGTTTTTATTTGTTCATTAATAATCGGATTTTTACACAAGTAACGCAATATACCGTAGCCAATCCCACGATTAGGAATCGCTCGTAATTGTTCTTTGATTGATTTGATTATTTCTCCTGGTTGGTTTAATGAAGATAGTTGCAATAATACGGGAAACAAACTGGTAAACCAACCTACCGTCCGTGATAAGTCTACATCTGCAAATAGTTCTTCTCTGCCATGTCCCTCTAAGTCAATTAGTACGGTTGAATTTCCTGTCCATTCTGCTATTGAAACTACTAATGCACTTAGCAATATATCGTTAATTTGGGTGTTGTAAGCTTCGTTTACTGACAACAGGAGAGTCTGGGTTTCTTCTTGACTTAATTTAACTGATATAGAAGCAGCACTACCTACTGTATTTTCTTGTTGAATGTCAGCATAATCTAATGGTAGTGGTGTGCTTTTAGACCAAGATTGGTTCAGCCAATAGTCTAATTCAAGTTTGATAATTTCTGATTGGGCATAATTGTTTAATTTCTCCGCCCAATCAATAAATGCTGTTGTTTTTGCACTTAGCTTTGGAGGTTTCTGAGTAATTAGTTGTTGATAAATTTTTTGTAGGTCTGATAATAAAATTCGCCAACTTACACCATCTACTGCTAAGTGATGAATAATAATTAGTAACCTGGCATCATTTTCATTACCCAAGTTAAACATCACCACTTGTATTATCGGCCCTGTTGACAAGTTTAAACTTGCTTGATACTCTGCGGCAATTTTTTCTAGAGCTAGTGGTTGTTCATGCCTGGGCGTAGATGATAAATCAACTACGGCAAATGGTACGCTATCATCTAACCCTTGGTTTATTTGTTTGTGTTCAGCCGCAACGGATGTGAATTTTAAACGCAAAGCATCGTGATGCTCTAGTAATTTTTTCAAGGCTATTTCAATTAATTCACTTTGCAGATGGTTTGGAATCTGCAATAAAACTGATTGGTTATAGTGGTGTGACTCTTGCTTTTTTTGCTCAAAGAACCAGTGTTGAATTGGTATGAGGGGTGCTACTCCAGTCACTATACCTTGTTTACATTCAACACTCACTGTTGTATTGGCAACCCTGGCAAGTTCGGCGATGGTTTGGTTTTGGAATATTTGTTTGGGAGTAATTTGTAATCCTGAGTTTTTGGCACGAGAAACTATTTGAATACTCAGGATGGAGTCGCCACCAATTTCAAAGAAGTTGTCGTGGATGCTGACTTTTTCTTTGAGCAGCAGTTGTTGCCAGATGTTGGTTAAGATTTGTTCTATGGCTGTACGTGGTGCTACGTACTCATGTTCCCGGCTAATTTCCCCATCAGGTGTTGGTAGTGCTTTGCGGTCTAGTTTGCCGTTGGGTGTTAAAGGTAGGTTGTCTAAGGTGACAAAGCCACTGGGAATCATGTATTCTGGTAGCTGTTGCTTGAGGAATTGACGCAGTTGGTTGGTGGTGAGCGATTCATCACTCTTGACTACATAAGCAACTAAGCGTTTACTTCGACTCCTTTCGACTGCGCTCAGGGCAAGCCGCTCAGTACAAGTGTTACCTGGAATATCCTCTGTTACAATAGCTACGGCTTGTTGGATTTGGGGGTGGGTATTGAGGGCTGCTTCGATTTCTCCGAGTTCGATGCGGAAACCACGAATTTTCACTTGGTTATCGATGCGGCCAAGGTATTGGATATTACCATCACTCAGATAACGTGCCAAGTCTCCTGTTTTGTAAAGGCGTTCGGATTTGGCATCAGAAAAGGGATTTGGGATAAATTTTTCTTGGGTGAGTTCTGGGCGGTTGAGGTAGCCTTTTGCCAAGCACACACCACCAATGTACAATTCTCCTGGGACACCAATGGGAACAGGTTGTAAATACCTGTCTAGAATATATACAGTTCTGTTAGGCAGAGGACGACCAATAGGAATTTTTTTCAGATTGATGTCTTCACTCAACTGGGGAAGAATTTCAAACAGGCTTGCGGTGATGGTCGTCTCTGTGGGGCCATAAGCGTTGACCAGACGAACAGAAGACATTGGGCTTCGTTGCCAAATCGCAACATATTCGGGTAACATTACATCTCCACCAACAAGCACAAGTCTCAGTTGGCTATTGGTATTTAGCACTTGTGTTTTGGCCCACTCTTGAGCCAATTGTTGCCAATAAGCTGTTGGGAGATTAACGACAGTAAGCCCAAAATCTGAAATTATTTTTTGGAAGTTTGTCGGAGTCCAGACATCTGAGCCTCGGAGTACCAAGGTAGCGCCAACTATTAGTGTAGGAAATATCTGTTCTAATGAGGCATCAAAGTTGATTGAGGCAAACTGGAGTACGCGATCGCTCTTTCCAAGTCCATAAACTTGTTGAATAATACAGCAGTGGTTAGCGATCGCGCCATGTGGGATCATCACCCCTTTGGGTCTACCTGTAGAACCAGAGGTATAAATCACATAAGCCAAGTTAGTTGCTTGCACATCGGCGATACCTACAGTAAACTGCGCTAACGCATTATCCTGACAAGACTTAGAAATAAATTGCCAGTCAGTATCTAAACATACAATCTGCGCTTGATGTTGAGGTAACTTTTCCAGGATTTGTTGTTGTGTCAGCAGCACTCTCACTTGAGCATCTTCAAGCATAAAGCTCAAGCGTTCTTGAGGATAATCTGGATCAAGTGGTACATAAGCCCCACCCGCCTTGAGAATACCCAGTAGTCCCACCACCATTGAGAGCGATCGCTCTACACACAACCCCACCAGCACATCTGGTTTTACACCCAAAGACTGCAAGTAATGTGCCAACTGGTTAGCGCGACAATTCAACTGTTGGTAAGTCAGTTGTTGATCTTCAAACACAACTGCTACAGCATCCGGGGTGCGCTGAACTTGCTCATCAAACAACTGATGGATACACTTATCAGAAGAATAGTCTACTTGAGTGTTGTTCCAATCAATAAGTAACTGTCTTTGTTCAACTGCTGTCAGCAGGGGCAATTGTGAGATTTGCTGCTGCGGGTTAGTAATAATACCTTCCAGCAATGTCACAAAATGACTAGTCATCCGTGCGATCGTGCTGGCATCAAACAAGTCGGTGTTATACTCCCAAAAACCCACCAGTCCAGTGGCCGTGTTCTGCATTGCCAAGGTAAGATCAAATTTTGTCGTTGCGCCTTCTGTGATCAATGGGGTAACAGTTAACCCAGTCAGTTTTAATGCAGACATGGGCGTATTTTGCAAAACAAACATTACCTGGAACAGTGGTGTATGGCTGAGGTCACGTTCTGGCTGCAATGCTTCTACGAGCATTTCAAAAGGCAATTCCTGATGAGCGTAAGCTCCTAAAGCTACTTCTCGAACGCGAGTGAGTAATTCACTAAAGCTCGGATTGCCTGCCAAGTTGGTACGCATGACTAAATTATTGACAAAAAAGCCAATTAACCCTTCGATTTCCAAGCGATCGCGGTTTGCAATTGGCGAACCCACCAAGATATCTTCTTGTCCTGTGTAGCGGTAAAGTAGCGTATCATAAGCTGCCAACAGCGTCATGAACAACGTGACTCCTTGCTCCTGGCTCAATTTTGCCAATCTCTGGGTTAACTCAACTGAGAGTGCAAACTGTTGATACGCCCCAGCGAAAGTCTGCACAGCAGGTCTTGGTCTATCTATGGGCAGGGACAATAAAGCTGGTGCATCTTTTAGTTGTTGTTGCCAGTAATTCAATTGGCTTTGCAGTACTTCTCCTTGCAACCAGTCTCTTTGCCAAATTGCAAAATCTGCATACTGAATCGGCAGTGGGGCTAACGGTGACTGCTGACCTTGAGAATAAGCATTGTACAGTGCTACTAGTTCTTGAACAAACACACCCATTGACCAGCCGTCAGAGACAATGTGGTGCATACACACTAATAAAGCGTGTTCTGTCTCCGAAAGTACTAATAATGTCGCTCTGATTAATGCTTCATCTACCAGGTCAAACGGTTGAATAGCTAGTTGTTGTGCTAATTGCTGTAAAGCACTTTCTTGTTCGGTTACTTCGACTTCACTCAGTACAAGTTTGGATAAATGCGTCAAATCAACAACTGAAACTGTCCAATTCGTTTGTGTTTGAATGATTTGTGTTGGTTGTTCATTAACGGTGACGAAATTGGTACGTAACGCTTCGTGGCGATGAATAATGTCTTGTAAACTTTGCTCTAAGGCTGCAACATTAAGAGTTCCTACTAGACGTAAAGCCACAGGAATGTTGTATGAGGGGCTGTTCGGCTCAAACTGGTCTAAAAACCACAAACGCTGTTGAGCATAAGATAGTGGTAAGTTTGTATTCTTAGCTCTTGGTAGAATGAGTGGTGCAGACAGTTCTAAGTCTTGTACTGAGCGACTTGCCCTGAGCGCAGTCGAAGGGAGTCGAAGTACTTGTTTCTGTAACTGCTCAATCAAGAGTGCTAATTCGGCTAGTGTTGCTTTAGCAAACAACTCACGCAATGGTAGTTCCACTTTGAAAATGTTGCGGATGCGTGAAACCAGTTGCGTTGCTAGTAGCGAGTGTCCTCCTAGTTCAAAGAAGTTATCATAAATCCCCACTGGTTCTACTTTCAGCACTTGCGCCCACATTTGTGCTAACAGTTCTTCAATCGGAGTCCGTGGGGCTACATATTTATCTGTGATTTCGCTGTGTAAATCTGGCGCGGGTAAAGCCCGACGGTCTACTTTACCGCTAGGAGTTAGTGGCAATGACTCCAACATCACAAAAGTATTGGGTATCATATACTCTGGCAGCTTTGCTTTAAAGAATTGCCGGAGTTCCCTGATTGTGGGTGTAGAGTCCTGATGTGCTACCACATAAGCGACTAGACGTTTATCACCAGGGGTATCTTCGCGGGCGATAACACAAGATGCCTGCACATCACTATGTTGGCTTAAGACTGCTTCAACCTCGCCCAATTCAATGCGGAAACCCCGGATTTTGACTTGATTGTCAATACGTCCCAAGTACTCAATATTGCCATCCGGTAAATAACGTGCTAAATCTCCCGTCTTATATAATTTTGAATTGTTAAACGGATTAGAGATAAATTTTTCTTGTGTCAATTCGGGACGGTTGAAGTAGCTTTTTGTTAATCCAACGCCACCAATGTGTAATTCTCCAGGCACACCGATAGGTACTGGCTGTAAATATTTATCTAAGATATATATCTGTGTATTGGCAATTGGTTGCCCAATGGGAGGCAGTAGCGGCCATGTCTCCACTGAATTAGTCAGGGTAAAACTGGCGGCTAAATGGCTTTCTGATGGCCCATAATGGTTGTGCAAGGTACAATCAGTGAGTTTGCTGAACCATTGGGAAATAGCGGAAGTAATCTGCAACTGTTCGCCAGCAGTGATGATTTCCCGTAGATGACTAGTAACTAATTCACTATCAACAGCGACTTCAGCTAGTTGCTGCAAGGCAACAAAGGGAACAAACAGTCTTTCAACAGCTTTTTCTTCAAGAAAACCTAATAAAGCCACTGCATCACGACGCAATTCCTCTGTAATTAAGAGCAATGTACCTCCAGAACACCAGGTAGTGAATATTTCTTGGAAGGAGACATCAAAGCTGATGGGAGCAAATTGCAGCGTTTTTGCTCCACGAGAAATTTTCATATTTTCCAAGTTCCATAAAATCAGATTGCAAAGGGCAAGCTGATTCATGGGTACACCTTTAGGTTTACCTGTAGAACCGGAGGTATAAATTATATAAGCTAAGTTATTGGCTTGCACGCCAGAGATAAGATTTTCCTGACCCGACTGGGAAATCATTTGAGCGTCAGTATCTAACGCCGTGTGCAACTTTCTCTCAAACCTAACCCCCAACCCCTTCCCTTGTAGGGAAGGGGAGCAAGAATCAAAGCCTCTCTCCCTGTGGGGGAGAGGTTTGGAGAGGGGTTCTAAGAATAAGTTGCACATCGCGTTATCTAAGTAGACAAGTTTTGCTTGATGCTCAGGTAGTCTGTCAATAAGTGACTGCTGGGTCAACAATACTGAAACTTGAGCATCTTCTAACATGAAAGCCAAACGCTCTTGAGGATAGTTTGGATCAAGTGGCAGGTATGCCCCACCTGCCTTAAGAATCCCTAATAGTCCCACGACCATTTCTAAGGAACGCTCAACACATAACCCAACTAACACATCGGCTTTTACACCCAAAGACTTGAGGTAGTGTGCCAACTGGTTAGCGCGGCAGTTTAATTGGTGGTAAGTCAGTTGTTTATTGCCAAACTCCACCGCCACTGCATCGGGTGTACGCCCAACCTGCTCTTCAAACAACTGATGGATAGATTTATCACGGGGATAATCTACCTGAGTATTGTTCCAATCAACTAGTAACTGTCTTTGCTCAACTTGTCTCAGCAGGGGGAATTGGGAAATTTGCTGCTGTGGGTTGGCAATAATACCTTCTAGCAAGGTCACAAAATGACCCGCCATCCGCTCTATGGTGCTAGGGTCAAACAAGTCTGTGTTGTATTGCCATATAGCTACCAGCCCGGAGGGAGTGTTTTTAATGAATAAAGTCAAATCAAACTTGGCAGTTGTTTTTTCTGTCGCTAATGGACTGACAGTTAGCCCAGGCAGTTCTAGCTCAGATATGGATGCATTTTCGAGGACAAACATTACCTGAAACAGTGGTGTATGGCTGAGGTCTCGTTGTGGCTGTAATGCTTTTACC
Organism: Nostoc sp. NMS2; assembly: GCF_017115105.1. Taxonomy (GTDB): domain Bacteria; phylum Cyanobacteriota; class Cyanobacteriia; order Cyanobacteriales; family Nostocaceae; genus Nostoc. Next base: position 109,892 of record NZ_JABXKH010000049.1, read on the forward strand.
AACTCCTCAAAGGGGAGGTCTGGATGAGTGTAAGCTAAGAGCGTCAGTTGCCGGACTCGACTTAGCAACTGCTGAAAACTGGGGTTGCCTGACAAATCGGTACGTAGCACTAAAGTGTTGACAAAAAAGCCAATTAATCCTTCAAGTTCCAAGCGATCGCGGTTAGCAAGGGGCGTACCCACTACAATGTCATCGGAGCCAGTATAGCGATAAAGCAAGGTAACATAAGCAGAGAACAGCGTCATGAATAGAGTAGCTCCCTCTTGCCGACTGAAATTGGCAAGTGCTTCACTCAGTTCATTTGAAAATTCTCTATATTGAATTGCGCCCCGGAAAGTTTGAATGGCTGGTCTTGGTCTGTCTGTGGGTAGTTCTAGTAAGGTAGGAGCGTTTTTGAGTAGTTGCTTCCAGTAATCAAGCTGCCTTTGGAGTACTTCTGCTTGCAACCATTGCCGTTGCCAAATAGCAAAGTCGGCATACTGAATTGGTAGCTCAGGTAGCTTTGGCGATAAGTTATTGCAGAGGGCTGAGTAAATGGTTGCTAACTCGCGCATCAACACGCCCATTGACCAACCATCAAAGACGATGTGGTGTATTGTTAGTACCAAAGCGTGTTCTACCTCTGTGAATTTAACCACAGAAGCTCGGATTAAAGGTGAACTAGCAAGGTCAAAGGGCCGAGTCGCTTCTGTCGCAGCTAATTGTTGGCAAGCGATCGCTCTTTCAGTTTCAGGTAGTTCTGTTAGGTCTACAATTGGCACACTTAAGGTTAACCTGTCAGCAATTACCTGGACTGGCTGCTCGTTGATGGTGCGGAAGTTGGTACGTAAAGCTTCGTGGCGAGAGATAATTTTGTTGAGGCTTTGCTCTAGCGCCACGACGTTCAACTTACCGTGAAGTTTTAGACCTGTTTGTTCATTGTAGAAGGGGTTATCTGGTTCCAACTGGTTTAATAACCAGAGTCGTTCTTGGGCAAAAGATAGAGGTAAGTTCTGAGGACGCTCGGCTTTGATCAGGGGTAAATCTGTATCGGTGTCCGCATTTTTATCGTGCAGCAATAAGATAAGTTCTGCTTTATTTTTAGCTAATAAGTCACGAGTTTCTAGCGTCAATACTCCCTTTGGAGCATTAGCCCGCAACTGCTCACCTTCAACCCACAACTTTACACCCTGTTTAGTAAGATCAACTACCAATTGTTCGATATTCATATAATTATTACCTTTAAATCTTCACCTAATTCGTAATAGCCTGCGGCAAGGCTTTCACCTACGGAATTGAAAATATTTGTTACTCAAATTGCAATTTCTTCTCTCTCAATTGCATCTAAGCTTGTATCTGATTCTACTTGGATTTCTAGCTTTGATACTATTTCAGCTATTGTGGGAGACTCAAACAAACTTGCTACAGTTAATCGGATATAAAAAGTATTTCGGAGTCGGGATAGAACTTGAACAGCGATTAAAGAATCTCCTCCTAAATCAAAAAAGTTATCATCAATTCCTACCTGTTTAATTCCTAATAATTCTTGCCAGATATTGGCAATTTTTTGCTCACTTTCATCACGAGGGGCTACATAAGAATTGGGTAAATTAGGTCTTGAATGGAGTGCAGATAATTTTTCTGGCTGAAAAATATCCGGCTTTCTTTGTAATGAAATCTCTGATTTTTGGTCAGTTTCTTTTTGCCCAGATTTTCTGCTAAATGCAGTTGATGCAGAAGCTTGAGCCATAATAATCTGATGCTCAAATGCTTCAGTTTCAGGAAATGCAGCAACTTGAACAAAATCTTGAGCGCGTAGGGCTTCAAACCACTGGTCTTTGATAATAAAAGGCTGACCTGGGTTGCGCCTTTTATCATCTAAAGGTTTCAACAACAGACCCCAACTAATATCAAAGTCTATTTTTGGCTGAGTTATTTCCCATACTAAGAGGAAGCCGCCAGGAGCTAATAAAGAGCGCACATGGTGGAGTGTTTGATCTATGTTCTGAGTTGCGTGCAACACATTAGAGGCTATGATTACATCAAAGCTATACTTCTCAAACCCTTGCTCAGTTGGCGACTTATCTATGTCTAGTAATCGATATTCAACAAATGGATAGTCACTAAACTTCTGTTGGGCTTGAGTCAGGAAGCCGCTACCAATATCAGTAAAAGTGTAGTTGGTTTGTTTGGGCGGCAGCACAGGTAATAATGCTTGCGTAGACACACCAGTACCTGCGCCGATTTCTAAAATTCTCAGGTTAATGGATGATGGCAATGATTTGACCACCTGTTCCAAGCTTGAGCGCAAGATAGAGTTGTAGTGATTAATTAAGGGAGATTCAGAATATGAACCTTTGTTTTCTTTTTGGTAAACCAGTTCATTGAAAATCTCTAAAGGTTCTTGTTCCCCGACAACAATAGTAGCTAAATTTTCACCACAGCGTTGCACTAAATCTAAATCTACTAAAGATGAAGCAGCGAACCTGGCTCTTACTTCTTCTAAATGTTCATTAATATAATCTTGTGAAGATGGCACTAGCCCGGTGAATAGTTCCTCGTTTTGCTGTAATTGTCCTTGTTCTACTAATATTTGCAACCATCTAGACAACAATTGCTGATAACGAGAAGAAATATGGCATTGGGCTAACAAATTCTCTAAAGAATACTTTTCTTTGGCATTGCTAAAAGCCCCTAATTGCTGGAATACCGAGTTTATGTAGGCTGTACATAAACGATCCAACCATTGTCTGTCTTCTTGATATGTTAACTCGTTGAGTTCTGCATTTCTTACACTTGCTTGTTTTTGACCTGCTTGTATGAGCGATGTCCACAATTGTGATGTTGTGGGTAAGGTTTGCAACTGCCCCCAAGCTGCTTTTTGTGGGGGGTCAATCCAATAACGTTCGCGCTCAAAAGGATAAGTCGGTAAGGGAAGGCGGTAATATTCCTCCTGGCTATAGAATCCAAACCAATCTACCTTCACCCCAGCTAACCAGAGTTGACCAAATGTGGTGAATAAAATACCCAAATCTGATTGCTTTTCTTGGGGATGACGGACTGAAGTCAAGACTATTTGTGCGGCTGCTTTGCCTGGATGTCTTTTGACTAATTTAGTTAGTGTATGTCCTGGCCCTACTTCTAATAAAACTTGCTCAGGTGTTGCTAATAATTTCTCTACACCTTGGGCAAACAGCACTGGAGAACGCAGATGTTGAGTGTAGTAGTCAGGATTTGTGGCTTGTGTAACTGTAATCCAAGTACCAGTCAGGTTGGAGATATAAGGAAGTTTTGGGGGATTTAGAGTAACTTTTTTGACTCGTTCTGCAAATGCTTCTAAGATTGGTTCCATCATTTGCGAATGGAAGGCATGGGAAGTATGCAAAGGTTGGCATTCAATCCCTTGAGCAGCAAGCTGATTTTGTAGTGCATCTACTGCTACTATGCAACCGGAAACCACACACTGCAAGGGTTGATTAATTGCGGCAAGAGAGAGTTCTTGCCCTAATAAGGATTTTATTTTGTCTGCGGGCAGGGGAATTGAAAGCATTGCTCCAGTGGGCAGTTGCTGCATCATTTTTCCGCGTGCTGCTACCAGAGATAAGGCATCTTCTAGAGAAAAAACTTCTGCTAAAGTTGCTGCAACATACTCGCCAATACTATGACCGATCGCAGCTTGTGGCTGCACTCCATAAGACTGCCATAATTTAGCTAGGGCGTATTCAATGACAAAAATAGCAGGTTGGGCAATTTCTGTCTGTTGAAGTTGCTTTGATACCTCATCAATATTTTCTTCGCTGGGGTAAAGAATATGACGTAAATCTAGCCCTAATAGAGGTTTAAGAACTTCTGAGCAATAATCAACTTGTTCTTTAAATACTGTTTCGGTTTCGTAAATTTCCCGCGCCATATTGACATACTGGGAACCTTGACCGGGAAACATAAAGACAACAGACCGTTCTGTAATCTCTGTATAGTTAGTAAAAACTTGTTTTGGCTCTACAGCATCTTCTAAGTCGTGACAAATTAACATCCGTCGATAATTAAAACCCCGGCGACCACTATTGAGGGTATAAGCTACATCGCCTAAGTTAACTTCTGGATGCTCTTTTAAATGCGTGATTAAATTATTTGTAGTTTTTTCAAGCGCACTTGCCGTTTTAGCCGACAGACACAACAAAAAATATTCACTTTTGAATTTTGAATTTTGAATTTTGAATTGAGTTGGTGCTTCTTCTAAAATGACATGAGCATTAGTACCCCCCATACCAAAAGAACTAACTCCAGCACGGCGAGGGGTGTTATCTGTTTTCCATTCAGTCAGGGTTGTATTGACGTAAAAAGGACTGTTGGCAAAATCAATTTTGGGACTAGGTGTCTCGAAGTGCAAACTAGGAGGCAACATTTTATTTTGCAGTGCTAATACAGTTTTAATCAAACCTGCAACACCTGCTGCTGTATCCAAATGTCCAAAGTTGGTTTTTAACGAACCAATAGCGCAGAAACCTTTTTTATCGGTAGTTTGATTAAAAGCTTGAGTTAAAGCTGCAATTTCGATTGGATCTCCTAAAGGCGTAGCTGTACCATGAGCTTCAATATAGGAAATTGTCTCAGCATCTACACCAGCTATTGCTTGAGCTTCACCAATTACTGCTGCTTGACCGCTAACGCTAGGAGCAGTGTAGCCCACTTTCATTGCACCATCGTTATTGATGGCCGAGCCTTTAATGATTGCATGGATGTGGTCGCGATCGCTTATCGCATCCTTTAATCTTTTCAATACCACAATCCCTGCACCGCTACCAGTAATTGTTCCTTGTGCTTTGGCATCAAAAGCACGGCAGTGTCCATCAGGAGAAAGAATCATGCCCTCTTGATGCAAATAACCTATTTTTTGAGGAATGTTGAGAGTAACACCACCCGCTAAAGCCATGTCGCACTCACCATTTAAGAGACTTTGACAAGCTACATGAACAGCAACCAAAGAAGTAGAACAGGCTGTTTGCACATTTACTGCGGGGCCAGTCAAGTTGAGTTTATATGCAACTCTTGTCGGTAAAAAATCTTTATCGTTGGAAATTCCTAATTGAACAGGGTCAATCGTTGCCAATAACTGATGATTAGGGTAGAGGTTGTTGAGCAAATACCTACTCATTCCTACACCACCATAAACCCCTATTAAACCATTGTAACTTTGTGGGTCATAACCAGCTTTTTCTACAGCTTCCCAAGCCAATTCTAAAAATAGACGTTGTTGTGGATCTATTAACTCAGCTTCTTTGGCACTATAAGCAAAGAAATTTGCATCAAACAATTCAATGTCTGATAGAACACCGCTAGCTTTTACATAATTAGGATTATTCAGTAAATCTAGAGAAACGCCAGAATTTAGTAATTCTTCATCCGTTAGCCAGGAGATAGATTCTACACCATCTCGTAAATTCTGCCAAAATGATGCAATATCTTTTGCACCTGGAAATCTACCAGCAACAGCAATTACCGCTATTTCAGAATTATTAAATTCATTATTGTTATGCACTAAAATTGTCATATACCACCTTTTTTCTGAGAGCGATGTTGTTGTCTGGATTGTAACTGCTGCTTTCTCAAAGCTTTAATTTCACTATGAGCTTGAGGACGAGAAGTGTTTTCCTTGGTTGTCTCTTCTTTGTGAGTTTTAGCACTTAAATATTGGCTTAAACTATGTATAGTTGGGTAATTAAACATATTAACTATTGACAATTCTAAACCAAGTTTTTCTTGCAATTGCTGATTAATTTTTACTAGTAGTAACGAATGACCTCCAAGCTCAAAGAAATTATTGTAAATTCCTACCTTTTCTACTGCTAATGCTTTTTGCCAAATGCCAGCAATAATTCTTTCTACTTCTGTTTTTGGCATTACATAATCTGATAGTTCTTGATGTAAATCTGGGTTAGGCAGAGCGCGACGGTCTACTTTACCGTTAGGTGTCAGGGGTAGGGACTCTAGTATTACAAAAGCGGCTGGCACCATATACCCAGGTAATTTATTGGCAAGGAACTGACGCAGTTCATCCGGTGTAAGTGTTACGTCTTTTTGTGGCACTATGTAGGCAACTAAGCGCTTATTACCCGGAGTTCCTTCATGAGCGATGACACAACATATCTGCACATCACCATGTTGCCCTAATAGTGTTTCTATTTCTGCCAATTCAATGCGGAAGCCCCGAATTTTTACTTGATTATCAATGCGTCCTATGTATTCAATGTTGCCATCGGGTAAATAGCGGACTAAATCCCCAGTTTTGTAGAGACGACCAGAACCAAAGGGGTTGCTGATAAATTTTTCCTGAGTTAGTTCGGGACGGTTGAGGTAGCCTCTTGCTAACCCCACACCACCGATATGCAACTCTCCTGGCACACCCACAGGCACTGGTTGCAAATTTTCGTCTAAAATATAAACTTGCGTGTTAGCGATCGCTCTACCAATAGATATTTTCTCGTCATCTTCAGTGCATTTTGCGATTGTGGCACAGACAGTAGCTTCTGTTGGCCCGTAGGCATTGAAGAAGTTTCTGCCAGCAGACCATTGTCTAATTAGTTCAGCAGAACAAGCTTCTCCACCTACAATTATTGTTTGCAGTGCTGGAAGTTCCTCCACAGGCATAACTGCTAACGCCGATGGTGGTAGTGTGATATTGGTAATGCAGCGATCGCGTAATTGCTCAATTAATGGCTTTCCTGGCAATAGAGAGTCTTTTGTTCCCAGGTACAGCGTTGCACCTGACCCCAGAGCCAATACAATTTCCCAGATAGAAGCATCAAAACTGAAAGAGGCAAACTGGAGAACGCGACTATCAGAATGCAAGCCAAAAGTCTGAATCTGAGCTTGAGTTAAGTTGCATAGTCCCTTATGCTCAACCATCACACCTTTAGGTCTACCTGTAGATCCTGAAGTGTAAATCACATAAGCTAGATGAAAAGCTTTAACTCCACTGGTTGGATTATCTTGATTGTTTTGGGCGATTTGTTCCCAGCTTTCATCTAAACAAACAAGTTTTGCTTGACACTCAGGAAGTCTTTGAATAAGTCGTTTTTGAGTCAGCAGCACCGAAACTTGAGCATCTTCTAGCATAAAGCTCAAGCGTTCTTGGGGATACTCTGGGTCAAGTGGTAGGTATGCTCCACCTGCTTTGAGAATCCCCAAAAGTCCAACCACCATATCTAAAGAACGTTCTACACAAATACCGACCAACACATCTGGTTTTACACCCAGTGAGCGTAAGTAATGAGCCAATTGGTTAGCACGACAATTTAATTGGTAGTAAGTCAGTTGTTGATTGTCAAATACAACAGCCACAGCATCAGGAGTGCGCTTAACCTGCTCCTCAAACAACTGATGGATAGAGCGATCGCTAGGATAATCTGCCTGAGTGTTATTCCATTCTACTAATAACTGCCGTTGCTCAACTTCTGTCAACAGGGGCAATTGTGAGATTTGCTGCTGTGGGTTAGCAACAATTGCAGAGAGCAAAGTGACAAAATGATTACTCATCCGCTTAATTGTGCTTGCATCAAACAAATCAGTGTTGTATTCCCACACTCCTATCAGTCCAGTGGCAGTGTTTTGCATTATTAAAGTTAAATCAAACTTTGCCGTTATCCCTTTACTCATCAATGGACTGACAGTTAACCCACTCAACTCTACTTCAGATATGGGCGCATTCTGGAGGACAAACATTACCTGAAATATTGGTGTATGGCTAAGATCCCGTTCTGGCTGCAATGCTTCTACCAGCATTTCAAAAGGCAAATTCTGATGAGAGTATGCGGACAATGCAACTTCTCGAACCCGAGTCAGCAATTCGCTAAAGCTCGGATTTCCTGCCAAGTTGGTACGCATGACTAAATTGTTGACAAAAAAGCCAATTAACCCTTCTATCTCACTGCGATCGCGGTTAGCAATGGTAGAACCCACCAAAATATCTGATTGTTTTGTATAGCGATAAAGCAGTGTATTATAAGCTGCCAACAGCGTCATAAAGAGAGTACAACCTTGCTCCTGGCTCAGTTTTTCCAATCTATCAGTTAACTCAACTGAGAGGACAAACTCTTGATACGCCCCAGCGAAAGTCTGCACAGCAGGTCTGGGTCGGTCTGTGGGCAGCGACAACAAAGCTGGTGCCGAAGCCAGTTGTTGCTGCCAGTAACTCAGTTGGCTTTGTAATACATCTCCTTGCAACCAGTCTCTTTGCCAAATGGCGAAATCTGCGTACTGAATCGGCAGTGGCATTAACGATGGGGGTTGACCTTGAGAATAAGCATTGTACAGTGCTGCTAGTTCTTGGATAAACACACTCAGCGACCAACCATCAAAGACAATGTGATGTATACACACTAATAAGGCGTGTTCTGTCTCCGACAGCATTATTAATGTTGTCCTGATTAATGCTTCAGTTGCTAAGTCAAAGGGTCGTTGCGCTTGTTGTTGCGCTAATTGCTGCAAAGCAATTTCTTTTTCGCTTGTGGATAAATGCTTCAAGTCAACAATCGAGACTGTCCAAGGTGTAGGTGCTAAAGGGTTGGAAATTCCTACTATTCCCTGTTCCCTGTTCTCTGTTCCCTGTTCCCTAATAATTTGAGTTGGTTGTCCATCAACTGTGATGAAGTTGGTGCGTAACGCTTCGTGGCGATAAGTAATTTCTTGTAAGCTTTGTTCTAAAACTGAAACTTCAAGAGTTCCGACTAGACGCAAAGCTAAGGGTATATTATAGAAGGCGCTGTTCGGGTTTAACTTGTCTAAAAACCATAGCCGCGTTTGGGCAAACGACAGTGGTAATTCTGCATCCTTTGCCCTCGGTAAGATGGCTGATGCTGTTAGTTCTAAATCCTGTTGCTGCAACTGTTGAATATTTTGGGACAACTCTGCAACCGTGGGTGCAGCAAATAAGCTACGCAATGGTAGTTCTACTTTCAAGCTGGTACGCACGCGGGAGATGAGTTGCGTTGCTAGTAACGAGTGTCCTCCAAGTTCAAAGAAGTTATCATGTATGCCCACTTGCTCTACTTTTAGCACTTGTGCCCAAATTATTGACAGGATTTCTTCGATTGGGCTGCGTGGGGCGACATATTTGTCCGATAATTGGCTGTGTAAATCAGGTATGGGCAAAGCGCGACGGTCTAGTTTACCGTTGGGGGTAAGCGGTAGAGCTTCTAAGATAACGATCGCACTTGGCACCATATACTCTGGTAACTTTTCCTTCAGGAAGCTACGTACAACGCTAACTTTGAGTGTACTTCGACTCCCTTCGACTGCGCTCAGGGCAAGTCGCTCAGTACAAGTCTGCTCTTTTTGAGGCACAATGTAAGCGACTAGGCGTTTACTTCGACTTCGCTCAGTACAAGTGTTACCAGGAATGTCTTCGCGGGCAATGACACAAGATGCCTGCACATCAAGTTGGCTGAGTACTGCTTCAATTTCTCCCAACTCGATGCGGAAGCCACGGATTTTAACTTGATTGTCAATGCGTCCTAAGGATTCGATGTTACCGTCAGGTAAATAGCGTGCTAAGTCCCCTGTTTTGTAAAGGCGATCGCAATTAAAGGTTTCCCCTCTGCTCCCCTGCTCCCCTGCTCCTCTGCTTCTTTTAAAGGGATTAGGGATAAATCTCTCTTGTGTTAACTCTGGTCGGTTGAAGTAGCCTTGTGCTAAAAGGACACCACCAATATGCACTTCTCCTGGTACACCAACGGGTACAGGCTGTAAATATTTATCCAGGATGTAGATTTGTGTGTTGGCGATGGGACGACCAATGGGAGGAAGTAGCGGCCAAGTCTTTACTGATTTATTCAGAGTAAAGCTGGTGGCTAAATGGCTCTCTGATGGCCCATACTGATTGTGCAATGTACAATTAGTTAGTTTGCTTAACCACTGAGAAATAGCTGGAGTAATCTGCAACTGCTCCCCAGCAGTAACGATTTCCTGCAAATGACTATTAACTAATTCACTATTAACACCGACTTCAGCTAGTTGTTGTAAGCCAACAAAGGGGAGAAACATTCTTTCAATTGCTTTTTGTTGGAGAAAACCTAACAAAGCTGAGGCATCTCTGCGTAATTCCTCCCCAATTAAGAACAATGTGCCGCCAGAACACCAGGTAGTGAATATTTCTTGGAAGGAGACATCAAAGCTAATAGAAGCAAATTGCAGTGTTTTGGCTCCACGAGAAATTTTCAGATTTTCTCGATGCCACAAGATCAGATTGCCAAGGGCAAGCTGATTCATGGCTACACCTTTAGGTTGACCTGTAGAACCAGAGGTATAAATTACATAAGCTAAATTAGTTGCTTGCATGTCAGAGATGGGATTATCCTGACTGCACAGCGAAATTAGTTGAGCGTCAGTATCCAAACAAACCAGCTGTGCTTGATGCTGAGGCAATCTGTCAAGAAGTGATTGCTGGGTCAGCAATACCCTAACTTGAGCATCTTCTAAAATAAAGCTCAACCGCTCAGTTGGATACTCTGGGTCAAGTGGCAGGTATGCTCCACCCGCTTTGAGAATCCCCAGTAGTCCTATGACCATCTCTAAAGAACGCTCTACACACAGACCGACTAAAATATTGGCTCCCACACCCAAAGACCGCAAGTAGTGCGCCAACTGGTTAGCACGGTAGTTTAATTCATAGTAAGTAAGTTGTTGATTTTCATACACAACTGCCACTGCATTGGGTGTAAGCTCCACCTGCTCTTCAAACAAGTGATAGATGCACTTATCACGGGGATAATCTACCTGAGTATCGTTCCACTCTACAAGTAACTTTTGTTGTTCCGGTTGTGTCAGCAGGGGCAATTGTGAGATTTGCTGTTCTGGGTTAGCAATAATACCTTCAAGCAATGTAATAAAATGACCCGTCATTCGCTCAATGGTACTAGCATCAAACAAGTCAGTGTTGTATTCCCATATCCCTACCAGCCCAGTGGCAGTATTGTGCATGATTAAAGTTAAATCAAACCTGGCGTTTGCACCTTTCATTGGGAATGGACTGACAGTTAGCCCAGTCAGTTCTACTTGTGATGTGGGCGCATTTTGAAGGACAAACATTACCTGAAACAGTGGTGTATGGCTGAGATTCCGTTCTGGCTGCAATGCTTCTACCAGCATTTCAAAAGGCAAATGCTGATGAGAGTATGCTTCCATTGCCATTTCACGAACACGAGTGAGTAATTCGCTAAAGCTAGGATTGCCTGACAAGTTAGTACGCATGACTAAAGTGTTGACAAAAAAGCCAATTAACCCTTCTATCTCACTGCGATCGCGGTTAGCAATGGGAGAACCCACCAAAATGTCTTCTGTACCTGTGTAGCGATAAAGTAGTGTATCAAACGCTGCCAACAACGTCATGAACAGCGTCACCCCTTGTTGCTGACTCAGTTGTGTCAGTTTACCAGTTAGCTCCTGTGAGAGTGCAAACTCTTGATATGCCCCATTGTCAGTCTGCACAGCAGGTCTGGGTCGGTCAGTTGGTAACGACAATAAAGCTGGTGCCGAAGCCAGTTGTTGCTGCCAGTAACTCAGTTGGCTTTGCAATACATCTCCTTGCAACCACTGTCGCTGCCATAAGGCGAAATCTGCGTACTGCACAGGCAGTGGTGCTAACGGTGACGGCTGATCTTGAGAATAAGCATTATATAGTGTCGCTAGTTCTTGAACAAACACACCCATTGACCAGCCATCAGAGACAATATGGTGCATACACACTAATAAAACGTGTTCTGTCTGGGACAGTACTACTAATGTTGCCCTGACTAATGCTTGGTTTGCCAGGTCATAAGGTTGAATAGCTTGTTGTTTCGCTAATTGCTCTGTGGCGATTTCTTGTTCACTGTTTGGCAGATGTTGCAACTTAACAACATAGACTGTGCAATTCGGCTGTTTTTGAATAATTTGAGAAGGTTTTCCATCAATTGCGATGAAGTTGGTGTGTAAAGTTTCGTGGCGATAAATAATTTCTTGTAAGCTTTGTTCTAAGGCAGTTTGATTAAGAGTTCCAACAATACGCAAAGCTATGGGTATGTTGTAGAAGGCGCTGTTTGGGTTTAACTGGTCTAAAAACCACAAACGCTGTTGAGCATAAGACAGTGGTAACTCTGCATTATCTGCCCTTGCTACGATGGGTTGTGCAGATAGTTCTAAGTCCTGTTGCTGCAATTGCCCAATCGATTGCGCCAATTCGGCAACGGTGGCGGCGGCAAACAATTCACGCAATGGTAGTTCTACTTTAAAAATGTTGCGGATACGTGAAACAAGTTGCGTTGCTAGTAGCGAGTGTCCCCCCAGTTCAAAGAAGTTATCATATATGCCCACTTGCTCTACTTTCAGAACTTGCGACCAAATTTGCGCCAGCATTTCCTCAATGGGAGTGCGTGGGGCGACATACAATTCTCGCAGTGTGCTGTCTATATCTGGTTTTGGTAGGGCGCGGCGGTCTACTTTGCCGTTGGGAGTCAGAGGTAAGGATTCCAGCAGTACAAAAGCACTTGGCAGCATGTACTCTGGTAGCTTTTCCTTGAGAAACTGTCGCAGTTCTGGGACTATGGGAGATTCTTCTACCTGCGGCACTACATAAGCAACTAAACGTTTGTCGCCTAGTTCATCTTCTCGCACCACTACCACACTTTCCCATACTGTTGGGTGAGAAACCAGTAAAGCCTCAATTTCACCCAATTCAATGCGGAAACCACGAATTTTAACTTGGTGGTCAATTCTGCCTAAATATTCAATATTGCCATCAGAACGATAACGTGCTAAATCACCCGTTTTGTATAAATATTTTCCTGTTTCAAAGGGGCTAGAAATAAACTTTTCTTGAGTCAATTCAGGTTTATTCCAATAACCACGTGCTAATCCCACACCACCAATGTGTAACTCACCACTGACTCCAATGGGAACAGGTTGTAAGTGTTTATCTAAAATATATATCTGTGTATTGGCAATTGGACGACCAATAGGAACAATTTTCTCATTACTATTGGGTTGACAAGCCCAAAAAGTTACGTCAATTGCCGCTTCTGTTGGGCCATAAAGGTTGTGTAACTCGGCGTTTAATCTTTCAAAGCAGCGTCGTTGTAGGTCAAAAGATAGCGCCTCACCGCTACAAATTACCCGTTTGATACTACCACATTTATCTAGTCCTGTTTCTTCTAGAAACACTTGCAACATTGAGGGCACAAAATGAAGTGTAGTAATTTTTTCTTGGGCAATTAGTTGAACTAGATAACGGCTATCTTGATGTCCACCTGGTTTGGCTATAATTAAGCTTGCACCTGTCAATAAAGGCCAGAAGAATTCCCAAACTGAGACATCAAAGCTGAATGGTGTTTTCTGTAAAACTTTTTCGGTTGCTGTTAGTTGATATGTGTCTTGCATCCATAATAGACGGTTACACAAGCCTTTATGAGTGTTCATTGCACCTTTGGGCTTTCCTGTGGAACCGGAGGTGTAAATTACATAAGCTAAGTTTTTTGCTGTAACTTCACTAGTTGGGTTTTCAGGGCTGTAAGCAGCAAATTCTTGAGAGTCGGAGTTAATGCATACTACTTGTGCTTGGTGTGGCGGTAGTTCTTGGACTAGATGTGGTTGCACTAACAGCACCGACACTTGAGCATCTGCCAACATGAATGCTAAACGTTCTTTGGGATAAGTAGGATCTAAAGGTACATAAGCACCACCTGCTTTGATAATTGCCAATATCCCAATTACCATCTCTAAAGAGCGTTCCATGCAGATACCAACCAATACGTCTGGCTTGACATCTAGAGTTTTGAGAGAATGGGCGATTTTGTTAGCGCGTTGATTTAACTCTCGGTAGGTAAGTTTTTGATTTTCAAAGATGAGAGCGATCGCATCTGGTGTATGTTCTACCTGCTGCTCAAATAACTCATGGATACACTTGTCCTGAGAATAGTCTACTTGAGTGTTGTTCCACTCCACCAACAATTGATGACGTTCTGCTTGACTCAACAGTGGTAATTCTGCAATCGGCGCTTTGGGATTAGCAACAATTGCTTGGAGTAAAGTTTGAAAATGTTGGGCTATGCGAGCAATAGTTGCTGCATCAAATAAATCAGTACTGTAAGACCATACGCCCTCTAGACCGGATGAAACTTCCCAGTAGTTCACTTCCAGGTCAAACTTGACCATTTCATCAACTGGCAAGGACATTTGCTGAATAGTTAAACCTGGCAAATCCGAAAAAGACTGTGAGGCATTCTGGAGAGAAAACATCACCTGTACCAGGGGATTACGACTCAAATCTCGGTCTGGCTGTAGCTTTTCGACCAGCATCTCAAAGGGCAAGTCTTGATGGGCATAAGCTGACAAAGTTGTTTGCCGCACTTGCGCTAAAAAGTTAACAAAGCTGGGGTTGCCAGAGAGATCACCCCTTAGTGCTAGGGTATTAGTAAAAAACCCCATTAGCTGCTCGACGCTCTTGTTGTTGCGGTTAGCGATCGGGGAGCCAACAACAATATCTAATTGACCACTATAACGAGAAATTAAGACCAAAAAAGCTGCTAGTAGGGTCATAAACAACGTTGTGTCTGACTCCTGACTCAACTGCTTGAGGCGTTGCGTGAGGTGGCGATCCAGTTGAAAACGCTCAACTCCACCTCGGAAGCTCTGAACTGGGGGACGTGGTTTATCAGTAGGCAGTTCTAGTACGGCAGGGACACCCGCTAACTGTTGCTGCCAGTAATCGAGTTGACGTTCCAGGACAACGCCAGTCAGCCACTGGCGTTGCCAAACTGCAAAATCAGCATACTGAATGGGTAATTCAGGTAGTGGGTAGGGCAATTGTTGAGCGAAAGCTATATATAGCTGAGATAACTCACGTTTGAAGATGTTCAAAGACCAGCCATCGTAGATAATGTGGTGCATCTTCAATAGCAGTACATACTCCTGGTTAGATAGTTGGAGGAGAGTGAATTCTACTAATGGCCCAACAGCCAGATCGAAGGGCTTGGACACAAGGGACTGCACTATTTGTTGAATCTGGTCAGTTTGCTCCTGATCTGACAACCCCTGCAAGTAATGGATGGGCAAAGTTAAGGCAGTGGGAGCAGCAATTAGCTGGAAAGGTTTTCCGTCTACTGTGGGAAAAGTAGTTCTTAAGACCTCGTGGCGGCGAATGAGTTCACTTAGACTCTGCTCCAGTGCAACTACATTCAACGCCCCATTTAGCCTTTGAACATCCAGCATATTATAAGAACGACTGTCTGGTGACAAGTGGTGCAGAAACCAGAGTCGCTGTTGGGCAAAAGATAGTGGTAGCTCACCGTTCCGTGGCACTCTTTGAATGGGCAACTGATGAGAGGTTTTAACCTGCTTTGCTTGCTGTAAAAACAGCATAATTTCTGTTTTGCGCCCAGCTATTTCCTGACGTAGCGATGGAGTTAACACCCCTTTAGGTGCATGACAACGCAAGCGAACCTCTTCCAGAGGCGCTCCGCTAACGCCATCGACCTCTAGTTCTATACTTAAGTTTGTTAGGTGACGAACGAATTCAAAGGTGCTGTTAGTCATGCTCAAAACTCCACTACCTCGCTACTGACTTCTTTATTTGATAAATTTTGTGTTACCAAATTCACTACTTCTATGTAGGCTGCTATCCCCGCTACTGTGGGAGACTCAAACATCATCTTTATAGATAAATCGAGTTCAAATGTTGAATTTATCTTTGACATGACTTGGGTAGCTAGTAGGGAATGTCCCCCTAGTTCAAAGAAGTTGTCATTAACGCCAATGCGTTCAACTCCTAAGACTTCACTCCAGATTTGAGCTAGTTGAGCTTCAATAGGCGATCGCGGTAAAACAATGCCAGTGGAAAGATTTCTCGTGGCTGTATCAGGTGTTGGTAAAGCGCGACGATCCACCTTGCCATTAGGTGTTAAAGGCAAGGCATTGAGGATAACAAAAGCTTGCGGCACCATGTATGGAGGCAGTTTATTGACAAGGAACTGACGCAGTTCACCTGTTAGTGTCATTTGTTTTTGCGGCACTATGTAGGCAACTAAACGTTTACTTCGACTCCTTTCGACTTCGCTCAAGGCAAGCCGCTCAGTACAAGTCTCACCTGGGATATCTTCACGGAGAATGACGCAAGATACTTGCACATTGTCATGTTGACTCAATACTGCTTCAATTTCTCCCAACTCGATGCGAAAACCGCGAATTTTCACCTGATAATCAATCCGACCAAGAAATTCAATATTTCCATCACTCAGGTAACGTCCTTTATCTCCAGTTTTGTAGAGGCGATCTCCAGGCTGAGAACTAAAGGGATTAAGAATAAATTTCTCTTGTGTTAACTCTAGTCGGTTGAGATATTCTCTTGCTAGACCATCTCCCCCAATGTATAGCTCTCCCGGAACACTAATGCCCACTGGCTGTAATTGGGAATCTAACAAATAGATTTGTGTGTTGGAAATTGGTTGCCCAATGGGAATAGTTGTCGCACCTTCGGGGACATCCTGCACTAAGTACCAGGAACTAAATGTTGTATTTTCTGTTGGCCCATAAACATGAAGTAATCGCTGTGGCGCACCATTTTTCAGGACTTCTTTTACCAATTTAGGATCAACCGCTTCGCCGCCAAATAGAAGATGCCGTAGGGAATTGAAAGCAGAAGGGACTTCCTGAGCAATTTGATTGAACAAGGCAGTTGTTAAGAACAATACGCTGATACCTTGCGATCGCATAAAGTCCGCAAAATTTCTGGGCGAAAGTGCCAAATCTTTGCTCACTCCTACCAATCGCGCTC
This sequence comes from Nostoc sp. NMS2, assembly GCF_017115105.1. GTDB lineage: Bacteria > Cyanobacteriota > Cyanobacteriia > Cyanobacteriales > Nostocaceae > Nostoc. Next base: position 126,672 of record NZ_JABXKH010000049.1, read on the forward strand.
CTTTGAGTAGCGCCCCCCAAATCTCGAAAGTGGCAGCGTCGAAAGCGTAATTTGAAGCTTGTGCAATTACATCTGTTGGTTTTATGTCGATGTAGTTTGTGTTGATTACCAAGCGGTTCACGGCTCGGTGATCAACAGCAACTCCTTTGGGTTGACCTGTAGAACCGCTTGTGTACATTACATAAGCTAAGTCCTGAGCTTTGGTGCTGGTAGTCGGGTTCTGTTTTGTTTGTTGATTGATGATATCCCAGTTTGAGTCTAAGCAAATTACATCAGCTTTGCGTTCGGCAAAGCCGCGCCGGAGGCGATCGCCTAGTTTTTCTTGAGTCAAGACAACTGATAGCTGAGTGTCTTCGAGGATGAAGCTTAATCGCTCTTGGGGATATTCTGGGTCGAGAGGTACATAAGCACCACCCGCCTTGAGAATTCCCAACATTGCCACTACCATTTCTAACGAACGTTCAAGACACAACCCAACCAATACTTCTGGTTTGACCCCAAGGGTTTGTAGATAATGGGCAAGTTGATTTGCTCTTGCGTTTAACTTGGTATATGTAAGGTGTTGATCCCCAAATATCACCGCCGTTGCATTGGGTGTTTGTTTTACTTGCTCTTCAAATAACTGATGGATACACTTATCACGAGGATACTCAGCCTGATTATGATTCCATTCCACTAATAACTGATGCCGTTCTGACTCAGTTAGCAAAGGCAATTCTCTAATTCTTTGGTCGGGATGAGCAACAATTGCTGAGAGCATTGTCTGGAAATGAAGAGTCATCCTAGCGATTGTATCCGCCTGAAACAAATCGCTGTTATATTCCCACGATCCAATTAATCCCTTTTGTGTCTGCCAAATCGAGAGGCTCAAATCGAACTGAGATGTACCCCGCTCTACCATCTGTGGAGTCAGACTAATATCAGGTAACTCTAAAGTATCGAGGGAGAAATTTTCCAAAACAAACACTACTTGAAACAAGGGGTTGTAGCTAAGAGAACGTTCCGGCTGTAGTGCTTCTACCACTTGCTCAAATGGTACGTCTTGATGTGCATGGGCATCCCAGACAACAGATCGAACTTGTTGGAGGAATTGAGAAAAACTAGGATTCTCTTCAAAGTGAGTCCGCAACACCAAAGTATTGACAAAACAGCCGATTAGTGATTCAGTTTCTTGGCGATCGCGGTTAGCAAAAGGTGAACCGATACAAATATCATCTTGACCACTGTAACGATGGAGTAAAATGCCAAAAGCTGCCAGCAAGGTCATAAATAAGGTGACACCTGACTTCTGGCTAAGGATTAATAGTTGAGAGGTTAAATGCTCTTCGATTTGAAATTTTTTGGTAGCACCAGAGAAAGTCTGGACTGGTGGCCGCGGATAATCCGTTGGCAACTCCAATAAGGGCGGTACGTCAGCTAACTGTTGTTTCCAGTACTCAAGTTGCTTTTCTTGAACTTCTTTAGTTAACCATTTGCGTTGCCAGAGGGCAAAATCAGCGTATTGTATCGTTAATTCTGGTAAGGGATTTGGTTGCCCTTTAGTAAAAGCATGATAAAGGACTTCTAACTCTTTGAAGAATATTCCCATTGACCAGCCATCGGTAATGATGTGATGCATGGTCAAAATTAACAAGTGAGATTCTACTTCCTGGCGCAGTAGAGTGGCTCGCAATAAAGGAATACTATCCAAGTCAAAGGGTTTGCGAACCTCCTGAGTGACTATTTGTTGCACGGAGGCTTCTGGTAAACCCTGCAAGTCCACCACAGGGATATTTATGGTGACAGTGGACACAATCGCCTGAAAAGGGATGCCCTCTCTCACAGCAAAGCTAGTTCGTAAGGCTTCATGACGGCGGATAATTTCGTTGAGACTCTGTTCTAAGGCTGTCACTGAGAGCTTTCCAACAATCCGCAGTTGGCAACTTTCATTGTAAAATGGGCTTTCTTTATCTAGTTGATAAAGAAACCACATCCTCTGCTGTGCAAAAGATAAAGGTAACTCCTTATCCCTAGAAACTGGCACTAAGGGGAAAGAGTTAGATTGTGTAGCTGTTTGAGCTTCTTTGAGAAAAGCAAGGATTTCTGTTTTCCGTTCTTTAAGTTCCTGCTGTATGTCTGCTGTCATTACTCCTTTAGGAGCGCGACAGCCAAGTTGATCTCCGTCAATCCAGATTTTTATGTCTTTTGTTTGCAGGTTAGCTAAAAACTGTTCTGTGATCATATCCTTACCTCCTCATATTCTTCTGCGATCGCCTCAATAGATTCACTCTTGTCCTGAGTTACCCCTATAATCGCCTCAATACTTTGGGCTAAACTGGCGATCGTAGGCGTTTTAAACAAACGCTGTAGAGACAACTCTAGAGAGAAATCTTCGCGTAACCGAGAAATCACTTGGCCAGCTAAGAGAGAATTGCCCCCCAACTCAAAAAAGTTGTCATTAATGCTTAAAGGTGGTAATTTCAGCACTTGCTGCCAACATTGAGCAATTTTTAACTCTATCTCGTTGCGTGGTTCTATCCGCTCCCTAATTTCCTGAGTGTTAACTCCCCTAATTAGACTGGCGCGATCAATTTCGCCGTTTTCGAGACAAGGCATTTGGGGCAGTTGTACTAAGTTGCAGGTGCTGGAAGTTCCAAAGCAGTCTTGCACTCGCAAGTCTGGTAATTGAATAACCTCGTTATTACTGGCAGTGAAATAGGCAGTTAACTTCTGCAAATTAAAGGCTTGAGACTGCCAACGTTGAATGTTTTGGTTGCTGCCATCCAAACCTATCAATAGATGCGTTTGCTGATGCTGTAAGCTGGCAATCATTGAAGATATTGCTTGAGAAGAAGACATCACATAGAAACCTTTGGCACGGATCAGATTCTTCATCTGATATCCCTGGCTCATCCCTGTCTCATTCCACATACTCCAACTCAAACAATAGCTTGCTAATTCACTGTGAAAATTTTGATAATAAGAAAAGCGATCGAGAAAACTATTGGCAGCAGCATAAGCTCCGACAGCAGTGCTACCAAAAAAACCGTGTGCTGAAGAAAAGTTGATAAAAATGCTGCCCTTATTGTCTTTTACCAATTGGTGCAAAGCCCAAGCACCCAACACCTTGGGACGCAGTATTGCTGCTAAGTTCTCCTGAGTTTCTTCAAGTACAAGCTGCTCGTGGAAAGTTCCGGCTAAATGGATTATTCCATCTAGGTTCTTATCCCATTGAGATTTAGCTTTTTCAACTATTATCTGCAACTGTTTCAAGTCACAGATGTCAATAGCTTCGTAAATTACTTCTCCATTAAGCTGTTCTAGTTCTTGGTAAACTTTCAGGCGTTGTGCAATAGTGTCTGTTTGATCTAGATGAGCATTCCCAATACTTTTTTCTGGTAAGGGAGTTCTGCCAACCAACAGTAGCCTAGCTTGGTAATGTTTCAGCAAATACCGCGCAATTTCAATACCTATACCACCAAGTCCTCCGGTAATTAAATAAGTTCCTCCTTGCTTGAAGGTAATTGAGGATTTAGGTTCGCTTACCCAATCAACTTTTTCCAAGCGAGGAACCAAACGCTGCCCATTCCTGTATGCTACCTCTCGTTCTTTTGAGGAAACTTGCATCTCTTGTAAGATATAAGCTCCATTTGTTTCAACTTCAGTGAAAGGCAAATCAATGTGACAACAGTTCAACCAAGGTAATTCTTGAGGAATGGTTTTCAGAAGCCCTAATACTGCTGATTTCTCGTAAGCTATTGGGTCAGATGAGGAAATGGACTGGATATGACTGGAAATAAATGATAATTGCACCGAATGGTCAAAACCTTGAACCTTGGCTAAAGCTTGAACCAGGAATAATAGACTAAATATTCCATTTTCTTGTGCTTGTTCGAGAGCATCCAAGGTTTTGACTTCGCCGCTATATCGGTTATAAGTCCAGATGTGAAGTATTTGTCCGATGATTATATTATCTGCCGCCAAGGATTGGAGTAATAATTGGTAGTCCTTGGATTGTCCTGGAGTAATTGTGTAGCTTGAGCGATTAAGTTTACGAAAATCTTCTCCGGGTGAAACAGTTATATATGGCAGGTTACGCTCTGATAATATTTGACATAAATATGCCCCCAGCCCGAATGAATCTAAAAATACTAGGGTGGAATTAATAACAGTTAAAGAAGAATTAAAAGTAATGGGATTTTTGGGCTGCCATACTTGACGGTAAAACCAGTCGGGAATAGTATTAGCGTTACCCAGTAATATATCAATTCGTTTAATAATGGATTGAAATTCACCTGTATTGAAGCGCTGGCTCAGTTGCGATCGCTGGATTTTTCCAATAGCAGTTTTAGGAACAATTTCTTGGTCTACTGGAATTAGATAATCTGGGTTTATTCCCACCTTGTTGACAACAGAAGTGCGAATTTCCTTAAGCAGAGTTACTAAATTGCCATCATCATCAAGAGAAGTATTGAAAAAGATAGCTAGTTTATCAATATTAATTCCTGCTTGTCTAACTGCACAGGCAGCTGTATAAGAAACTTCTACTCCTTTAATTTCTTCAACAGCGGCTTCGATTTCGTGACAGTAGTAGTTGAGTCCATTGATGATAATTACATCTTTGAGCCGTCCAGTAATAGTTAAACGCCCTTGATCGATAAATCCTAAATCTCCGGTATTAAACCAACCATCGGGGGTAAAAACTTCTTGGTTTGCCTGTGGATTCTGATAGTAACCACTAGTGACAGATGCACCTTTTACTTGTAAACGACCAATCGTACCTTCTGTAACTATTTGTTCGTTTTCATCAACAATACGCAGTGAAGCACCAGCAATTGGAGGCCCTAGTTCTACAAATAAAGCGTCATCTGATGAAGTTTCTAGAGAAAAGCTATCAGAGTAAGTAATACCAGAAGAAGTTTCGCTCATCCCAAAGGCTGGATGAATCGCATTCGTTGGTAAACCATAACGGCGAAGCAGCCTTAAAAAACTCCTGGCTATCTTAGTGACAATGGGTTCTCCAGCGTTGATTATAAAACGCATCGACGATAAATCCCACTGTTTTTGGTTAATCTCGATCGCGCGATACCGTTCGCGCAGCGTTCCGTAGGAAAGGTCGCCAAGGGCATCGCAGATTAGCGAAAAGGCAAAATTAGGTGCCCAACTAATCGTAGCTTGATGTTTATCAATCAAATCTAGCCACAACAGCGGATTTTGCACAATCAAGTTAGTGGGTATATGGATTTGCTGACAACCTAAGTCAACAGCCATAATGCTCAAGGAAACTAGCGCACCTACATGATCCAAAGGCATCCAGTTTAAAATACTTTCCTGATGGGAAAAATTGCCCAACAAAACTTCGCCACCCGTCATACTCAATAAATTGTGATGATTTAGCATCACACACTTGGGTATACCAGTGCTGCCAGAAGTCAAAAACAAAATCGCTAAATCCTCTGGCTGACTTTGATGCAAGTTTAAATCCGCTTCGCACTCACGCAATTTTTCAATAGTTGCAACTTGAAAGTTTTCTAAATTCAGCAACTTTGATAAGTCATCAATATTGCAAGCTAAAGAAGCGTTGGTTAATACAAGGGGTTTCCCCAACATCTGCCAAGTATTTTGAAGTTTGCTAGCGATAGTATTAGCTAGTTCGTATGTCGAGGCGATGGATATTGGCACTGGAACAAAGCCCCCTAGCACACAACCCCAAAAAGCACATAAGAAATCTTGGTTGTTTTCTAGTTGAAAAATTACTTTATCTTGGGGCTTTAGTCCTAGCTTTCTGAATCCAGCTAAAATCCGTTGAGCGTCTTGCCACAATTGTCCATAAGATTGAACTTTCTCACTACCATCAGACTGAATGTAGATGATACCTTGAGTTGAATATTGAGCAGTTCGTTGTAGTAGTTCTTTTAAAGTTTTAGGAGCGTCTTCGGAGTATTGCAGTGGTTCCCCGTGACTAATAGCTAGCTTTGTTGACGAGGACGGCTTCTTGTTTTCTATCTCCTGACCAATTATAGGTGCTTGTACCTTTTGCTGACTATCTTCAGAGGCGATCGCTTGAGTGTTACCTAGCAAATCCTGTAAGTGGACGGTAGGAATACTTGTAATCAAGGGTTCAACAACCACCGCAACACGCTCAATTTCTGACAATGACTCTAATTGCTGCTCTATGCGATCGATTAAGCCAGAGTCAATAACTTCTAAACTGGCTAGAGTAGCTTCATCTATCTGCCCTGTATTTGTTAGGGGTATGGTGGAGACTGGTATTAGTGATGTAGGTATCAAATTGCTAGGCAGAATTGTTTGCAGGTGAGACAACAATTGTTCTGATGCAAATAAGCTTGATGGAACTATATAAGCAACCAATTCCTGTTTTAGCTTTTCTGTTTCTCTCTTTATAACTACACAATCATCTACAGTTGAACTCGATCGAATAGCAACTTCTATTTCTCTGAATATAAAATTTTTATTACTTAAATTTGCTAAAACTTGATTCTGATTATCTAACTGCATTAGCTTTTGTTTCCAGCTTAAATCTATTAATCAAAATTATTACTAGTTCGTAAGCAAAATTTATAATCTATTTGTAATTATCCAGTAAATATATCAAATAAATAATCCCAGTTTTTTAAATAAAATGCAATACCAGTTAAGACATTTAAGAAGACATCTCAAAAAACAGTTAAGAAAGTTAAGAAAGTTAAGAAAGTTAAGTAGATAGATATTTTAAATATATTTAATGAATCATAATTCAATACGATTTAGTAAGGCTCAAAGTTTTATAAATTAGGAATTCTAATCAAGACTAAAAATCAACTGTAGTGTATCTCAAAGACTTCTGACTGTTGTCCCCAATGACCATCCCAGATTTAGGGCACTCGTGTCGCCCACCCCACAAGATGGATAATTTATGAAAAGAAGTGAGGTTTAAAACCGTACTTCGTCCCGCTACGCGCTTTCGCCCGCAAGTGGCGCGTTCGCGCTAGCGTCTCGTCAGAGAAAGAATCATTGTTTCCCAAGGTAGGTAGAAGCCCCACCCCTTGTGGGTGGCTGTCTAAAATGTTTGAATTTTGAATTTTGAATTGATTCATTTCTTGTCAGTCCCTAAAATCACTTAATGAATTAAAAAGTGTAGTAGTTACTAAAGCAAAATATCAAAAAGGAAATTTCAACATAAGTTATAAATTGGAATAAGTTCAGGCTTTTTATTACCAGGTAACAATCGCATTTTCTTGATTTAGAATGGTTGCATCATTAAACGAGCAATATTGCTGTCTTAACAAACTTCGGCGGGTCTAAGTCCCCGGCTACAAAAGAAGCCGCAAGTTTTGTGGCTCTTATCTTTATCCCCGTTACATAACTGTACTTCCGACTTCCTCTCTTCTCTACGAGACGCTTCGCGAACGTAGCGGTAGCGAGTCCGCGTTCGCTTTTAGCGTCTCGTAGAGAGCGTCCTTCCGACTTCTTTAAGTATCTCAAGAATTTACTTAAATGTCTTAATTTTCCTTGATTTTTATTTTTAGCTAAGAGAAGATAAGTTTGCAAGGGTTATGCCATCAGCTAATGCAAGGAAATATAAGACAGTTAAAAATCAAACAACAATAAAAACAATGGTAATCATAGTTAAAATATATCAAAATATTGTTGCGCTTAAATATAGTATTAGTTACAAAAGTAAAAGTATCCCTATTTATAATAATTGACTTGACTATGAGATATCAAGTCGGTGGTAGCCTGAAGTATGATGACTCTACATATATTATCCGTCAAGCAGACGAACAACTTTATACTGGATTAAAAACAGGAGATTTTTGTTACGTTTTCAACTGCCACCAAACAGGTAAATCATCTCTACTACACCGGACTATTCATCGCTTAGAAAAGGAAAATTATATATGTGTTTATCTCGATTCAATCCTATTAGGTAGTAATCAAATTACACCTATACAATGGTATAAGGGCATTATTGTCAGCTTGCTTCACAAGTTAAATCTAACAGAGCAAATCAACTTTGAAAGTTGGTGGGAGCAACAATCAGAACTTGACCCTGTACAACAACTGTATCAATTTGTTGAACAGGTGTTGCTGAGAGAATTTAAAAATAATCGCATTTTCATTTTTATTGATAATATTAATAGCCTGCTAAATTTTAATTTCCCTGTCAACGATTTTTTTATCTGGATTCGTTACTGTTATGAGCAGCAGGCACACAACCCAAACTTTAAACGTTTGGGTTTTGCTTTGTTTGGTGTATCTAGTCCATCTAACCTAATTGTTGATCGACATCAAACGCCTTTTAAGATTGGTCAAGCAATTAAGTTATGTGACTTTCAATTACATGAAGCTATGTCTTTACTTGAAGGTTTAGAAGAAGTAGTCAGCCAGCCACAAGCAATATTGCTACATATTATTCATTGGACAAGAGGACAGCCGTTTCTCACCCAAAAGCTTTGTCAGTTAGTTGTACAAGTTGCCTCAGAAAGTTATAAGGCAATGATTACCATACCCAACGGTACTGAAGGATATTGGATAGAACAATTGGTGCGATCGCGCATTATTCAACATTGGGAATTTCAAGATGAACCTGAACATCTCCGTACCATAAGAGATCGCTTACTTTTTGACGAACACAAAGCAGGAAAGTTATTAAACATTTATCAACAGGTGTTACAAGTAGAGGAACTAAGGAATAGAAACCCGATAGATAATTTGATACCAGCCGATAATAGTGAAGAACAGACAGAACTGTTGCTATCTGGTTTGGTGGAAAATTATAACGGCTATCTGAGAGTTAAAAATCTGATTTACCGGAGTGTTTTCACTCCTCAATGGGTATTAAGACAGTTAGAAAATCTTCACTTTTCTTGGTAGGGGCTAGTAATCAGAATACATCTGTTAGATAAGTTCTCCATTGCTTGTCTGATAAATAAGTATAAATAATCACTAAATTACACATCATTTATTCGTGTATCTGTGGACTTTGCTTGTGCATAATTTCTGTCAAGTTTTCAACCAAGTCTTGATAACAAATAGTTTCACAACTATTAATACTCCGTATTTAGAGTTCTACTGAAGCGATAATATTTTTGCAACACACCAACAAAAAAAGTCATAACTTATATAAGTTAAAAATATTACATTATTTATTCAATCACACTTGTACTAATTCAGGTAAATACAAGGCTTCATTTCTTCAGAGAGTTTTTGCAAGATAACCATCAAAACACCAGGTGAAAAAGTAAGAAAAGTAGGAAAAGTAGGAAAAATAAATAATTGATATCAGCGTTTACTATCAAGCTAGTATAATGTAACTTAGTTGATTAAAGTCCCAATAGATTTTAGGAAAAAATGAAATAAGAGTGTATCAAAAATTGCTACATTAAATTATATTTCCAGTATGTAAATAGAAAAAGTTGTTGCTTGTGACACTCATTTATAATAAATCCCTGGAACAGCAATGTATAAAACTAAACGTAAGCGAGGAGTTGTACTAACTTCCGCAGGAATTAAACGGTTACAATCAGCAATTCTATCTGTAGAGATAGTAGAAAATAAAGGCGAACACTTGAGTTTAGAAGAAATAAGCTCGCGCATTCATGTTTCTACTAGAACTTTGAGTAAATTATGGTCTTTAAGTGAAAGTGTAGATCAAAAAACGATAAAACTTTGCTTTAGCGCTTTTAATCTAGAATTACACAGCGAAGACTACACCATAGTCAACAAAGCAAATGAGACTGAAACATCTGAGTTATTGTCTATTGCGAATATAGAAGAAGATTTATCTCAACGTTCCGAATTAATCTCATTTGTCGAAAAATATCACACACAAACTGAACAAATAGAAAATCTTTGGTCATACCCGGATGGCCCCATACCTTTAGATTCTCACTTTTATATTGAACGTCCTCCATTAGAGAGAAAGGTTTATCGAGAAGTAACTACTAGTGGCTGCGTGATTCGGATTAGATCCCCCAAACAGATGGGTAAAAGTTCTCTTGTATTGAGGCTTTGTGCCTTTGCACGCAAACTTGGGTATCAGACTGTGAATCTGAATTGTTGCCAATTCGATAGTGAGTGTCTAACTGATTTAAATAAACTGTTGCGTCGTCTTTGCTGGAAAATTGCAACTCAATTAGGTATTGACCCCAACCTCAAGGAAAAGTGGAATGAAGAGATTGGGTATAACTTGAGTAGCGGCTTCTATTTAGAAAACTATTTGCTAGAGCAATGTCAAAGTCCAGTGGTTTTAGTGTTGAATGAAGTTGACCGTTTTTTTGAATATCCTAACATTTGTCAAGAGTTTTTTGCTTTGTTGCGGTCATGGTGCGAGGAAGCACGACACAATCCAAACTGGCAAAAGCTGAGGTTAGTAATGGTTTACTCAACCGAAGAGTACATCTCTATGGATATTAACCTCTCTCCTTTTAATATTGGTCTACCTATTCGTCTAAACGATTTTACTCAACCACAAGTAGAAGATTTAGCTAGGCGGTATGGTTTAGACTCGTTTAAAGCTAAAGATTTTGTCCAACTAATGTCACTAGTAGGAGGACATCCAGCACTAATTCAGATTAGTTTGTACTATCTTAGGTCTCAAGAAATGACCCTACAAGAAATAATAGAGGAAGCGATCGCCAATGGTGGTATTTACCGCGATCATTTATGGCGACAGTTGATCAAACTGCAAGAAAATCCTAGACTGGCAAAGACTTATGCTGAAATTCTGGCAGCAAAGCAAGGTATTTCTCTTAATCCTATTGAGACTTACAAGCTTGAAGGTTTGGGATTAATTCGCTTTGAGGGCGATCGCATCTTACCGCGTTACGGACTCTACCACGCCTATTTTGCAAAACACCTATCGACAATTGTTTGATATGTCAACTTAAGAGCAAACGCTTATCCCACAGGCGTTTTACCCCACACGCCAGATGCTCCACTACAGCGCAACTCTTGGAGACGCTTTGCGTTAAGCGAAGCTATGCCGTTCGCGCAGCGTCTCGTAGAGAAGGCTTTACGCGCATCCTGCGGCGGGGGAAACCCCTGTTCCCGCACTGGCTCCCCTTAACGAACTTTGGGGGTTTAAGTCCCCTGTCTCTACAGACAGCGCGTTTTGGGTCGGGGTCTGTCTTGCAAAGTTGCTCCTCTTGGGGAGACCCCAAGACCGCAATGCAGCGCTAAATCCCCGTCACAAAACTTAATTACGAATTACGAATTACGAATTACGAA
>NZ_JABXKH010000101.1 GCF_017115105.1 Nostoc sp. NMS2
GTCTCTTCCTTGTCTCCCCCCTCTTCCTTGTCTCCCTTGTCTCTTCTTCATGCCCAATCCCCAATGCCCCATTCCCGATTCCCTTTTAACCATATAGGATCAGAACAGTCAGAATCCATATTTTAAATCATTCACGGAGAGAACACTTTATGAATCTGGTTGTACTCCAGAACTGGCTGGACAATGCCTCCTTTGCCATATTATTCCTAACAATGCTGGTGTATTGGGGAGGAGCGGCTTTTCCGAATCTGCCTTATCTAGCCGCTTTGGGGACAGCTGGGATGGCGATCGCTAATTTGTGCATGGCAACTCTACTAGGGGCAAGATGGATAGAAGCTGGTTACTTTCCCCTAAGTAATCTCTATGAATCTCTATTTTTCTTAACTTGGGGAATTACCACTGTCCATCTAATTGCTGAAAGTAGTAGTCGTAGCCGCTTAGTAGGAGTTGTTACAGCACCGGTGGCAATGTTGATCGCTGCTTTTGCTACCTTGACACTACCATCCCAAATGCAACTGTCGGAACCCTTAGTACCTGCTTTGAAGTCAAATTGGCTGATGATGCATGTCAGCGTCATGATGTTGAGTTATTCTGCTTTGATGGTGGGTGCGTTATTAGCGATCGCTTTTCTGATTGTCACTCGCGGTCAAAACATCCAACTACAAGGCAGTTCTGTCGGTACTGGTGGCTATCGCAGCAATGGCTACCGCTTACACAAAGCAGCCGAACTAATTTCTCAACCATCAGCCTCTTCTGCCGAAAATAACGGCTTTGCTCGTTTTGAAACTAGTAGCAACGGCAACGGTAATGGTAATACTGCTGTCATGGGTTTAGTCACAACAACCCCAATCCAAAATCCAAAATCCGAAATCCAAAATTCTGAACCTCTTTCACCCCAGCGCCTTAGCCTTGCCGAAACCCTCGACAACATCAGCTATCGCATCATCGGACTTGGATTTCCCTTATTGACAATCGGCATTATTGCTGGTGGCGTTTGGGCTAACGAAGCTTGGGGTTCTTACTGGAGTTGGGACCCCAAAGAAACTTGGGCATTAATCACCTGGTTAGTGTTCGCCGCCTACCTCCACGCCCGAATCACTCGCGGTTGGCAAGGCCGTAGTCCCGCCATTTTAGCCGCCACAGGCTTTGTTGTTGTTTGGGTTTGCTATCTCGGTGTGAATCTTTTGGGTAAAGGTTTGCATTCTTACGGGTGGTTTTTCTAAGAACCTGACTCATAACTCAGGACTTAGTAAAATCTTGGGTAAAACTATGATGAGTTAAAGGTTTAAGTTGAAATACAGAGGGGTGAAGAGTTTTTCTTTACCCCTTTGCGTCAGGCGAAAATGATTACTGAATTTTTATTTAACTCATCCCACCGCTACAAAAACCTCACTTTGCTCGTTTTCATTAAAAGCCGTAGGGAAATCGAAGTCATTAGTAGTAATGACTAATGACTAATGACTAAATTATCATTTTATTTCGGATGAACTGTTATATCTCTGGAAAATATAGATTTATTGACAGGAGATTTTTATGGAAGATGGATTCGAGAGACTAAACCATGATGAAGTTGTGTCTATAGAACCAGACACTTTTAATAAGTTAAATATTGCTAAAACCTTTAAAGTCCGTGATTTGATTACAGCAATTAAGGAATATGTTGGAGCAGAAGAAACAGATGAAGTAAATTTGTATACCCAAGGATTAAATTGTGAAGTTTTACAATTTAGTACTTTGGGATGGAAAAAAGGAAAAGTTAGACTTGCTTTAGAATTTTGTCCTGATGAATCTGAGTCACCACTTGATGAAATTTTTCAGAAACTCAAACAAGTGGAAAACTAATACTCAATGAGCAAAAGATCCCCAACTTCTTTAAGAAGTCGGGGATCTGAGCTTCTTGATGTTTACAAATAAAATAGGATGTGCTGAATTGCTATCAAAATTAATTAATAAAATTAAAGATGCACTAATAACTGAGGAAGAGTAAACCCATCATGCTAAAGTACGATCCATTAGCTTGTTTGCCCTCATCCGAGGAACTGCCAGACTCTGACGATACCCCAGTAGATAATGAATTACAAGATTTAATTCCCGGTTTACTCAAAGCAATACTCGCAATGGCTTGGCCAGAACGCATGGATTGGTTTTTTGGTGTAGATATGGGTATTTATTATGACCCAGACTTACCAGCAATAGTCCCAGATGGGTTTTTGAGTCTGGGCGTAGAGCGATTTTATGATGAAAACCTCCGCCCTAGTTATGTGCTTTGGGAAGAGAAGAAATTACCGATATTAGTGTTGGAGGTAGTATCTAAAACATACCGTGGTGAGTACTCGACCAAAAAAGCAGAATATGCAAGATTGGGAATTTTGTATTATGTAGTTTACAACCCATTTCGTCGCCGTAAGCCACGTTTAGAAGTTTACAAATTAGTTAACAATACTTATGAATTACATGATGATAATCCAGTTTTGTTGCCAGAAATAGGTTTAGGAATTGGCATCGAACGAGGAACTTATCTAGGTATACCACGGGAATGGATGTATTGGTATAACCAACAAGGACAACGGTTGTTAACATCAGAAGAAAAGGAAAAACTTGCTGAACAAAAAGCTCAAAAAGCAGAACAAAAAGCTCAAAAAGCACAGCAAGAAACCCAATTATTACCAGGGTTAGCGCGTCTCAAACCCTATTGACAGAGGGATTATGGCAGAGGGTCTGAGTTTGGGAGAGCCGCAGCCAAAACAGAAAC
>NZ_JABXKH010000125.1 GCF_017115105.1 Nostoc sp. NMS2
AAAATGAATACCGCTCTGGTGGTCGTCAAGTCTATTGGTACGAAGGTAAAAACAGCAGCGCGATCGTTGCTGAGTTCCACGCTCAGTTGATGCTGGGTAAAAAGTTGATGATGGCCAGCGATAGCAAGCGGTTTGTCAAAAAGTTGGAACGAGCGCTCAATGATGGTTCAGCAATTGATGATAACGACGAAACACCGGAATCAGCCGAAGACCGCAAGTTAAGGGTGTGGGCTATTCATTCCGAGAACAGTGGCAGTGAGGAGAATGTCATCTTTATCCGAGAGATTAACATTGCTATTAAAGATATCGACGCTTTTTTAATTACTCCCAGTCTCAGTTCAGGGGTTGACATTTCCAGCTATCATTTTGATGCCGTGTTTGGCGTGTTTCATGCTGTCTCGCAGTCGGCTACAGAATGCGCCCAGCAATTATGGCGGTATCGTCCAGATGTCCCCATGTACGTTTGGGTTGCTCCTCGTCCTCCATTTGGTTACGCCGAAACCAATGCCCGTCGCATTAAGGAAAAGATTCTCCAGAAGAATGAAATGACTGCCTTTCTCATCCGCATTAACCGAGAAACGGGCAAACGTGGTGCAGAGAAGGATTGGGCATTGGATACCTCTTGCCAAATTGAAGCACAGCGCAATTGGTCGATCAATAATCTTCGGGCTGATTTGCGATCGCTTCTGGAGGAAATGGGCAATACAATTATTCCTTTGGGCAACGCTGATGATGAAAGTACTTCGCGGTGGATGAAAGCGGCGGGTATTGCCATTGATGAGGAACATTACCGTAAAGTTGCTAACGCCAAAGATATTGACAGAAGGACTTACAACAGCAGGCAGCATCAGGATTATCTCAAGCCAGAGGAGGTGCTGGAGTGTGAGAAGTTTCGCATACAAGACACTTATGGCATGAGCGTAACCCCGGAACTGGTTGAGCAAGATGACGGGGGGCGGTTAATTAAAAAGATTGTCGCACTTGAAGCGATATTGGCCGCACCTGGGGAAATGGTCACTGATGACCAGGGGCGCGAGTTTATTCCACCGCCGGCTATTGTTGCCGAACGCGATAAATCGGAACGGGAGCGATTAGCCATTTGCACTGACTGGAGCAATCATTCTACCGCGTGGTTAATGCGTCATCGGCTGGGACTCAGGGCTGTGCTGGTGGATCTGATGGCTGGGGTTGAGATTAAAGGCGACGAAGCGATGATTCAGGCTTTGGCTGAGTTTTCAAAACGCAATGCATCTCATGTTAAGGGGATTCTCAATCTGACCATCCCCTTATCGGAGTCTCCGATGTGGATTTTGGGGCAGTATCTTTCACAACTTGGTTTGTCCACTGAATCGCGGCGACCGATGGAGGATGGGCAGAGGGTTAGGTATTATCGGCTCAATACTCTTGATGTCGAGTTTATCCAGAAGGTTCTGGAGTATCGTCAACGGCAGAGGGAGGAGAAGGAACGGAAGCGGCAAGAATCACTTGAGCTTCAGGCGGCACATAAAGCTAGGATGCAATCTCAATATGGGATTAACCCGCCGTCCACACCCCCCATTAATGAAGATGGAGATAATAATTGGGGGGGGTATGGACACAGAGGCAGAACTCAGTGATTCTTGGTGGGATAAAGTTAAATATTATGCTCGACTGGCGATTGAGCGGGTGGAATGCGGGGTTGATGCTGTGAAAGAATTACTTAGTACCCTAACCAGTGATGAGCGCTGTGGTGTGATGTTGGAATTCGAGGATGCTAGCCCAGACAGATTTGCTCAATTGGTGACAGATGCGCCGCAGTGGACTGAGTGGATGGCGTGAGAAAGTTGGGTAACGCAACGCTTTGTGTTGTTCCGTCAAAATTGAAGATGTCCACGCCTTGAGTTCTAACTGTGCTTAAATCTCAACCCTTAAATACTGATTAGACAGCTAGAGGTCTGTCTGCAAACACGATTTTATAAAGAAATTTTAAGAAATTAACATTCTTCAGAAAAGAAAAGACGTAATGCTGAAGTAATCCTCAAAAGTTCAGAATCAGAGATTTTGTAGTTTACACACACAAGCGTGTCTGAAAAGCTTACATAGCTTGCGTCTGTAATGTACTTCATCGATGTCGAAACCTAATTATTAGTTTTTCAATTTTTTGGAGGAGAGGATAATGTTGAAGTTCACCTGTTTGATGATTGTCGGGGCAGTATTGTCGATTAGTGCGCCCGCTGTCGCTGAAAGTCGTGCGGTTAATATCAGTATTGGCAGTATTGGTGGTGCATTAGATAATGGAGCTTTGAGAACAGTTCGTCAGATTATTGGGTTTGGGGTTGGCACTGGCACTGTTGATAAATTCATTGTATATAGTCCCAGTACCGGATCTATTCCCATCGAAGGAGGTTTATCTGCTTGTGCTGAAGCTGGCTTCGGCACAAGCAATACAACATTTAATGCTTTTATCCAGCAGTTGCGTTCAATTAATCCCAAACCTGGGACTTTCTACAATGTAGAACTTACCGCAACCTGCAAACAGAAATAAGCTAGAGCGGTAAAACTTGCTAGAGGTAGGTTAGAAGCATAGTAAACTCGTTTGATATTTTCTAAGACGCATACGTAATTAAGCCTTTAGTCTCACCTCTTCAGTTAGTTTTGCCGTTCTAGATAATATTTTATTTTTATTTACAACCCATTTTAATCATATCTGAAAGACTGGAAGAGGTTAAAGCTGAAAATGCACTACTGAGCCACACTGTACAAGGCGATGCGAGAGCTAAGTCATCAGCGATCGCGGTCGTTCATGTCAGCACAAAGTTATTCATCCTCATCTTCCTCCTCTTCATAATCTGCATAATCTGCATAGTCTTTCCCGTGTTGTTCGTACCACAAACGTTTGTTAGGTAAGTGTAGATAAGATAAAGCTTTAGAGGTTGCCCTTAAACTGTTATGATCTTGTTGACTTGACAGTGACTCAAAGCAAATTATCACTAACCACCACAAGCATGAAGATTTAAAACTACCTTTCCATCAAAACGCTTATGTATGCTTAATTTTGCCAGTTTTGCCGAAATTGATCTAGGCTCTTATTTTGGCAAAGGTCTTGATAAGAATGATCATTTTCCCAAACCCTGATTTTCAGTTAGGTATTTTCATTAATCTATAACTATTGAGAATCAGTTTGTAGAAAAAGTTACATTGTTTGGTTGTTTGAGAACTCACCGTGAAAATTTAGGGTATCTGTAATATCCACAGCTACACCATAAGAGTTTCGCCAATAACACTAGAGAAACAGAAAGCGGCAGCAGGATTACTGGCACTACCAATAAACTCGAAATTCTTTACGAACATATCTGTCGTTCCATTGTTTACTGTATAGAAGCCATTGCTATTGGCGCTACCTGAGACAGTGTAGGTTCCAGAGCCAAAGAGCAGCTTATCGTTGCCATTGCCCCCATCAAAGCGTCCAGTCCCAAATCCTTTGATGATGTCGTTGCCCGTTCCGAGAAGGTAAATGCTACTGTCATTCTGATTCTGATTACCAAAGCCACCAGTGAGAGCATCAATAATGTCGTCGCCAGCACCAGTATCGATAGTGCCGTCATTGCTGATGCCGGGTTGTGTTGTTACTAAGCTAATACCAGTAATAATATCGTTACCAGCACCAGTATTGATGGTGCCGCTGATGCCACTGCTGTCGATAACATTGGCGATGCCAGTGCTGCCGATACCAGTAATAATGTCGTTACCATCACCAGTATTAATGGTGCGGAAGTTAAAGATGCCAATGTCACTGCCTCCACTGCCAGTGATCCAGTCATCGCCAGTACCAGTATCGATGGTGCCGCTGTTAGAGATTCCAGTGGTAGCTGTGCCATTGCTAATGTTGGTGCTGCTTGTACCAGTGATTTTGTCGTCTCCAGCAGCAGTATTGATGCTGGAATTGATGTTGTTGAGGATACCGCCGTTACCAGTACCAGTGATTTTGTCGTTGCCATTGCCAGTATTGATAGTGCCTCCGCCTGTGTTTAATATGGCTACCTCATTACTACCAGTGGCAGTGATAGTGTCGTTACCAGCACCAGTATTTATAGTGCCGCTGTTATCGATGCCGCGTGAGTCGTCAATGCCAGTACCAGTGCCAGAGATAGTATCGTCTCCGTTTCCTGCATCAATAGTGCCACTGTTGCTGATGCCAGTCCCCGTCCCGCCTGACCCGCCGTTGGTGCCACTGCCGCCAGTACCAGTGCCAGAGATAGTATCGTCTCCGTTTCCTGCATCAATAGTGCCACTGTTGCTGATGCCAGTCCCCGTCCCGCCTGACCCGCCGTTGGTGCCACTGCCGCCAGTACCAGTGCCAGAGATAGTATCGTCTCCGTTTCCTGCATCAATAGTGCCACTGTTGCTGATGCCAGTCCCCGCACCGCCCTTGGTATCGGTGCTATTGCTGCCATTACCAGTGCCAGAGATAGTATCGTCTCCGTTTCCTGTATTAATAGTGCCACTGTTGCTGATGCCGTTGGCCATAGCAGTGCTGTTGCGGGTGTTGCCACTGCCGCCAGTGCCAGTGCCAGTAATGGAGTCATTACCGCTACCACCATCAATACTGCCGCTATTGCTTATACCTATGCCGATACCACCATTAATATTGCCAATGCCGATGCCAGTGATAGAGTCTTTGCCTCTGCCACCATCAATACTGCCAAAGTTTCTGATACCTATGCCGAGACCAGTACCGCCGCTGCCGATGGTGTTGATGCCAATGAGTGTGTCGTTTCCAGTGCCAGTATTGATGGTAGCGTCGTTGAGGATTTGGATTCCGAAGACACCACCTGTGCCAATGAGTGTGTCGTTTCCAGTGCCAGTATTGATGGTAGCGTCGTTGAAGATTTGGATTCCGAAGACACCACCTGTGCCAGTGATTGTGTCATTACCCCCTAATGTATTAACGGTGACACCTGAGAGAACCTGGATACCAGAAACATCAGTGGTATTGACAGTAACTATATCTCCAGAGTTAGTCCAGTAGCCTAACAAAGTCGAAGGGTTCGTGTCTAAGTACCAACCCAAGAGGTTTAAATCAACCGTGTTTGAATAAGTCATAGCTTGCTTACCGTAAAAGGATTAACATATTATTAAACTCCAAGGCTTATAAGCTTTACCATGTGGATGTTTCAGCGAAATGCAGGGATAGGATAAAAGAACCTCTTAATGGGCATTTCCGCAGAAACCGCTTACTACCTTATGTATATAAAATAAATTTGAAAGCTTGAATCAACACTTAATAACTACCAATAATTAAGTATTTGATACAATCTCTCGAAAGACATAGAAAAACACATGAATTTGCAATATTGCAACTGTTTTTGAATGAAGTAATACTAGCATACATAGGATTTTTCCGCTTATTACATATCAGGATGAAATTCTTATTTTCCCTAGCAATTATTTTTCAGGCACTCTAGATATATTTTGATTATTCGTAATGAACTCGAATTTAATCGTCCTCTTCATCTTCTTCCTCATAATCTGCGTAATCAGCATAGTCTTTCCCGTGTTGTTCGTACCACAAACGTTCTTCTTCTTGAGCCGCTTCCCTCTGTATTCTTTTCCTTTCGGCAATCTCCGCCTCTATTGCTTCTTGCTCTAACTTTGCCTTCTCAAACTTTTCTCGCTTCAGCCTTTCTTGTTCCTGGGTTTCTTGCTCTACCCTCTCCCTCTCAATTCTGATTAATCGCTGCTCGATTCGCCAACAGTAGAAATCCAAAGCCTTGCCCGTCGCGGCTCCGGTAACTGTACCACCGACTAAAAAGATCAGTCCAGTTTTCCAGCCTTGAATAGGGCCACCACTCAACTCCAAACTTTTTTGATTCAGCCACACCAGCACAGAGAAGACAAAAATTCCAACTACTGTGTTGATGAGCGCAAAAATTCTGGGTGTGATCTCAGTCTGTCGCAGTACCAGCCACTGTCCCAGCCAAAGTATTGCACCAAAGATGACAGCAGCGATCGCACTCATGACAACATGATCTGGATATCTGAACGGATCTAGTGTCATGTTGATAATCAGTGGCACAAATATCAGCGCACAGAGCAAAAAGCCAATTAATAAGCCAGCAACACTTATCAGGCTCCAGTAGCGACCAAGATAACCAAGGCGGAATTCCAATATCCACTCTTGTACGGGAAGCATTGTAATGTAAAACGCGATTCCTGCACTGACGTAATCGAGCATTGGCAGTTGTTTTACCCGTGTGTTGCTTTGTATTCTACACAAGTTTCTGTACGATTCCTCAAGCGCCCACGCCGAGGCAATCGCTTTGCGAGAAAGAGAGCGAAAATTATTGAACTGATAATCCAAATGAATCCAAAACAATTAGAAGGCTCCATTTTGAAAGCTGTCTCTGACGCGATTACAAGAGTTTGGGCAAGTGAAGAAAAAGAGTTTATTCAGAACGATTCAGAGCTACAAAATAAACTTGAACAATGGCTAAATAAAACATTTAAGTGATACTTGTTGGCATCCAGAAAACTATAGAATAGTCCGAGACTTAAGCACCCTTTCAAGCTTCAGTCAACCCATGAATTTCTTTGAAGATATTCCTTTTTGAAACTTCTTGTATGCGTCTGGCACTTGGTTACGAGGCTGGTAACGCTTCGCGTAACTTTTGTGAACATTACAAAAATTTCGGAGAAATACAATGGATATTCAATCAACACTTACCCAAGCTATTGAAGTTATTGTGATGAGCTTTGTTGCTCTGATGATTTTCGATTTTATTGACAGACTTTATGTTGTGCCATTACCAGCTATTACAATTGCACAATTCAATTCCAGTTCCGAATCCGCAATAACAGCAACTCAATTTGAGCCACTATCTAACACTGAAAAACTAGAAGTCAAACCTCAACAAATCCCCTTCGTTACATCACAGTTTGAGAAAATTTCTGACCCCTGGACATTAGAGCTAGAGCCTCACAACAGTTCTACCGAAACTCAACCAGTTATACTCCAATTCTCTTCACTAAGGCTGCTACCACCAGCAACAGGAGGACAACCAAAAGCTAGGGCAACCAGGAAATCCACCGCCAAACCAAAATCCACTACAACCAAGAAATCCAGCAAACCTACCAACAAAGCCGCGACTCCTCTTCGTTCTGACTCTGGCAAGAAGTCCGTGGCATAATCCACAGCTTGGTTTATCAGAAAGAGCGATGGCTGTGCCAACGCTAAGGGCGAACGCACCAATAGGACTGCGATTGCTTCTGAAGAGAAAAAATAAATTCCAACTCGCAATCAATAAAGCTCAATTTGCATTGGCGTAGCAACAAGCGGCTACGCCAATTTTTTGTGAAAATCAATTCCTTATACAGTCATGGTCAGCCTAATCGCTACACAAGGATGTCTCTTCGACCTGCAAACAGTTCTGGACTACGGGCAATCTGTTGTGAACGTTGCCCAAGAACTTGTTAAATTATTAATTGAAAATCGTCCTATCTCCACAAAAACTGTTTCTACCCAGATGAATCGTTACTTCAACGGCACAGCGGCACAGGGGAAGTGGCAGTGGAAGGACGGATACGAATCTGTAGAGGTTGCATTAATCTTATACTTGCGGCAAAAGGGGCTGTCAGAAAATCCCTTAGAGCAATTGCAACAACTGGAATCACTTTGCCCCACACATACCCGCCGCAGCGAGGAGCAACTAAAACTTCAGCAGTTCTCAACTCCATTGCCATTAGCCTACTTGATAGCGTTGGCGGGACAAATCAGCAGTAACGATCTTGTCCTTGAACCATCTGCTGGAACCGGGATACTTGCACAATTCGCCAAATTGAGAAATGCCAGCCTCATGCTGAACGAACTGGCAGAAGACAGAAGAAAAATCCTGCGGCGCTTATTCCCCGGTGTTCCACTATTCCAGTTTAATGCCGAGCAGATCAATGATTATCTTGCAGGGCAGACAAAGCCCTCTGTGGTGCTGATGAATCCACCCTTCTCGGCATCTCCAAATATAAGCAATCGCAACAGTGAAGCTACAGCCCGTCACGTCAATGCGGCATTACAGAGGTTGGTTCCGGGTGGGCGGTTAGTGACGCTGACTGCAAATTGGTTTTCACCCACCGCAAAACCTTGACTGGCAGCAAGCCTTTACCAAGATACAAGAGACAGCGCAAGTAGTGCTATCAGTGGGAGTCAACGGGAAAGTGTACTCCAAGCACGGGACGCAGATGGACACCCGGATTACCGTAATTGATAAAGTTCCGGCTGACTCCAGTGACATTCCTTGCATACATCAGACATTAGAACTTGGCGAAATCCTTCATTTAATTGAGCAACTTCCACAGCGCGAGCCGTGGCATCATTCTACTGGCACTGTTCAAGCCCATACCAGGAAAGTTGTTACATTACCAAAACGGATTGTAATCGCACAACCAGAACCAGTTTCAGAACTTTTAGATGTGGTAGTTCTAAATTATGAGCTTGTGGAGTGGAATGGTTCGGAGGGATTGAAAGATGCCCTCTACGAAAGTTACCGACCACAACGTTTGATAATCAAGGATGCTTTACCCCATCCATCCCTGTTGTGCGAAAGTTCAGCCCTAGCACTCGTTTCACCTCCCGCTCCCACATATAAACCATATCTTCCTCAACATATCGTTACACAAGGTTTGTTGTCCGAAGCACAACTTGAAAGCGTTATTTACGCAGGTCAGGCACACTCTGAACTTTTGTCCGGTTCCTACTTGGTGGATGATTCACTCGACAACGTGACAGTCGCGGCAAACAATGAGGAGAAGGCACTTAGGTATAGAAAAGGCTGGTTTCTTGGGGATGGCACAGGTTCGGGAAAAGGTCGGCAAGTAGCAGGCATCATTCTCGATAACTGGTGTCAAGGACGCAAGAAAGCCATCTGGATTTCCAAAAGCTCTGCTTTGATAGAAGATGCCCGACGTGATTGGTGTGCCTTGGGTGGTAGCGAAAACGACATTATCGACCTCGGCAATATCAAACTTGGTGATCCAATCCCCTTTTCGCAAGGTGTTCTCTTTGCTACATATTCTACCTTAAGATCCCAGAAGGGTGGTAAAAGCCGACTCAAACAAATCATTGAGTGGGCTGGCATTGAGTTTTCAGGAGCGATCGCCTTCGATGAATGCCACGCGATGGGTAACGCGATGGCACTTGAAGGTAAGCTGGGTATGGTCAAAGCATCAATGCAAGGTATTGTTGGGTTACGGCTACAAAATGCACTACCTCTTGCACGGGTTATCTACGTGTCAGCCACCGGAGCGACCAAAGTCTCAAACTTATCTTATGCGAATCGTCTGGGGCTTTGGCAGACTGGCGACTTCCCATTTACCTCCCGTGAAGATTTCGTGGAATCCATTGAAGTTGGTGGCATTGCTGCGATGGAAGTGGTAGCCAGGGATCTCAAGGCTTTGGGACTGTATCTGGCGCGGAGTCTCAGTTTTGAGGGCGTAGAATACCAAACTCTCGAAATTGAACTTACTCCTACTCAGGAAAGAATCTATGACAGTTACTCCGAAGCTTTCCAAATTATCCACAATAACCTTCATAAAGCATTAGAAGCTTGCAATATCTGTGGCTCAAAGACTTATAACCGTGCTGCGAAAATGTCTGCGATGTCTCTGTTCGAGTCGCATAAGCAACGATTCTTCAATCATTTGCTGACCGGGATGAAATGCCCAAAACTGATTAAAGCCATTGAGCAAGACATCACCCAAGGTCATGCTGTTGTAGTCCAGATAGTTTCTACAAATGAGGAACTATTGAAACGCCGACTTAATGAGGTTTCGCCCCTTGAATGGAAGGACTTGAATCTTGACCTGACTCCACGGGAATATCTCATGGATTATTTGATGAGCGCTTTTCCAATTCATCTCCATGAGATACATTCAGGTGAAGACGGGGAAGAACGTTCCGAACCGACTTTTAATGCCGATGGTTCGCCCGTTATTTCTCAAGCTGCACTTGGATTGCGTTCGGCACTGGTAGATAAACTTGCTAGTCTTGACCCTATCCCTGGCGCATTAGAACAATTGCTGTGGCACTTCGGTCATAAACAAATAGCTGAAGTTACAGGACGAAGCAAAAGGGTACTGAAAGACGAAGCTGGGCGTTTGTTTGTCGATTCACGCGGTGGTGGCGCGAATATTGCTGAAACCACCGCATTTATGTCTGACCAAAAGCAAATCCTTATCTTCTCTGACGCTGGCGGCACAGGTCGTAGCTACCATGCAGATTTGAACGCCGTCAACCGGAAACGGCGATCGCACTACTTACTTGAAGCCGGCTGGAGAGCAGATAACGCAATTCAGGGGCTTGGGCGATCGCATCGGACGAATCAAGCTTCTGCACCAGTGTTTAGACCAGTGACTACTAATGTCAGAGGTGAACGCCGCTTTATCTCTACGATTGCTAGACGGCTGGACAGTTTGGGTGCATTGACTCGTGGGCAGCGCCAAACTGGGGGCAATGGAATATTCGACACCAAAGATAACCTAGAATCCCAATACGCAGAGTACGCACTGTATGAGTTATTCAAGCAGATATTCCAAGGTCGATTTTACGAAGTGCCTTTAAGAAAATTTGAGGAAATGACGGGGTTATCTCTGACTTCAGAAGAAGGCGGTATGAAAATCGACCTCCCACCGTTGCGACAGTTCCTCAATCGCCTGCTGGCTTTGAGAATTGGGATGCAGAATATCATTTTTGAGAGGTTCGAGTTGCTGTTGAGTCAGCAGATTGAAACAGCGATCGCTCAGGGGATTTTTGAGGTCGGGGTAGAAATACTTCGAGCAGAACGCTTTACGGTTGTTAGCACAGAGACTGTTTATACTCATCCGGTTAGTGCTAGTACTACCAATTACTTGAAAATCGAACGAGTTCAAAAGGCTGACATTAAAACTGGTATTGAAGCGGTGGATTTAGCGACAAACTACCGGGGACGGCTAATGGTAAATGATAAGTCTAATAAGGCGGCTGTCTGCATTCCCACACACAGCATCTTTGATGCTGAAGGTGGAGTTGTACCAAGGGTTTTGTTGGTACAACCACAAAAAGAAATGCGCCTACCTCAAGAAAAGTTACAAGCCTCTCAATGGAGGGAAGTTTCAGTAAACGAGTTCGTCGCAACTTGGTCTAAAGAAGTTCAAGAATTGCCTAAGTTTACAACTGATTATATTCATCTTGTAACTGGCATTCTTCTGCCTATTTGGAAAACCCTACCAAACAAAAACAATCGAGTATTTCGATTGCAAACCAGCAATGGGGAGAAAATTCTGGGGCGAGTGGTTGATGCTCAAGATATTCGTACTGTTGCCGAACAATTGGGTATGAAAAATAAGCTGCTTTCTCCAGAAGAATTAGTTTATTTGGTACTGAATGAGCGGTATTCAGAGCAATTACCCGGAGGTGTAACTTTGCGTTGTTCTACTATTGCAAATGAGCGCCGTATTGAATTAGTCAATGCTTTATCGTTAGCTGACAGATTTGTGACTGTGGGATGTTTTACTGAAATAATTCAGTGGAAAAAGCGAGTATTCATTCCGGCTAACGACAAAGCTGCATCTATTCTGGCGGCTGTGATTGAAATTCTGAGATGAAATTTATAGCCACTTGACAAAAGTGGCTATTTTTTCGATTTGGCTATCCTACTTTCAACCCCAAGCAAATCCTTATAAACTTCATAATCTCGAAAAAGGTCTATAATCAAACTTCTAGTAAAAGCACAGTAAATCATATTTCCTCGCGCCTCGTACAAACCAAAAGCTTTAAACAAATCTTTTTTAGCACCCTCAATATCGCCCAGATGAAATCTGACTGTCCCTCGTCCACAGTATGCTTCTGCTTTTGGCAGCATCCAAAGATAATGCCTTTTCTAAATCAGAGAGTGAACTTTCTAATTCCCCACATAAAAAATAAATATTCGCCCTATTTATATAGGCTGATAAACAGTTTGGGTCAAGTAAAATCACTTGATTGTAATCTAAGATAGCTGCTGGATTATCACCAGTTAGATTTTTATACGTATCAGCCCGATTTAAATAAGCTTGGACTAAATTTGGATTCAGGGCGATGGCTTTAGTGTAATCTTCAATCACCTTGGGGAATTCTGATTTATGACAGATTTTTGATCGAGCTAGTCCCCGATTATTATAAGCTTCAGCAAAGTTAGGATTCATTGCTAATGCGTTATCGAAAAGTTGAATCGCATTCTCATATTTTTCAATTTGAAACTGAATCATCCCTATAGTATTGTGAACTTCCGCAAAATTAGGATAAAAATAAAGTGCATTTCTGAAGCACTCCATTACTCCAGATAAGTTTCCTGATTTGAGATGTTCCAATCCTTTTTCATACCACAGTTGCCCTTGTTCTACATCAATCTCTTCCATTAATTTCACCATATATTTTCTATTGTGATTTATAATTGCTGAAATATTCATCAACTCGGATCTTTGACCGACTAAGTTAATTTATCTGTGTATTTCTAGTCCTTGACTTTTATTTTGCGCTAAAATTTTATCTATCTGACTATTCGCATCCTCAAAAGTTTGCAATATCTGTGGAGTTAGTTTATTAGTCTGCACCTGACCCGATTGCAAGTTTAAAATTACCTCTCCATTTTTCTGCGAAATAGTTAAATCCCTCTGCTGGGTATTGAAAGCCAAGTCATAAATTTTTCCCAAAACTTGAGTACCATTTTCATTAGGCTTACCCCAAACCATGCCAATCCTTTGAGCAATTTGAGTCAGCCGACTAATGGCTTCAAGCTCAGATGTATCTTTATTCATTACTGTCAAGGCTTGGGCTGATAATTGCTCACCAGATTTAAACCCATTTGCCACCTGAATAATGCGTTTTTTGTAATTTTCTGACTTCCCTAACTTATCGGCGGCATTGTACCAATTTCTCAAGTCATCAATAGTGACTGATTGAGGTTGAACTTCTTGGTTGGGTACGGCTCTATTTTTTGGTTCAGGAAACGGGACTATAAAACCCTCCATATAATCCCCCAAGGGTTCAAGATGTAGCCCCCAGACCTGCCCTTTGCCCGTGAATAATTCTGGTAATGCTTTGGGTGAGTGCTTTTCCATACCAGCCCATTGCTGTTGATAAACAGGGTCAGCAATCATATCAGGTGTGATTTGATACTGCTTACCGACTCGAAAGGCGACTTGCTTATCAATACCTGTCGCCAGAGCAATATCGCCTTCCTTAAATCCATACTGTTTGTAAGGCTCATAAGCTCTAGTAGTGTGAGTTCTGCCGTATCCGCGCATGGCATCAATGCAAGTATTTACAGGTAGTGGGTTCGGCTCACCATGCATCTTTAGAGGGTAGTTCATGGGAATTGGTTTACCTTTGATGACAGGAGGGATGACATTTTGAACCTCTTGGTTTGGGTGGAGTTGAGCGCTTTGTTGAGGCGGGGATTGTGCTGATTGAGATGGAGGTTTTAAAAACTGCGGTCGTGTGGCGAGGGAATTAACTCTTTGTTGATACTCACTATCCGTTTCAATAAGTGACCCAAATTTCTTGGTCATATTATCCAAAGTTTTAGGAGGAATTGAACTGCTGACTAAGTGAAATACTGCTAGACCTTTCTTAGTTTCCCTGATAACATCTTCTGTTGGTACTTGTTTGCATTCAACTTTTTGAGCAGTTAACCATTTAGTTACAGTCTCAGCTTTCTGGTTGTCAACAGCCAAGCCCATGACTCCAAGTTTTTTGTTTTCTTGGGTAGAAAATAAGAAAGTTGGACGCTCTTTAATATGATGTAGAATTTTTGCACTACTATCAATCATATACAGTTGTTGAGGGTTAACCGATTGAGTCCCAAAGATAAGAAATTCCTTCGTCCAAATAGTAGGATATTCAACGGTATTAGGGTCAATTTGAGCGCAAATAACAGAGAAATTACTTTGAATAATAGCGGGCGCAGGTGTCAGTTGTCCGGTTTTGAGTAGCCCAAGTTGTCTGAGCGCGTCTTTGTCTTTCTTGAAATGTAATACCCCCAAGGGTTCACCATTCAAAAACACAGCATCTCTAGTTTTAGAAGCTGAGGTTTCGAGAGTCAGTTTTCGGTAATCTTGATCATTAAATGTCTGACCAGAAAAATCATAAAAGTTAATTTTATTGATTTTGAGGAGGTTCCCATTGGGAGACTCACCCAGCACAAAAGCTTGATCTCCAGTTTCGGAGATTGACGTGAGCTTTAATTTTAGGGGATTACCATTTTTTAAGTAATCAACTTGTTTTAACTGCTGGACAGAATCACTGTCTAACTCACCCAAAGTCAAAGCATCAATTTTGATTTTTACTGTTTTGTCAGTCATCGGCACAGTGCCAAATTCTAAGTTGACCGGTTCGGCGTTAAAAACAAGTCCTGTGTAAGAGAAGTTTTTAAGTTCGCGGATAGTAATTTCAACCGGCTCAAATCCTGGCAGCCCAATAGTTGCTTTGGCAGTAGCAGGTTCTACCCCAACCATACTGGCTTGTGCTTTCGTACCAATAGGAAGCTGTGCGGTTCTGGTTTCAAGCATGGCGAATTCCTTATATTCGCCGTCAGCATCCTGGACAAACATTAGTCTGGAAACGTGGCGTTCATGCCCCGGTGGGTGATGAGAGGCTCTGATTTCTATGGGGTGTTTTTCGTCTGGGTTCCACTTTCTGCCCAAAAATTGATTTGCTTCATTATTAAGTGTGACTAACTTCGGTTCGCTAAATTGCAGTTGCTCCAGGCGGGAGATAATTTCATTGGGGAAAGCAGCGAAGGCGAAATTGGAAACTTTTTTAGCGATCGCCTGGGGGTTTGCGTTTTCTTTTCTTGCAACTTCAAGTTCATCCTGGCGAGATGCACAGATGCTCCAAGCGGCGGCAGCAGATGCAAGTTTTTCTGACTCTGGGATAGAAGCGTAAAATGCGAGAGCCGTCTCCTGTGCCTTGTCGAACAGTAATTTAGTTTGGCTTCTAGTAAGTTCTGGTTTTAGTTCTAGGAGTTTAGCTCCCTGCATGGTCATCCCCGATTTGAAGTTGTGGTCAGTCACAGATTGTTGGCTAACTGTCCCCAGGTTCCGGTAAGCGGGTTTTCCATCCTCCCCAATCTCACCATTGATTTGTGCAACTGCTAGTAATTTGTGGGGGCGTTCTTTAGTTCGCCATTTCTCTGGTATTTCGTCTAGGCGAATGTTCAACGTTTGGGCTTTCCAAATCAGAGGATGTTCGTAATGGGTGAGATTAGTAATTTCGAGTTGGCAAGACTGTGGAGTTTGGATGATTGCGGATGGCCCTTTCTCGGTTTCCCGCCGTCGCTCCATACGTACCGCAGCGTTGAACTTCAGATCAAACTCGTACTTGGCGGCGATCGCTGCAAATTTTTGCTGTGGTGTAAATTCTACTCCTTTGAACAAGTCTTTAAACTGGACGATGGGACGCGATTCTAACTGCGATTCTTGGAAATATTTATTGGTTTGGCTAATTAATAATTCTACTGGTGAGTAGCCCTTTGGTGTTATACCTGTGTTTAAATAAACTGAACGCGACTTTTTATCTTTAATATAGTTAACATCACGATACAAGTAGCGGTTGTTTTCCCTGATTTTATCCATCTCAGGTTTTTTAGCACTTTTGAATAAATCAACCGCTATTTGGTTTTGATAACATCCCTCTTCAATCATGCTCCGGTACATTTGACGGTTAATGTCCATTGCTTGCTGGATAATTTTGGGAGTTCTTTGAGAATGAGCAAGTTCAACAACCCCTTGCATATAAGGCTTGTATTCTTCTCGAATTAACTTTGGATCTTTCTGGCGTTCTTGCTCAAACAGGGTTTCGTAATGGTTAGAAACTTGGTCTAGATAATTTGATTTCTGCTCAAAAGTACCGTAAGTCTTTAGTACCTCAATTTCTGATTCTAATGCCTCCAGTGCTGTCACTTGATTGTTGATTATGCCTACGCTGATACTATCGCTCATGTGAATAGCGATTTTTTCAAAAGGGGGCTGGCTTCCATCGCTGGGATCATAAAATGACTGTTTTTTGAGCTTAACCGTGGGTGAATAGGCGTTTTGGGGAAGATTCCTTCGCTCTGCCTCTGCTGTTAAATTGGGATATAAGCTAGCTCTTGCCACACCAATGCAGTCACCGTCAAAATCTCGTGCTTGGCGTTCTGATTCGGTTTCGGCTGGGTCAACTTCATCAACATCAATACCTTGCGTTTCTAACTCTGTAATTCTGGCTTGTATGCGCTTGTGGTCTTCGTCATTGACTACAATTATGCCTTCTAAATTTTGACCGTCTGGTGCTAACCTGTCATCAACATATTTATTTAATGATACGCACAGACCATTTGAGTTTAGAAATGGTGAGCGAAAGTTAAGTACCTTGTCCCCATCATTCATCCAAGGTACACATATTTCTCCATTCTTCAATTCCTTAGATGGAATGATCATGGCTCGGTCAAAAGTTAGAGTTCTTCCCAGCGCAATATCTCTCCATTCTTTTTGAACAAATCTACTTAACTCTTGCTTGACCTTTTCAGTTTCTAAAAGTTGATTGTGTCCACTAACTAAGTCTGCTTTAATGAGTTTATACATTAATAAATCTTTTTTGGTATCGTCTTCAGTAAACTCCTCATCTTCTAAATCATTTTCTGCTTTGAAGTCTGTAACAAAAGGTGTTTGCTGTTGAGTAATTTCTTGTTCTGTATTAGCTTTTGCTTGCTTTAATGATTCTTTGCGCTTCTCGTACTTATCGCAGTAAAGTTGAGCGACTTTCCTGGGATCGTTCTGAGTTTCGGCTAGTTTTTGAGCTTGAGCCTCTAACTCCTCAGCAAAATCCTTAATCCCTTGGGGGAATGATGCCAGCAGTTGAGATATTGCTGTATGACCTCGCTCTGATTGTGACTTCTCGCCTAACCAGATTTTCTGTTGATACAGTCCAGGTTTGATTTGGGGTTTACTAGCCCCTTTAGGATTATCTTTGTCTGTGCCTTTGAAACTAGATATTGGGATTATCAGGTCAATTTTAGGTGTACCTTTGCTCCAAGATAATTTTTCCAAATCATGAGGGCGTAAAGTTCCTTTTCCAAACCGATACTGCTTATCTTCTCCATCTCCTTCTTTCCAGCCGAAACGATGCTGAATTACTCGATAACTTTTATCTTTCTGCTCATCTCGTTTAGTCAACTTATCATAAACATCAGTTGCAATCTGTCCATAACAGTCTCCTACTAGTTTAAAAGCATCTTTATCTTTAAGAAATACTCCATTTTCTCCTGTAGCATCATCTACAATTAATATATTCAAATTTTCATAAACTGCATTTTTACAAGCACCTAGAAAGATGGAACCGTAAGCACCTCGGTCTTTCCTATCTGGACAAAGTTTCTCAATTTCTGTTAAACATTCTGAAGAACCGTAAAGTAGTCTTGTTTTCGAGGATAGTAACAGAATATGTCCATTTGGATGATTCTGTAAATCTTCTGGTTTACTGTATTCATCAATATGACCAAAAGAAAATTCTCTGTCGATAAAGTAAAACTCTAGTAGAGTATTATCTAATTTCTCAGTTAAAATTGACTGAAGATTTTTCTGTTCACTGTCAGTATGAATCCATTGATTTAACCGAGTCTCAAAATGTTTAAACTCTAAAGTCATAAAATATACATTAATTTTAAGTATAAAAACTTTTCAGGAGTTAAATATGTCAAGATTAAGGCGTTGGTTGAATATGTATCAAAAGAAAGTCAACCAGAATGGTGATTTTAAAGAAGAGTACATTCAAGAATTACGCTCTGATGATTTTGATGAAGATTATATCGTTGAATATGCTCTTAAATTTAAGAAAGAGTATGAACAACTAAAACACTTAGACGAAACCGACCCCGAACCTTGGCCCATCTTTACTGCATACGACTTCTTCACCAATGAAGAAAAACAACAGTTTAGTCCAGATGGTTCTTTGCGACCTGAATATGTGGAATCAGCACTCCGTAGTGGCATCAGCGAAGGATGGCTGGAAGAAATGGAGAGGCGCAAGAAATTGGAAGTCGATAACTATAATCAAGTGTCTGCCAGATACGCAGAGCAAGGGATTAACTTTGGTGAGCAAGAGATGAATAGAATACGTGCTTCCAGCAGGACTTACGTGCAGCGCCGCACTCAAATGGAGGTGGACTTACGAAATTTTGAAGACGATGACAGCCTACCTTTTGATAGGAACACACCATTCTAATGTTCACTCCAAGCGATCGCACTACTGATCTGTTGCTCTGAAAGCTTCACAAGTGGTAACTGAACACTCAACTTCTGAGTATAAACTTTAGTCAAGTGTTGCACATCCTGCCTTTAGGCGATCGCGCTTCCAATTAATCAGTGCTTGCTCAATGGCATTTTCTCTTTCATCTCTGGTCAACTGGTGTGGTATTTGAATGTAAAAGCAGCTTTTGCAAGTAACTCTACTGTGACTTAGACAAAAAACACCCAGAGAAGAGTTTTAAATCTACGTACAGACGTTGACATCATTTCACTTGGCTTATTGATATATTTGGGTTTCAACCATTTTTGAGTAGTTGGTGTGTTTTCCTTACCATGCAAGAGTTTGAGGCTTGTTTCTACCTTAAAAATATTTAAGTCCCGTTAATCTACTCTGAAAATAAATTTTCATCAGTAGTGCTGAACTGAAAGTCCATAATCCACTAAATACCACTATTTAATAATTGTTAAAGAAAAATTGCGTTACAGTCCATGAAACTGCATAATCAAGGGATATCCTACACAAAACCTTGATTTGACCAGCTCAACCATGCCGCAAGATATTGCCTGTCAAAATTTTAGAGGTCACTCCTTCAAAGGTCAAAACCATGAAGGTGCTAGCTTTAGCGATGTATGTAACTGTAGTGTAAATTTTACTGACACTATCTTGATAGGGGCAAATTTTAAAGATACTAAAGCTGGACTACAGAAAGCACTATTTCAAATACTATACGTGGCGATTAAAAGAATATTCATAATAGTTTTAGTTTTATTATTTTCTTGGGGTTACTTTATCCCAGCAAGTATATCAAGTACTATATCTTCTTCATCTGAAAAAGTAAATATTAAAAATAATACAAGCCAGTTCAAGACTAAATTAGACTTTGTTGATAATGATGAGTTTTATTCAAAGCTAACTAATCATTTAAAGGCTGGTAGAGCAATTGAAATCATTACAAATTATAATAATTACTCAGAATTTCCTGATAGATTCAAGAAAGTTTTTATTCCCAAGTTAAATAATGAATTAAGTATAAATACTAAGTTATTAATAGCTTATCAAATTTATTCTAAATCTCTTACAGCCAAAACTCAGAATATAACAAATAGTATACTTGGAGGAGCTATGTTAGCTTTAGGTGTAGAAGCTTTTACTATCTGGCCAACATTATCGTTACTTCATGACTCATCACAAACTCAAAAGGAACAAAATCATAATGAGTCGATTGTGGTTGCTGATGATTTTGATAAATTGATTTCCAACAATAGTTTTGATAATATGGCTGTTTCTACTGGTGCATCTATTATTAAAACTAATAATTATCGTGCTGTATTAGCTAAAGTGGAGAATGGCACTTTCTTGAAAGTTTTAATTACTCCAGAAGCTATTTCTTGAGTAGAAAAGTAAAACTAAATATTTTATATATGCTATCTATTATTTAAAAACATGATTACAGAGATTCAGAGAAAGAAAATCAAAGAAAAAAAGGATTTAAGAGGAGAAGATTTTAGTAAAGAAGATATCCGAGGATTAGATTTTACGGGCATCATTCTTGAGGGAGCTATTTTTAAAGAGGCTAAGGCTGGGATACCAAATTGGTGGATGATTTTACTGATAATATGCTCAATGTTATTCTCGTATCTATTTGGATATTTCTTGAGTTTTATCGGATATCCAATTGGTGTTTTATGTGATAAAGTTCATCCAATCAATTGTAATAATGGTAAATTTGCCTTAATAACACTCTCAATCTTCTTAATCATTGCAGGCTATCAAGGTTTTAAACTTAGTTTAGGAATTTCTGTTTCATCATTTTCTTGCCTAATAATATTTGTTTCTTTTTTAGATAAAATATTTCCTGAACAAGAAAATATGTTAATTGATAGTGTTCATCAAACATTTTCTTATATTACATTTATTTCAATCTCCTTAGTTATATTTAGTATTTTTGCTTGTTCTATTGTTTTTGCTATTTCTTATTCTTTACCAAAATATAGATTTGTCATAGGATTTATTAGCTTTATTTTTTACTTTTATCGTGCGGCTTTGTCTGCAAGTCCTCCTGCTATTAGTCAAGCTATTGATACCGATCCAATATTTGTCAATTTATTGGTAATTGTCTTTACCTTTTTTTTATCGCTTACTAGTGCATATATAGGATGGAAGGCTATAGATAAGGACGCAAATGAAAAATATAAATTTATTCAAGATATTGTTATCACACTTTCTGCTCTACATGGTACAAGCTTTCGCAATTCAGACTTGACTGATGCTGATTTTACCGGAGCTACTCTCAAAAGTACTGATTTCCGAGGCGCTACCTTAATTCGTACTCGTTTCCAGAAAGCTAAAATGCTTGACTATATTCGTCCTGGTCAAACTTATCTTCAAAGAGCAGAAGTACGTCAATTACTAGTCACAGGGCATGGACAAGACAATAACTTTGACCGTCTTGACTTGCGAGGAGTATATTTTCAAGGGGCTAACCTAGCAGATGCCAGTTTAATTGGCACAGATTTAAGCAAAGCCAATCTACAAGATGCAGATTTATCCAGAGCGAAATTAGTACAGACACAGCTTGACGGAACCAATTTTACAAGTACAACTCTTACTGGAGCCTTTATTGAGGACTGGGGCATTACCACTAGTACTAAATTTGACGGAGTAAGATGTGAGTACGTTTATATGCGCCTGCCCACAAAAGATAATCCAGACCCTCACCGCAAGCCGGACAATAGACAGGAGGTTTTTGCAGATGGTGAGTTTGGCGATTTCATTAAGCCCATCTTTGACACTCTCGACCTTTACCATAACCAAGGGATTGATCCCAGAGCGATCGCCATTTCGTTCAAGCAGTTAGCTGAGAATCACCCCGAAGCAGATTTGCGGATTGTGGGAATGGAAGTGCGAGGCGAAGATAAGTTCTTGCTTCGTGCAAAAACAGCAGCGATGGCTGATAAGTCTGAACTGAGCGCAGAATATTTTGACACTTATAATCAGATAAAAGGTTTGCCGGAGCGAGAGATTAAATTACTGCTAGCAGAAAAAGATAATCAAATCCGCAGATTAGAAAATATGGTGATGACGGCGTTAGAACGTCCTAGCTTTTATTCAAACGTTGAACAGGTAGGTTTTATGACAAACAATCCCGGTGGCTTTTCAGTTGGTGGTTCAGTTGATGGCGATATTAATAATGTTCAGGGTGAAAATAACCAACAAAGGGTAAGTAATAAAAGTTCTAGTTTTAACTTACAAGGCGCTCAATTTGCTGGTGGTCTAGTCAATGCAGACACAGTAACCGCAAATCAAATCGGCGGCAACATTACCAACTACAACCCTGAACAAAAGCAGAACCTTGCCCAAGCCGCAGCAGACATTCAGCAGCTTCTCAATCAATTGGGGCAGACTTACCCTACTAATACTCCACTAGAAAAACAGATAGCAGTAACAGAAGCACTCAAGCAAATTGATGGTAATCCTACTTTGAAAGCGCGGGTAATTGGGGCGTTGAAATCTGGTGGAACTGAGGCATTGAAGGAAATTGTGGATCATCCTCTTGTTAACATACTTTTGGCAACTTTAGAAGGTTGGCAGGATGCTGAATAGTTCAGTTGCTACAGATGAAGCAGAGGGGTAACTGGTGATGGCAAATGAGGAGCATTTGGCAATACTGACCAAAGGGGTGGAGGTTTGGAATGAGTGGAGAGAGAAAAATTTGCGTGTTAATGCAGATATCAGTGGAGCTAACCTTAATGGAATAAATCTCAGTGGGGCTAATTTCAGCGGAGCTTTTCTTAACAAGACCAACCTTAGTAAAACTAATTTTAGTAGGGCTAACCTCAGCAGTGCTAATCTTAGCAGAGCTTTCTTCGTTGAAGCGAATCTTACCAATGCAAATTTTAGTGAAGTTGACCTGATTGAAGCCGACCTCACCCAAGCTGACTTTAGTGGAACTAACCTAACGGGAGCAAATCTCACTGGAGCTAATCTTAGCAAAACCAACCTGAGTCAAACCAACCTCAGCCAAGTAAAACTAAATGGAGCTAAACTTATCGAGGTTAATTTTAGCAGAGCTAATCTCAGAAAGCTTGATTTAAGTGGAGTTGATCTTAGCTGGTTTAACTTTAGCGAAGCAGACCTGAGCGAGGCCAAACTAATTAGAACTCAAGCACTTAATACCAATTTTTGTAAAGCAGTATTAACAGGAGCTTGTATAGAGGATTGGCATACTAACAGCACTACTAATCTTAAAGGTGTAATTTGTGACTATATTTATCTACAAGGCAATCAAAAAGAACGCCGCCCTAGTAGTGGAAACTTTGCCCCTGGAGAATTCACCAAACTGTTCCAAAAATCCCTAGAAACAGTTGACCTAATCTTCCGCAACGGCATCGACTGGGATGCTTTCGCCTACTCGTTCAAAAAATTAGAAGTCGAAAACCAAGGCGCAAAATTGGATGTCCAAAGCATTGAGAAGAAAGGCGACGGCATTCTTGTAGTCCGAGTAGCTGTTTCCCCTGATGCAGATAAAGCAAAAATCCACAGTGAGTTCATCCAGGGCTATGAATTTGCAGCTAAGGCATTAGAGGCGCAGTACCAAGCAAGACTTGAGGATAAAGATAAAGTAATCAATCAGTTATTTTCTTCAATTAATCAGTTAAATAGACAACTAGCAGAAACTTCTGGTAAAGTCTCGATTTATTACCAACCTAACTCGCAGTTTGCAGGTGGCATAGTAGATGCCATTAATGTTAATACAGAGCAATTAGGCGGTAACATTAAAAACATAAATAATCAAGAAACCCCAGGTTAACCTATGCCGGATTCTGAAGACCCAAAGCAAGTCTCCAGCAACGACTTACGAAATTCCCAGTTTGGCGGTGGGTTTATCAACGCTGAGTCCGTAAATGCTCAGAGAATTGGTGGAGACATCTGGAATATTTTCTTAGGACAGCAGATAACACCAGTAGGCAACCCCGCTCGACCAAAGAATGAGCAGTTATTACTAGCCAGAGTCAAAGAAGAAATTACAGTTCGGTTAGAGCAGTCCCTTCATAATGCGGTATTGATTAATTTGGGGAAGGAGTCGCAACCGCAAAAAGTAAAGCGGACTTGGGATGCAGAGATAAAAATTGGGCTAAAGCGTTTTAAGCCTTTACCAGAGACAACAAGTATTTTGGAAGTGTTTGATTCAACAGAAATTGCAGGTAAACTGTTAATCTTGGGTGCGCCAGGGTCGGGCAAGACAACTACACAGTTAGAACTTGCTCAAGCTTTAGTTAAACGTGCAGAAGAACAACCGGATTATCCCGTTCCAGTTTTATTCAACTTGTCTTCCTGGAAAGATAACAAACAACCCATACACGACTGGTTAGTAACAGAATTAAAGTCAAAATATGGGGTACAGAAAAATATTGGCTATGACTGGGTGAATAATCGCCAAATATTGCCAATGCTTGATGGGCTAGATGAATTACAAAATAGTCGTCAGAAACCCTGTATTAAAGCAATCAACCAACTAGTACAAGGAGAATACCATCCTCAGTATTTAGTTGTTTGTAGTCGTAGTGAAGAGTATACTAATTATAAAACTCGTCTCCAACTTAACGGTACTATCTATCTACAACCTCTGCATAAAAATCAAATTTGTAAATATCTTGCTGATGTTAATCATACAGATTTGTGGTTTTACATTAGCAATGAACTAAATTTATTAGAGTTAACTAAGATTCCTTTAGTGCTAAACATTGTTATCCTCGCTTACCAGGAAATATTCAGAAATTCATGGGAAAATGTAAGTGAGGAACAATGGGACAATATGTCTACTAAAGAATGGATTCAAACGCCCTCCTCAAATTCGTTCAATCTTGAGTACTTGCTAATTTCTTACATCCAATTAATGCTGAAATGGAACATTAACAGCAAGGTATACATCAAGCAGAGATTACCTACGGCTCGGCAAACCAAATTATGGCTTGTCTGGTTAGCTCAACAATTAGATAAAGAATCTCAAACAGAATTTTTTCTAGAGAGTATTCAACCTACTTGTTTAAAGAATAACCGACAAAAATGGATATATCGTTTCGTATTTATACTAAATATTGGGCTAAGTTCTGGTTTAATTGGTTTGATTTTTGGAAGTATAACTTTTGGTTTATATAGTGGTTTGGGTGTAGCCATATTTTTTGCTTGTATAGTCACTTTTAATTTAACCTCTGCATCATTTTCTAATTTGAAAAAACATAAAAACACTCAAGATTTAAGTGGTATTAGGAAAGATATATTAGATTTTTTATCAGATATTTTAGAAAACAAATTTAATATTGACAACCCTATTCTCCCCGTTGGATATTTACATTGGTCGTGGAAAAAGTTTCTTAGGGCTGTAATGGTTAGTTTAATTCGAGGATTTTTAGCAAGAAAGGCAGAAGGCAGAGGGCAGGAGGCAGAAGGAATACTGCCCTCTGCCTTCTGCTGCGACCAAAGGGAGCAAGGGTTTAAGCCCCACTCCAAAATCTCTGATTTGGTGTCCTGCAATCAGTGTAGGTCTGAAGCCTACACTGTATTGCAACCTTCTGCCTTCTGCCTCCTGCCTCCTGCCTTCTTCACTTTGGACATTTTTAGTCTCTATTTTTCAACAGCCAATGACTTCTGCATTAGTTTTTATATGCGTTTTCATCCTGGTTGATTTGTCAATTTCAGCTTCAGGAGTATTTGATAAGCCTGATATAGAAAGGCAAATAAATTTTAATCAAGGTATTCGGCAATCAATAATAACTGCTGGATTGGTTGCTGTATTTACTTGTTTTAGCTTTGTAATTCCTTTCTGGATTAATAAGGTTTGGAAAACTAGCATTATTACTGAATTAGTTTTAATTGTTGGATTACTATTTGGTGTATTTCGCTGGCAAGCTACTGGTGGGTTATTTTGTATCCAACACTTCTCTTTACGCCTCGTTCTGTACTTCAACGGCTATATCCCCTGGAATTACGCCCGTTTTCTCGACTACTGCACCGAGCGTATGTTACTCCAGCGTGTTGGCGGCCGCTACCGCTTCATCCACAAACTGCTGCAAGACCACTTCGCACAAATGGATTTCAAGCAAGATTAAGAAAAAATTTGCATCTATTGTCCTAAAAAACAATGGTGATATTATTTACAACAATGTCGCTTAAACCTGCTCAAGCTTAACCCATGCCGGACTCAGAAGACCCAAAGCAAGTCTCCAAGAACGACTTACGCAATTCCCAGTTTGGTGGTGGGTTGATTAATGCTGAGTCTGTGAATGCAGGGCGCATAGGCGGCGACATCTACAATACTTCAAATATCCACATCACCAATTATTCTTACCGTGAAGATATTCGAGTAGCTGCTGTTCAACCTGTGTCAAATGCTTTTAGTGATGAAAAACTTCCATGCCCTTATCGTGGCTTATATCACTTTAGTCCAGATGATGCCGAATACTTTTTTGGTAGAGAAGTATTTATAGAAGAACTGTTTAAAGCAACTCAAACTCGAAATTTTATCCCTGTGCTGGGTGCATCAGGAAGTGGTAAATCTTCTGTCGTATTAGCAGGATTAGTACCAAAACTGCAACAAACAGGTCACTGGTTATTTACTCATTTTCGCCCTGGTTTTAACCCTTTCTACGGTTTGGCTGAAGCATTAGTTCCACTCTACACGCCTGAAAAAGATGATACGGATCGTATTGCCCAAACACGCAAGTTGTCCAATTATTTCTCCAATGGCGATGTTCTTCTTGTTGATGTTATTGCCAAAATTAAGCAAAACCATCCTCACCATCGTGTGTTACTAATTGCAGATCAGTTTGAAGAGTTATTTACCTTATGCAATGATGAAAAAATTCGTCATAAATTCTTAGACTGCTTGCTAACTTTTATTCAATCTCCCATTAGCAAATCGCTATCAGCAGTATTTGTTGCAACTATGCGTGTGGATTTTTTAAGTTACACACTCTTATATCCAGAATTTGCAGACCAATTGAAATCTGACATCAAAATCAGGTCAATGAATCGATCTGAATTAACAGATGTAATTGCCAAACCTGCACAAAAGCTGGGAGTAACATTTCAAGATGGGTTGATAGAACGCATTTTAGATGATGTAAAGTCCGAACCAGGGAACTTACCTGTACTGGAATTTGCTTTGACATTGCTGTGGGAAAAGCACCAGAGCAAACAATTAACTCATGCAGCTTATGAGGACATTGGGAAAGTAGAAGGTGCGTTAGCCAGCTATGCAGATAAAAAATATGACAATCTCACTACTACTGAGCAGGAAAAGGTACGCCACATTTTTATCCAACTAGTGCAACCTGGTGAAGGTATAGAAGATACGCGCCGACTGGCGACAAAAGCAGAACTCGGTGAGGCAAACTGGGAATTAGTGACGAAACTGGCAGATGCGCGATTAATAGTAACAAGTGACAATGCTAGTGGTGAACAGACAGTAGAGGTTGTTCATGAAGTACTGATTCAGAATTGGGAGAAATTGCGGCAATGGATGAAAACAGATCGTGAATTTCGAGCTTGGCAACAACAGTTGCGGGTTTCAAAACACCAATGGCAGAAAAATTATAAAGATGAAGGAGCATTATTACGAGGGAAGGCATTACTTGAAGCTGAAAACTGGTGGGAGATAAATCAAGACAAACTGTATGCAGAACAGGAGTATATACAAGCGAGTGTAGCACAAAGAGAATATGAAGAAAAAGAAAAGGAAAAACGCATACAACAAGAACTAAAACAGCAAAAAATAAAAGCTAGGTGGGCTACCAGTACAGCTATATTTGCAATTATGGCACTAGGGGCTGGAGGATTTGCTTGGCTACAACAGCATCAAGCTGAACAATCACTTCAATCTTTTATGCTTGGTGTTGAGCCACCTACATCAGAACTATTAAATAAGTTACCTAGCTATCTAAAACAGGCAGATAAACTTAGTCAGCATAAAGGAAATGAAAAAGATATAGCTTTGTCAATTGGATATTATCATGCTATTTTGGAAAGCACAACTAATCTTGAGAAGAGAATTGCAGAAAATTCTCAAGAATTCTCAAATTTAGAACAGGTGAGACAAGAAATGAAATCTATTTCGATAAAAACTTTAAATTCTTTGACTGGTGTTATTTTAAGAGAACGATTCTTCTTGATAGAAGAAGATATGAAAAAAGGAAAATTTGGAAGATTAAAAACGCTAGAAGAATTAACACAAAGACAGCAGTCAAAATTAAATTCAGGAGACAAATCTTTTGAAAAGAATCAAAACAAAATATCTGATTATCTTAATTTAGAGAATAATTATACAGATGGCGCTATAAAGAAAACGTATGAAATTTTAATGACCAAATTTGGATTCGGAGCTGATGTCAATAGCAATGGTTTGTTAGATCAAGCAGAAGCTAGCAGAATTCCTTGTAGAATTTTCAAAAAAATAGAAGAACTATGGCGAAATCAAACAAAAAATCGCTGTGGCTGGTATGGTAGTATATCTGAAATATCTGCTCCAGAGTGTAATGAATTAGACTCAAAATCACTAATTTTTACAATATTTGTACCTCCCTACGATATTCCTTTGGAACGTCTTGACCAATGCCGAATTACTTCAATTAAAGATTAATAAATATGCTAAAAAATAAAAATTTATATCAAGTAAAGTTTATATATCATATAATTATACAACTAACGATTCTACTCATTACTCCTATTTTTAGTCTATTAATAACTAGCAAAAGCTACGGAGGTTCTAGAATTCCTGATGGTGCAAGTATTTATAAAGTTCAGGGGAAAACTATTAATAACCGTTCTTTAACTGTTAGACATGAAGGTGATAGTAGAAGTATAAGGAATTATATCCCAGGAATATCAGAAGTGCTGACATATAGAGATGTTCTTGGTATACCTGCTAATAAAAACTTAATAGCTACTTTAGATTTTCTCTTTCAGCAAAATGATAAATGGGACTCTTCTGGTTATAGAGTAAACACTGTTCCAAAACCAACGCCATCTGAATATAGATTTCCATGTAGAGTTAGTGGAGGAACATTTACGCTAGGTTGGCGGAATGCAGGAGAAAATATAGATAGAGGATGTGCGTCAGGAGTAAGAGTGGGAACTAATTCTGTGAAAAGTTCCCTATTACCTGCTTTAAATATTTTTAACTCTGCATCAATAACAAAATCAGTTAAACAAGATCAAACTGTTAATGACGATTCTGTACTCTACTGTGGTGCTAATCCCAAATCTGGTTTTTTTGTAACTTACTCAGGAATTGCAGATGATAGTTGTCAGCAAACTATCGAAAAGTGTATATCAGAAAATGGAAGTAGCGAGTGTACTCTTGCAAGTATGGGCGAATGGAATTTGAACGATCTAGAATTAAATGCAGAACTATTATGCTCAAAAGGGCCAATTAGACGGCATTCTAATGGCTCTGAAATGAGCAATTTATTAGATGAATTAACACAATGGGTTGTCTCTCAAGAATTAACTGATTGTGCTTTTAATGTTTACACGCCAAGAGAGCAAATTATTAGACCAGGCAATGGACAAACTCTGATTCGAGGAATTGATACTGGAAGTGATATTTTGATTGATGTTTTAATAGGAACAGTTTATATTACATCAATTAACAATACTTTGGGGCTTCCCGTTAAAGCAGGGCAAAGATATTCTATAGCAAACAATACAACTGCAAAAATTAACCCTCAAAAGATTGCTGAATCTCCTGAAATTAAAAGCTTTTTAGACCCTAAACAATCTATTCCTCCTAATCTTCCAGTGAATATTAGGGAGGAAATAGCAGCTCAAATAGCTAACAGCCGGACTGCTTTGAAACTACCTCCAATAGCTCCTTTTTCAAGCTACTATTTACGAGTTATCAGTGGCTCTGGTAGTATTAAAAACAGTAATGTGGCTGCGGTTTCTGTAGGGACAAGCGTCAGTGAAGTTGCTGGAGGTTACGATCCATCTACTCGCGAACTAATTCTAGATATCGCAGGCAGGCAGGTAGGTATAGTTTTAAGTGCGCCTTTAAATGACAATCTAACTATTCCCTTTAAGGTTATTGGAGTTAAACCAAGAATA
Source organism: Nostoc sp. NMS2 (assembly GCF_017115105.1). Lineage (GTDB taxonomy): Bacteria > Cyanobacteriota > Cyanobacteriia > Cyanobacteriales > Nostocaceae > Nostoc. Next base: position 29,372 of record NZ_JABXKH010000125.1, read on the forward strand.
AGTGGCGAACCCTCTGTTTCAAAATTTCCTAAATTAGTCGAAAATGTTTTGGGAGTTTTAGGAGTTGAAGGTGGAGGAACCTTAAAAAAACAAGGGAACAAAATTCAAGGGAGTTTTACTGTAGAAGGAAAATCGTCCATAGGAAAATTTATTATTGGAGGTAATAATTCAGTGTTTGAGCCATCTTCTCCACTTACAGAAAGTACAGGGCTAGTAAATGGTACTTTTTCATTAAATGTGCAAATTGGAACCTCATCTAACCTCCCTCTTAAAACCTTCTATTAAAGCAATAGAATTATTCTATACTTCTTAGCAGCTTTTATGTTATTATGTTTAGGATTTTTTATTAGTCCCTTACTACAGTTAAAAGTATCGGAATTGGAATAAGAAGCAAGAAACAAAACTTCAAATTACTATATTGCTAACTCTCAGTTTAGAGGTGGCATAGCAGATGCCAACACTGTCAATGTAGTCTAGATAGATAGGAACATTTATAACAACAACGCTTAAACCTGCTTAAACCGACCCATGCCCGACTCACAAGACCCCAAACAAGTCAATAACAACGACTTACGCAATTCCCAGTTTGGCGGCGGGTTGATTAATGCTGGCACAGTGAATGCTGGGCAAATTGGCGGTGACATCTACAACATTCACCTTAGTGAAGAGGCGGGATCAGGTAATTCAGTCCAATCACAGAGTCAACGACAGCGATCGCTCTCTGAAAAAGATTCACTTGAAAAAGCCTACACCCTTCAAAGCCAGAAAGTTGCAAATCTACGAACAGCGTTGGTTATTGAAACCGATGTATCCCGCAAGTTTCAATACGAACACCAGCTTCAGGTAGAAGAAACGACACTCAATGAGCTTGGTGACAAATTAGATGCAATTGAACAACAGTTGCAAGCCAGTAATTTTCCTCAGAGTAAAAAGGAAGAAAAACAAGAACAGTTACAGAAGGAGCTAGAACAAGAAAGGGGAAAACTCAAAGATGAGAAAGAAATCTTCATCTCCTATGCTTGGGGTGGAGATAGTGAAACCTATGTTGATCGCTTAGATGCAGTTTTACAATCCAAAGGTATTGCCATTATTCGAGATAAACGAGACTTGGGTTACAAAGGACTAATCAAAGCTTTCATGGAAAAGATTGGACACGGGAAATGTGTCATTGCTGTGATTAGTGATAAGTATTTAAAATCGCCAAATTGTATGTTTGAATTGGTGCAAATTGCTAAGAATGGTGATTTTTATGACCGAATTTTTCCAATTGTTTTACCAGATGTTCAAATTTATAAACCGATTGAAAGAATTAAATATATTAAATATTGGGAAGAGCAAATTAAAGAATTAGACGAAGCGATGAAAGGTGTTTCCGCCGCTAATTTACAGGGGTTTAGAGAAGAAATAGATTTATACACCGAAATTCGTCACACCATTGCTGAACTTACTAATCTACTCAAAGATATGAATACACTAACTCCAGACATTCATAATGAGTCAGATTTTCACGAATTATCAAAGGCGATCGCACAGCGTTTAGATGAGTAATAATAGACAATTTCTGAGTTGAATTGCTTGCTAAATAGAAGCTGAGGGGTTAGGTGGCAATGGCGAATGAGGAGCATGTAGCGATACTAAAAAAAGGTGTAACAACTTGGAATAAATGGCGAGAACAACATCCAGAAGTAATACCAGATTTAAGCGGTGATCTCATAAATTCTTGGTATTGGAAAGAAGCTGAATTTAAAGGGATTTTAACTAATCAGTGTAGTCATATTTCAGATAATAAATGTAATTTTCTTCCTAAAAAACTAGTTAATATTAACTTTGAGAATGTTAATTTAAGTAGAGCGGATATTAGTGAGGTTGATTTAAAAAAAGCTAACTTAAGCAGAGCTAATTTGAGCGGAGCTAATCTAAATGATGCAGACTTAACTGATACTAACTTAACTAATGCTGATGTAACAGGTGCTTTAATCAATGGAGCTATCCTAATTAGAGCCAATTTAAGTAATGCGGATTTAAGCGGTGCTGGTATTGTGTATTGTGATTTTACTGAATCTATTTTAGATGGTACTAAATTTGCTAGAGTTAAGTTTAATGTAGATGCTATTCATCTTCCAAAAACAGATTATTCTCCTTCATGGAAATTTGTATTTAAATTTAACCTAAGTAAAGCAAATCTAAGTGAAGCAGATTTAACAGGCTATGACCTTAGTGAAGCTAATCTGTTAGCAGTTAATTTAAAAGGTGCTAATCTTATTGATGCAAACCTTAGCCATGCCAACTTAACTAAAGCTGACTTGACTGAAGCAAACCTCACTAGAGTTAAAGCCTTATCGACAGATTTTACTTCTGCAAGTTTTACTGGTAGTTGTTTAGAAGATTGGAATATTAATAGCTCTACAAAATTGGATAGCGTAATTTGTGACCACATCTACCTCCGCCAAGGTCAACAAGAACGTCGCCCCAGCAATGGTAACTTTGCTCCCAGAGAATTCACCAAGCTGTTTCAAAAAGCTCAAGAAACAGTTGACCTGATTTTTAACAATGGTATTGATTGGCAAGCATTCCTGACTTCGTTTCAAAAATTACAGGTTGAATGTGGCGGTGAAGAACTAAGCATCCAAGCTATTGAAAATAAGAATGATGGTGCTTTTGTAATTCGGGTGAATGTTCCTACCGATGCTAATAAAGCTGAAATCGAGAAGTATTTAAAACGAGAATATGAATTTGCACTTGCCGCAGAAAAAGAGAAATACCAAGTTCAGTTACAAGGTAAGGATGAACAAATAGAGATTTACCGTAAGCAAAGTGCTAATTTAAACGAGATTATAAAGCTCTTGGCAGGCAAAACTACTTATGACCTACGAGATTCTCAATTTGGTGGAAGCTTTATTAACACAGAGACACTCAACACCGACCAAATAGGTGGTAATATTCACAACAATAACGCTTAAACCTGCCCAAACCGACCCATGCCCGATTCACAAGACCCAAAGCAAGTCTCCAATAGTGACTTACGCAATTCCCAGTTTGGCGGTGGATTGGTTAATGCTGACACAGTGAATGCTGTGCGAATTGGCGGCGACATCTACAATATTCACCTTGGGCAGCAGACAGCGACATCAGGTAATTCAGTCCAATCACAGAGTCAACGACAGCGATCGCTCTCTGAAAAAGATTCACTTGAAAAAGCTTACACCCTTCAAAGCCAGAAAGTTGCAAATCTACGAACAGCGTTAGTTATTGAAACCGATGTATCCCGCAAGTTCCAATATGAAAACCAGCTTCAGTCAGAAGAACGCACCTTGAAGGAACTTGGTGACAAGTTAGATGCAATTGAACAACAGTTGCAAGCGGCTGAGAACTCTGGACTAAGGGCTGACACAATTATATATATTGAAAGACCACCAATTGAGGACAAATCCTATAAAGCAATCGTGCAACCAGGGGCATTGATTCGTCTCAAAGCCCCGCAGAGAATGGGTAAAACATTACTGCTGGAGAAAACCCTAGACTATGCAAGACACCAGGGTTATCAAACTGCGAAAATAGATTTACAACTGGCTGATATAGATGTTCTGGCTAACTTAAAAACATTTCTGCAATGGTTATGTGTTGATGTTGCTGACAGTCTGGAGCTAGAACCCCAACTAGAAAAACATTGGCAAGAGGTTTTTGGACTGAATAAAAACTGTACCCGTTATTTTCAAAAATATTTATTATCACTTACTGATACTCCCTTAGTTTTAGCCATAGATAACTTTGAGAGACTGTTTGATTTTCCAGAGATTTTTCCTCAATTCTGCTTGTTACTGCGGGGATGGTATGAGGCAGCGAAACAGGGAGACAAGATTGGTAATATCTGGAAGAAGCTGCGGTTAGTAGTAGTTCATTCAACTGAATCTTATCCTTCATTGGACAGTAATCATTCCCCGTTTAATGTGGGATTGGCGATTGACTTACCCGAATTTAACTTGCAACAAGTAACAGAACTCGCCAAACAGCAAGATTTAGGATTACTGAAAGAACAAGACTTGGCTCAGTTGATGGAGTTAGTTGGGGGGCATCCTTACTTGGTACAATCTGCGATTGCCCATCTCAAAAGCCAGCAAGTGACCTTAGAAGAACTCTTGAGACTTGCGCCAACAGAGCAAGGAATCTTCAGCGATCACTTGCGACAACAACTGTGGCATTTACAACATAATCCTCTGATTGAAATAGGGTATAAAAAAGTAGTAGTGGCGAATGCACCCATGAGGTTAGATACTGAAGTTGCGTTTAAGTTGCACAGCTTGGGTTTGATAAAATTTATTGGTAATGATTGCGTTCCTGGTTGTGATTTGTATCGTCAGTATTTCTCAACTCGTTTGGAGTAGGTAAATCGTGGTTGACCAATACATATTCTCTGGAAGTTTACCTGAAAATGCCAGCACCTATGTCAAACGAGAAGCTGATGCACAGTTATATGAAGGGCTGAAAAAGGGAGAGTTTTGTTACGTACTGAATTCGCGCCAGAGTGGAAAATCCAGCTTGCGTGTGCGAACCATGCAGCGATTGAGAGATGATGGCGTACAGTGTGCAGCTGTTGACCTTTCTGCTGGAGGTATTCAGAATGTCCCTCCCGAACAATGGTATGCAGATTTAATTGACACGCTTATTGATAGTTTTGGATTAAATTTAGATTTTGGTGATTGGTGGGAGGCGAATCAGTTAAATTCGCTAGTTACAAGATTTCGCAAGTTTTTGGAAGAAGTACTACTTGTTGAAGTTCGAGAAGATATCGTTATTTTTATTGATGAAATTGATAGCGTACTCAGTCTGAATTTTCCCACAGATGACTTTTTTGCATTGATTCGTGCCTGTTATAACAAGCGTGTTGATAATCCTGAATATAATCGTCTCACGTTCTGTTTATTGGGAGTAGCATCACCTAGTAATTTAATTGCAGATAAACAGCGTACTCCGTTTAATATTGGTCAAGCTATCTCTCTTAAGGGTTTTCAATTAAATGAAGCTGAAGCATTAGAAAAGGGTTTGCGTGGTAAATTCAGCAGTCCCCACGCAATAATGCAGGAGATTTTGCAGTGGACTGGGGGGCAACCATTCCTGACTCAAAAGCTTTGTCAGTTCATGGTTGAAGAATCGGAACAAGATAACCCTTGTTCAGTTGAACAAATTGTCAAATCACGGATTATTGAAAGCTGGGAGTCTCTTGATGAGCCTGAGCATCTCAGAACCATTCAAGCCAGAATTTTGCGTTCGGAACAACGGGCAGGTTACTTACTAGAACTTTATCAACAAGTTCGGCTGGCTGAGGAGCAATCCCAAGTTATAGCGGATGATACTTTAGAGCAGAGCGAATTACAACTCTCAGGATTAGTTGTTAGACAGCAGGGTAAGCTGAGAATTTATAACCAGATTTATCGGGAAATATTTGACTCCAGTTGGATTGAAAACCAACTAAAAAATCTGCGTCCTTATTCAGAGAGTTTTCGCTTTTGGGTTGCTTCTAGAGGTGCTGATGAATCACGGCTACTGCGAGGGAAGGCATTACAATCAGCAGAACAATGGGCGCAGGATAAAAATTTAAGTCATCAAGATCAGGAGTTTTTAGCAGCTAGTAGAAGGAAAGACGATGAACAAAAAGCAGCTTTGGAACGGGAGACAAAAGATAGGGAATCACTAGAGGTAAGAAATAAATTGCTCAGTGAGGCTAATAGTCAAGCTCAACGAACGATTAGTATTGGGACTGTTGTTTTGGTTGTAACATTAATAGGAGCAGCAACTGTCGGAATATCTGCCAAAAAACAACTTGATGAAACTCAACAAGTTGTTACAAATGTTCAGAATTTAAACAAACTAGCTGGAGAATTAGAAAAAAAGACCAACTCTAACTCTGAAGAGATTACGTTTGATTACAATGAAGCTTTAAGGTTATCTGCTTTATCTTTTAGTGTTGATAATCACCAACTTAAACAAGCATTAGTTTCTTCTGCTGAATCACAAGCATATCTACAACTAAAAAAAATAGAAGAATCACAGAGAGAGATTAAATTAAGTGAAAAATTTTTAGCTGACACTGATAATAAAGCATTAGACTCTAATCAGGTATTACAAATTCGAGTATTACTCTACAAGAGCAAAGGTGATTTACTAGCCAAAAATAAACAAAATCAAAAAGCTATAGAATCTTACACTACAGCATTTCATATTTTAACAACTCATCCATCTGAAACTGATTTTACCAAAGAGAACCAGTTGCTCACAGGCGAAAATATTGAATCAGTTTATCGAAGTTTAATTAAGCTGAACCCTCAAGATAAAGAAGTTAAAGCATCTCTTACTAAACATTTATATGCTCAACTTGAATATTTTTTGAAAGCTAAAAATTGGCCGTTGGCTGATAGAGCAACATCCAAACTCATGCTCAATATTGCTAAAACGCAATTCCCAGGATATTTAGATGCTGACAACATCAATAATTTCTCTTGTCCAGACCTAAAAAAAATAGACCAACTTTGGGTTACTAACTCAAACAACCGTTTTGGCTTTAGTGTGCAAAAAAAGATATGGATTAGTACTCATAATAGATTGGGTGCAAAACCGCAAGACTTCAATGAAAAAGATGTTGAAAATTATCTTCGATTTGCCAAGACAGTTGGATGGTATGATCTAAAAGCAACTGGACACAATCAAGAACTAGACCGATCAGAAAGTGGCTACTTGTCACTCGACGAACTGTACGATCATATAAAGGACAAATCGGACAGGTATAATGGTAGTCTACCTACACTTCAATCAAAGGGTAGATTTTACTATATTGATGTAGACACCTCTTTAACTCGCGCTCTATTTATTACCCTCTTCAACACGTGCAAAGTTTAACATTAAAGGCTTTTAGAAGTTTGTAAACATTTATCACGTTCTCTTTTTCCACGCAAGAATCAGCATTTCATAAATCCGATACCTGGCACTGGTGGCTGATAATAATTCGCCTGGATAAATTTTTCTGCTACCTCATCTACCTCCCTACTTTCAGTGACTTCAAGGGGCGACAATCGCCTTTAAAGCAAGCCAGCTAAAGGTTTTGGACGTACAGACCCCTTGAAAAAAGTGAGTACTTATTGAGAATTAACTGTACAGTTATTAAGCAGCTACCTGTAGGGTACATTTTAATGGTAAAAAAGAACGGTCTCGTAATTTGATCAAGACCGTCGTCAAAATGCTAGCATCATTCTACCAAAACTTCTTAGAAAAATACCTAAATAAAGCACAGTTAATCACCCTAAAGATGTTGGTGTGGTTGTTACAAAATCAGAAACAAGTGAAGATAGAAAGGCTGGCAGCAACCTTACCTCTACCAATACAACAAAACAGTCGTAGACGGCATATACAAAGGTTTTTAACACTGAATGCTTTGAGTGTAGTCTTATTGTGGTTTCCCATCATTGAAGCAATAATTAACCAACATTTTAAATTAGGGTCACAATTAACCATTGCAGTGGATAGAACCCAGTGGAAAGAAAATAATGTGTTGATGGTGAGCGTGATTTATCAAAAAAGAGCTTGGCCAATATATTGGTGTCTGTTAGAGAAAGATGGTTGCAGTAACTTAGAAGAACAGCAAAAAGTATTACGTCCAGTAATTCGCTTATTAAAAAAGTACAAACTAGTAATTATTGGAGATAGAGAATTTCACAGTGTAGAACTGGGACAGTAGCTCCACAAGCAGAACATGGGTTTTGTACTCCGCCAGAAAAAAGACACTACTTTTCGGGAGAAAAGACAGAAATTTCAGTCGTTAAGTAGCATTGAGATTTATCCTGGTATTCGTCAATTTTATCCCAATGTTAAGTTGACTCAGAAAAAAGGTTTTGGTCGGTTTAATTTAGCAGTCTACTGGAAAAGAAAGTATAGAAGTAAACAAGAAAAGGAAGCTTGGTATTTATTAACTAATTTGCCTGATTTAAATACTGCCCTCAAAATATATACTCAACGCTTTGGGATTGAAGCCATGTTCAAAGATTGTAAAACTGGTGGCTACAATTTGGAAAGCTCTCAAGCCAATCCTGATAGACTTGTACGAATAATATTCTTAATCGCTTTAGCTATAACCAGTGCTTGGTTACATGGACAAAGGACTAAATTTCAAAAACAAGAATCATATATTTGTCGTAGTCAAGAAAAAAATAGAAATGAGAAACGTCACAGTAATTTCTGGATAGGTTTATATGGTCAAAATTGGATAGTTGCTTGGCATGAGTGTCAAGCATGGGTCGAGGAACTGGTCGGTTTCAGTCGCAATAAGCAAGCATATTATCAGCGAGGTTTAAGGGCTATGAAGCTTATACAGCAAGCTCTTTAACTCGCTTGTCGCCCCTTGAACAGATTGACCCTGTTCTACTTGCCCCGGTGTTTGATTAGCGATCGCTGAACTTAAAGATTTCTCATTTTCTGCAACGGGCGCGGCGGAACAAGCACCTTCATAACAGTCTTTCGGCTCAACACCACAGTCCTGGTTTTCAAACAACGAAGCGCGATTACTCAGTGCATCATCCACAAGCGCCAGCGATGTACAGTCCGTTACCGCAGGTAACTCTTCCTCCAACTCTGACACGCTTTGAACAATCTGAGGCGACGCGCCCTCCAAGGGCGCATGAGCCGTCTCCTCTACACGCGAATTTTCGGGTTGCGTGTCAGAGATACACCTCACAATCTCTTTTGAAGAGATTGTGAGGTGTTCCTGAGTAGTTTGTGAGGTTTCCTGGAATCCTTGTTCTGACTGCTTTTGACCTAAAATAGACGCTTTGTACAAAGCACCCATTTCTTCAGAGCCAGCATCTATCTCTGAATCCCCAGCATTTGGTTCTCGTTTTTCAGCAGAGGGTTCTTGTTTTTCAGCATTGGCTTTCTCCCAAAATTCCTTCATCCGGCTACCGTGTAAATTCTTCACCATCCAGCTAGCAGTCTCCCGGCCATCCTGAACCGACTTGTCCGGTTTAAAAATGAACAAACCACTGTCGGAGAGAATTTTCTTCGCAGAGATAAAAGTACTGTATCCTAAAGCACTTGTTAGGGGCATCCACCGAGAACCATAAGGGTCAGCCGTCCAGCACTCCTGCCACAATTGTGTAATTGAGGGTCTTTGCTGGGAAGCCCAGAGCATATCTTCGATAGGGATAATCACATGAAGCCGCTTGTACGGTGACTGTGGTTTACTAGCAGCAGTCTTTTTGAGCTTGGGTCTTGTAATAGTTGCGGTCATTCTACAATCTCCTGTTATGTTGACGCACGGAAATTTCCCCCACTGTGATGCGGGGCTTGGTACTTGCATTTGCTTGTCTAAAGAATTACTGGTATGGGCAACAAATCAGTTAGCCTTGCCAAAAGCGCAATTCATCTCGGAAATACCTATCAGTCTTTTTCGATTGCTCCTTCCAACCATTCCAAGCAACCACCAACTCTTCGCCCAAATCCTCTACAACTTCACCCCTCTCGACATACAAAGTACGGTATGGGTCAGCATGAGACACGATAGAACCAACGCCAATGATGTCCGGTTGGGAGGATGCGTTCTGGAGTGCAATAATTAAATCAGTCTCTTCATTGGTCAATTCCGCCCAGTAGTCCGATTTAATTACCTCGTACTCTTGGGCAACATTCCAAAACTCTTGCCAAGTACACTCAGGTTTTGTAAGTACCTGCCGAATGTCAGTAACCGCTTGGGGAAGCATTTCCAGTTGTTCAGCTCGATATGCGATCGCAGTTGGTGTCGGCTCACTGCCTAAAATGATTGCCGCAGCCTCTAACGCTTGGGTATTGTTCATAGCACTGGCGAGGTTTTTCAATGCCATACCCATGAGTCGCAGACATTCCTGGGCATTTTCCTTGGGGGGTTCCTGGGCCAGTGATCGCAGATCAATAGTTTTCTCCAAGGCAAGCTTGACTTGCTTGTTCAAAACTTTGGTCGCTTGGTGGCTCATGGTATTTCCCCATTGTTGAGAAGGGCGCTGTTGTACGGCGTGTTCCAATTCTTGGATACGTTGCTGGAGTTGTTGATTCTCAATCTCCAGTTTTCTTAAGCCCTCCATCTCATCCAAACGCTGCTGTAACTGAACGTTTTGCTCCTTCTGCTGCTTATACAGGTTTTGCAAGGATGAGATTTGCTCTTGTACCTGGGCTTCGGCTTTAGCTCCTGCTTCTGCCTGTAGCCCAACTCTCAATTCCTGAGAAAGTCTCTCTAGTTCGTGTTTATGCTGTTCTTCGAGTGCTGCGATCGCCTCAGAATATTCTTTTGGGTAAGTCCGCCCACTCGATTCAGACACAATTGCGTCATTTAAATCAGCATTGTTAATCAACAACCTTTCGCCATCAGTAAAGGTAACAATCTGCTGATAGTTATTCGGAGCCGAAGCCTCAATCACTCCTGATTCGCCATAACGAGGGTGTGAAAGGGAAGAAACAGTGACAGAATTACACAATTGCGTTTTGACTTTTTCTTGTTTTGTGCTAATGGTTCTAGTGGGTGACGTATTTTTTGGAACAACCTTCTGAACTGCTTTAGCAAAATCGGCAGCAGCTAGGAAGGGTTTTTCTTTGGCTGCGATCACAACAGCTTGTTCTAACTCATCGGCAGTTTTGACCAACCGGAGTAGGGGGCGAGTTTGGGAAGTTTTGGTGATCTTGTCCTTCAAATCTTCTGCTAGGATATCAACTTGCTACCCCTGATTGATTTTTAAAAAATTAAAAATATTTTGTACTAAAATACATGAATTTTAAAAATTTTTCCGAGTTACATGACTTTATTCGTCGCTACAATTCAACATCGATTTTGGAGATTGGATCTGAAAAATGCTGGCAGAACTGGGAATCAAAATACTCAAATTCTTCAGATAAAATATACGGTAATATTGAACGCAATTATACTGTCCGGCTGATGTTACTAGCGAGTACGGGGAATCCTCATCGGCGTGGAAATATTAGTGTTCAAGCGTTTAATAATTTAATTCAGGCTTACCACAATTTGGATGGGCATACTATTTCTAATAGTCATATTCTTGAAGGAGAAGCAGAAATTCTATTAAAATCTATCCAAGATTGGGAAATTATTAATGAAAGAATAGTACGTAATTGGTCGTTAAAGTTAAGCAGTATTTTGGATTTAAAAGTAATTCGTTCTCATATAGGCGGTTTATTTCTACAGCGTGTAGGAGCTTTCCAAAACGCGGGTTTTGGATATCCCGTTTCTCGTATAAAGCGAACAATCAAGCTGATTGAGTTACTAGATTATAGCTCCAATCAAAAATTTTCAAATGATTTGGCAGTTCATATAGGTTTAAGTCCGACAAATTACTTTAGACAATTTTTAGCTTGTTTAGCTATATTTGGCTGGCTTTCTGGCAAAAAAGGATTTTGTAATCTATCTCAGCTCCCGGCTATAGATAATCAAGTTCAAAATCTTGGTGTTAACTTAGATGATTTAAAAAAGTTTATTAAGCAGAATAGTAATTTCTTTAGTAAAGAAGAGGATACTTCATTTCGTAGTAAGGTAAAAAAAATACTTAATAATGTTCCTGATTACTATCAACCGTTTTTGTTCAATTATTTTTTGGAGTTACCCTTTATTGAATTAAAAAATGAAGAATTCTGTTTGCCAGACCCTTTTTCTTTTACCGAATCCTGTTGGAACCAAGTGAGGAGTATTGTTTTTAAAGAGGATAACAGAAAAAGATATGAAGATTTACTAAGTCGTACATTTGAAAATTATCTTAACAATGTACTATTCCCTTTTATTGCTCCTAACTGTTTTGAGAGAATTCCTGAAGTCAAAAATCCACAATCTAATAAAGATAAACGGGCTGATTTTCTTATTAAACTTCCAAATTACTATATTGTTGTAGAATGCAAAAGTAGTATTATGTCTTCCGATACAAGCGCTTATTTTCAGGCTGATAAACTAGCTGATCTTTGGTGTCGTATCCACTCTGCATTTGAGCAAATCAGTATAACAGTAGATGTTCTCAATCTTCACGATAAACCAGTGATTCCTCTCATTATAACTTTCTATGATAGTGTTGCTGCATCCGCAGTATTTGAAGAGATAGTAAGGCAAAGTGATTATTGCCCTCGTATGGGGGTGAATATACCACCGATTGTCTATTCTTTACATGAATTTGAACATTTTATTTCCAATAGAAGCCTAAATAATTGGTCAGAATTAATTCTTTCACAACAGAATGCTAATTCTTCTGTAAAGCCTGACAATCAGGGGCATAATTATGAACACTTAAACGATATTTCCATTCTTTAAACGTGAAAAAACCGTAGTAAAGATAAGAAAACTATCATTATAATGTTACTGGTATAATGTTACTGGTTTTAATAAATAGTTAGGGTTAATGGCCATGATAACAACTCGCCCGTTGCTACCTCATGCACCTCCGTACTTCCGTCACCCTTTGCTTGTCCCAAGGTAAACTCATCTGCCCAGGCTATATAAGCATTCAAAAATTGAGGCTACTGTTCTAAAACAGTTGTAATATCACCTTGGAGAACTACATAATCTGGTGGTGTCTCGCTCCACAAATCATTTATAAGTTCACGAGTAATTCCATCTCCACTCTGTAAAGCACTAATTAAAGATCGTATACGTGGTGGAAGTTGTCGCTTAGTATTTATTTTAGGTAAGTCTGGAATATCTTCACGAAAATCTCTTTCTTCTGGAACCTCAAATAACCTCTGTCGTAAAGCTTGTGCAAATGCACACGCACGAGTAGCTATGCCCTGTGATTCATCTGGATAAATTCCAGGACAACAAGCAACGCAATGCCACGGTACTGAAATTGGTAGTAAATATTTGACGGAATGTCGCTTCCTTTTATGTAGTAACAGCGTATTCCAAGCATCGGCAAGTGTACATCCCCAAAGTTCGCTTCTATTACCAAAGCTATGACAAAACCAGTTAGGGCTTTGTGTGCCTGGAGTCCAATAGTTATAAAAACAGTAGAGTGGTGTTACCTGATAATAAATAGCGTAGTTGAGCAAACGTTGAATTTGGGGATAACCATTAGTATCAGATTGATCGATAGAGTAAATCAGATTACGCGAAAGAACTTTTGCTTGAACAACAGTACCAAAAAAAGAATTTTGCTGGATAAACCACCATTCCCAATCGGCTCCAGTAATCGCATTTTCCTTCTTTGCTGTGAAATCAAACACTAGAAAACGATTTGAGTTGAATTGATAAAGTTCTTGAAGATTGAGTGCAGTAATTCCATCTTCTCGAAGGTGAACAGGTGTGTTGTGATTATTCTTGACAAGTGACCAAGTACGAGCAGCTTGTAGTTGAAAAGTACTACATAAACTATCAAAAACAGGGGCTGTGATATTTTGCATATAGTGAGGTAAGGTGCGTTTCCCCTGGTTCCCATAAATATTGCTACTCACTACACTTTACCAGCACCCCATCGGCACAAACAATCCCCCACTGCGGAAACTTCGCCACCAGCTTCTTGATCACAATTTGCAAAGCCGGGTCATCATCCCAACACTTCTGCAAGAAGTCAAACCCCGGATTCTCCCCTGAATTTGCTGCTCGATTCAGTTTTTCCCTTCTTACAGGTCGCATATTTGACCTTGCTACAATCGCCTCATGCGACCATTTTTCAGGATTTGACACAGGTGCGGCGGAACTTTCACCCTCATCAACTGCTTTGATTTCTACGCCCGAAACCGAGTTTTCAACCAACAACAAAGCAGAGTGATCCTGTTCTACCTCCTCTTGTGTTTGATTAGCGATCGCTGAATTGAGAGATTTTTCATTTTGAGCGACGGGCGCGGCAGAACAAGTCCCTTCATGACAGTCCCTCGCTTCAACGCTACAATCCTGGCTTTCTCCTATCAACAAAGCAGATTCACCCTGTACAGCTTCCACAAGCGTTAGCGATGTACAGTCATTCGCCGTAAGCGATTCTTCAAGTTGCAAGGCGCTTTTCATAGGTGAAGGCGATGCACCCCTCAAGGGTGCGATCGCCGTCTACTCACATTGTAAATTTTCGTTTGGCTTGGAAGAAACCACTTAGTTGGCTTACATCCTTAATCTTAAATTTCGCTAATCATACTTTAGCAACCACAGATGCTTCAAGCTTACCACCTGTCTGTTCTATGGCATTATGCACTAGTTGACGAATTTGTTGTAAAAATTCTTGACTACCAATATTCATGATTGGAGTGAGTTCTGGTGCGGCAGTATCATAGATGACTTTTATATCTCTTGCTCTAAGCATAGTAGAACCTTTTCCACTGTGCTTATAAGCCGTTACCCAAACAGCTAAAGGTTCTTTTACTAGACGGTTAGTGGTAAATGAATGTAGTTCTGCAAAAACCTTTTGACGAATGTTATTAACTGCCTGTTCAGCTTCTTCCTCTGATTTATTCTTCATAGTCCATTTACTAGGGTTATCTAAAAATTTTGAAATGGACTCATTGAGACGTGCTAACAAATCTGCAACTGGCTTTAATGTATCATATTCTACATCAGTTTCTTCTGATATACGTCTATTAAGCGCCCGAACGCGAGTCCAATGTTCCTTATAAACGCCATCCAGTTCTCCTAGCCCAAGAATTGCATCCCATCTTTTATGAAAGTCTCTTGTTGCTTGCTGAAAAGCAAACAATAATCCAGTAGGATCGTATATCGGTGCTACCTCTGGTAAAACTTGTGGTTTAATCGCATCTTCACAAAATTGTAAAAGACGTTCTAATTCAATCCTGTTAGTTCTGCGTTTTTTGACTTCTTCTAAAGACTTATCTAGACCACCCATCATAAAACAGCGTTGTTCTAAATTTCGCTCAATTGCCCTGATTATAGGTTGACCGAGAATATCTCGCAAGCTAGTCAAACCGTTAGTTATTGAAGCCATAACATGAGCTTTTTTGTCTTCAAACTTAGGTAAGTTATCTCCTTTTACATTGTCAAAATGTGTAAATGCGATTGCTAATTTATGTTGATAGCCACTGGTAGCTATTGCTCTAATTACTGACAAAGGAGCAGCTTGCATAGGCTGTTGGGAGTTATCAACCAAAAGAATAACATCAACAGCTTCAAAGCGACTGGTAATGTGAGTCGTCACACTAGCTGAGGAATCAGGAGTGTGTCCAAGCCCTTGCCCATCCATAAGAATTAGACTTCGCTTCTCATCTGTGAAAATTGGATCAAATGCACCTTTAACCCTTATTCCCTGAACTAATGGTGTTAATAATCGACCAAATGAACGTGCATAGTTACTAGAAAATTTCTTAATTTGAGAAATAAATGCTTCTCTATCCTCAATTTCATAAGTCCAAACTTCTGGCCAGCCAGTTCTACGTTTAATAAGATTACCAATAGTTAGTAGCTCAAAGCGTTGTTGTATTTCCTCCATAATATCGTTTACTAGTTCATCAAAAGCATCCAAAGCTTGGATTTCTTCATCAAAAAGTTCTTCTACTACTTCACGGTCTTTGCCTCCGTAACTAATAATGTCTACTTCCAATATTTTATTGATATTTTGAATTGTATCTTCAGTCATTTTTCGGATGCGTTGAACATATTCTTCAAGTATTTTCTGCATTTTGACGCGTTCATCTAAAGTAGGAATTGCCGTATCGCTAGCATCTACTACTTCCGAATCATTTATTGAGGAATCTTCTTCATCTTCCCAATTATCATCATCATCATCATCATCTATGCTATCGATTTTTTGCCAAGACCCAAGGATATAGCTAAGTCTAAACTTCTGGTCTTGATGATTCAGTAAACGAGTTATTAATTTCTCATCAGAGAGTTTATCCCAAGCAGCTAGGCAAGCATCTGCTACACACTCACGTACACTAGTACGAACTGCCCACTCAGAGAAAAATGTAACTACTGCCTGATAAGATTCATCAGATGTGATTATTTCTATATCTGAAGTAGTGGTCTTTGCAGTAGAAGTTGAAGGGAAACGGTCTTTTTGAGGATCTGTTCCAATTAAATGTCTTAATAGTGAAGTTTTACCTGCTCCTGTTGTACCAACCAATAAAACCTTAGAGTATCCATCTTCTTTTGTTGGCAATGGAAGATGTTCTTCACGTAACTTCCAAGGATCTAGAGGTGGGTTTTCTATACCATCATAGAAAGCATCAACTATTACTGATGAAAACTGACGAGCCGCTTCCGAACGCATGGATACTCTGTAAAAACTTTCATCAGCTAACAACTCATTCATCTGTGCTACAAGCTTGTCAGCTTCTACCTCATCTGATGTTCCTAGCCCACGCCGAACTTTTAAACCTTGTTCAGTCCGAGGATCAGTACGCAAAGGATGTCGGAAGGTAATTGCCCATGCTGACCTTCCCTGTGAACGAGTTTTTGAAGCAGTATAATGTTTAGTAGGCATTCTAGTTGTTCCTAGTTGTTCCTGATAATTATGATGTATTCAAATTAACAGTACAAAATTTCTTTGTCAAGAGTTTAGGAACAACTAGGAACAACCTCTAATTTTTCTTTCTAGAAGCATTTCAGTGCTATGCCCCCAGAAAAAAGTTATGGATCTAAATTTGATGCTCATTCCTAAGTCATTGAGTTTTAGAAGGTTGTAACCCTTTCTGTTTAGGTTCTACTGTCAAAGGATTTATGGACTCTGTAGGAAAACTATAATGGTCTTTGTAAGCCTCATAATCACCCTTACGTAATACAAAAATACGTCTTGTGAACTTATTTCTACCTTTTTTAGTGGGTGGGGCATCATTTTCTAGTTCCACATAACCCACGATTTGTTCTTCGGCATATCTTCGATGGTTAGAGATTATCGCTTTAGTAATTCCCTCTCTTTGGGGAAAATCTGAGAATCTTTCTCGCAGCCAGGGATAGTCTTTTAAATCATAAAGCCAAACAATATTTTTCTCTTGCGTAAGGTCTGCTGTCATCCTCTTAGTGCCTCTGTTTGTATTAATACAGCATACTTAAAAAATCAGTGTATCGCAAGGCGTATAGTAGTATAAACCAGCAAAATATAGTATTAAGTTTTACATTCGTGGCACTCTTGATTGTAATTAGTTTTCATAACAATTGAGTTTTCAAAATAAGCGACCGAATCAGTTTTGAAGCTATTGCAGCAATCGCTTTAGCTGCACGATATTCTGAGACAGTGTGATTTTTACCTTTCCCAATCCACCAACACCCCATCCACAATCGCAACCCCCCACTGCGGACACTTCGCCAGCAATTTCTTGATCACAATCTGCAAAGCCGGATCGTCATTCCAGCATTCCTGCAAGAAGTCAAATCCCGGATTCTCCCCTGAATTCGCCGCTCGATTCAGTTTTTCCCTTCTTACAGGTCGTACATTTGACCGTGCAACAATCGCCTCATGCGACCATTTTTCAGCATTGGGCACAGGCGCGGCGGAACAAGTACCTTCATGATCTGCTTTGACTTCTACACCCGAAACTGAATTTTCAACTAACAACGAAGTGGGATTACCCTGTTCTAACTGCCCCTGTGTTTGATTAGCGATCGCTTCCTTGCCAGAAAATTCATTTTGAGCAACGGGCGCGGCGGAACAAGCACCTTCATCACAGTCTCTCGGCTCAACACCACAATCCTGGTTTTCAGCCAACAACGAAGCGGATTCACTTTGTGTAGAATCCACAAGCGTCAGCGATGTACAGTCCGTTACCGCAGGTAATTCTTCCTCCTTCTCTGATACGCCTTGAACAGTCTGAGGCGAAGCGCCCCCCAAGGGCGCGTGAGCCGTCTCCTCCTCACGCGAATTTTCTGTAAGCGTGTCAGAGACACACCTAACGAACTCTTTTGTAGAGTTCGTTAGGTGTTCCTGAACAGTTCGTGAGGCTTTCTGGAACCCTTTCTCTGACTGACTTTGATCTGAAATAGATGCTTCATACAAAGCACCAATTTCTTCAGAGCCAGCATCTTTGTCTGAAATCTCAGCATTTGATTCTTGTTTTGTAGAATCTGGTTCCTGATTTTCAGCATTGGGTTTCTCCCAGAACTCCTTCATCCGGCTGCCATGCAAATTTTTCACCATCCAGCTAGCAGTCTCCCGTCCATCCTGAATTGACTTGTCGGGCTTGAAAATAAACAACCCGCTTTCAGCAAGAATTTTCTTCGCAGAGATAAAAGTACTGTAACCCAAAGCTGAGGTCAAAGGCATCCACCGGGAACCATAGGGATCAGCCGTCCAACACTCCTGCCACAATTGCGTAACTGAAGGCTTTTGTTGCGATGCCCAGAGCAAATCTTCAATGGGAATAATCACATGAAGTCTTTTATATGGGGATTGTGGTTTAGTGGCAGCAGACTTTTTGAGCTTGGGACGAGTAATAGTTGCAGTCATTCTATAATCTCCTGTTATGTTGACGCACGGAAATTTCCCCCACTGTGATGCGGGGCTTGGTACTTGTATTTGGTTGTCTAAAAAGTTACCGATTCAATAAAAGCCTATTGAGGTTGCCAGAATCGCAATTCATCTCGTGAATACCTGTCAGTCTTTTTCGATTGCTCTTTCCAACAATCCCAAGCCACCACTAACTCTTCGCCCAAATCTTGCACCACCTCACCCCTCTCGACATACAAAGTACGGTATGGGTCGGCGTGGGCAACTATAGAACCAACGCCAATAGTGTCCGGTTGAGAAGATGTGTTCTGGAGTGTAGTAATTAAATCAGTCTCTTGGGTGGTCAATTCTGTCCAGTAGTCTGATTTAATCACCTCGTACTCTTGGGCAACATCGCAAAATTCCTGCCACGTACATCCAGGTTTAGCCAGCACTGCCCTAATATCACTAACCGCTTGGGGCAACATTTCTAATTGCTCGGCTCGATATGCGATCGCAGATGGTGTCGGTTCACTCCCCAAAATGATTGCCGCAGCTTCTAGTGCTTGGGTGTTGTTCATCGCACTGGCTAAGTTTTTCAAAGCCATGCCCATTAACCGTAAGCATTCCTGGGCATTCTCTTTGGGTGGTTCCTGGGCTAGCGATCGCAAATCAATTGTCTTTTCTAACGCCTGTTTAACTTGCTTGTTCAAAACTTTGGTCGATTGCTGGGTCATGGTATTTCCCCACTGTTGAACCGGATGCTGTTGTACGGCGTGTTCTAATTCCTGAATACGTTGTTGGAGTTGTTGATTCTCAATCTCCAGTTTCCGTAACCCTTCCATTTCATCCAGCCGTTGCTGTAACTGGATATTTTGCTCTCTTTGTTGCTTGTAAAGGTTTTGCAAGGATGAGATTTGCTCACTTACTTGTTCTTCGGCTCTGGCGGTGGCTTCTGACTGTAGCCCAATCCTTAACTCTTGCTGTAAACGCTCTAACTCCTGCTGGTGTTGCTTTTTGAGTGCTGCAATCGCTTCTGTATATTCTGCGGGGTAAGTGCGTTCTCTGGGAAAGGGAACGCTTGGGGCATCCAAATCAGCATTGTTGACCAAAAGCCTTTCACCATCAGGAAAAGTGACAATCTGTTGCCAGCGATTCGGTGCGTCTGCCTCAATCACTCCCGAATCCCCATAACGAGGATGCGAAAGGGAAGAAACAGTCACAGAATTACACAATTGCGTTTTATGGTTTTCGCTTTTTGCAGTGCGTTTAGTTCTTGGTGCGACTTGCTGGACTGCTTTAGCAAAATCGGCGGCAGTGGGGAAGGGTTTTTCTTTGGCTGCGATCGCTACGACTTCCTGTAACTTATCAGGAGTTTTAACCAGCCGGAGTAAGGGGCGAGTTTGAGAGGGTTTAGTAATCTTTTCCCTGAGTTCCTCTGGCAGAGTATCAACTACTTTCTTGGCAGATAGCAAATCTCTGACCCGGCGATATCCCCCGTGTTTGGTCAACTCATTTTCGCAGTAAGCTTCAAAGCTCTTGTGTCCACCATCTTCGTAATAGCCTTTATCTCGCATCAGTCGAAGTTCATCGGATGCTTGCCACTCGAACCGGTCAATGGCGGTGAAGGTTTCCTGGATGCTGGTGTTGACAACACCATAATCTAAAAGCGATGTTGTTCCGGGGTTGTAGTCAATACCGGTATTATCCTCTGTGCATGGTGCAAGAAGATTTGATATTGTTTGATTAACCATAAACCTGAGCGTTTGTGGAACTACCCTCAGCGCCTGCCTCGAAAACAATCGCTGGGGGTTTGAATTTGTCAGCATAATTGCTTTGAGTCTAGCATTAGGCTAGCCACAAAAGCAACTGGGCTAGACAGATATCACCACCCTTTAAAAGCTTCGCCCCCTATTGTTCTATAGGAGGCGAGTTTGTTGCTAGATTTATGAGATTTTTGGCGCTGGCTAGCATGTGTTCTAGCTGACTCTTGAGTTGTTGATTTTCTGCGGCTAGCCCGCCCTTAATTTTCCCAGTTCTGCTTTAATCTCCGCTATCTCTTGTTGTTGTCTTTCTATAACTTGCCTGATATCAACAACATTAGTTTCACTCTCTTCTCTACCGAGTCTACCTCTAATGTAGCTTTCTATATCTTCAGTCATACTTGTTCCTTCTTTTTCTAGCAACTCCTTATACTCAACGTACAAGCTCTCATCAAGCCTTACATTCATCTGAGCGCCACGCTTCCTAGTAGAAAGCTTTCTTTCGTCTGCCATCTTTTCTTCTTTGAATTTAAACAACTATTTACACTATAAAGCACGGTCTAGCCAGTGGCTATAACTTCTACTAATGTCTAAAGCCTATGTAGATCAGTTAATTGGCTAGATTGTGTCTTGACAGTGGCTAGCCAAAATAGTATATTAGATTCATGAGATACAAACAAAAGACGATCACCCTGTCTGGAAAACTAGCGATCGCCTTTTGTGAAAAACCTAACCCCATATAGAGGCAGGAGATCCTCATTATGACGCAATCTGTTTACACACAACAAGCACCCTCAAGCTTCAAACTCAATCAAACAATAATTGCAGATACTCCCTTCAAAGACGAGCAAGCGATAGCCCAAGCTGAACTCGACACCCATCTCGAAACCCAAGCCGAAGCTGTAGCCCCAACCAAAGACCCCTTAACATCTCGTGACCGCCGCATCATTAGCGAGATTATTCAAGTCGAACCGGAATCTGTTCGGACAATCTGGATCGAAGGCGGGATCACCGTATGGGTTCAGTTCGTGGAAGGCGGACGACTGCCATTTGATAGGGACTGGTTCGCAAAAAGAGTTGCAGAGGTTAAAGCGACACTTCCCGAAACTCCATTGGAGCGCAATGAACGCCTCAGCGATGAATTAGAAGAAGCTTGTGTCAAGTTCAATCTGTGGCATCCCCAGATTGATTGGTTATCCTTCAGTACTAAACTTTACCGAAATAATCAGCTAGTAGGCTACATCGGTTGCAATCTTGAGGGTTGGTATTCTAGACCCCGCACATACGGCATGAACAGATTCGCATCGAGTGCAGAAGAAGCGATTACGTTTTTGGGAGTCCGATCAGCTGTAGCAGCGTAGCCACTGACATTAAAAGGGCGATTGCATATCAAGACAATTGTAATCGCCTCTACAGCGTAATAGGTAACAAACATCACAATGGCATACACCACAGAAACTACGCCCTCTCTTCAAGTAGCCGAGTTGGATGATTCACCAGAGAAAATTTTTCTACCACCAACAGACCCGAATGCAGAGATTATCGAAATCTCTGGTTACACGCTCGTTTACGTCAATGGAGCCTGCCCCAAGAATTATCGGGTCTATAAAGATCATTCAATGATTGGGGTGATATTTCAGCACATCACCCATTGGTCTAACGCTATGGATCAGATTCGGTACGCTCAAGCAGCAGAAGCAGCAGTTGGGTTGGATGACTTCATGAAAGTAGCAAAGAAATCCAGAGTTACAGATAAAGCCATAGCAGCATAGTTAACTTCACCAATTACAACCATGCAATCAACAATCACCATTCCTCAAGGCTGGAAATACCCCTGTTTCACCTTGAGACAACGTGCAGAACAAGGACTGATCATCGGCATCAAGTATTACCCAAGCGATAGTCTTTTAGCATACGAATATGGCGAAGGCTGGCGGTATATCGTCATGCCTGACATCAATTCTATTGATGAAGGAAATCACTTAGAGAACGAGATTAAATTACTGACACCGCAGGAATTGAGAGCAGAGATTCAGGCTGAAATAGAAAAATGTCTACGCCAACTTGAACTGCTTAAGTACGAATTAAAAGCAATTCCTGGAGGCATAGCTCATGCCTAAATCGCCCAAAAACTGCTCTGACCTCACAGCTGCTAGCTTACTGCTTTTCTTGCGCCGCTATGGTGGTTCTGCTCCTTTGCACAGCATTAATTTCTCACGAACAGTAATCCAATCATTACTCGATAGAGAACTAGTACGAGTGCAGAATACCAAACACGGTTTTTTACTGACAATTACACAAGATTCCGACAAATTGCCGACTAACTAAGCCCATTAACTCATTCAAATAAACACAGCCATCACTTTGCACACATGGAAACTATCAAAATCAACAACAGTGTTTTTCTCATCCCACCCAGCCAACCTAAACTGCAAGCCAATTGCGCTAAAGAGTACGGGCAATTCCTTTTAGATTGCCCTCCAAAAATCACAATCTTAGAAGCGCAAGCTGGAGGATATCTCAAAGGTAACAAGGCAGACTTTGCGATCGCTATATCCCGCCCAGACCGTCTACTCACAATCAACGAGAACTTCACCAATGAACCATTTACCGAATTGTGGGTGATTCCAGTGACAGGCGGACTTAAAGACCAGTTCAAGGGGCCAGCTTCCATGCTTTTGAGTTTTCTGATGCACCGCCGGAGTAAGGATTCATTTGCTGGACTGTACAACCATTACGCTCATCGTGCTTTCCAACAATGGTGTGAGGATGGAATGCCCGGAGATCCGAAAGAATTCTGCTACGCCGCGATCACATCTGTCCTCAAAAACTACATCTTCTGCGCCGAGTTCCAGAAGGTAGAAGGTGCGTTGGGAACGTATTGGTTCATTCAGTGGTCGTACCGTAACCCTGAGTCCGACTTTGAAAAGGACGCTTTAGTTGCAGCAGAGATGATTCGCTCTGGTGCGGAGTCGGGGGCGACATTGCAATGGGTGACTAACGAGACTTACGAACGCTGGGCATCAAACGCGATTGTTACCGCGCCTGCATTCCCGCCTGTTGCGGAAGCAGAGGCAAGAGCATCTTTACAGGCTCAAAATCACCAAGTATTGCCACAAGGTAACAAACGGTAATTAAGCATTATAAAGGCGATTCGCTCAAGAGTCGCCACTATATCAATTAGCAACAAAATCACTCCATGAAAATCGGTACTGTCTCAATTAATTATTCAAGAAAATTCAATTTAGGAAACTACGAATCTCTCGAAGTAGGCTGTTCTCTCTGGGCGCAAGTGGAAGATGAAGAAGATGCTTCGGGCGTAGTTCAATTCCTTTACCACCAAGCTAAAGCAGCAGTGAAAGAAGCTGCAATGCCAGTAATTAAAGCGTCGGAATTTCAAATCAGTAAAGCCAAATCTCAAAAGAAGGTGGCAACTGATTCGGGTGTTGGGGAATTGGAGGATTTATGAAACAACTAACAGGTTCTATGCCCATCGCTGCACTACCACCATCTACTGCGGCATCTTCTAAAAAAGAACTACTTGAAACAATCGATTGGCTCCAAAAAGAAGGAGCGGCAACTGAAACTAATCTCAAGTTAATAACTGCAATTATTGAATCAATTCTATGGTCTAAAGAATCCTACACTAGATTTTTGCAATGCGGGTTTGATGCTGCAATTGAACTATTTGATATTACTTCTCAAAACTGGGAATTTACAGAAATAAACTCATCACCTCACAACCCCAGAAATTGGGACGAATACAAGCGGCTAGAAAAACACAAATAAATAATATTTGTTCAGCTTCTTTAGTCATAAGAAGAATAAGAAATGAAACGAAAATGGACTCCTGAAGAATTAGAAATACTTGAAGAAATGTCTGAAGCATATATACCCAAGCAGATAGCGTATAGGCTCAGAATCCGAGGCTATCACCGCACAACATTAGCTGTTCATAAAAAGCTGTACTCCTTGGGTTATTCTGCACGTCCCACTTTGGACAATTATAGTTGTAACCAAATTGCTCAAGCCCTTTCATTGAACTCTTCTACTGTTGCTAGATGGGTAAGACTAGGTTGGCTTAAAGCCATGCGACGTTCTGCTAGAAATTATTTAGTCAAGAGTCGGGACTTAAAACGGTTTTTCAAGAATCCTCCACAATCAATCAAAAAGCGGATTGCTGCGATAGATCCGCAAGTTGTTCGGTATTTAGTTGGGTAATCAACTTCGCAAATAGCATAACTAAGTAGTTACGGAGATTAGATAGATGCTGCTAGGCTTTAAAACTGAATTGAAATTAAATAACAAGCAGCTTACAGCATTTTTAAAGCATTGCGGAGTAGCAAGACACGCTTGGAATTGGGGGTTAGCTTTGACCAAGCAAATATTAGATCACAACAAAGCTAACCCGGCAGAGAAGATTAAGTTTCCTAGTTATTTTGATTTGTGTAAATGGTTAGTAGCATTAGTCAAGAAAGAAAATCCTTGGTATTATGAATGCTCTAAATCAACACCCCAACAATCACTAATGGCATTAAGAATTGCTTGGGATAGATGTTTCAAGAAAATCTCACTCCGTCCTAAATTCAAAAAGAAGGGTAAGCATGATAGTTTTACTTTAGAGGGAACATTCAATATTTTAGGTAATCACAAAATTCAAGTTCCTAAAATTGGAATTTTAAAAACCTATGAGCGATTACCTCAAGTTCAACCTAAGTCAGTTACAATTAGCAGACAAGCTGACAGGTGGTTTATTTCCTTCAGATTTGAAGTAGAACCGACTCCTACTCTTAAAGCTGTGGAGTTTGTAGGCGTAGACCTTGGTGTTAACCATTTAGCTATATTATCAACTGGTGAAGTATTTGAAGGCGCAAAAAGTTACAAGAAATATGAACAAAAGTTGTCTCGTATGCAATGGCTGAATCGTCGCAAGCAAGTAGGCTCGAATAACTATAGAAAAGCTCAATTAAAAGTGGCTAGATTGCATCGTAAAATAGCCAACATTCGCAAAGATACATTGCACAAAATCACGACCTACATCAGTAAAAACCACGCTGTTATCGGGATTGAGGATTTAAACGTGCGTGGGATGTTGGCTAACGGCAAACTAGCTAAGGCGATTGCGGATATGAGCTTTTACGAGTTCCGTAAGCAGCTTGAGTATAAGGCTCAACTGTATGGCAGTAGTTTAGTAGTGGTAGACAGATTTTATCCCAGTAGTAAAACCTGCTCTCGTTGCGGGAATAAAAAAGAATCTCTCACACTCAAAGACCGAGTATTTAAGTGCGGGTGCGGTTTTGAATGCGACCGCGATTTGAATGCAGCGATTAATTTGGAAAAGGCGGCCAGATCGGTCGTGTCAGCCTGTGAACTGGGTAGCGCCGACGCTTCCAGGGTGAAGCAGGAAGAAAGTGTTAGCAATTGTTAGCATTTTCAAATCGGATAATCATTCCTCGGTCAAAAGTAACCCGTATTTCTCACAGCTTCAGGCGTTTGATGGAGCAGAGGGGCGGAGGGGAAAGAACTTGGTATTTGAACTCTCCCTCTAGCGAACCTGCTCCTCTGCACCCCTGCACAAGCGCAGGCTTTGAGAGGTGTGGTGAGAAATCCGGGAGTAAGCGTTTTCCCAACAGCAATATCTCGCCATTCACTCTGTAAAAATCGACTTAACTCCTGTTTGACCTTCTCAGTTTCTAATAACTGCTGATGCCCTAGTAAATCGGCTT